>NZ_JBHTCF010000079.1:0-518 GCF_042665355.1 Streptomyces monticola | reverse complement strand
GCCTTTGCCAACGAACAGAATTCTATATCGTTGGGTATGCTAGACTTAGCAATCAGTAAAAAAGTGAATAAAGCATCTTTCGTTGGAGAGGTTGCTTTCGGCCCAAGGGGACAAGAACAATCTTTGCTTGCCGGAAAAGGTGGAGATTCCTTTCATTTACAAAATCTTTATGTAAGTTATGATTTCACAGATAAATTTTCCATGACCGCAGGGTTTATGGGCACATTTATCGGCTACGAAATCATCTCTCCAACCGGAAACTTCAATTATTCCACTTCCTACCTGTTTTCTATGGGTCCCTTTCAAAATGCGGGCATAAAAGGTACTTACACATTCTCTGATCAGGTAAGCCTGATGGTTGGACTTTTCAACGATTGGAATGAATGGACAGCAGGAAAATACCAGCCTAAAGAAGGGAAAACAGTTGATTTTATGCGTCGCAAAAGTCCTTATTTTTTTGTTGACCAATATAACGCAGAATTTAATCGTACCATACAACCGATGAAAGGTGGCTATAC
>NZ_JBHTCF010000078.1:0-520 GCF_042665355.1 Streptomyces monticola | reverse complement strand
CCCGGCAGGCCAAGGTCGACGGCATCGAGGTCCCGGATGTGGAGGTCGACGACCCCACCGGTGAGGCCGAGTTGCTGGTCCTGGGCTGGGGCTCGACCTACGGCCCCATCACCGCCGCCGTCCGCCGCGTCAGGGGCGAGGACGTCGAGGTGGCCCAGGCCCACCTGCGCCACCTCAACCCCTTCCCGGCCAACCTCGGCGATGTCCTGCGGCGCTATGAGCACGTCCTGATACCGGAGATGAACCTCGGCCAGCTCGCCCTGCTCATCCGCGCCAAGTACCTGGTGGACGCCTGCAGTTACGACCAGGTCACCGGCATGCCGTTCAAAGCGGGCCAGCTCGCCACCGCGATCCGGGAGGTCCTCAATGTCATCTGAAGCCCTGGCCCTCGTCCCCAAGGCCGAGGCCGAGCAGTCCATGAAGGACTTCAAGTCCGATCAGGAAGTGCGCTGGTGCCCCGGCTGCGGTGACTACGCGATCCTGGCCGCCGTGCAGGGCTTCATGCCCGAACTCGGCCTGG
>NZ_JBHTCF010000077.1:0-527 GCF_042665355.1 Streptomyces monticola | reverse complement strand
TGAGTTGTGTGCAAGCTGGAGTTGCAGGTCACGGTGGTGGCGTGAGGGGCGGCAGGGGTGCTCGTGCTGGTCGGGGGCGGGTGCCTTCGGTGGGGTTCATCGGTCACCTCGCGGCTTCGCGGTTCGTCAGGACGAGGAGAGCCCGGACCAGGGCGGTCGCCCAGGACGGGGCGGTGCGGACCTTGGTCAACACGCGCCAGTTCTTCAGGTGGGCGAAGCCGTGCTCGGCCGGTGCGCGGACCGCGGCCAGGGCCCGGTTGGACAGCTTCTGCGCCCGGGTCAGGGGCCGGTTCTTCGCGGCCTTGTAGCCGGTGATCACAGCCGGATCGGCATCGGGTGTGCTGTCGTCGAGGCCGACGAAGCCCAGGTCGGCGATGGCGCCGAGGCCAGCTTCGCGCAGGCGGGCGGTGAGCTTGTCGTGGCGGCATGCGGTGATCTCCGAGGTGCGTCCGGGCCGCGCTGCTGAGATCCACAGCAGTCGGCCGTTCTCGTCGGTGAGAGCGACGACCAGCAGGCCGTGGCATTTA
>NZ_JBHTCF010000076.1:0-530 GCF_042665355.1 Streptomyces monticola | reverse complement strand
CCTCCAGGGCCAATTGAAATAGAAAGTGCGGAGGTAATAGAAGAGAGTAAAGTAAAAGTAACCTTTAATGGGAAAGTTGAACATTTTGATACATCAGACATCTCGTTAGAAGCAGCACTTGGTACATGGGATAGCTTTAATCCTAAGTTATCTCCATACTTTACAATAACGAATACAACGACAGGTACAACAGAAAGTGGGAAAACATATGTTATTTTTGAAACGGAAGAAAAAATTAATCGGAAAATAAATCTTGGCGGTTTTTTCGGAAAGAAAGAAGAGGAAGATAAACGGCAGTTTCAAGCCACGGTACAACAACCACATCTATGGACTGCAGAAACTCCTTATTTGTATACCGTCTTAATTACGTTAAAAGACAAAAATGACCAGATAACCGAAGTATTATCTAGCAAATTTGGTTTCCGAAAGGTCGAAATTAAAGACAGCAGGTTATGGGTAAATGGTAAACCTGTTTTACTCAAAGGTGTGAACAGACATGAAACCCATCCCAAATTTGGCAAGGCTGTACC
>NZ_JBHTCF010000075.1:0-538 GCF_042665355.1 Streptomyces monticola | reverse complement strand
CGCGCCAACGGTCACCCCGTGCTGGCCGTGGTGCGGGGCATGGCGGTGAACCAGGACGGTGCGAGCAACGGCCTGACCGCGCCGAACGGGCCCTCGCAGATGCGGGTGATCCGGCAGGCGCTCGCCAACGCCCAGCTCACCGCCGAACAGGTCGACGCGGTCGAGGCGCACGGCACGGGTACGACCCTGGGCGATCCGATCGAGGCGCAGGCGCTGCTTGCGACGTACGGCCGTGAAAGGCCCGACGACCGGCCGCTGTGGCTGGGCTCGATCAAGTCCAACATGGGGCACACGCAGGCCGCGGCCGGAGTCTCCGGGATCATCAAGATGGTCGAGGCCATGCGCCACGGGGTGCTGCCCAAGACGCTGCATGTGGATGAGCCGACGCGCCAGGTGGACTGGACCGAGGGTCATATCGAGCTCCTCACCGAGTCGCGGCCCTGGCCGGAGACGGGCCGTCCGCGCCGGGCGGGCATCTCTTCGTTCGGGATCAGCGGCACCAACGCCCACGTCATCATCGAGCAGGCCCCCGAGGCCC
>NZ_JBHTCF010000074.1:0-547 GCF_042665355.1 Streptomyces monticola | reverse complement strand
CCAGGCCGAGTTCGGGCATGAAGCCCTGCACGGCGGCCAGGATCGCGTAGTCACCGCAGCCGGGGCACCAGCGCACTTCCTGATCGGACTTGAAGTCCTTCATGGACTGCTCGGCCTCGGCCTTGGGCACCAGCGAAAGCGCTTCGATGGAGCCGGTGCCTTCCGTAATCGTCTCAGCCATCGAGGGCCTCCTTGAGAGCCGTGGCGAGCTGCTCGGCCTTGAACGGCATGCCATTGACCTGGTTGTAACTCTGGGCGTCTACCAGGTACTTCGCCCGGAGCAGGGTGGCGAGCTGGCCGAGGTTCATCTCGGGCACCACCACCTTGTCGTAACGCGCCAGCACCTCGCCCAGATTCCGCGGAAGGGGGTTGAGATGGCGCAGATGGGCCTGCGCGACGGTCTCTCCCGCGTTACGCAGACGGCGGACGGCGGCGGTGATGGGGCCGTAGGTCGAGCCCCAGCCCAGGACCAGCAACTCGGCCTCACCGGTGGGGTCGTCGACCTCCACATCCGGGACCTCGATGCCGTCGACCTTGGCCTGCCGGG
>NZ_JBHTCF010000073.1:0-580 GCF_042665355.1 Streptomyces monticola | reverse complement strand
TCATCGGCCGGCCCATCGGCATCAACCTGGAGCCCGGCGACGTCCCCGAGATCCGCCGCGCCAAGCCCGAGCACGCCAAGCGCCTGATCGACATGGGCGCCGCGATGCTCTGCATCACCGCCAACCCCGGCACCGGCGGCTCCTTCGACGGCATGGCCCGCGTGACCGAGGAGCTGCGCAAGGGCCTCGGCGACGACGTGGCCCTGTGGAGCGGCAAGATGCACCACGCCGGCCACCCGGAGCGCATCACCGTCGAGCGGCTCACCAACCTGGTCGAGGCGGGCGCCGACGGCGTCGTCATGCCGCTGCCCGGCACCATGCCCGGCGTCACCAAGGAACTGGCCGCCACGGCCGTCGCCGCCGTACAGGACGCCGGCGCCGTCGTGATGGGCGCCATCGGCACCAGCCAGGAAGGCTCGCACACCAACGTCGTGCCCCAACTCGCCCTGAACGCGAAGGAAGTGGGTTTCGACGCCCACCACTTCGGCGACTCCTTCATCCCGGGCATGTGCGACCCCGAGGTGATGTACGAGTACTCGGTCGCGATCCGCGGCCGCCGCCACACCTGGAACCGGATGGC
>NZ_JBHTCF010000072.1:0-619 GCF_042665355.1 Streptomyces monticola | reverse complement strand
CGAGGTCGGCGGCGAGCTGCGGGAGGTGATCTGGGGCGAGGACCCGGAGAAGCTCAACCGCACCGAGTTCACCCAGCCCGCCCTCTTCGCCATCGAGGTCGCGCTGTACCGCCTCGTCGAGTCCTGGGGCATACGGCCCGACTTCCTGGCCGGGCATTCGATCGGGGAGATCGCCGCCGCGCACGTGGCCGGAGTCCTGTCTCTGCCGGATGCGGTCCAACTGGTCTCGGCGCGCGGCAAGTTGATGCAGGCCCTGCCCGAGGGCGGGGCGATGGTGGCGATCCAGGCCACCGAGGACGAGGTCACCCCGCACCTCACCGACACCGACACCGTCACCATCGCCGCGATCAACGGACCCACCGCCGTGGTCATCTCCGGCGACGAGACCCAGGCATTGGCCATCAAGGCGCACTTCGAGGCCGAAGGCCGTAAGACGACCCGTCTGAAGGTCTCGCACGCCTTCCACTCGCCGCTCATGGAGCCGATGCTCGACGAGTTCCGGACCGTGGCCGCATCCCTCACCTACCACGAGCCCTCGATCCCGGTCCTCAAGGACATCACCGACCCCGAGTACTGGGTACGCCACGTCCGCGACGCCGTCCGCTTCGCCGACGACATC
>NZ_JBHTCF010000071.1:0-650 GCF_042665355.1 Streptomyces monticola | reverse complement strand
ACCTCTGCGATGCAGGTCTCCTCGTCGTCGTACGCGAAGTGCGCGACGCCCGAGGTCTCGGCGTGCACATCGGCGCCGCCGAGGCCGTTCTGGGTGATCTCCTCACCGGTGACGGCCTTCACGACGTCGGGTCCGGTGATGAACATCTGCGAGGTGTCGCGGACCATGAAGACGAAGTCCGTCAGCGCGGGGCTGTACGCCGCGCCGCCCGCGCACGGGCCGAGCATCACGCTGATCTGCGGGATCACGCCGGAGGCCCGGGTGTTGCGCTGGAAGATCCCGCCGTAGCCCGCGAGCGCGCTGACACCCTCCTGGATCCGCGCCCCGGCACCGTCGTTCAGGGAGACCAGCGGGGCACCGGCCGCGATGGCCATGTCCATGATCTTGTGGATCTTCGTGGCGTGCGCTTCGCCGAGCGCACCGCCGAAGATCCGGAAGTCATGCGCGTAGACGAAGACCGTGCGGCCCTCGACCGTGCCCCAGCCGGTGACCACACCGTCCGTGTAGGGCTTCTTGCCCTCCAGGCCGAAGCCGGTCGCCCGGTGCCGCCGCAGCTGCTCGACCTCCTTGAAAGACCCCGCGTCCAGGAGGAGCTCGATGCGCTCACGGGCGGTGAGCTTGCCCTTGGCGTGCTGGGATTCGGTCGCCTT
>NZ_JBHTCF010000070.1:0-650 GCF_042665355.1 Streptomyces monticola | reverse complement strand
CTGCGTCTGACGCGTACGCACCGGATCTTGGTCGGGGTGGTGGTCGCGGGGGCGGTCGTCATCGCGGGGATCGGTTTCGCGGGTTCGTATGCCGCGGTGCGTGATCTGGCGGAGAAGAAGGGCTTCGGGAACTTCTCCGTCGTCTTCCCCATCGGTATCGATGCCGGGATCTGTGTGCTGCTGGCGCTTGATCTGCTGCTGACCTGGATCCGGATTCCGTTTCCGCTGCTGCGCCAGACGGCGTGGCTGCTGACGGCGGCGACGATCGCGTTCAACGGCGCCGCCGCCTGGCCCGACCCCCTCGGCGTGGGCATGCACGCCGTCATCCCCGTCCTGTTCGTCGTCGCCGTCGAAGCCGCCCGCCACGCCATTGGCCGCATCGCCGACATCACCGCCGACAAACACATGGAAGGCGTCCGCCTCACCCGCTGGCTCCTCGCCCCCGGCCCCACCTTCCTGCTCTGGCGCCGCATGAAACTCTGGGAACTGCGCTCCTACGACCAGGTCATCAAGCTCGAACAAGAACGCCTCGTCTACCAGGCCCGCCTGCGCTCCCGCTACGGCCGCAACTGGCGCCGCAAAGCCCCCGTCGAATCCCTCATGCCCCTGCGCCTGGCCCGCTACGGCGTCCCCCTCGCCGACACCGCCCC
>NZ_JBHTCF010000069.1:0-720 GCF_042665355.1 Streptomyces monticola | reverse complement strand
GGCTGATCGACGATCTGACCGGCAACTGGGGCATCCAGGAGTCGGACATCCTCATCGACACCCTGACGTTCACCATCTGCACGGGTCAGGAGGAGTCCCGCAAGGACGGCATCGCCACCATCGAGGCGATCAGGGAGCTCAAGCGCCGTCACCCGGATGTCCAGACGACGCTCGGCCTGTCGAACATCTCCTTCGGTCTCAACCCGGCCGCCCGCATCCTGCTCAACTCCGTGTTCCTGGACGAGTGCGTGAAGGCCGGTCTGGACTCGGCGATCGTGCACGCGAGCAAGATCCTGCCGATCGCCCGCTTCGACGAGGAGCAGGTCACCACCGCCCTCGACCTGATCTACGACCGGCGCGCGGAGGGCTACGACCCGCTGCAGAAGCTGATGGCGCTGTTCGAGGGCGCCACCGCCAAGTCGTTGAAGGCGGGCAAGGCCGAGGAACTGGCCGCGCTGCCGCTGGACGACCGCCTGCAGCGGCGCATCATCGACGGCGAGAAGAACGGCCTTGAGGCCGACCTCGACGAGGCCCTCCAGGACCGCCCCGCGCTGGACATCGTGAACGACACGCTCCTTGAGGGCATGAAGGTCGTCGGTGAGCTGTTCGGCTCGGGTCAGATGCAGTTGCCGTTCGTGCTGCAGTCGGCGGAGGTCATGAAGACGGCGGTGGCCTATCTGGAGCCGCACATGGAGAAGTCCGACTCCGAGGGCAAGGGCA
>NZ_JBHTCF010000068.1:0-720 GCF_042665355.1 Streptomyces monticola | reverse complement strand
TGCCCTTGCCCTCGGAGTCGGACTTCTCCATGTGCGGCTCCAGATAGGCCACCGCCGTCTTCATGACCTCCGCCGACTGCAGCACGAACGGCAACTGCATCTGACCCGAGCCGAACAGCTCACCGACCACCTTCATGCCCTCAAGCAGGGTGTCGTTCACGATGTCCAGGGCGGGCCGTTCGGTGAGAGCCGCGTCCAGATCCCATTCCAGGCAGGTCTTCTCGCCGTCGATGATGCGCCGCTTGAGCCGCTCGTCCAGCGGGAGAGCGCGGAGCTCATCGGCCCTGCCCGCCTTCAGTGCCGTGGTGGAGACGCCGTCGAAGAGCTCCATCAGCTTCTGCAGCGGGTCATAGCCCTCGGTACGGCGGTCATGGATCAGGTCGAGGGCGACCTTGATCTGCTCCTCGTCGAAGCGGGCGATCGGCAGGATCTTGCTCGCGTGCACGATCGCCGAGTCCAGACCGGCCTTCACGCACTCGTCCAGGAACACGGAGTTCAGAAGCACCCGGGCGGCCGGGTTGAGACCGAAGGAGATGTTCGACAGGCCGAGCGTCGTCTGGACATCCGGACGGCGCCGCTTGAGTTCGCGAATGGCCTCGATGGTGGCGATGCCGTCCTTGCGGGACTCCTCCTGACCCGTGCAGATGGTGAACGTCAGGGTGTCGATGAGGATGTCCGACTCCTGGATGCCCCAGTTGCCGGTCAGATCGTCGATCAGCC
>NZ_JBHTCF010000067.1:0-764 GCF_042665355.1 Streptomyces monticola | reverse complement strand
CTGGCCGACGCGCAGGAGACGTTCGTCGGCGAGTACGGCCTGTCTCTGGTGGGCGGCTGCTGCGGCACCACGCCCGAGCATCTGCGGCAGGTGGTGGAGCGGGTGCGCGGCCTGGCCCCGAGTGAGCGTGAGCCGCGTCCGGAGCCGGGTGCCGCGTCGCTGTACCAGACGGTGCCGTTCCGTCAGGACACCTCGTACATGGCGATCGGTGAGCGGACGAACGCCAACGGGTCGAAGAAGTTCCGTGAGGCGATGCTGGAGGCGCGCTGGGACGACTGTGTGGAGATGGCGCGCGATCAGATCCGTGAGGGCGCGCACATGCTGGACCTGTGCGTGGACTATGTCGGCCGTGATGGTGTGGCGGACATGGAGGAGCTGGCGGGCCGGTTCGCGACGGCCTCGACGCTGCCGATCGTCCTCGACTCGACTGAAGTGGACGTCATTCAGGCGGGGTTGGAGAAGCTGGGTGGCCGTGCGGTCATCAACTCGGTGAACTACGAGGACGGCGATGGGCCGGACTCGCGGTTCGCGAAGGTCACGAAGCTGGCGCGGGAGCATGGTGCGGCGTTGATCGCGCTGACCATCGACGAGGAGGGCCAGGCCCGCACCGTCGAGCACAAGGTCGCCGTCGCGGAGCGGCTGATCGACGATCTGACCGGCAACTGGGGCATCCAGGAGTCGGACATCCTCATCGACACCCTGACGTTCACCATCTGCACGGGTCAGGAGGAGTCCCGCAAGGACGGCATCGCCACCATCGAGGC
>NZ_JBHTCF010000066.1:0-769 GCF_042665355.1 Streptomyces monticola | reverse complement strand
GCGTCCAGGTGCAGCCGGGCGACCTTCTCGTCCAGGTGCTTGGGCAGCACATAGACATCGGTCGGGTACTCCTCCGGCTTGGTGAACAGCTCGATCTGCGCCAGCGTCTGGTCCGCGAACGAGTTGGACATCACGAACGACGGATGCCCGGTCGCATTGCCCAGATTCAGCAGCCGCCCCTCGGACAGCACGATCAGCACCTTGCCGTCCGGGAACGTCCAGGTGTGCACCTGCGGCTTGACCTCGTCCTTGACGATCCCCTCGATCTGCGCGAGACCGGCCATATCGATCTCGTTGTCGAAGTGACCGATGTTCCCCACGATCGCCTGGTGCTTCATCTTGGCCATATCGCTCGCCATGATGATGCCCTTGTTGCCCGTCGTGGTCACGAAAATGTCCGCGATACCGACCACATCATCCAGCGTGGCCACCTGGTACCCGTCCATCGCCGCCTGCAGCGCACAGATCGGGTCGATCTCCGTCACGATCACCCGCGCACCCTGACCGCGCAGCGACTCCGCACAGCCCTTGCCCACATCGCCGTAACCGAACACCACCGCCGTCTTGCCACCGATCAGCACATCCGTGGCCCGGTTGATGCCATCGATCAACGAGTGCCGGCAGCCGTACTTGTTGTCGAACTTCGACTTCGTCACCGCGTCATTGACATTGATCGCCGGGAACAACAACGTCCCGTCCCGGTGCATCTCGTACAACCGGTGCACACCCGTCGTGGTCTCCTCCGTCACACCACGGATCTCCGAAGCGA
>NZ_JBHTCF010000065.1:0-810 GCF_042665355.1 Streptomyces monticola | reverse complement strand
AGAATATTCTTCATACTTCTTGATTAAATTTGGTTTTCGATTTCTAATAAAAAGCTTTTGATAAACAATATTATATGGTTATGTAAGCTATTAATTGGCTCATAGTCAGTTCTGCTTACCGAATAGGTCGGTTAAGCGCCCCTTTTGTTTTTCTCCTAATGGGTCGCACTTCGTGCATATTTAAATAATTCTAGTTTTTAAACATTGTTGTCCGGTTAAATTCCCAATGTTCTTACAAAACATGCTTGGTTTCACTTGATCGCTGTTTTTCTGTTTAATGTCGATAGCATGGTCATGTCTGAAAGATATTTAACTGATTTCGATCTCCCAATGTTAACTTATTCCAGTCCACGTTAGGATTATCCAGGAACTTAAAGAGATGGATATAAGTTAAAGCATGGTTCCTGATAAAGGATGCCAGGTTGGAAAATGCCCATCTATGTTCTGTCCTTCCTTTAATCACCAGCAGGATGAGCTGGGCGATCAGCGATACCCAGATCTGGATCTCGATGGCGTTCTGCGATTCCCCGAGAAAATATTTAAGGGGAAAGTTCTGTTTGAGCCTTTTGAACAGCGATTCTATCTGCCACCGCTGCCGGTAAATATCGGCAATGGCTGTCGCCTCCAGCTCGAAATTGTTGGAGAGGAACTCATAGATATTGTCGTTTGCATGGTCGTAATAGAATACCCTGCGCAATAATAAGGGGCTACCTTTTACCTCAATGCAGATTACCTCATCCTCCAATACACGGTCTGCATCCTTTTGGTGGACAGTAAATTGCTCTAAAGATTCATAAACAGCATTTTCCT
>NZ_JBHTCF010000064.1:0-815 GCF_042665355.1 Streptomyces monticola | reverse complement strand
GGGCCGATGACCGAGCCCGACTCGACGCCCGCGTCCAGGCGGACGCCGGGGCCCGAGGGCGGGTCGAAGAGGGTGACGGTGCCCGGCGCGGGCAGGAAGCCACGGCCCGGGTCCTCACCGTTGATCCGGAACTCGAAGCTGTGACCGCGCACTTCGGGATCGCCGTAGCCCAGTGCCTCGCCGTCGGCGATACGGAACATCTCCCGGACCAGGTCGAGGCCGGTGACCTCCTCGGTGACCGGGTGCTCCACCTGCAGACGGGTGTTGACCTCCAGGAAGGAGATGGTGCCGTCCACACCGACGAGGAACTCCACCGTCCCCGCACCCACATACCCCGCCTCACGCAGGATGGCCTTGGAAGCGCGATACAACTCCGCGTTCTGCTCCTCGGAGAGGAACGGGGCCGGGGCTTCCTCGACCAGCTTCTGATGACGGCGCTGCAGGGAGCAGTCACGGGTCGAAACCACGACCACGTTGCCGTGGGTGTCGGCCAGGCACTGGGTCTCCACGTGCCGGGGCTTGTCGAGGTAGCGCTCGACGAAGCACTCGCCGCGGCCGAAGGCGGCGACGGCCTCGCGCACCGCGGAGTCGTAGAGCTCGGGGACCTCTTCGAGGGTGCGGGCGACCTTCAGCCCGCGCCCGCCACCGCCGAACGCGGCCTTGATCGCGATGGGCAGGCCGTGCTCCTGCGCGAAGGCCACCACCTCGTCCGAGCCGGAGACCGGGTCGGGCGTACCCGCGACCAGCGGGGCGCCGGCACGCTGGGCGATATGCCGGGCCGCGACCTTGTCCCCCAGATCCCGGATCGCCTGCGG
>NZ_JBHTCF010000063.1:0-876 GCF_042665355.1 Streptomyces monticola | reverse complement strand
ATCGCGAAGGGCACCGGCGGTGTCGAAGAGGGCCAGGCCCTGCGCCTCCGTGATCGGACGCACCCCGGTACGGTTCATCCGCTCCAGGTCCGCCTCGCTCAACTCCCCCGCCATACCCGCCGCTTCATCCGCCCACAGACCCCAGGCCAGAGACTGCGCGGGCAGACCATTCGCCCGACGGTGACTGGCAAGGGCATCCAGAAAGGCATTCGCGGCCGCGTAATTGCCCTGCCCCGGATTGCCGAAGACTCCGGCCGCCGAGGAGAACACCACAAACGCGTCCAGTTCACGGTCGGCGGTCAACTCGTGCAGATTCAAAGCCGCGTCCACCTTCGGACGCAGAACCGAGTCGATGCGCTCCGGCGTGAGGGAGGCGATCACACCGTCATCCAGGACACCCGCGACATGGACGACACCGGACAGGTTCTCGATCGGCGCGAGAAGAGCCGCGAGAGCCTCACGGTCAGCCGCGTCACAGGCCGCCCATGACACCTCCGCGCCGAGTGCGGTCAGCTCCTCGGCAAGCTCGGCCGCGCCCGGAGCATCAGCACCCCTGCGACTGGTCAACAGCAGCCTGCGTACACCCAGTTCGGACACCAGATGCCGGGCGAACAAACCGCCCAACGTCCCGCTCGCGCCGGTCATCAAGACCGTGCCCTCACCGTCGCCGAAGCGGGAGGTGGGCCCGGCCTCCTCCTCAGTCACCACCGGGACGCGAGCGAGCCGCGCGCCGTACAGGGCCCCCTCACGCACCACGACCTGCGGCTCCCCCGACGCGAGCGCCAGAGCCACCGCATCCACGTCGTCCGTGTCGACCAGCACCACCCGGCCCGGCTCCTCCGACTGCGCGGACCGCGCGAGCCCCCACACCGCCGC
>NZ_JBHTCF010000062.1:0-993 GCF_042665355.1 Streptomyces monticola | reverse complement strand
GAGCATGGTGGCGAGGTCGCCCTTGCCGTTCTGCTCGATGGCGGCGTCGAGTTGGTCGGTCATCTGGGTGTCGTAGACGGGCCGGTCGACGCTGCGCAGGACTCCGATGGGGGTGTGGTGCAGGGTGTCGGGGTCGGCCAGGCGGGAGAGCGCGAAGGCGGTCGTGGGTGAGGTGGCGTGGGCGTCGTGGACGAGGATCTGTGACTGGTTGTCCTCGGTGACGGTGACGATCTTCAGGTCGCCGGTCAGGGTGTCCCGGATGACGCCCTTGCTCTGGTCGGTGCCGAAGCGGATCGGCTGTCCGTGTTCCAGGCGGATCACGGCTTCTTCGGCCTGCTGTTTGTCCTTGAGGGCTTCGAAGGCGCCGTCGTTGAAGATGTTGCAGTTCTGGTAGATCTCGACGAGGGCGGTGCCGGGGTGGTCGGCGGCCTGGCGCAGGACGTCGGTGAGGTGTTTGCGGTCGGAGTCCACGGTGCGGGCGACGAAGGAGGCTTCGGCGCCGATGGCCAGGGAGACCGGGTTGAAGGGGGCGTCCAGGGAGCCCATCGGCGTGGATTTGGTGATCTTGCCGACTTCGGAGGTGGGGCTGTACTGGCCTTTGGTGAGGCCGTAGATCCGGTTGTTGAAGAGCAGGATCTTGAGGTTGACGTTGCGGCGCAGGGCGTGGATGAGGTGGTTGCCGCCGATGGACAGGGCGTCGCCGTCGCCGGTGACGACCCAGACGGACAGGTCGCGGCGTGAGGAGGCGAGGCCGGTGGCGATGGCGGGGGCGCGGCCGTGGATGGAGTGCATCCCGTAGGTGTTCATGTAGTACGGGAAGCGGGAGCTGCAGCCGATGCCGGAGACGAAGACGATGTTCTCCTTGGCCAGGCCGAGTTCGGGCATGAAGCCCTGCACGGCGGCCAGGATCGCGTAGTCACCGCAGCCGGGGCACCAGCGCACTTCCTGATCGGACTTGAAGTCCTTCATGGACTGCTCGGCCTCGGCCTTGGG
>NZ_JBHTCF010000061.1:0-1591 GCF_042665355.1 Streptomyces monticola | reverse complement strand
CGGCGGACGGCGGCGGTGATGGGGCCGTAGGTCGAGCCCCAGCCCAGGACCAGCAACTCGGCCTCACCGGTGGGGTCGTCGACCTCCACATCCGGGACCTCGATGCCGTCGACCTTGGCCTGCCGGGTACGGACCATGAAGTCGTGGTTGGCCGGGTCGTAGGAGATATTGCCCGTGCCGTCCTGCTTCTCGATCCCGCCGATCCGGTGCTCAAGCCCCGGCGTGCCCGGCACCGCCCACGGCCGCGCCAGGGTGCGCTCGTCACGCTTGTAGGGCCAGAACACCTCGGTGCCGTCGGCCAGCGTGTGGTTCGGGCCCTGCGCGAACTGCACCCGCAGATCGGGCAGTTCATCGATCTCCGGGATCCGCCACGGCTCACTGCCGTTGGCCAGATAGCCGTCACTCAGCAGGAACACCGGCGTGCGGTACGTCAGCGCGATCCGCGCCGCCTCCAGCGCCGCGTCGAAACAGTCCGCCGGCGTCTTCGGCGCCACGATCGGCACCGGCGCCTCACCATTGCGCCCGTACATGGCCTGCAGCAGATCCGCCTGCTCGGTCTTGGTCGGCAACCCGGTGGAAGGACCACCCCGCTGGATGTCCACGATCAGCAGCGGCAGCTCCAGCGACACCGCAAGCCCGATCGTCTCGGACTTCAGCGCCACACCGGGGCCGGAGGTGGTGGTCACCGCGAGGCTGCCGCCGAAGGCCGCGCCCAGCGCCGCACCGATACCGGCGATCTCGTCCTCGGCCTGGAAGGTCCGCACACCGAAGTTCTTGTGCTTGGACAGCTCATGCAGGATGTCCGAGGCCGGAGTGATCGGGTACGAGCCCAGATACAGCGGCAGATCCGCCTGCTGCGAGGCCGCCACCAGACCGTACGACAGCGCCAGGTTCCCCGAGATGTTGCGGTACGTGCCCGGCGCGAAGGCCTGGGCCGCGGGCTTCACCTCGTAGGAGACCGCGAAGTCCTCGGTGGTCTCACCGAAGTTCCAGCCCGCGTGGAACGCCGCGATGTTTGCCGCCGCGATATCCGGCTTCTTCGCGAACTTGCTCTTCAGGAAGGCTTCCGTGCCCTCCGTGGGCCGGTGGTACATCCACGACAACAACCCCAGCGCGAACATGTTCTTGCTGCGCCCGGCGTCCTTGCGCGACAGCTCGAACTCCTTCAACGCCTCCACCGTCAGCGTCGTCAGTGCCACCGGATGCACCCGGAAGCCGTCCAGAGAGCCGTCGTCGAGAGGCGACGCCTCATAACCGACCTTCTGCATCGCCCGCTTGGTGAACTCGTCGGTGTTGACGATGATCTCCGCGCCGCGCGGCACATCCCCGATGTTCGCCTTCAGCGCCGCCGGGTTCATCGCCACCAGCACATTGGGGGCGTCCCCGGGCGTGAGGATGTCGTGATCCGCGAAGTGCAGCTGGAACGACGAGACACCGGGCAGCGTCCCGGCAGGGGCACGGATCTCGGCGGGGAAGTTCGGCAGCGTGGAGAGGTCATTGCCGAACGACGCCGTCTCCGATGTGAAGCGGTCGCCCGTGAGCTGCATTCCGTCACCGGAGTCACCCGCGAACCGGATGATCACCCGGTCCA
>NZ_JBHTCF010000060.1:0-1638 GCF_042665355.1 Streptomyces monticola | reverse complement strand
GGCTCTTCCAAGAATTTCGTAGGCGCTGATCGGCTTGGGGTTTCTGGCGTCTGACGTGCCCGGGTTCGGTCAGGATGGTCGCGTGTAGTGTCGAACTATCCGTGCTGCTCCCGCAGTTGGTGGACGTACAGGTGAGACAGGTGCGTGCGGGAGCGGACGTGATCCGGATTGAGGCCCGCACCCGCGACGGAGTGGCGCGCGCCTGTCCGGGCTGTGGTCGGTCGTCTTCGTGGGTGCACTCGCGGTATGTGCGGCACGTGGCCGACGAGGCCGTCGGCGGCAGACCGGTGATGATCGACCTGTCCGTGCGGCGGTTGTACTGCGAAAATCCGGCCTGCTCGAAGGCGACCTTCGTCGAGCAGGTGACCGGGCTGACGGAGCGGTATCAGCGGCGGACTCCGGGATTGCGCCGGGTGGTCGAGGCGGTCGCGGTGGCGCTGGCCGGCTCGGCCGGTGCCCGTCTGCTGGCCGTGCTGCATCACGTGCTGAGCTGGGCGAGCGTGCTCAACTGCCTGATGCGGATCGCGCTACCCGAACGCGATGCTCCGAGAGTGGCCGGGATTGACGAGTTCGCTCTGCTCAGAGGCCACCGCTACGCCACGATCATCATGAACGCCGAAACCGGCCAGCGCATCGACGTGCTGCCCGACCGGAAGGTCACCACGGTGTCGGCGTGGCTGCGGGACCATCCCGGCGTGCGGGTGGTCTGCCGGGACGGTGCGGGCAGCTTCGCCCAGGCCACCCTCGAGGCCGATCCCGCCATCGTGCAGGTCATGGACCGCTGGCACCTCTGGCACGGCTTGGTCGAGGCGACCTTGAAGGACGTCACCGCCCACAGTTCCTGCTGGGGGAAGTTCGGCCCTCCGCTGGTCGAGGGCAAACGCGCGCAGAACACGCGGGATCGGTGGCGACAGGTGCATGAGCTGCTCGACCAGGGTGTTGGTCTGCTGGAGTGCTCCCGCCGGCTCGGCCTGGCCCTGAACACCGTCAAACGCTATGCCCGGCACACCGAGCCCGACCGGCTCATGCGCACCCCGACCTACCGGCCCGGTCTGGTCGACCCCTACCGGGGCTATCTGCGCGAGCGCCGTGAGCAAGATCCGGCTGTCCCGGTCACTCGCCTGCTCGCCGAGATCCGCGCACGCGGCTACGGCGGCAGCGCGAACCTTCTGGTCCGCTACATCAACTCCGGCCGCGTTGAGGCAGATCACGCGGTGATGTCTCCGCGCAGGGTGACCGGCCTGCTGACCACGCACCCCGACCGGCTCGACGAGGACCAGCACCGACTACGTGACCAACTGTCCGAGACCTGCGCGGAGATGACCGTCCTGGCCGCCGAGATTCAGTCTTTCGCCCGGCTGCTGATCCCAGCTGAAGGAGACGCCGCTGAGCTGACCGACTGGATTGCCCGGACCCGCGCCGCGGATCTGCCCTTCCTGCACGCCTTCGCCACCGGCCTGGAACGCGACCGCGCCGCCGTCGACGCGGCCGTGACCCTGCCTTGGCACAACGGCCGCACCGAAGGCGCCAACACGAAGGTCAAACTCATCAAACGGCAGCTCTACGGCCGAGCCGGACACCGCCTCCTACGCCAGCTCATCCTGCTCAACTGACGCCTACGAAATTCTTGGAAGAGCC
>NZ_JBHTCF010000059.1:0-1780 GCF_042665355.1 Streptomyces monticola | reverse complement strand
TGGCGAGCGCCTGCCGGATCACCCGCATCTGCGAGGGCCCGTTCGGCGCGGTCAGGCCGTTGCTCGCACCGTCCTGGTTCACCGCCATGCCCCGCACCACGGCCAGCACGGGGTGACCGTTGGCGCGCGCATCGCTGAGCCGCTCCACGAGCAGCATGCCCACACCCTCACCCCAGGCCGTACCGTCCGCGGCGGACGCGAAGGACTTGCACCGGCCGCTGTGCGACAGGCCGCGCTGGCGGCTGAACTCCACGAAGGTCTCGGGGGTCGCCATGACGCACACACCGCCGGCGAGCGCGAGGGAGCACTCGCCCGAGCGCAGCGCCTGGATCGCGGAGTGCAGGGCGACGAGCGAAGAGGAGCAGGCGGTGTCCATCGTGACCGACGGGCCTTCCAGGCCGAGTACGTAGGACACCCGGCCGGAGGCGATGGATCCGGTGTTCGCGTTGGCGGCGTAGTCGTGGTACATCATCCCGGCGAACACGCCGGTCGCCGAGCCCTTCAGGGTCGTCGGGTCGATACCGGCCCGCTCGATCGCCTCCCACGACGTCTCCAGGAGCAGCCGCTGCTGCGGGTCCATGATCAGCGCTTCGTTCGGCGCGATCCCGAAGAGGGCGGGGTCGAACTGGGCCGCGTCGTGCAGGAAGCCGCCTTCGCGGACGTACGTCGTGTTCGGCCGCTCGGATGTGGGGTCGAAGAGCCGCTCGGTGTCCCAGCCGCGGTCGGCGGGGAATTCCGAGACGGCGTCGACTCCGTTCACGACGAGCCGCCACAGGTCCTCCGGCGTCTCGACGCCGCCCGGGTAGCGGCAGCTCATGCCCACGATCGCGATGGGTTCACGGAGCGCTGAGGTGAGCTTCTTGTTCTGGGCGCGCAGCCGCTCGGTCTCCTTCAGCGACGACCGGAGCGCGTCGACCAGCTTCTTCTCGTCGGTCCCTGCCATCACAGTTCTCCAGCTTCCGCGCCGAGCGCCATGCTGATCAGGCGGTCGGTGTCCATGTCGTCGATCGAGTCCTCCGCGGCCTCGTCCGGCTCGTCGGGGCCGGTCTGCGCGGCACCGAGGGCCCCGTATCCACCGGGTCCGCCGAGTCCGCTGAGTCCGCCGAGTTCGAGGAGGCTGTCCAGGAGGCCCGCCTCCCGCAGCCGGCTGAGCGGAATGGTCCGCAGGAACCTGCGGATCTCCTCCTCGTCCCCGGCCGTGCCGCCCGCCCCGTCGGTGTCCGGGGCCAGTTCGGTGCGCATGTGGTCGGCCAGGGCTCGGGCGTTGGGATAGTCGAAGACCAGGGTGGGCGGCAGCCGGAGCCCGCTGATCGTGTTCATGAGGTTGCGGAACTCCACCGCGCTGAGCGAGTCGAAGCCCAGCTCGCTGAAGGCCCGGTCGGGTTCGATGCTGTCCGGCCCCGCATGCCCGAGGATCACCGCGGCGTGAGTCCGTACGGCGTCCAGGAGCAGTGTCTCCTGCTCCTCGTCCGTGAGCCCGGCGAGCTGCGCCCTCAGCTCCGGGACGGCGCCCGCGGCACCGGCGCCGGTGGTGGTGGCCCGGCGGGTGGTGGTGCGGATCAGTCCCCGGAACAGGGACGGCAGTTCCTCGCCGGATGTGGTGAGGGAGGTGCGTAGGGCCTTGAGGTCGAGGTCGATGGGTACGAGGGCGGCATCGCGAAGGGCACCGGCGGTGTCGAAGAGGGCCAGGCCCTGCGCCTCCGTGATCGGACGCACCCCGGTACGGTTCATCCGCTCCAGGTCCGCCTCGCTCAACTCCCCCGCCATACCCGCCGCTTCA
>NZ_JBHTCF010000058.1:0-2389 GCF_042665355.1 Streptomyces monticola | reverse complement strand
AACGCCTCGTCTACCAGGCCCGCCTGCGCTCCCGCTACGGCCGCAACTGGCGCCGCAAAGCCCCCGTCGAATCCCTCATGCCCCTGCGCCTGGCCCGCTACGGCGTCCCCCTCGCCGACACCGCCCCCGCCGGCCTCGCCGCCGCCGGCATCGAACCCAACCTCCTGCCCCCAGCATCGCCCGAACCCCTGCAGCAACGGCCCGAGCTGACGGCGTATCCGGCATCACAAGCGCAGACGGAGACAGAGCCGCCCGGCACACCCGCAGAAGGGCCCGCTCTCCTCCAGGACAACGCTCCGCAGAAGGACGGCCAGCCCCCGCAGCCCGCCCCGGCAGACATTCAGCAGGCGGACATTCAGCAGGCCGGCTTCCAGAACCTCGGGACACCCGTCCTCCCCATGAAGCAGGAAGACAAGGTCAAAGCCTTCCTGCGCACCATCACCCACCCCCGTGACCTGCCCGCACAGCAGCCCAACGGCAACACCCCGGACGGCACGACCCACGCGTACGAAATCAACGAGTCGGCCCACGAGATAGCCGCTGAGGAGAGCACACAGCCCGGGGGAGGGGCAGACGAGTCGACGGAGCTCACCACCATCGACCGCTACTACCAGGGCTGGTGGGACTACCAGCAGCAGCACTTCGAGCAGCCCAACGGCAACCAGCTCTCCCGCTACCTCGCCGACCGAGACGTCCTGGGACGCAACGGCACGCCGATCAGCCCCAGCACCCTGCGCAGGTACCTGCTCGAGTTCCGGATCTTCGCCGTATGGGACGCACACCTCAACACCACCGGCGACGAACCGACCCCGCCTCAGCTCGTACAGCTGCTCGCCCAGCACAACGTCACAGGTCAGTACGGGTCCGCCATCACCACAGAGGCCGTGAACGACCGGCTCCTGGCCGACTTCCGCCGACGCCGCGAGGCCCTGCGCACCTCCCATCAGCACATCGCGAACTGACCGCCGGGACACCACTCGATGATCCAGATCCGTGGGTTCCCAGACTGGGAACCCACGGATACGCAACACTGCGCACGTGGTGAAGAAGCCGAAGACACCGACCTCACGGAACACTCCCCGCCCTCGCCGCCCGGCCCTCCGACTCGGCGCACTCAACGCGACGTCACTCGTCATCAGGCTGCGTGAGCTGTACGAGGCGGGGCAGGACCCCCAGTTCGACCGGTTCCCGGCCCCCGAGGAACTGCTACTCGTACTCCGGCACACAGAACGCACCGCCCACGCGCTCACCCCCGTCGACGGCCAGGACATCGAAGGCGAGGCCGCGGTGCTGCGCGCCAAGCTCTGGCAGTACGTCAGAGAACAGGCGGACTCCGGACAGTTGCGGGCCATCGAAGACGGACGCGCCGCAGGCGTGCCCTGGCACCGGTTCAATGAAGCCCTGTGCGTCACCACCAAGCACGGCGCCTACCAAAAGGCCCGGCGCCTCAAAGCCGAACAGCTGCGCGAACCCCACGAGCCGCGAACCCCCGAATCCGCCCGCGAACTCGAAGACCGCAAGATCGCCGAGGAACGCACCGAACGCCTGCGCGTCTCAGCCCAGGAACGCCGCTTCACACTCGCCCAACGCATCGCCCGCCAGCTGCTCGACCACAGGGACGGGCTGCGCGTCAGCGGCATGGCGGCGTACTGGCTCGACGAACTCGACGCGACGATAGACGACCGCAGGACCCCACTGGAGCGCGCGAACTTCACGACCTTCCTCGAAAGCTTCGTCCGGACACTCCACGCCGCCCGACGCGACGGCGCCCCCGACCCCACCACCACCGAACCGGCCCGCCACGCACTGACGCTCGCAGCCGACTTCGCCGAACAGCCCCACCCCGAGATCCCACACCAAACAGATGCCACTCACCCGTGACTGCGCAGCCTCTGGCCAAAGGGTGCGCAGTGCGCAGCCGCCCAGCGGGTGCTGCGCACCGACCACTGCGCACGGCAGCGATGGATGCGCACCGGTGCCGTGCGCACGGCGCTGGTGGATGCGCACCAACCCGTGCGCACTGCGCAGCCACCTGCCCCGTACTGCGCAACCAGCAGTGCGCACCCATCGCTCGACGGGTCCCACTGCGCAGCCACGACGAGGAGACACTGCGCAGCCGGCGTCCGTGCGCAGTCAGTGCGCAGGCCCCTGCGCAGCACGGCAGTGGGCCGTGGGCACCGGACGCCCGACGACTGCGCAGCCACCGCCGACGCCGGTGCGCACTGCGCACGCACCCCTCACCCGGTCGCGGCGGACCTGCCCGAAGTGACCAGTTCGGTGAGGACTCCGTGGCAGTCCTTGGGGTGGAGGAAGGTGATGCGGGAGCCCATGGAGCCGCGGCGGGGCTCGTCGTAGAGGACGCGGACGCCCTTGTCCTTGATGGCGGCGG
>NZ_JBHTCF010000057.1:0-2686 GCF_042665355.1 Streptomyces monticola | reverse complement strand
TTCGACTTCGTCACCGCGTCATTGACATTGATCGCCGGGAACAACAACGTCCCGTCCCGGTGCATCTCGTACAACCGGTGCACACCCGTCGTGGTCTCCTCCGTCACACCACGGATCTCCGAAGCGACCTCGGCCCAGTCGAGGGAGGTCCGGTGGAGAAGCTCCAGGACGACACGGTGCTCGTCGTTCTCGGCGGTGGCCGGGTCAGGGACGCGGCCCGCCTTCTCGTACTCAAGTCCCTTGTGGACCAGGAGCGTTGCGTCACCGCCGTCGTCCAGGATCATGTTCGGTCCGGGGTGTCCCGGCCAGGTCAGCGCCTGCTCCGTGCACCACCAGTACTCCTCCAGGGTCTCGCCCTTCCAGGCGAACACCGGGATACCGGCCGCGGCGATCGCGGCCGCGGCGTGGTCCTGGGTGGAGAAGATGTTGCAGGACACCCAGCGGACCTCGGCGCCGAGCGCCACCAGCGTCTCGATCAGCACCGCGGTCTGCACGGTCATGTGCAGCGAGCCGGTGATCCGCGCACCTGCGAGCGGCTGCGCGGCGGCGTACTCCTCGCGGATGGCCATCAGGCCTGGCATCTCGTGCTCGGCGAGGGTGATCTCCTTGCGGCCGAACTCCGCGAGGGAGAGATCGGCGACCTTGAAGTCATGGAAGTCAGCGGGCGGCTGAACGGGCATGGGCGCTCCTTGAGTTCAGTACGTTCTGATGGATCTCGAGCGTCGCGGTGGACTTGTTGAGCGTGATGTAGTGCAGTCCAGGCGCGCCCTCGGCGAGCAGCCGCTCGGCCATGGCGCTGGCGTACTCGACTCCGATGCGGTGGCCGTCGGCGGGGCTTTCCCGGACGGCGTCGAGGCGGTGGGCCAGGTCTTCGGGGAACGTGGCGCCGCTGAGTTCGGCGAAGCGGCTGATCTGGCGTACATGCGTCGGAGGCATGATCTCCGGGATGACGGGGGTGTCGCAGCCGGCCGCGGCGAGGCGGTCGCGAAGCCGCAGATAGTCCTCCACGTGGAAGAACATCTGGGTGATGGCGTAGTCGGCGCCCGCCCGGCACTTGGCGACGAAGTGCCGGATGTCGCTGTCCCAGTCCGGTGAGCGCGGATGCCGCTCGGGAAAGGCGGCGACGCCCACACTGAAATCGCCCGACTCCCTTACCAGCGACACCAGTTCATGGGCGTACTCGAACCCCTGCGGGTGGGCGACCCAGGGCGCGTTCGGGTCGCCCGGCGGATCGCCGCGAAGCACGAGGACATCGCGTACGCCCGCGTCGGCGTACTGGCCGATGATGCGGCGCAGTTCGGCGACCGAGTGGCCGACGGCGGTCAGATGCGCCACCGGCCGCAGGGTCGTCTGCGTGGCGATACGCCGGGTCACCTCGACGGTACGGTCACGCGATGAGCCGCCGGCGCCGTAGGTGACGGACACGAAGGTCGGCGACAGGGCCTCGATACGGCGGATCGCGTCCCACAGGGCATGTGTCCCCTTGTCGGTCTTCGGCGGGAAGAACTCGAAGGAGAAGGACGGGGTACCGGCCGCGAGCACCTCCCGCAGGGTGCTCATGTGCGGCCTCCGGCGTTGAAGTACGTGGCTTCCGGGTGGTGGATGACGATGGCGTCGGTGGACTGTTCCGGGTGCAGCTGGAACTCCTCGGAGAGCTCGACGCCGATCCGCTCCGGCTGCAGGAGTGCGGCGATCTTCGCGCGGTCCTCCAGGTCGGGGCAGGCCGGGTAGCCGAGCGAGTAGCGGCAGCCCTGGTATTCGGTACGGAACATGCCGTCCATGGACTGCGGGTCGCTGCCCGCGATACCCAGCTGGTCGCGTACGCGTGCGTGCCAGTACTCGGCGAGCGCCTCGGCCAACTGCACGGACAGGCCGTGCAGTTCGAGGTAGTCACGGTAGGAGTCGGACTCGAAGAGTTCCGCCGTGGCCGCGCCGATCCGGGAGCCGACGGTGACCACCTGAAGCCCCACGACATCCGTCTCGCCCGATTCCTCGGACCGGAAGTAGTCCGCCAGGCACAGGCGCCGGCCGCGGCGCTGGCGCGGGAACGAGAAGCGGGTCAGTTCCGAGCGGTCCTCGTCGAGGACGATCAGGTCGTCGCCCTTGGAGACACAGGGGAAGTAGCCGTGGACGACGGCGGCTTCGAGGAGATTGTCGGTGCGAAGCCGGTCGAGCCACATCCGCAGCCGCGGCCGGCCCTCCTTCTCGATGGTGTCGCCCTTGAGTCCCCACTGCCCTTTGAACAGGGCGCCTTCGTCCAGCCAGGAGGCGTACTCCTTGAGCTGGATCCCCTTGATGACCCGGGTGCCGAAGAACGGCGGCTTCGGCACCCGATTGTCGAGGGCTACATCGGAACGGCCGCCGCCGAGCTGCTCGTCGAGCACCACCGGCTCACGCTTGGGCACCCGGCGCCTCTTCAGCTCGGGCAGGGTGGCCCCCGGCACGCCGCGCTTGACCGCGATCAGGGCGTCCATCAGGCGCAGGCCCTCGAACGCGTCCCGGGCGTAGCGGACTTCACCCTCGTAGATCTCGTGCAGATCCTGCTCGACATAGGCGCGAGTGAGGGCGGCGCCGCCCAGGATGACCGGGAAGTCGGCGGCCATCTTGCGCTGGTTGAGCTCCTCCAGGTTCTCCTTCATGATCACCGTGGACTTCACCAGAAGACCCGACATGCCGATCACATCGG
>NZ_JBHTCF010000056.1:0-2752 GCF_042665355.1 Streptomyces monticola | reverse complement strand
CATATCGAGCTCCTCACCGAGTCGCGGCCCTGGCCGGAGACGGGCCGTCCGCGCCGGGCGGGCATCTCTTCGTTCGGGATCAGCGGCACCAACGCCCACGTCATCATCGAGCAGGCCCCCGAGGCCCTTGAGCAGCCCGAAGCCCCTGAGCAGGCAGCCGGAGCCCACGATGAGGATGAGCAGGCGAGCACGCCGGGGTCCGAACTCCCCGCCGTACCCCTGGTGTTCTCCGCCAGGACCCCGGACGCGCTGCGCGGCCAGGCCGACCGCCTGCGTACGCACTTGGAGTCCCGTACCGAACTGCGGGCCCTCGACGTCGGGCACTCCCTCATCACCACCCGCTCCTCCCTCGAGCACCGCGCCGTCGTCGTCGGCAACGACCGCGACGAGCTGCTCATCGGGCTCGGAGCCGTCGCGGCAGGGCAGGCGGGGCCCGGAGTCGTGCAGGGCACGCCGCGGGGCAAAGGGCGGACGGCCTTCCTCTTCACCGGCCAAGGTGCCCAACGCCCGGGCATGGGCCGTGAGTTGTACGAGACGTTCCCCGTCTTCGCCGAGGCCTTCGACGCCGTACTCGACGCGATCGGCGGCGAGCTGCGCGAGGTGATCTGGGGCGAGGACGCGGAGCGGTTGAACCGCACCGAGTTCACCCAGCCCGCGCTGTTCGCGGTCGAGGTGGCCCTCTACCGCCTCGTCGAGTCCTGGGGCGTCAAGCCGGACTTCCTGGCCGGGCACTCCATCGGGGAGATCGCGGCGGCGCACGCGGCCGGGGTCCTGTCCCTGTCGGACGCATCCCAACTGGTGGCCGCCCGCGGCAAGTTGATGCAGGCCCTGCCCGAGGGCGGCGCGATGGTGGCCATCCAGGCCACCGAGGACGAAGTGACCCCGCTGCTCACCGGGCAGCTGGCCGTCGCAGCCGTCAACGGTCCCGCCTCCGTGGTCGTCTCCGGTGACGAGGAAGCCGCACTGCGCGTCAAGGCGCACTTCGAGACCGAGGGCCGCAAGACCACACGCCTGCGGGTCTCGCACGCCTTCCACTCCCCGCTGATGGAGCCGATGCTCGACGAGTTCCGTGCCATCGCCGACTCGCTGACGTACCACGCACCGAAGATCCCGGTCGTCTCCAACGTCACCGGCGCACTGGCGACCCAGCTCACCGACCCCGAGTACTGGGTACGCCACGTCCGCGACGCCGTCCGGTTCGCCGACGGCATCCGCGCCCTGGAGGCCGAAGGCGTCACCCGCTTCCTCGAACTCGGTCCCGAAGCCGTGCTCACCGCCATGGCCAGGGAGTCCGTCACGGCGGACACGGCGCTGCTCACCGCGTCCCTGCGCAAGGGCAGGGCCGAGGTGTCCGCGCTGCTCAACGCCATCGGCCAACTCCACATATCCGGTGTGCCGGTGGACTGGCGGCCGGTCTTCGACGGGCGCGGAGCACGCCGCGTCGAGCTGCCGACGTACGCCTTCCAGCGCCAGCGCTACTGGTTCGACACCGTGGACTACCTGGCCGACTCCTGGATCGCCGCCGAACTCGGCGGAGTGGCCGCGGCCGGACTCGAACCCGTCGGCCACCCCCTGCTCGCCGCCTCCCTGACCGCGCCCGACGCGGACAGCACGATCTTCACAGGGCGGCTCTCCGTCGCCGCGCAGCCCTGGCTCGCGGACCACGCGGTGGGCGGCACCGTCCTGTTCCCCGGCGCGGGCCTGGTGGAACTCGCGCTCACCGCCGGCGGCCGGCTCGGCTGCGACGTGCTCGAAGAACTCACCCTGCAGGCGCCCCTGGTCCTGCCCGAACAGGGCTCCGTCGCCATCCAGGTGGCCGTGGACGAGCCCGATGCTTCCGGCGCCCGGCCGGTGCGCATCCACACCCGCACCGATGACGACGAGCCCTGGACCCTGAACGCGGTGGGCGCCCTGGGCTCCGGGGCACCCGAGCTCTCCTTCGACATGACCCACTGGCCGCCGACCGGCGCCGAAGCCGTGGACCTGGACGGCCTGTACGACGGTCTGGCGGAAGCCGGTCTCGAATACGGTCCGGTGTTCCAGGGCCTCACGGCGGCCTGGAAGTCGGGCGACACGGTGTACGCCGAGATCTCCCTGCCCGACGAAGCGGTACGGGACGCGCTCGACTACGGCATCCACCCCGCGCTCCTCGACGCCTGCCTGCACGCGATCGGTCTGAGCGCCGTCGCGGGCGACCGTGCGGCACTGCCCTTCTCCTTCACCCGCACCGCCCTCGCACTCGGCGGTGCCGCCCGGCTCCGGCTCCGGCTCACCCCGGCCGGGGACCGCACGGTGTCCCTGATCGCTGCGGACGACGCGGGAAACCCCGTCGTATCGGTGGGCGGGCTCGTACTGCGGGAGATCGCCGCCGATCAGTTGGCAGGCGGTGCGCATCACGACGCGCTGTTCCGCCTGGAGTGGACGCCGGTGCCGTGCCAGGGCGCGGCGGGGATTCCCGACGGCGTGACGGTGCTGCGCAGCGAGCCGGGGTCCGACGCGGCCTCCGTGCGAACCGCGCTGGCCGCCGTACTGGACGAACTCCAGTCACCCAACGGCCAGTTGGTGATCGTCACCCGTGGGGCCGTGGCGGCCTTGGAGGGTGAGGACGTCACCGATCTGGCGGGCGCGGCGGTGTGGGGGCTCGCGCGGTCCGCGCAGTCGGAGGAGCCGGGCCGGGTGGTGCTGGTCGACACGGACGACGTGGATGCGGTGGCTCTGGCGCTCGCGTCGGGGGAGCCGCAGGTCGTGGTGC
>NZ_JBHTCF010000055.1:0-2764 GCF_042665355.1 Streptomyces monticola | reverse complement strand
GCACCACGACCTGCGGCTCCCCCGACGCGAGCGCCAGAGCCACCGCATCCACGTCGTCCGTGTCGACCAGCACCACCCGGCCCGGCTCCTCCGACTGCGCGGACCGCGCGAGCCCCCACACCGCCGCACCCGCCAGATCGGTGACGTCCTCACCCTCCAAGGCCGCCACGGCCCCACGGGTGACGATCACCAACTGGCCGTCGACAGACTGCAGTTCGCCGAGCGCCGCTTGGACGGCTGCACGTACCGAGGCCGCGTCCGTGCCCGGCTCGCTGCGCAGCACCGTCACGCCGTCGGGAATCCCCGCCGCGCCCTGGCACGGCACCGGCGTCCACTCCAGGCGGAACAGCGCGTCGTGATGCGCACCGCCCGCCAACTGATCGGCGGAGATCTCGCGGAGCGCGAGCGTGCCGACGGATACGACCGGGCGGCCCGCGTCATCCGCCACGTCGAGGCGTACACCGGCCCCCGCGGGGGTCAGCCGCACCCGTACGCGGGAGGCGCCGGTGGCGTGCAGCGCCACATCGGTCCAGGCGAACGGCAGCCGCGCCGCCGACCCCGTGCCCCCGTCGCCATCGCTGTCGCTGCCGCTGCCGCTGCCGCCGAGCAGGCCGATCGCGTGCAGACAGGCGTCGAGGAGTGCCGGGTGGACGCCGTAGCCGTCGACGCCGGTGTCATCGGGCAGGGAGATCTCGGCGTACACCTCGTCGCCCGCGCCCGACTTCCAGGCCGCCGTAAGGCCCTGGAACACCGGACCGTACTCAAGTCCTGCCGCCGCCAGACCGTCGTACAGGCCGTCCACGTCGACGGGTTCGGCTCCGGCCGGCGGCCATGGTGCGAGGTCGGCGACCGGCTGGGTGCCGGACGCTCCGTTCGGGGTGAGGAGTCCGGTGGCGTGGCGGACCCAGGGTTCGTCGGCCGCCTCGGGGCGTGCGTAGATCTGCACGGGCCGGGCGTCCGAGGTGTCCGGGGCGCCCACCGCCACCTGTACCTGGACTCCGCCCGCCTCCGGCAGGACCAGCGGCGCTTCGAGGGTCAGCTCTTCCAGGACGGCACAGCCGACCTCGTCACCGGCCCTGATGGCCAGCTCGACGAGACCCGTACCGGGGAACAGGACGGTGCCACCGACCGCGTGGTCGGCCAGCCACGGCTGCGCGGCGACGGAGAGACGACCGGTCAGGACCGCGCCGTCGGTGTCCGCCAGGGTCATCGCGGCGCCGAGCAGCGCGTGTCCGGAGGCGCCGATACCCATCGCGGAGAGCGCGGACGCGGCCTCGGGTGCGGCCTCCATCCAGTAGCGGCGCCGCTGGAAGGCGTACGTGGGCAGGTCGACGGGGCGCGCTCCCGCGCCCGCGTAGAAGGCGGACCAGTCGACCGGGACCCCGCAGACGTCGAGCTGCGCGACGGCGGCGAGAAGCGCCGGCCCTTCGGCCCGGTCCTTGCGCAGGGCGGGCACCAGAACGGCCGACTCTTCCTCGACGGACTGCCGGCCCATGGCGGTCAGGACGGCGTCGGGTCCGAGTTCGAGGAAGCGGGTGACGCCTTCGGCCGCCAGGTACCCGATCCCGTCGGCGAACCGGACGGCCTCGCGGACGTGGCGTACCCAGTACTCGGGGTCGGTCAGGTCGGTGGCGAGCTGTCCGGTGACATTCGAGACGACCGGGATGGCGGGAGTGTTGTAGGTGAGGGATGCGGCCACGGTCCGGAACTCGTCGAGCATCGGCTCCATGAGCGGCGAGTGGAAGGCGTGCGAGACCTTCAGACGGGTCGCCTTGCGGCCCTCTGACTCGAAGTGCGCCTTGATGGCCAATGCCTGGGTCTCGTCGCCGGAGATGACCACGGCGGTCGGCCCGTTGATCGCGCCGATGGTGACGGTGTCGGTGTCGGTGAGGTGCGGGGTGACCTCGTCCTCGGTGGCCTGCAGCGCCACCATCGCGCCGCCCTCGGGCAGGGCCTGCATCAACTTCCCGCGCGCCGAGACCAGTTGGGCCGCATCGGCCAGGGAGAGAACCCCCGCCACATGCGCGGCGGCGATCTCCCCGATCGAATGCCCGGCCAGGAAGTCGGGCCGTACACCCCACGACTCGACGAGGCGGAACAGCGCGACCTCGATCGCGAACAGGGCGGGCTGCGTGAACTCCGTACGGTTCAGCTTGCCCTCGTCCTCGCCCCAGATCACGTCCCGCAGCCCGCCGCCGAACTCGTCAAGGGCGGCCAGTACGGCATCGAAGGCCTCGGCGAACACCGGGAACGCCTCGTACAACTCACGGCCCATACCAAGGCGTTGGGCACCCTGACCCGTGAACAGGAACGCCGTACGCCCCCTACCCCGTGAGGTCCCGTGCAGTACGCCGGTGGCCGTCGGCTGTCCTTCGGCCAGTGCGGTCAGGCCGTTCAGGAGTTCCTGCCGGTCCGCGCCCACGACGGCCGCGCGGTGGTCGAGCCGGGCTCGCCGGGTGGCGAGGGAGTACGCGAGGTCGACGGGCGTCAGGGCGGGGTCGTTCTCCACGTGGGTGCACAGACGCGCGGCCTGGGCACGCAGGGCGTCCTCCGTCTTTCCGGAGAGCGTCCAGATGTACGCGGGCGGGGTCGGGCCGTCCGCCGGGGCGGCGGGCTCCGGCTCAGGGGCAGGGGCAGGGGCCTCGGGGGCCTGCTCGATGATGACGTGGGCGTTGGTGCCGCTGATCCCGAACGAAGAGATGCCCGCCCGGCGCGGACGGCCCGTCTCCGGCCAGGGCCGCGACTCGGTGAGGAGCTCGATATG
>NZ_JBHTCF010000054.1:0-3465 GCF_042665355.1 Streptomyces monticola | reverse complement strand
CCAACTCGTTCGCGGACCAGACGCTGGCGCAGATCGAGCTGTTCACCAAGCCGGAGGAGTACCCGACCGATGTCTATGTGCTGCCCAAGCACCTGGACGAGAAGGTCGCCCGGCTGCACCTGGACGCCCTGGGTGTGAAGCTGACCCAGCTGCGTCCCGAGCAGGCCGACTACATCGGTGTGAAGGTCGAAGGCCCCTACAAGCCCGACCACTACCGCTACTGACAGACCCCGGACCGGACACGCTCCGAGCCGACTCAGTCAGCCGCGCCTGAAGCAGGCCCTCGCCCTCACGGGCGGGGGCCTGCCCCCATGAAGGCCTTTCCCCCAAGGCCCCTCTCAAGGATCCGAACCACATGCCCCGCGGCCGCTACTCGCTCCACGATCTGCACGACCACACCCCCCTCGGTGAAGAACACTTCCAGTGCGCCCCGGGCCCCTCCGGCTGGCGCTACGTCTCTCAGATCACCGACCCCGCGGGGGAACACGCAGGCTCAGTCGACCTGGCTCTCGACGAGCTCGGCCGACCTCTTCGTATGGAACTCCACGCGGCGAGCTGGCAGGTGCGAGGCGCCGCTCTCGACGGCGTCACCTGGGTCCGCACCGACCCGACCGGTGAGCACGCCACCGAAGGCAACGTCGCCGCCCACGCTTTCACCGGAGCATCCCCCGCCTTCCTGATCGCCACGGCCCGCCTGCTGCGCCTCGCGCCCGGCGCCCCCGCCACACGCGTACGCCTGGTCTGCTTCACCGAACCGGTCCTCGCCCCACGCACCCTCGACCAGTCCTGGGCCCTGCTCAAAAGCGAAACACACGCCACTGACAACGGTCCCCTGGCCGTGGACGAATACCAGGTCACCGCCCTGGACACGGGCGAGCAGGACTCCGTGCACATCGCGGGCGACGTGGTGCTCTCGGCCCCCGGCATCGAGCTGGAACACCTCGAGACACCACCGTCGAACTTCCCGTGAACCACGGCGTGGCTCGGCTCGCGGGCGAGCCCTAAGCGGGCGGCACGAACCCTGTCGCCGGCGCCGCCCCGCCTTCTTCAGCGGGCCCCTGGGGCCCTGTCACCGTTGGTCCCGGCTGGTACGAGGGCCGCCCCGGCTCCGGCACAGGCTTCTCGTAGGCAGGCGAATAGCCCGGAGCCGTTCCCGGCCCACCCGAACCAGGCAGGGAACCGACAGTTCCGCCTTCCGCCCCCGGAACCCCGAAGCCCTGGCCGCTCCCGCCGGCCTCCGGACCGAAGGCCCGCCGAACCTCACGTGCCTGCCGCTCATTCACCACAGCCGCCAAATACGCGGCAGGCGGCACCCCTTGAGGCGCCGGCGCCCCGGTGTGCGATGCGAGATCTCCCGCAAGCCGCTCCGCCATCGCCCAGCCGACCTGCGCATCGAGTTGCCCCATACGCGTCAAGTACTGGCGGATCGCCAACCACAGCCCATCAGGGACCCCTGACAGATCCAGCTCGGAAAAACGCCCCACCAGCCATGGCGGTGGCGGCGGCACATAGGGCGTACGCCCTGCGGGAACCCGCTCCCGCACGACGAGCGTGCCCGCGAACACATCCCCGAGACGGCGCCCGCGCGCGGACACCAGCGAAGCGATACAGGCGACGATCCCGAACGTTCCCAGGATCTCGATCACGCCCATCGCCCCGCGCACCAGAGCGTGCCGGAAACGAATGGGGCCGCCGTCGTCCCGTACGACCCGCAACCCGCAGGCCAGCTTCCCCAGCGACCGGCCATGGGTCAGCGTCTCGACCGCGATCGGCGCGCCGACGAGCACCAGCAGGAACGTGGCCACCGATACAGCCGCAGCGGCCGCCTCGTCGAGGGATGCGGTGGCCGCCAACAGTCCTATGGAGACGGCGATGTACGCGGCAAAGGCCACAGCGAGGTCGATGAGTACCGCCAGCGCCCGACTGGGCAGCCTGGCCGTACGCAGCTCAAGGGCGACCGCCTCGCCCGTCACAAGCTCACTCACGCGTGCCGTCCTTCCTGCCCTGCCCCTGGAACGGCCAGTCTGCCAAGCTGTGAGCGCATCGCGCCGCAGTACGAGGAGCAGCCGCCTGATGGACCTCGACGTCTTCGTGTCCGCCCACCGAGCCGAGTGGGACCGCTTGGACGCCCTCTTGCGCCGCCAGCGCCGCCTCACGGGCGACGAGGCCGACGAACTCGTGGTCCTCTACCAACGCACCGCCACCCACCTCTCCTTGATCCAGTCCAGCGCCCCCGACCCACAGCTGACCGGCCGCCTCACCCAACTCGTCGCACGCGCGCGTAGCGCCGTAACCGGCACCCGTCGTGCGACATGGCGCGACGCCACCCGGTTCCTTACGGCCGGCTTCCCCGCAGCGATGTACCGAACTCGCCACTGGTGGGTACCCACCGCCTTGCTCTCGACCGTGATAGCCGCCCTGATCGGCTGGTGGATCGGCACTCACCCCGAGGTCCAGTCCGCGATCGCCGCTCCGGAGGAACTACGCGAGCTCACCCGCCCCGGCGGCCAGTACGAGAGCTACTACTCCAGCCACCCCGCCGCGTCCTTCGCCGCTCAGGTCTGGACGAACAACGCCCAGGCCGCCGCGATGTGCCTGGTCCTCGGCGCCTTCTTCGGCCTGCCGGTCATCTGGATCCTCTTCCAGAACATGCTCAACGTAGGCGTGGGCATCGGCCTCATGTCCTCCGCAGGCCGCCTGGACACCTTCTTGGGACTGATCCTTCCTCACGGTCTGCTGGAGCTCACCGCGGTCTTCGTCGCCGCAGGCACGGGCCTTCGCCTTGGCTGGACACTCATCGACCCCGGGCCGCGTTCGCGTCGCACCGCGTTGGCGGAAGAAGGGCGAGCCGCCCTGGGTATGGCCATCGGACTTGCCTTGATCCTCTTCATCTCCGGTGCCATCGAAGGCTTCGTGACGCCGTCAGGTCTCCCCACTTGGGCCCGCATCGGCATCGGCATCACGGCCGAACTGGCCTTCCTCGTCTACGTCTATGTCCTGGGCGGCAGGGCCACGCGCCGCGGGGAGACAGGTGACTTGGACCAGTCGGAGCGCAGCGCGGCCCTGCCGACAGCGGCGTGATGTGCGTCGGCCCCCGCTGACCTGCTACTGTCCTCTCCGCCCCGCAAAAGTCGTTGACACGGCCAGAGCGGGGAGGTAGATTCGAACAGTTGCCTCGAACTCGACAGGTTCGACCGCAACAGTTAGTATCTGTCTGCTTCTGGAAATTCATTCCATTTGAAGCAACCCTCCGATTCATCAGAATCTAGACGCCGGTAAGTGCGGCCGAAAAGCTCTGATAAAGTCGGAATCGCCGCAAGGGAGCCGAAAGGCAACCGAAGGCAATTGGCTCTCCAACGGCCACAGATTCGAAATTCCGAATCGCTTCCGCAGGGAAACGGAACGGGAAAAGGATCTGGTAGAGTTGGAAACGCAAGACCGAAGGGAAGCGCCCGGAGGAAAGCC
>NZ_JBHTCF010000053.1:0-5259 GCF_042665355.1 Streptomyces monticola | reverse complement strand
AACACAGTGGACGCGAGCAACTGAGGACAAGCCCTCGGCCTATTAGTACCGGTCAGCTCCACCCCTTACAGGGCTTCCACATCCGGCCTATCAACCCAGTCGTCTACTGGGAGCCTTAACCAATCAAGTTGGTGGGAGCCCTCATCTCGAAGCAGGCTTCCCGCTTAGATGCTTTCAGCGGTTATCCTTTCCGAACGTAGCCAACCAGCCATGCCCTTGGCAGGACAACTGGCACACCAGAGGTTCGTCCGTCCCGGTCCTCTCGTACTAGGGACAGCCCTTCTCAAGACTCCTACGCGCACAGCGGATAGGGACCGAACTGTCTCACGACGTTCTAAACCCAGCTCGCGTACCGCTTTAATGGGCGAACAGCCCAACCCTTGGGACCGACTCCAGCCCCAGGATGCGACGAGCCGACATCGAGGTGCCAAACCATCCCGTCGATATGGACTCTTGGGGAAGATCAGCCTGTTATCCCCGGGGTACCTTTTATCCGTTGAGCGACGGCGCTTCCACAAGCCACCGCCGGATCACTAGTCCCGACTTTCGTCCCTGCTCGACCCGTCGGTCTCACAGTCAAGCTCCCTTGTGCACTTACACTCAACACCTGATTGCCAACCAGGCTGAGGGAACCTTTGGGCGCCTCCGTTACCCTTTGGGAGGCAACCGCCCCAGTTAAACTACCCATCAGACACTGTCCCTGATCCGGATCACGGACCCAGGTTAGACATCCAGCACGACCAGAGTGGTATTTCAACGACGACTCCCCCGCCACTGGCGTGACGAGTTCAAAGTCTCCCACCTATCCTACACAAGCCGAACCGAACACCAATATCAAACTGTAGTAAAGGTCCCGGGGTCTTTCCGTCCTGCTGCGCGAAACGAGCATCTTTACTCGTAGTGCAATTTCACCGGGCCTATGGTTGAGACAGTCGAGAAGTCGTTACGCCATTCGTGCAGGTCGGAACTTACCCGACAAGGAATTTCGCTACCTTAGGATGGTTATAGTTACCACCGCCGTTTACTGGCGCTTAAGTTCTCAGCTTCGCCACCCCGAAGAGTGACTAACCGGTCCCCTTAACGTTCCAGCACCGGGCAGGCGTCAGTCCGTATACATCGCCTTACGGCTTCGCACGGACCTGTGTTTTTAGTAAACAGTCGCTTCTCGCTGGTCTCTGCGGCCACCCCCAGCTCAGACAGTAAATGCCATCACCAGGAATGGCCCCCCTTCTCCCGAAGTTACGGGGGCATTTTGCCGAGTTCCTTAACCATAGTTCACCCGAACGCCTCGGTATTCTCTACCTGACCACCTGAGTCGGTTTAGGGTACGGGCCGCCATGAAACTCGCTAGAGGCTTTTCTCGACAGCATAGGATCATCCACTTCACCACAATCGGCTCGGCATCAGGTCTCACCCACATGTCATCCGGATTTGCCTGGATGACGGGCTACACCCTTACCCCGGGACAACCACCGCCCGGGCTGGACTACCTTCCTGCGTCACCCCATCACTCACCTACTACCACCTTGGGTCAGCGGCTCCACCACTCCCACCCACAGCAAAGCTGGAGGCAGGCGGCTTCACGGCCTTAGCATTAATGGGCTCGATGTTGGGCGCTTCAAAGCGGGTACCGGAATATCAACCGGTTGTCCATCGACTACGCCTGTCGGCCTCGCCTTAGGTCCCGACTTACCCTGGGCAGATCAGCTTGACCCAGGAACCCTTAGTCAATCGGCGCACACGTTTCTCACGTGTGTATCGCTACTCATGCCTGCATTCTCACTCGTGAACCGTCCACAACTCGCTTCCGCGGCTGCTTCACCCGGCACACGACGCTCCCCTACCCAACCCAGCAACCGTTAGGTCTCATGCTGGATTGACACGACTTCGGCGGTACGCTTGAGCCCCGCTACATTGTCGGCGCGGAATCACTTGACCAGTGAGCTATTACGCACTCTTTCAAGGGTGGCTGCTTCTAAGCCAACCTCCTGGTTGTCTCTGCGACTCCACATCCTTTCCCACTTAGCGTACGCTTAGGGGCCTTAGTCGATGCTCTGGGCTGTTTCCCTCTCGACCATGGAGCTTATCCCCCACAGTCTCACTGCCGCGCTCTCACTTACCGGCATTCGGAGTTTGGCTAAGGTCAGTAACCCGGTAGGGCCCATCGCCTATCCAGTGCTCTACCTCCGGCAAGAAACACACGACGCTGCACCTAAATGCATTTCGGGGAGAACCAGCTATCACGGAGTTTGATTGGCCTTTCACCCCTAACCACAGGTCATCCCCCAGGTTTTCAACCCTGGTGGGTTCGGTCCTCCACGACCTCTTACAGCCGCTTCAACCTGCCCATGGCTAGATCACTCCGCTTCGGGTCTAGAGCGTGCAACTCCCTCGCCCTATTCGGACTCGCTTTCGCTACGGCTTCCCCACACGGGTTAACCTCGCTACACACCGCTAACTCGCAGGCTCATTCTTCAAAAGGCACGCAGTCACGACGCACCGAGCAAGCTCGATGCGCGACGCTCCCACGGCTTGTAGGCACACGGTTTCAGGTACTATTTCACTCCGCTCCCGCGGTACTTTTCACCATTCCCTCACGGTACTATCCGCTATCGGTCACCAGGGAATATTTAGGCTTAGCGGGTGGTCCCGCCAGATTCACACGGGATTTCTCGGGCCCCGTGCTACTTGGGTGTTTCTCAAACGAGCCGCTGATGTTTCGACTACGGGGGTCTTACCCTCTACGCCGGACCTTTCGCATGTCCTTCGCCTACATCAACGGTTTCTGACTCGCCGACCGGCCGGCAGACCGGTCAAGAGAAATCCCACAACCCCGTATACGCAACCCCTGCCGGGTCTCACACGCATACGGTTTGGCCTCATCCAGTTTCGCTCGCCACTACTCCCGGAATCACGGTTGTTTTCTCTTCCTGAGGGTACTGAGATGTTTCACTTCCCCTCGTTCCCTCCACACTGCCTATGTGTTCAGCAGCGGGTGACAGCCCATGACGACTGCCGGGTTTCCCCATTCGGAAACCCCCGGATCAAAGCCTGGTTGACGACTCCCCGGGGACTATCGTGGCCTCCCACGTCCTTCATCGGTTCCTGGTGCCAAGGCATCCACCGTGCGCCCTTAAAAACTTGGCCACAGATGCTCGCGTCCACTGTGCAGTTCTCAAACAACGACCAACCACCCGCCACCCCACCAGCAAAACCAGTGAGTACACCGGGGTCGGCACTGAAGGCAGCCATTCCGGCCGTACCCTCAGATACCCAACAGCGTGCCCGACACGATCCCCACCCTGGATCCGCGTTCCACGCTCCGAAGAGCAGTACTAGCGGCCCGAGTTGGCCGATCGTGCCGAGTAGTCAACGTTCCACCCATGAGCAACCAGCATCAGACATTCGCTGATGTACTGGCCTCTGACCAAGCACCCGGAGGCTCTTGGTGAGAAGTGCTCCTTAGAAAGGAGGTGATCCAGCCGCACCTTCCGGTACGGCTACCTTGTTACGACTTCGTCCCAATCGCCAGTCCCACCTTCGACAGCTCCCTCCCACAAGGGGTTGGGCCACCGGCTTCGGGTGTTACCGACTTTCGTGACGTGACGGGCGGTGTGTACAAGGCCCGGGAACGTATTCACCGCAGCAATGCTGATCTGCGATTACTAGCGACTCCGACTTCATGGGGTCGAGTTGCAGACCCCAATCCGAACTGAGACCGGCTTTTTGAGATTCGCTCCACCTCGCGGTATCGCAGCTCATTGTACCGGCCATTGTAGCACGTGTGCAGCCCAAGACATAAGGGGCATGATGACTTGACGTCGTCCCCACCTTCCTCCGAGTTGACCCCGGCGGTCTCCCGTGAGTCCCCAGCACCACAAGGGCCTGCTGGCAACACGGGACAAGGGTTGCGCTCGTTGCGGGACTTAACCCAACATCTCACGACACGAGCTGACGACAGCCATGCACCACCTGTACACCGACCACAAGGGGGCGCCTGTCTCCAGACGTTTCCGGTGTATGTCAAGCCTTGGTAAGGTTCTTCGCGTTGCGTCGAATTAAGCCACATGCTCCGCCGCTTGTGCGGGCCCCCGTCAATTCCTTTGAGTTTTAGCCTTGCGGCCGTACTCCCCAGGCGGGGCACTTAATGCGTTAGCTGCGGCACGGACGACGTGGAATGTCGCCCACACCTAGTGCCCACCGTTTACGGCGTGGACTACCAGGGTATCTAATCCTGTTCGCTCCCCACGCTTTCGCTCCTCAGCGTCAGTATCGGCCCAGAGATCCGCCTTCGCCACCGGTGTTCCTCCTGATATCTGCGCATTTCACCGCTACACCAGGAATTCCGATCTCCCCTACCGAACTCTAGCCTGCCCGTATCGACTGCAGACCCGGGGTTAAGCCCCGGGCTTTCACAACCGACGCGACAAGCCGCCTACGAGCTCTTTACGCCCAATAATTCCGGACAACGCTTGCGCCCTACGTATTACCGCGGCTGCTGGCACGTAGTTAGCCGGCGCTTCTTCTGCAGGTACCGTCACTTTCGCTTCTTCCCTGCTGAAAGAGGTTTACAACCCGAAGGCCGTCATCCCTCACGCGGCGTCGCTGCATCAGGCTTTCGCCCATTGTGCAATATTCCCCACTGCTGCCTCCCGTAGGAGTCTGGGCCGTGTCTCAGTCCCAGTGTGGCCGGTCGCCCTCTCAGGCCGGCTACCCGTCGTCGCCTTGGTAGGCCATCACCCCACCAACTAGCTGATAGGCCGCGGGCTCATCCTTCACCGCCGGAGCTTTCCACACGAAGATCATGCGATCCCGTGTCGTATCCGGTATTAGACCCCGTTTCCAGGGCTTGTCCCAGAGTGAAGGGCAGATTGCCCACGTGTTACTCACCCGTTCGCCACTAATCCACCACCGAAGCGGCTTCATCGTTCGACTTGCATGTGTTAAGCACGCCGCCAGCGTTCGTCCTGAGCCAGGATCAAACTCTCCGTGAATGTTTACCGGTAATCCGGTCGACACACACGAGAGCGGAACAACCAGGAGGAATAATCCCGGTCGTTCACAGCGTCCTCGCTGTGTTTGCCTGCCACACACAATGGCGGCAGGACTTTCAAAGGAACCACGTCCCAGCCATGATGGCCGGAGACGGGGTATCAACATATCTGGCGTTGACTTTTGGCACGCTGTTGAGTTCTCAAGGAACGGACGCTTCCTTTGTACTCACCCTCTCGGGCTTTCCTCCGGGCGCTTCCCTTCGGT
>NZ_JBHTCF010000052.1:0-5995 GCF_042665355.1 Streptomyces monticola | reverse complement strand
CGCCGCACGCACATGCAACGCGTCCCGGTCCGGATCGGCGTAGACCGCCACACTCGCGATCCCCGCGTCCCGGCACGCCCGGGCCACACGGACAGCGATTTCGCCACGGTTGGCGATGAGCACCTTGCGCACGACGGCTCCCTACTCGGATCAGTTCGGAGTGCTCAGAAAGCTAGCCGAAGCCGACTACTGGCCGATCACCGTCCGGAAACTGCACGAACGGCCGTCAAAGACCTGCCGATTACCGGAAGATGACGTTTCTTTTGCCGTGCACTCAAGTAGCTGTGCTGTTGGCCACACGATGAAGTCGAAGGCCGGAGCAGCCAGTTACTCGGCAGTGCCAGCCGATTCCCGCGGCTCCCGTAGGTTCCCTCGTTAATGGATTACATGAAGGGCGTGACATGAACTCTGTGACCACAGAAATCGGAGGGGACCGGGCTACGGCCGCGGACGCCGCACCGGCTGCGCTGCGGGACGTCATGGCCCGGTTCGCGACGGGCGTCACCGTGCTGTCCACCGGTGGCGACCACCTCCACGGCATGACCGCGAACGCGTTCACCTCGGTGTCGCTCGACCCGCCGTCCGTGCTGTGCTGCGTCGGCCACAGTGCCGTGATGCACGAGGCCATCACCGCGGCGGGCCACTTCGGCGTCTCCATCATGGAGGCCGCGCAGGAGGACGTGGTGCGGTTCTTCGCGGACAAGAAGCGACCGCTCGGACCTGCGCAGTTCGCCCAGATCGAGTGGGCGCCCGGGCCGCGCACCGGTGCGCCGCTGCTCACCGGCGCCCTCGCCTGGCTGGAGTGCGACCTGTCCGCGGCGCACAGCTTCGGCGACCACTCCATCTTTGTCGGCCAGGTCGTCGAGGCGCGACTCGGCAGCGGTCAGGACGGGCTGCTCTTCTACGACGGCGCCTTCCAGCGGGCCGTCGCGCGCAGCGCGTGACGGAGACCTCGTCAACCCTCCGGTATTGCACAGGACGCGGCTTTCGGCACCCGAATGTCAAGGGGTGTCAGGAGCCGGTCAATTGATGTTCAGAACCCGTGTTGTTTCGGGCCGTTGAGAATTCGGCAAGGAAAGGGCAGCCGAGCGTGATGACGAGTAAGGGCACTTCTGCGGAGAACCAGGGTCCGGGCCCGGAGGAAAAGGCCGTCGCTGTCATCGGAATGTCCTGCCGGCTTCCGATGGCACCCGACCCAGGGGCTTTCTGGGACCTTCTGCGCAACGGGACGGACGCCGTCACCGATGTGCCGTCCGAGCGCTGGGAGACCGTGGAAGCGCCTGCGCAGGAGGGGGTCCGCAGGGGCGGGTTCCTCGACGGCATCGGCGACTTCGACGCCGGGTTCTTCGGTATCTCGCCACGTGAAGCCGCCGCCATGGACCCCCAGCAGCGGCTCGTCCTCGAACTGGCCTGGGAGGCCCTGGAGGACGCCGGGATCGTGCCGTCGGCGCTGCGCGACAGTCGTGGGTCGGTGTTCGTCGGCACGATCCGCTCCGACTACGAGAGCCTCGTCGGGCAGTACGGTCCGGCGGCCATCACGCAGCACACCATGACGGGCGTCAGCCGCGGCATCATCGCCAACCGCGTCTCGTACCACCTGGGGCTTCGCGGTCCGAGCCTCACCGTCGACACCGCCCAGTCATCCTCACTCGTGGCCGTGCACCTGGCCTGCGAGTCGCTGCGCAGCGGCGAGTCGTCCGTGGCCGTCGCCGCCGGCGTCAATCTCAACATCCTCGGCGAGACAGCGCTCACCGAGGAGCGCTTCGGCGGCCTCTCCCCCGACGGTGTGCCACGTACCTTCGACGCGGGCGCCAACGGGTTCGTCCGCGGTGAGGGCGGCGGCGTCGTCATCCTCAAGCCGCTCGACCGGGCCCGCGCGGACGGCGATCACATCTACGGTGTGATCCGTGCCAGCGCCGTCAACAACGACGGGGCCACTCCCGGCCTGACCGTGCCCAGCGGCGAGGCGCAGCAGCAGGTCCTCAGGGAGGCGTACGACAAGGCCGGTATCGACCCGCGCCAGGTCCAGTACGTCGAGCTGCACGGCACCGGCACCCCGGTGGGCGACCCCATCGAGGCGGGTGCGCTCGGCGGCGTCCTGGGCTCCGCGCGTGACTCGGGTGACCGGCTCCTGGTGGGCTCGGCGAAGACGAATGTCGGGCATCTGGAGGGCGCCGCCGGTATCACCGGTCTGATCAAGGCGCTGCTGAGCCTGAACCACCGTGAGATCCCCGCGAGCCTGCACTACGAGTCGCCGAACCCGGCCATCGACCTCGACGGGCTCGGCCTGTCCGTCGCGCAGGAGCTGTCCGCGTGGCCGCACCCCGACCGTCAACTCGTCGCGGGAGTCAGCTCGTTCGGTATCGGCGGCACCAACTGTCATGTGGTGCTGACCGAGGCGCCGGCCGTGCCGGACACCGCGACGGACGCCGCGGCCCCCGTCACGGCCGGTGTGCTGCCCTGGGCACTCTCCGGCCGGAGCCCGGAGGCCCTGCGCGCCCAGGCCGCCCGGCTGCACGAGCATGTGACCGCGCACCCCGAGCTGCGCCCCGTCGACATCGGTAATTCGCTGGCCATCGCGCGGACCGCCTTCGAGCACCGGGCGGTGGTCCTGGGCGAGGAACGCGACGAGCTGCTCTCCGGCCTCGCGGCGCTCGCCGAGGGACGCACGGCACCCGGTGTCGTCACCGGGACGGTCCGTGCGGGCGGCACCGCCTTCCTGTTCACCGGCCAGGGCGCCCAACGCCTGGGCATGGGACGGGAGTTCTACGAGAGCTGCGATGTCTTCCGCGGCACTCTGGATGCCGTCGTCGCAGCCCTGCCGGACGACTTCGGGCCCCGTCTGCGCGAGGTGATGTGGGGCGAGGACGCCGATCTCCTCAACCGGACCGAGTACACACAGCCCGCGCTCTTCGCCGTCGAGGTCGCGCTGTTCCGGATGCTCGAATCCATGGGCCAGAGGCCCGACTTCCTCGCCGGGCACTCCATCGGTGAACTCGCCGCCGCCCATGTCGCGGGCGTCCTCTCCCTCGAGGACGCCGTCCGCCTCGTCGCCGCGCGCGGGCGTCTGATGCAGGCCCTGCCCGAGGGCGGCGCGATGGTCGCCCTCCAGGCCACGGAGGACGAGGTCCTGCCCCACCTCACCGACGGCGTGACGATCGCCGCGGTCAACGGCCCGTCCGCCGTGGTCGTTTCCGGCGACGAGTCGCAGGCCCTGGCCGTCCAGGCGCACTTCGAGAACGAGGGCCGCAGGACCACTCGCCTGAAGGTCTCGCACGCCTTCCACTCGCCGCTCATGGAGCCGATGCTCGACGAGTTCCGTGCCGTCGCCCGGTCCCTGACCTACAGCGACCCCGTCATCCCGGTCGTCTCCAACGTCACCGGGCAGATCGCCACCGAGTTGACCGATCCCGAGTACTGGGTACGCCACGTCCGCGAGGCCGTCCGGTTCGCCGACGGCATCCGCTCGTTGGCCGCCGAAGGCGTCACCACGTACCTCGAAATCGGCCCCGACACCGTCCTCACCCCGCTCGTCGCCGAGTCCGCACCCGGCCAGGACACCGTCGCCGTCTCCGTGCTGCACCGCCGCCGGGACGCGGGGCTCGGGCTACTCACCGCGCTCGGCACGCTGCAGGTGAACGGCGTGGACGTGGACTGGTCGACGATGTACGCGGTCCGCGGCGCCAAGCGCGTCGCGCTGCCCACGTACGCCTTCCAGCGCAGCCGTCACTGGATCGGCGGCCGCCCGGCCGAGCGCGCCGAGCTGCCCGCGGCCGCGCTCCCCACCGCCGAGTCCGGTCCCGCGGCGCCCGCCGCCGCCCCGCGCGGTGAGCTCGGCGCACGCCTCGCCGGGCTCTCCGACAGCGAGCGCGAGCGGGCCGTCACCGACCTGGTGACCGCCCAGATCGCGGCGGTCCTGGAGTACGCGCCGGGCCAACGCGTCGATCTCCGCCTTCCGTTCAAGGATCTCGGCTTCGACTCCCTGATGTCGGTGGAGCTGCGCAACCAGCTCTCCACCGCCACCGGCCTCGAACTGCCCAGCGGCCTGCTCTTCGACCATCCGACGCCCGCCGCGCTCGCCGGCTACGTCGGCGCCGAGCTGCTGGGCGCGGTCCCGGACGAAGCGGAGGTGTTCACGGCCGGCGGCGCCACGGACGCCGACGAGCCGATCGCCATCGTCGGCATGGCCTGCCGCTACCCGGGCGGCGTCGCCTCGCCCGAGGACCTGTGGCAGCTGGTCGCCGACGGCCGGGACGCGATCTCCGGGTTCCCCGGGGACCGCGGCTGGGACGAGGACCTGTACGACCGTGACCCGGAGCGCTCCGGCAAGAGCTCGGTGCGCGAGGGCGGCTTCCTGCACGACGCGGGCCTCTTCGACGCGGGCTTCTTCGGGATCTCGCCGCGCGAGGCCCTGGCCATGGACCCGCAGCAGCGCCTCCTCCTGGAGACGGCCTGGGAGGCCGTCGAGCGGGCCGGTCTCGACCCGCGCGGTCTGGGCGGCAGCCGCACCGGCGTCTTCGTCGGCGCCACCGCCCTCGACTACGGTCCGCGGCTGCACCAGGGCCCGCCGAGCGTCGAGGGCCATCTCCTCACCGGCTCCACCAACAGCGTCATGTCCGGCCGGATCGCCTATCAACTCGGTCTGCTCGGGCCCGCCGTGACGGTGGACACGGCCTGCTCGTCGTCCCTTGTGGCGCTGCACATGGCGATACGTTCGCTGCGCCAGGGCGAAACGACCCTCGCCCTCGCCGGCGGTGTCACCGTGATGTCGGCGCCCGGCATGTTCGTCGAGTTCTCCCGCCAGCGCGGGCTCGCCGCCGACGGGCGCAGCAAGTCGTTCTCCGCCGACGCAGACGGCACCTCATGGGCCGAGGGCGTGGGCCTGCTCCTCGTGGAGAAGCTCTCCGACGCGCGCCGCAACGGACACCAGGTGCTCGCGGTGATCCGCGGCTCGGCCGTCAACCAGGACGGCGCCAGCAACGGCCTGACCGCCCCCAACGGTCCTTCCCAGCAGCGGGTGATCCGCCAGGCACTCGCCGACAGCGGGCTCACCACGGCCGACGTAGACGCCGTCGAGGCCCACGGCACCGGCACGAAACTCGGCGACCCCATCGAGGCCGAGGCGATCATCGCCACGTACGGCAGCGCACGGGACGCACGGCAGCCGGTCTTCCTCGGCTCCCTCAAGTCCAACATCGGGCACGCCCAGGCGGCTGCCGGTGTCGGCGGCGTCATCAAGATGGTGCAGGCGCTGCGCAACGGCGTACTGCCGCAGACCCTGCACGTCGGCGAGCCGACCCCGCACGTCGACTGGGAGTCGGGCACGGTCCGGCTGCTCACCGAGGCGAAGCCCTGGCCGGAAGCCGAGGGGCGCCCGCGCCGTGCGGCCGTCTCGTCCTTCGGCATCAGCGGCACCAACGCGCACGTGGTCATCGAGCAGGCCGCCGACCAGGCCGAGCCCGCCGAGCCCGTCATCGCACCGGACGGCGCCCAGGCCCGCCCTCTGTGGACGCTGTCCGCCCGCGACGAGGCCGGGCTCCGCGCCCAGGCCGCGCGGCTCCACGCGCACGTCACCGCGCACCCGGAACAGACCCCCGCCGACATCGGCCTCTCCCTCGCGGTCACCCGCACCGCCTGGGAGCAGCGCGCGGTGATCACCGGCTCGGACACCGAGGAACTGCTCGCCGCGCTCGGCGCACTCAGCCGGGGCGAGACCGCGCCGGGAGTGGTCACCGGCGCCGCTCAGGACGGCCGTACGGCGTTCCTGTTCACGGGTCAGGGTGCCCAACGCCTTGGTATGGGCCGTGAGTTGTACGACGCGTTCCCGGTGTTCGCCGAAGCTTTCGATGCCGTACTGGCCGCCCTTGACGAGGTCGGCGGCGAGCTGCGGGAGGTGATCTGGGGCGAGGACCCGGAGAAGCTCAACCGCACCGAGTTCACCCAGCCCGCCCTCTTCGCCATCGAGGTCGCGCTGTACCGCCTCGTCGAGTCCTGG
>NZ_JBHTCF010000051.1:0-6097 GCF_042665355.1 Streptomyces monticola | reverse complement strand
GGCCGCACCGAAGGCGCCAACACGAAGGTCAAACTCATCAAACGGCAGCTCTACGGCCGAGCCGGACACCGCCTCCTACGCCAGCTCATCCTGCTCAACTGACGCCTACGAAATTCTTGGAAGAGCCAAGAACCAAGACACTCCCGCCTGGCGCGACGCGGACACCATTGCGGATGGGGCTCTGCGGGAGCGCGTGCTGCGCGCCTTGCTCTGACCCGCAAGCCACAACAGGGCTTGCCCGCAATGCACGTTGGGTCGGCTTGGGCACGGATCACAACACCACCCATTACTGAACGCCACTGAGCCAACACTCATCGTCAGTGTCGAGGGCTAGCCTCCCAACCTCGAAGCACAGGCGGTTGGAGATCTTGATGACAGTGGCGGGCGAAAGCGTCCAGCGAGGGACCAAGGCGGCGCTTCATGAAGGATTTCGTGCTCATCGTGGAGGGCACCCACCCGGGGCCCGTTTTGGGCTGAACGTGCCGACGATCACCCGTGGTTGCGTCGGCGCAGAACACTGCCCGGCTTCCGCATGAATCGGGGCACTGCTCGTCTCCCGTTGGTCAGCCGGCGGAAGACGAGCAGTGGTTGATGGACGTGGCCCCAGGCCCATGGTCATCACCAAGGGCCTGGGGTCAGACCCCTATGTCTGCGAGCGGGTCAAGAGAGGCAGCTCATATGGATGCTACGAACTCGACGGGAGTGGCGTGTACGCGATCGACTGGAAATGAGCGGTGAAGGGCTCCTTTGACCAGTCGGTCGTTCGGTTCACTCCTGTGTCGGAACTCTCCCAGTCATCGGCATTCCCGATTGAGGCTCGGAAGACGAAGGGGGAACCGTCCTTCGAGAACCCTTCCGGCGTGGGGACCGTGCGCTTGACGACGTCGTCGACGATCCATTGCAGGTGAGTGGGTGTCCATGCGACCGAGTAGGTGTGGAAACCGGCGCTTGCTTCGAACCCCAGGGGAATTCTGTCCTTCGGATCCTCAATCGCTCCATCGACGTGGTAGTTCATCCATATTGCGCTGTCGTTTGTCCCCCCGTGCTCGAAGGCGATTTCGGAATGCTTGTCACCATCGGTGATCACGTGAAATGCAGTGAGAACGCCGGACATGGGTTGGGGCGCCTTCATTTTGACGTCGATCCGTCCGAAACGGCCAAGGGGCTGCTTGGACGAGACAGCCGCCCCAGAGTGTTGCATGAGTAGCAGTTTGAGTTCGCCACCACCGGCCTGGACGCTGTCTGGTTCCCAGATGGGCTTGAGGTGGGTCATGTCGGTGGCGAATTCATCGATCCACTTCGAGTCTGTCTCATCGACTGCCGTGTCAGGGTTGGTGTTCGCCGGACTTGTGGACTCGGACATGGCGGTTCCCTTCTGTTCTTCGACCCTTCAACACCGCTGGGCGCACGATCTTGAGGCGCACCTGATAGGTCCGGGCCGTGCGGGCCACGGCCTCGGCTCCGAACTATGGCGAGGCCCGAACTGGCCTACCTGGCCTACCGGGCCTACCTGGCCTACCGGGGGCGGCATTATCGGATGATCTTGGACGAGGGGAACCCTAGGCGCTGCGGGCGACGCAAGGCGGCCTGGCGCGTGAGATTGTCCGAACATCGCCCCTGAGAAGGGTGCGGGGACCCGCCGGGCACGCCCGAGAGGAGTCGATTCAAGGCGCCGCCCGTGCCCTCCTGGCCGCCGAGGACGCCTTGCTCCGCGAGGGCGGCCCGCAGCCCAGCTACTCCCGTGTCAGCGGCCCAGCCGCCGGCACCGTCGAGGCTCACCTCGCCGGTGCGGACTTGCTCGGCAAGGTGACGGGAGAACTTGAGGACGACTATTCCGTCCTCGCGGCAGTGGATCCCGCCGGAGGTAACCACTGCCGCGCCCCGGACAACCGGCTCAGGCTGGATCCCCCAGGGCTGCGATGAGGAGGCGGGACAGACGCTGGAACTCCTCGGCGTTGGTCTTGCCGAACCTGTTCAGGGCCGGGGCCAGGTCCGCCTCGATCCGGGCGAAGGTTTCGTCCAGCACCTCGTGACCCTTGGCTGTGAGGTGGTTGTCGACCACTCGGCCACGGGCCGGTGAACGCTCCACCAGCCCCTCCTCCTGCAGGGAGCGCAGGATGCGGCTGAACGCCTGTGGCGTGTGGACTGCGGCGCGCGCGAGCTCGGAGGCGGAGGCTCCGGGCGTGCGCTTCAGCTCCCGCAGCACTCTCCAGGCCTCACAGGCCGTCGGCGCAGCCTCGGCCGGGGGACACATGGGCAGGGACGAGGCCCTGAACGCCGAGGCGAAGGCCGCCGAGGAGACCGCCGTCGAGGAGACCGCCGTCGAGGAGACCGCCGTCGAGGAGAGCGCCGTCGAGGCAGCCGTGACGGCTGGCTGGATGGAGCCGGGCCGTGAGTACCTCACGCAGTCGTCGGCCGACGGGGAGTACACGATCTCCCTTGCGGACGTCATGCACCTGGAGCACTGACGCACCACCCGGTATCGGACGGCTCACATCCCGCCATCGCCGGGCCGTCCCGAATGACTGTGTGAAACGGGGGAACCCGGCCGACAGCGACACAGACCTCGCCGATGGGTCGAGGCGTATCGCTCCCCCTGGCAGGAGTAGGTAAATGCTCGCATTCGCAGCAGCTGTGCTCTTCGTCGTCGCCTTCATCATTCACGTCACCGAGACGTCGACCGAGGCGGTCTTCAGCCCGACCAGTCTCATGCTCGTCGGGCTTGCCCTTCTTGCCCTGCATTCGGGCGGTCTGGGGACCGGGTGGGCCGCCCGGGGTCGTGGACGCCGGCGTTGAGTGTGCTCCCTCGGCTGGCGTCGCGGCGCCGCAGGGTGCCCCAGGGGCGCCGCTCGGGCCCGTCGGTGTGCGGGGTGTCGTCGGTGTGCTGGGTGTCCGCGTCCCCGGGTGACTCGCCGGCAAGGTCGTCGTAGAAGGCGCGGGCCTGCACGAAGAGGTCGCGCAGATCCTCCGTCTCCCCCGTCTCCCCCGTCCCGGGCTGGTCTTTGTCGGTGCGGTGGACGGCCGCGTGCAGCCGGCGGTAGCTCTCGACGTGCCGCGGGTGGTGCACCGACAGCGCGGCGAGCTGCTCCTCGTACGGGTGGGCCGGGAAGCCGCGCTCCTGGGCTAGCCCGCCGAGGATGCCGTCGGCATGGGCGGCCGCCTTGGCGGGTTCATCCACGAACTCCTCCTGGGCGTAGGACCATTCGGCCGCGTACTGCTGGTACGCCTCCATCGTCAGCAGCTGGATCTTGAGCCCGCCGTAGCGGTGGATACGGCCGTCGAGGTCCTTCTCGGCCGCTTCGGTGTCACCGTCGTACCGGGCCACGGTCCGCTCGTACTCCGGGCCGAAGCGACGGCGCAGTCCGCTCGCGCCCCCGCCCGCGAGGAACTTCGTGAGGAACTTCGAGAGGAACTTGGCGGCGAGCAGTCCGGCGATGAGGACCACCACCACGAGCAGGGCGACGAGGAAGCCGATGGACATGGCATGCCTTCCGGTGGCTGGACCCGCACTTCGGGCTGTGCACGGCCGGGTAGCCGCGGCCGTCGACGCCAAACGGAACGGTCCGGCGGAGGTCTCATACGGCATCCGCATGACCGCTGGACGAGGGCGCTCGGCCTGTGTTTGAGGTGCATCAGGCGGGCTACCCGAGGGAAGCGTCCGACGGTCGGCCGGGACGAAGGCACCGGAGAGTTGAGTTCACAGCTCCCGGTGCCGCCCGTTGAGACCGTCGTTCCGGCCCCGCGCACCGGAGGCTGTTGCCGACCTCGTGGGACGGTCACCGTGGCACGGCCGCGTGCAGGCGCCGCAGCGCACCGCGCAGCTCGCGTTGCATCTGCTCCGGGAGCGCCTCGTCCTCGGCGGTGGCGACCAGGGCGGCCGCCACGGTCCGGAGTTTGACGTTGCAGTGCTGCGAGAGGTCCACCAGCAGGTCCCAGGCCCGCTGACTGGAACACGGAGCGAGCACCATCACCATGCCGCATGCCTGGTCGATCACGGTGCGGCTGGCCAGAGCCCGGTTCAACTGGTCGTTCTTGGCGCGCAGTTCGACGACCTCGGCTGCCAACGAATCCACTTCCTCCGCTTCAGATGCGGCCGGGGGCATGCGACGGGCCTCGGGAACCGTGGTCGCCTGATACATGGAGCGCCCTTCATCACGCGGATGGGCAGATGGACGGATGGGCAGAACGGCCAGGCAGAACGGATAGGCGGATACGGGAAGATGCGGGCGCAGGCCGTCAGCGGCGGGCAAGTTGCCGTTCGCCGGCGGAGCCGGGCTGGTAAGAGAGGCCATAGTGCTGGAAGATCGCTGCCTCTTGTTCGGCGGGCAGAACGTCGTCCGTACCGATCGAAGGAGCCTGGCGCACCAGGGATTTGGTGTACCGGACCTTCAGCCGGTCCGGTCCGGCGACGGCTTCGTCGAGGGGCACGAAGAGCAGCCGGTGCCGGGTCGGCAGTCCGGTCCGCACGGTGGCCATGGCGGGCTCGTCGGTGGTGGTGTCCACGTAGACCGCTTCGAGTACGCCGATCTTGTGCCCCTCGGTGTCCACGACGGCGCGGTCGCGCCACTCGCGGATGTCAGCGGTGCGGATCATGTTCTGCCCCTTTCAGGAGGCTCGCCCGATGCTCGGCTGTGCGGGTCATCGCGCTGTGTTGCGTGCAGTCGCCTTAGCACCCTGCGCAGTGCGAGGTGCAGTTGGCGGGGCAGCTCCACCCCGTCCGAGGTGGCAACGAAGGCCGCGGCGACCTCGCGGAGCTTGAGGTCGCACTGGCGTGAGACATCCACCAGCAGGCTCCTGGCCTCCGCGCGGGAACACGGCGTCAGGGCCATCACCATGCCGCGCGCCTGGTCGATCACCACATGGCCGGCCAGCGCCCTGCGCAGCGTGTCGTTCTCCGTGCGGAGTATGACGAGGGCCGGCGTGAGGGCCGCGTCTCCCCAGAGTGCCTCGGCCTTCGAGGCCCGTTGCTCCTCCTCGGTCCTGACCGTTTCGTCCATGACACTCACCTAGTGATGGTGTTGGCGGTCGCGGCGGTCTTGGCGCAGCCAACGTCCGCGGCGCTGGTGCCGGTAACGGCGCGCCCAGCGGTCCTCACGGTCCCGGGAGTCCCGGTACTCGCCGTACTCCCCACGCTTTCCGTACTCCCCGTACGCGGAATCGTCACCGCGTCGCGGGCGCCGGTCCGGTCCTCGTCGGGCGTAGTGGAAGTACCCGAAGACCAGCACGGCCCCGGCAACCCACCACAGGGAGTTCACAAAGCCCAGACCGAACAGGGCTACGGCAACGATGGCGAGCAAGAGCATCACGGCGGGGCCTCCCCGGCGCGAAGGGACCTCCTGCGCAAGCTGACTCACGAGCTTGGGGGAGGTTGGTCGCTGCCGGGGGCTGGGGCTTCACCCAACAGCGTAGTACTGGCAGGAGGTTGTAGATAGCTTCCGAGGTCACAGCGCAGGGGCCGGCGTAGATGGCCGCTTGTCTCCTGTCCAAGGACAACGCCGGCGGCTAGTGTCCGCCGTGCCGCCCCGGCCCCTGGCAGCGTCGAGCAGCCATCGCGCTCCCCGGAGGGCGCCACGCATCGGCCCCGGAACCTCGCCGCGTCACGCGCGTGCCACCTTGCCGTCGTCACGCGGCCCGGCCCCGTCTCCATGCCCCCGTACGGGCAATGAGCCGCCGCCCGTCCCGTCGCACAGGCCCGACAGCAGGCGATGCCCATGTACGCGCTGGTCCTCCTCGTCCCCTTCGTCCTACTCGGCACGGTGATGGGCCTGTCCTGGTGGGAGGACCGGATGCTGCCTCCCATCGCAACGGCTCCCACCCCGGCGGCCCCTATCGCAACGGCTCCCACCGCGGCGGCCCCTATGGCAACGGCTCCCACCGCGGCGGCCGGCTCAACGAACCGGCAGGGTGAAGCGCAGGATGCGTCCCCAGGTGGAGGCGTACTGCCGCCACAGCGGGCCGGTGACGTAGGGAATGTCGTACTTCTCGCAGAGTTCTCGCACCCGGGGCGCGATCTGGGCGTAGCGGTTGCTGGGCAGGTCGGGGAAGGCATGGTGCTCGATCTGGTGGCCGAGGTTGCCGCTGAGGATGTGGAAGAGCC
>NZ_JBHTCF010000050.1:0-6806 GCF_042665355.1 Streptomyces monticola | reverse complement strand
CTGGGCTACATGCAGGACCTGACCCGGTACTGGCGCGACGACTACGACTGACGAGCCCAAGAGGTCCGGCTCAATGCGTTCCCCCAGTTCCGTACCGAGATCGACGAGGTCAGCGGCGGGGCGGGACAGGGCCGGCGGCCTGGGCGATGGCGTCGATGGCCTGGCGCCACAGACGCGGGATCTGGTCGGCCTCGGGTAGCGCCTGATCGATCTGGAAGCAGGCGGTGGAGGTCTCGCCGTACAGGAACAGGCCTACGGTGAGCGGGAAACCGTCGGGGCAGCAGATCATCGGCACGATGCGGTCGACTGGGTCTCCGTGGTAGTGAAGGCTCTGCCGGATCTTGAAGATCGACCCCACGACGGTCAGCCGGTCCGGGGCCGCACTGCGGGCCAGCAGCTGTTCCAGAACCTGCCGGGGGGCGTGTCGGCTCAGTTGGTACAGGGTCTGCTTGTAGCCGGGGTCCTTGAGCGGGGCGGTGGCCTGAAGGGAGCGGCGCAGCCGGCTGGGTGCGGTCATGGCGCCGCCAGGCAGGTCGATGCGCGCGAGGAAGAAGCGGTTGCCGGGCAGGGCGACCTCGTCGGCGGTGCGCAGGTTGACGGGGACCATGATGGGGACGCCGCCTTCGCGGGCCTCGGGCCAGTGCTCCCCGGCCCATTGTGTGATCGCGTGGGCCAGCGCCGCCAGATGCACGTCGTTGCTGGTTGCCCCGTAGGCGCGGCCGGCGTCCTTGAGCAGGTCGGTGGGAACGTCCTGCCACAGGACGTGGCGGCGTCCGGACAGGGGCTGCGTGGGGGAGTTCCACATGCTGTGGGGGCGTGTGTTGCGCCAGGTGTGAGCCGTGGTGTTGAGGAGCTGCCGCAGCTTGGGTGGGCGGAGGTCGCCGGGTGTGAGCGCGGTCGCCGAGGAAGCGCCGGTGCCCGCTTCCGGGCCGAAGAGGGCTTCGGCGACCGCCATGATGTTCGCGGCGTCCTGTACGGAGTGGTGGGTGAGAAAGACGAGGCAGTAGCGGCCCGTGGCATGGCCCGACAGTAGGACGAGTCGCCAGGCAGGGCCCGTGGCCGGCAGGGGTTCGTGGAGCAGCGTACGTACGGTGTCGTCGAGACAGCCCGCCCCGGCCGTGGTGCGGCGTTCGACGACGTGCTCTTGGAGATCGGGCCTGGCGGGGGTCCATTGAGGTGCTCCGTCGCGGACGGTGAGGGTGTGGGTGAGGCACGGCAGCTGGTCCAGTCTCCGGCTGACCCGCCCCCGCAACTGGGCGAGGTCCGGGGTGTTCCCGGTCAGATGGAGGACCACGCCGACGTTGGGCACCGATTCACTGTGCGAGGCGGCCTCGCCAGCACCGTGGAAGAGCATGTCGACGGGGTTGGGGGTGGAAGGAGCAGCGAGGAGGGGCATGTCAGTTGCCTCCTGACGGGGGCATGAACGGAACGGGGACGGCGGATGCCACACGGTCTGCCGGCAGGTGCGCAGGCTGGGTGGGTACGCGCGGGGTGAGGCCGAGGTCCTCAAGTCGGGCCAGGGCCTGCTGTTGGACGAGCCTGCGGTTGACCTTGCCGGTGCCCGTGGTGGGCAGATCCGGGTAGACGAGCACGTGGCGGGGGCACTTGTGCGAGGTCAGGGCCTCACGGCAGAAGGCGACCAGGCCATCAGCGTCAACGCTGCCCGCGCCGGAGGGGACGACGCAGGCCACGGGCCGGTCGAGGCCGTCGGCGTCCGGGGCGGGCACGACACAGGCGGCGGCCACGTCGGGATGCTGGAGCAGCCGGTTCTCGACCTCGGACGGGGTGACCCAGATGCCACCGCTCTTGATCATGTCACCTGCGCGGCCGAGACAGGTGTAGTAGCCGTGTTCGTCGCGGGTGAACAGGTCCCCGGTATTGATCCACTCCGCCTGGAAGACGGCGTGGGTGGCGTCGGGGCGGCACCAGTAACCTGTCGCGGCCGAAGGGGCCTTGACCTTGAGGACACCAGGCTGGCTGCTTTCCGCTTCGGTGCCGTCCTCTGTCTCGATGCGCAGTTCGTATCCGGGTACGGGCATGCCCAGGGTGCCGGGTCGTGATGCGCCGGGCTGATTGGCGAGGAAGATGTGCAGGGCCTCGGTGGGGCCCATGGCGTTGAGCAGTTCCGTGCCGAACCGGGCACGGAAGCGCATGTGCAGCTCGGGCGGCAGCGGTTCGCCCGCGGACACCGCCATACGTACGCCGTTGAAGGCGGAGTCGGGCAGGGACCCTTCGCGCAGGAGCGCTGCGTAGGAGGTGGGGACGCCGAAGAACACTGTGGGTGCGTCGTCGGTCAGGCGTCTGGCGATGGTCTGCGGGGTGGGCGGGGACGGGTCCAGTACGGCGGCTGCCCCCACGGAGAGGGGGAAGAAGCAGGAGTTGCCGATGCCGTAGGCGAAGAAGAGCTTGGCCACCGAGTAGCAGCGGTCTTCCGGTCGCAGTCCGAGCACTTCTTGTCCGTACTGTTCGGCGACGAAGCGGATGCTGCCGTGCCGGTGCATGGCGGCTTTCGGGGTGCCGGTGGTGCCGGAGGTGTACAGCCACAGGGCGGGGGAGTCCTCTGTGGTGTGGTCGGCGGCCTGGTCGCTGTGGGAGGAGGTTTCGCCCGCGCGCATCAGGTGCTCCCAGCGCAGCCGGATGACGGGCGAAGGCGGTTGCAGCGGAGCAGCGTGGAACACCACGACGCCCTGCAGATCCGTAAAGGTGGGCGTCTCGGTCAGTGCCTGCTGCAGCGGGTGGCAGAATTCCGGTCCAGCCAGTACGTAGCGGCAGCGTGAGTCATGGATGAGTGCCGCCAGTTCGGTGCTGGTACTCATCGTGGACACGGGTACGGGAACGGCTCCCATGCGCATGAGTGACAGTAGGCCGGTGACCATCTCGGGGCTGTCGGCGGCGTGGATCAGTACCCGCTCCTCCGGCCGTACTCCCAGCGCCCGCCAGCCGGCGCAGGCACGGGCCACATCGGTTGCGAGCTCCGCATACGTCACGGTGCCGCGGGGGCTGATCAGCGCGGGCCGGTGGCCCATCCCGCGGGCGAGCTGCCGGTCGAGGAGGTAGACGGCAGCGTTGAAGTGGTCTTTCATGCGGGACCTCCCAGGAAGCTGAGCACGGGCTTGACGGCCCGTCCGTGGTGCATGTCGTCGATGGCCTTGTTGATCTGGCCGAGGGGATAGAGGGAGATCAACTGGTCGAAGGGGAAGCGCCCTTGGCGGTGCAGGTCCAGCAAGGTGGGGATGAACAGGGCCGGATTGCTGTCGCCCTCGACGATGCCGCGCACCTGACGGCCGAAGAGCAGGGCGGACATGTCCAGGCGGGCCTCGGTGCCCAGGGCCGGGGCCCCGACCAACCCGCAGACGCCCTCCAACGCCAGACAGTCGACGGCTTGGCGCAGTACGGCAGGGGCCCCGGTGGCCTCGATGCTGTAGTCGAAACCGGCTCCGTCGGTCAGTTCCCGCAGGACAGCCGCCGCATCTCCCAAGGTGAGGTCGACGGTGTGGGTGGCGCCGACGGCCTTGGCCCGGGCGAGACGGGAGGCGTTTCGGCCGAGGACCGCGATCGTGGAGCAGCCCGCGATGGCGGCTGCCATGACGGCGCCGCAACCGACCGCGCCCGCCCCGAAGACGGCGATGCTGCTGCCCGGGGAGCAGAGGAGCGCGTTGAGCACCGCGCCGGCCCCGGTCTGGAATCCGCACCCCAGTGGGCCGAGGAGTTCCAACGGCAGATGCGTGTCGACCTTGACCACCGACCGCTCGGAGACGACCGCATGGGTGGCGAACGACGACTGGCCGAAGAAGACGGCGTGCGCGGGATGGTCCCCGTCCCGCACCGGGGTGGATCCGTCCGGCCGACTGCCGGAGAAGTTCCTGGCGAAGAAGTCCGCGCAGTACGCCGATCGGCCACGCAGGCAAGCCCTGCACTGACCACAGGAGTTGAAGCTCAGCACCACCCGGTCGCCCGGGGCCAGGTGATGCACCTCGGGCCCGACCTGTTCGATGATGCCGGAGCCCTCGTGCCCGAGTACGGCCGGCAGCGGGACGGGGAACCACTGGTCGCGGCAGATCAGATCGGTATGGCAGATCCCGGATCCGGCCATGCGCACGAGCACTTCGCCATGGCGGGGGTGCTCGAGTTCCACCTCGCGCAGATGGAACGGTTGACGTACCCCCTCCGCGAGGGCTGCTGTGATCCTCATCATGACTCCCTTCGCTGTCCGCGGCGGTCGGGATTCACGTGTTGCCCTTGGTGGTGCGCAGCAGCTCCAGCGCCAGACGTGTCCCGTCCTGGCCCAGGCGCTGATGGAACCGCTCGATCACCTCGCGCTCACGCGCCAGATCGGTGCGCGGCAACGCACCTGCCAGACGGCCGAGCCGAATGCCGCGCGCGACGCTGTTGCGTGCGGTGATCAGCCCCATGAGGTCGTCGTCGAGCGCGTCGATCAAGGCTCGTTGGCGCGTGACCAGCGGTGGCAGCAACCGTGCGTCGCTGCCCTCCGCCTCTGCACGGGCCGGTCGTGGGCGCGTGGGGCGGTGCTGCCACTTCTCAACCGCTTCCAGCAATTGGTCGATGTGGGCAAGGGTGTTGTAGTGATGGCAGGAGACGCGGATGCCTCCGACCCCGGAGATGTAGCGCATGCTGACGGCGACTCCAGCTGCGAGGAGTGTCCTGAGCACCGTCTGATCGGCGGCAGCGTTGCCGGCGCGGAACGTGACGATCCCGGAGCGGTCCTCCACGGCGCGGGGGCTGACGGTCTCGATGCCGAGACGGTCCAGACCTTCCAGGAGATAGTCGGCCAGGGCGTGGATGTGCTCTTGGATCCGTTGCGGCCGCAGCTCGTGAATGACCGAAAGAGAGGCCGCGAGACCGACCGCCCCGGGATAGTTTCCTGTCCCTCCCGTTTCCCAGGCCGAAGCATCACCGGTGAACTCGTACTCCTGGAACGGAGTGATATCGGTGCGGAGAAACGCTTCTCCCCATGTCCGGGCCGGCGGCTTCGCCGAGAAGAAACCAGCTAGCGGGCGGCGCAGCTGCGGACGCGCCTTCGGCGACAGGTACATGAACCCGGACCCGAACGGTGAGCACAGCCATTTATGGCCCCCGCACACGAGAATGTCGACCGGTGTTTCCTTCACGTTCAACGCGAGGGAACCTAGATGCTGGGCCGCGTCCACGACGAGCCAGATCTCCCGCTGACGGCAGAGCTCGGAGATGCTGGCCAAATCGACCCGAAATCCGTTGGTCCACTGCACCGAGCTGATGGCCAACACCTTTACCTCGGGCGTCAGTTGAGCGCGTACCGCATCGACACTGATGCGCCCCTGCGCATGGGGAACAGCCCGCACGGTGACGCCTCGCGCCTCCATCTGGCGCCACATCAGCCCCATCTGAACGAACTCCAGGTCAGGGACCAGTACGTGATCGCCGGCCTTGAGCGGAAGTGCCTCAGCGGCAATCTTCAGCCCCTGCGTCGCACTCTCCACCAGCGCGATATCGCTCGGTTCGGCTCCGATCAGCCTGGCGGCCATGGGATGAGCTGCCGCCCTCGTGACGTTGAGCCGCCCGTGCATTTCGGTACCGGACTCACCGATGCAGTACTGCATCCCCTGCGCGAGATCCGTCACCGCGCGAACCGCCCGAAAAGGCGCAACCCCGATACACGCACTGTCCAGATAGGCCTTGTTTCGTACTGCTGGGAATTCCCGCTGAATGCAGGACTGAAATTCACTGTTGGTGACGACTCCGTGCATCGGAAACCCTTTCGCGAAATCGGAAGAATGGGTGCCGATCTGATGATCAGGAGTGCGGCGGGGCAAGATCAAGGGCGTGCGGGGGCGACAAGGAGGGCACCCGGGGTGCGTACGGCGTGGGGGTATTCATGTGATGAATACCCCATCGAGAAGAGATCCTTGGATGCGAGATTCGGAACTCGTCCGGCAGGGAAATTCTTGATGCAGGCGCGATCGGCGGCCTGGGCAGGAGGCAAAGGGTGACCAGTCGGGTGTGCGTTGTCACGGGAGCCGGCCGGGGAATCGGGCGAGCAGCGGCCATCCACCTATCCGGACAAGGGCATCGCGTTGCCCTGGTGGCGCGCACCGAAAGCGAACTGGTCAGCACCGCAGCGGAATGCCCAGGGGAAACCCTTGTCCTTCCCACGGACGTCACGCGTCCCGATTCCGCCGGCGAAATCCTCGACACGATCGCTGAGAAATGGGGCCTGACCCAGATCCTGGTCGCAGCAGCTGGCCGGAACCGTTCGGCGAAACTCGACGAGACCACCGACAGTCACTGGCAGAGCATGCTAGACCTGAATCTCACCTCGGTCTTCCAGTGGCTGCGCGCCGCACTGCCACCCATGGCCGCAAACGGCTGGGGCCGCGCCATCGTCGTCTCGTCTATCGCGGGAAAGCGGGGCTTCAAGCACCTCTCCGCGTACGCCGCGGCCAAGCACGGCGTCATCGGCCTGGTCCGCTCAGCGGCCCTTGAACTGGCCCACACCGGAGTCACCGTCAACGCCGTCTGCCCCGCCTACGTCGACACCGAACTCACCGAGCGCACGATCGAATCCATCGTCGCCCAGGCCGGATGGACCCGCGCCGACGCCCTTCACCACGTCAACAGCCTGCAGCCCATCGGCCGCATGATCAGCACGAACGAGGTTGTCCAGGCACTGAGCGCCCTCATCGACAACGCGGGCATGACCGGCCAGAGCATCCACGTGGACGGGGGCCTGGTGCACGGCTGATCAGTGGCGGACAAGCACCGGCGGACCACGAGCTGCTGCGATTGGCGCGGCTGTGATCTGGGTGCAT
>NZ_JBHTCF010000049.1:0-7152 GCF_042665355.1 Streptomyces monticola | reverse complement strand
GTTGACGGTGATCCCGGTCGGGGCCAGTTCGTTGCCGAGCGCCTTGGTGAAGCCGACCACGCCGTGCTTCGAGGCCGAGTAGGGGGCGCCGAGCACCACACCCTGCTTGCCCGCGGTCGAGGCGATGCTGATGATCCGGCCGCGGTCCTTGGTGCGCATGCCCCCGGTGTTGAGCACCTCGCGGGTCATCCGGAAGACACTGTTGAGGTTGGTGTCGATGACGTCGTCCCACAGCTCGTCCTCAAGGTCCGCGGTGACGCCACCGCCGCTGCGCCCCGCGTTGTTGACGAGCACGTCGACGGTGCCGAAGCGCTCGACGGCCCGTGCGACGAACGCCGCCACGCTCTCGGCGGACCGTACGTCGAGGGTGGTGCCGTCGACGTCGAGGCCTTCGTCGGTGAGCTGTTTGACGGTCTCCGCGACGCTGTCGGCGGTCCGTGCGCCGATGAACACCTGGTGCCCCTGTGTGGCCAGGAGCCGGGCGGTGGCCAGGCCTATTCCGCTGGTGGCCCCGGTGACGAGGGCGACCCGTTGGCTGTGCTGCGGCATGTCTCTCTCCCGTGGATGGGCGCTGCGACCGGGCCTGCCGGGGGGTCCGCGGCAGGCCCGGAAGTGTGCGGTGTGGGGGCGTGATGGAGCGTGCGGCGTGGGGGCGTGACGGTGCGCGGGCGGGACGGCTCAGGCCGCGAGGTCCGAGCGTCCGCCGCCTTCGAGGTGCGACTGGACGATGGCCAGGAGGTGCCGGGGCGTGGCGGCGTCGGTCAGGGCCGAGTCGTCGAGCGTGATGCCGTACTCGCGTTCCACGCGGCCACCGGTCTCCAGGAGCGCGAGGGATTCGTAGCCCAGCTTCTCGAAGTCCGTGTCGAGGATGTCGCCGTCGAGGGCTCCCTCTTCGGCGCCGGCGCCCTCCAGCAAGATCCGCTTGAGGTCGTCGAGGGTGAATTGTGAATTGCTCACTTGGGTCCCTTTCGTCGTCAGCCGTGTGAGGGCGAGGTCGTGGAGCGGGCGCCCTTCACCGGGGGAGGGGAAGCAGCGGTGAAGGGCGCCAATCCGGCGTCAGCGGCCGGAAGCCTGGACGAGCACGGCGGAGTTGAACCCGCCCTGGCCGCGGGCGAGCACCAGCGCGGTGCGTACGTCGGCGGCGCGGGCCTGTGTGGTCACGAGGTCGAGTTCGTAGTCGGGTGCGGGCGTGACGTTCACGGTGGGCGGGATGAGGCCTTCGCCGATGGCGAGCAGCGCGGCGGCCAGGTCGAGCGGGCCCGCGCCGGAGTAGAGGCGGCCGGTCATGGTCTTGGGCGCGGTGACCGGCACGCCACGGGGGCCGAACACGGCGGCGAGCGCCTCGGCCTCGATCCGGTCGAGGGCGGGGACTCCGGCGGCGTCGGCGAACACCACGTCCACCTCGCCGGGGCTCACGCCCGCGTCCTCCAGGGCCAGTTCGACGGCCTTGCGCAGGGCGGGGCCGCGGCCGCTGCCGGGCCTCGGGTCGATGGTCGCGCCGTATCCGCTGATCTCGCCGTAGACCCGGGCGCCGCGCCGCAGCGCCGCTTCGGTGTCCTCCAGGACGAGGATGGCGCCGCCTTCGCCGGGCACGTGGCCACGGGCGTCGGTGTCGAAGGGCAGATAGGCGCGGGCCACTTCGTTGCTGTGGCTCAGCCTGCCGCCCGCCAGCTGGGCGACCCAGCCCCAGGGGCAGATCGAGGCGTCCACGGCGCCCGACACGATCAGCGGGGTGCCCTTGCGGATCTGCCGGCGCGCCTGGGCGACGGCGTCGAGACCGCCGGCCTGGTCGCTGACGACGACTCCGCTGGGGCCCTTCATGCCGTTGCGGATGGAGATCTGGCCGCTGTTGACGGCGTAGAACCAGGCGAACGACTGGTAGGCGCTGACATGTTGGCTGCCCAGGCTCCACAGCTTCTGCAGCTCGGCCTGGCCGAACTCAAAGCCGCCTGCGGAGCTGGCGGTGACCACGCCCATGTCGAAGGCGGGGAACTTCCGCGGATTCACACCGGCGTCGGCGAGGGCCCAGTCCGCGGCGACCAGCGCGAGGCGCGTCATGTGGTCGGTCTGCGGCAGGAGCCGGCTCGGCAGATGGTCCTCGACCTGGAAACCCGGTATCTCACCGGCGAGTTGGGCCGGGTACGGCGCCGGGTCGAAGCGGGTGATCCGGCCGATGCCGGTCTTGCCGCTGCGCGTCGCCGACCAGTAGTCGGCGAGCCCCAGGCCGTTGGGCGCGACGACGCCCAGGCCCGTCACTGCCACGCTGGCGGTCATGCCGGGCTCCTTTCGGGACGGGCGAGCACCATGGCGCTCTGGAATCCGCCGAAGCCGCTGCCGACGGTCAGTACCGCGTCCGTCGTCCATTCGCGTGCGGTCAACGGCACGTAGTCCAGGTCGCATTCGGGGTCGGGGGTGTGCAGATTGGCCGTGGGCGGCACCACGTGGTGCTCCATGGCGAGGGCGGACGCGGCGATCTCGATGGAGCCGATCGCGCCGAGTGAGTGCCCCACCATCGACTTGATGGAGCTCACCGGCGTCCGGTAGGCGTGGTCCTTCAGGCTGCGCTTGAACGCCGCGGTCTCGTGCCGGTCGTTCTGCTGGGTGCCCGAGCCGTGCGCGTTGATGTAGTCGATGTCCTCGGGGTTGAGCCGGGCCTCGTCGAGGGCCACGTTGATGGCCTCGGCCATCTCCACGCCGTCGGGCCGCAGTCCGGTCATGTGGTACGCGTTGCTGCGGGTGGCGTAGCCGGCGATCTCGGCGTAGATGTGCGCGTCGCGCCGCTGTGCCGAGGACAGTTCCTCCAGGACGAACACGGCGGCGCCCTCGCCGAGGACGAATCCGTTGCGGGTGGCGTCGAACGGCCGCGATGCGTGCACGGGATCGTCGTGCCGCGGCGTCGTGGCCTTGATGGCGTCGAAGCAGGCCATGGTGATCGGGGAGATCGGGGCGTCCGACGAGCCGGCGACCACGACGTCCGCGCTGCCCTCGCGGATCAGCTCGGCGGCGTATCCCACCGAGTCGATGCCGGAGGTGCAGCCGGTGGACACCACCGTGCTCGGCCCTTCCGCGCCCACCGCCCAGGCCACTTCGGCCGCGAAGGAGCTGGGCACCAGGTAGTTGTAGAGGTGGGGCACCGCATAGGTGTGGTCGACGGATTCGAGGCGGCCGCCGTCGCTGACGACGCGGTACTCCTCGTCGAGCCCCATGGTGGCGCCGACGGCGCTGCCGACGGTGACGCCGATCCGGTGCGGGGCGAAGGCGCCCAGGTCGAGGGCGCTGTCGGTGACGGCTTCCCTGGCCGCGACCACGGCGAGCTGTGCGGCCCGGTCCATCCGGCGGATCTCCTGCGGGCTCAGGCCGTGTTCCTCGGGGTCGAAGTCGATCTCGGCGGCCACCCGGGAGCGGAACGCCGAGGGGTCGAAGAAGGTGATCCCCCTGGTCGCGGTGCGGCCCTCGCTCAGCAGGTTCCAGAACGCGCCGGTCCCGATGCCGCCGGGGGCGAGGACCCCGATGCCCGTGACGGCCACGCGACGGCCGCTCACGCCTCCGTCTCCCAGGAGTAGAAGCGCTCGGCGACGGCGTCCGCGGGCGAGCGCCAGGTGACGGGGTCGTACGCCTCGATGAAGGGCTTGAGGTCGTCGCTGATCTGGATGAACCGCGGGTCCGTCTTGGCGTTCTCGATCAGTTCGCCACCGTTGTCGGTGTCGAAGTCCTGCAGATGGAAGTAGAGCCCCCGGTAGGCGAAGAGCTGACGCCGCCGGGTGCCCATGAGGTGCGGCATCTCGGTCCGGTCGAACTCGGCGAACAGCCGGGCGACGTCTTGGTGCGACTGCGGGGCCATACGGGCGACGATCAGCGTGCTGTGCATGGTCTTCTCCCTCGAAGGTGCCTTGGGTGGCTCTTTCGGCCTGCTCAGGCGCGGCTGTCCGGCATGCTCAAGTGGCCGCCCGGGTGCCCGGCCTGCTCAAGTGGCCCCGGTTCGCCGCTGGTTCGGCAGGAACCCGGTTCAGCGCGGCGGGCCGAACCAGCGCTCCAGTGCCATGGGCAGATCGCTGTGCACCCCCGGCGCCGCCCAGGCGACATGGCCGTCGGGGCGCACCAGTACGGCCGTGGTGCCGTGCAGCGGACTGTCCGCGGGCAGCCCGTCGGGAGCCGCGGTGACGATGTCCACGCGGTCCTGCCAGAGGACGGCCCTGCGCCGCAGCCGGTCGTTGTCCGCGAGGTCGAGCAGCAGCCCGCGGGCCTGGTGCAGCGCCTTGGTGCTGCTGTCCACCAGCGGATGCCCGGTGAGCCCCACCTGCGGAAGGCGCCGGCCGAGCAGCGGATGGCTGCCGCCGCCCATGTCGTAACGGATTTCCAGGCCGCTGACCATCGCCGCGAAGTGCCGACTGACGTCCGGGTACTTGATGAGCTCGGTGAGGACGTCGCGCAGTGGCTGTACTTCCGGTCCCGAAAGGAACAGCAGCCCCTGGGCCTGGGTGTTCATCAGCAGCCGCTCACCGACCGGGTGGCGTTCGCTGTGGTACGTGTCGAGCAGTGCCTCGGGGGCCCTGCCCGCGGCCACGGCGGCGAGCTTCCAGCCCAGGTTGACGGCGTCCTGGATGCTGGTGTTCATGCCCTGCCCGCCGGCCGGCAGATGGATGTGCGCGGCGTCGCCCGCGAGCAGGACGCGGCCGCGCCGGTACTCGGTCACCTGGCGGGCGGCGTCTCCGAACGCGGAGACCCAGACGGGCTCGGCGTGGGAGATGTCGTCCCCGGTGAGCCGCTGCCAGGCCGCGGCCACCTCCTGCCAGGTCGGCGGCTGTTCGCGGCGCTGCGGCGGGGTGCCGCGTTCGCACACGATCAGCCGGGTGATGCCGCCGGGCAGCGGGCCGACCATGACCATGCCGCCGGGCAGCGTCTCACCGATCATGCGCGGTTCGAGCTCGATGCCCTTCACGTCGGCGAGGAACATCTCCAGCGTCGCCGAGGTGCCGGGGAAGTCGAAACCGCAGGTCTTGCGGACGGTGCTGCGGCCGCCGTCGCAGCCGACCAGATACTCGGCGCGCAGCGTCTGCACGCCGTCGGGTCCGCGGACCTCGACCTCGACGCTGTCTTCCTTGTCCTTGACGGCGAGGACCTCGTGGCTGCGCCTGATGTCCGCGCCCAGGTCCGTCGCCCACTCTTCGAGCACCGTCTCGGTGACCGACTGCGGCACCGTCTTGGCGGCCTGGTGCGCGCCGTCGAGTACCCCGAAGTCGACCGGGAGACCGCCGAAGTGGCCTACGTTGCTGATCTCGATGTCGCCGAAGCGCGACAGGAGTCCACGCTGGTCGAACACCTCCATGGTGCGCGCCGTGAAGCCGAGGCCCCGGGATTCGCCGGTCCTCGCGGGCAGCCGCTCCAGGACGATGACGTCGACTCCCGCCAGACGTAGCTCACCGGCGAGCATCATGCCGGCCGGCCCGGCGCCCACCACTAGCACTGCCGCGTCCATATGCCTCTCCTCAGTTGTCTGTGCCTGTGCTCCGGAAGGTTCACGGCGTCAACCGGGCGAGCGCCTCGTTGGCGACGTGGGCCGCGGCCGCGTACCGGTGATCCGGCGCCAGTACGTTGTGCCGTACCGCGACCTCGGCGAGCTTGATGGCGTGCTCGTCGCCAAGGGCGGCGGCGGTGGCGAAGAGCTCCGCACCGGCCGGGAGACCGGCCACCGGACGCACCGCTCCCGTGGCTCCCGCCGGTCCCGCGCCGAAGTAGGACTCCATGACGCGGACGCTGTCGCGAGCTGCCAGGTACGACGGCAGGCGCTGCGCCACGGGCAGGTGCGCGCACACCAGACGTATGGCGGCGGGCACGGTGACCGCGTGGATCAGCGGCACCGGGTTGTGCTGCGGTGTGCGCGCATAGCGGCCAGCGGCCTCGGCGACGAGTGTGTCCAGGCCGACCAGGGCGGCCCCGCCGCCATCGCTGTCACTGTCCCTGTCACTATCGCTGTCGTGATCGAAGGGGATGTCGGCCACCGCCCCAGCCGACACCCCCTTCCGGCCCGGGCCGGTCCCGCCCGGGACGTCTTTGTAACGCGCGGCCCAGTAGCCCAAGCCGCGTGCCAGTTCGTCCAGTTGGAGGCGCGCGTCGTCCCCGGCCAGCGCGACGGCCCGGACGGCATGTGCCGTACGGATCACTCCATGGCCGAGCGCGCCGAGCGTTCCGGGCAGCAGCCGCGGCCACCAGCGGGCCAGGACGTGCCGCCACTCCTCCTGCGCCAACTCCCTTGCGAACAGAGCGGTCCAGTCGGCGACCCGGTCGAAGTCCCCCAGGGCGGGGCGCCACTCGGCCGGGTCGTACGGTGACAACGGCCAGCGGCACTCGGGCTGCGGGTGGTAGCTGCGCAGCCGCAGATTCCGCTCGATCCACTCCGGGAGCGACTCGGTGTATCCCATGTACGCCAGCGCCTCGGCGGCCATCGGCGCATGGTTCACGAAGGCCGGGCCGTGCTCGTAACCGAGTGAACTCAGCCGTTCAAGGGCGTCGTTCACCGCTTCGGTGTACGTCACCGCTGTCATCGTGGATCACCCCTTGATGTCGCAGATGGCGGCGCCGGAGGTGAGGGAGGCGCCGACTTCGGCGGTGAGTCCCGTGATGGTGCCGGCCTTGTGGGCGTTCAGCGGCTGCTCCATCTTCATCGCTTCGAGGACCACGACGAGTTCGCCCTCGGCGACCTCCTGGCCCTCTTCGACGGCGACCTTGACGACGGTCCCCTGCATGGGAGAAGCCAGGGTGTCGCCGGAGGCGGCAGGGCCCGTCCGCTGCGCGGCCCGCCGTTTCGGCTTGGCCCCCGCCGCCAGGCCTGTGCGCGCCAGGGACATGCCCAGGCTCACCGGCATGGAGATCTCCAGGCGCTTGCCGCCGATCTCGACGACGACCGTCTCGCGCCCCGCCTCGTCCTTCTCGTCCGCCTGTGCCTGCGCGGACGTGCCCGTGAACGGTTCGATCCGGTTGACGAACTCGGTCTCGATCCAGCGGGTGTGGACCTTGAACGGGCTGTCGGAGCCGGTCAGTTCGGGCCCGAAGGCCTCGTCGACGACGACGGCCTGGTGGAAGGGGATGGCGGTGGCCATGCCCTCGACCTTGAACTCGGCGAGCGCGCGGGCGGCGCGCTGCAGGGCCTGCTGA
>NZ_JBHTCF010000048.1:0-8700 GCF_042665355.1 Streptomyces monticola | reverse complement strand
GCTCCTCGTTGACCTCGGTGTGGAAGACCTCGAAGCCGTACGTCGAGGTATAGAACTCGACGGTCTTCTCCAGGTCGTGGCAGGCGATCCCGATGTGGTCGATGCGCGTCAGCATCCGTCCAGTGCACTCCCGAGCCAGGGGCCGCGCAATACCGGTCGGAGAGCACTGCGGCCGATCCTCTAGCGAGGCTTGAGCAGCGGGGGCTTGTCAGTGGGCAGAAGACATGTGATACCGGTGCTCAAGCGCTGAACAACCCTAACTCCGCACACTCCTGTGACACCGAGCCACAGACCGCCCCGCCCGCACTTTCAGAGATCACCTGGACAACCCCCGGACGACCGGCTGTGATGATCTCTCGATCTTCGGCCAAGGAGCAGCATGCCTTTAGTGACCACACCGCATGGTCAAGTTGTCCACTACGTCGACCACGGCGGCGAAGGCCCGCCTGTTCTCCTGCTGCATAGCTACCTCATGGACAGCGACATGTTCGCCCCCCAGGTCCAGGCGCTCGGCGGGCAGTTCCGGCTCATCACTATGGACGAGCGAGGCCACGGACGGACTCCCCTCAACGGCCCGTTCGACTTCTGGGACGTGGCCAAGGACGCGCTCTCACTGCTCGAGCACCTGGAAATTCAGCGAGCGTCAGTCGTGGGAGTCAGCCAGGGCGGGTTCATCGCCATGCGCATGGCGCTCCTGTCCCCTGAGAAAATCGCGACCCTCGCGGTCCTCGGCAGCTCTGCAGAGGCAGAGGACCCCGAAGTCGCCCATGCCTATCGGCAGGCCGCCGACCTCTGGCAGGCAGAAGGGCCTCAAGAAGAGCTCCTAGACGGGACGGCGGCCATCTGCCTTGGAGACATGGATGCCTCGGAGTGGAAGGCCAAGTGGCGAGCCCTTCCGGGCCAGCACATCAAATGCATCAACAACGTACTGATCGACCGCGACGACATCGTGCAGCGGCTGGCGGAGATCAAGTGCCCCACTCTGGTGCTGCACGGGACGAAAGACGCTGCCTACCCCGTCGCGAACGCCGAACTGATCGCGGCACGCATACCAAAGGCTGCGCCGGTCGTGATCGTCGAAGGCGGCGAGCACTTCCTTAGCCTCACGCATCCTGAGGCGGTGAATCCGGTGCTTGCTGAGCACCTCTACGCCACGGTGTGAGCGCAAGAAGGGCTCGGTGCTAGCCCTGCGGGTGACCAGGAGATGAGGGGCGAGCTTCAGCCGCTCAGGTTCTGGTAGCGGTGCTTGAGGTCGGCGATGCCCTGCTCGGTGAAGCTGCCGTGCAGGCGCAGTCGGGAGATACCTCCGTCGGGAAAGACATCGAGCCGCACGTGGGTGGCGGAGACTGGGGTTATGAGGGGCAGCCGGTGCAATGTGTCCGGCTCGAGCTTCGTGCGTGGCACGACCTCGACCCAGTCGCCGGCCTCGCCATCACGGACGGACAGCCCGATCCAGCCTGCGGCGTTGCCCTTGAGATAGGCAGTGTCGATCTCCACGGCCCGGATCTGGCCTTGAGCGGCAAGGCGGTAAGCAATCCAGTCGTTGCCCTTGTCGCGACGCCTCCTGGTCTCCCAACCGTCATCCATCTTGCGGGACAGGTCCGGCATGATCGTGTTTCCGGGCGATGAGTAGAAACCGTCGGAAGCAGCCGTGACGGTGCCCCCGTTGAGGACGCAGGCCAAATCGAGTGTGCCGAGCAACGCGACCCAGGTCGGGTCGATGACCACTTCACCATGGACGCGCAGCCGGGCGATGCCCCCGTCGGGGTGCTGGTTGAGCCGCAGGTGCGTACAGCGACGCTCAATGTCGATCTCGAAGCCATTGGCAGCATGACCGCGCACCGGAGTGCGAGGGACAATCTCCTCTCACTTCACGTCGTCGGACAACAACTGCTCAGGGCTCCAGGTCCCCACGACACAGACACCCTGAATACTGATCTCCCGCGGGTAGTTGCCGCGGAAGTGCGCGGTGTCGACGATGGTTCCACGGATGACCCCGGCGACGCCGAGCCGGATCAGCGCCCAGTCATGGTCGGTTTCGGCGTCAGGGTGCGGAGTCTCAGCCGATACGCCACGCAGGCGGCGAGTCTCCCAGCCGTCCATCACCTTGCCCTTGTGGCCGAAGGCATGAGGATCGAACTCGGCAGGGTGAAGCAAGAGCAGGTTCTCCCGGTCGGCGAAGAATTCGTCGCCGGCCGCGACAACTCCAGCGCCGAAGCGGCGGTCCGCCAGGTCGGGTAGCTGGGTGAAGGCGAAGTCACCGCCCCGATAGTCGGCGTACGGGTCGCCGCCGACGTAAGGATTGGCGTCGTTACTGCGGGACGGGTCGAGGCTCGGCTCGAACCTGACGAGGACATCCGCCGCACCCCCTTCCACGCCCGCCCGTCATACCCTCGGGCGCCCCGTCGACGGCGACGACGCGCAGCTCCTGGCCGTCGTCGGTGACCTCGTACAGCTCGGTGAACCGTGGCTGAGTCTCGGTGGCCTCCATGGTGACCAGGAGCTGGTCACCGGGCTGCGCCGGGTACCACGGCGCCTCGGTCAGCTCGCTGTGCCCGCCGACCAGGGCATCGATTTCGCCCATGAGGTCGCGGCGCCGTTTGGCGTCGTCGGCCCGGCTGAGCGGCGACTGCGGTGTGACGGGCTGCTCGCCGCACCGGCACGACACGGTGGTGAGGCCGTGGCGGTTCTTGCCGTGATCGCGCAGCCACTGGTCCGCCGCATCGGTGTCGAATTCGGGGTGTTCAGCGCTGCCGCCGACCTGCACAGGGAAGTCGGGATGCCTGCGGCGCCAGTTGACGACGGCGGCGCGGCCCACGCCCGCGCGCTGCCCGAACTGGGCCAGGTTCACGGTCTCGGCCATGACGTACCTCCGGTTCACGATCACCGGGCGCCCGGTGCGCCTCGGTTCGATGACACGGGACCGTGACAAAACACCTGAAGCTGTGTCAAGAGCCTTGATTTCAGGGCAAGTTGGGCATTCACGAACAAGAACGCGCCCGCGTACGCGAGGGGAAATTCACCCTCCCGGGCCCCTGGCCTGGCCCTGTCCGCAGCGCCGGCCTTTTCCGGGTTCGTGGCAGAGGCGGGAACGGGACCGCGCCGGTCGGCGTGCCCGGCGGGCCGCTCCGCGGCAGCCGGGGCGAGCGCTCTGTGGCCGGCCTCCCTCGGACCGCTCTACAGGTAGCCGTCCTGCTGACGGAGCGACAGCAGGCTGTTCCACGAAGAGCCTGTACCGCGCTGGTTGTAGTTCGGTGTCAACCTCAGGTTGATACCGAACGATATCCTCCGCGCGTAGGTTCGCCAGCCATGAAGACAACCAAAAGTGCAGTACGCGCTGGGATCGTCATGGCCGCTGCTGGGCTGGTCATTTCATTACCCACGTCGGCGCACGCAGTTGACCATTGGGACCCCGGGCTCATTGTGATGGACTACTGGCGCGATTTTGCGTTTCCCGGCGGCGGGGACCACAGGGCATCTTCGATGCATGGAAAAATCTTCTGGGACGAATACGGTAACGCCTCCGTTACTGGAAGAGTTCATGACCAAGAAGCCGACGGGTTGGGCCCCACCATTTACGTGGAATACCAGTACAACACCGATGGCGTGTGGCAATGGGTGGAGCGCCCCCGTAAGCTCGTCGCAAACCCCGACGGAGTCGGAACGTCTCGGAGCAACAGCGCTAACAACGGGCCATTCAAGATAAGGTGGGTGAAGGCCCAGCTGTGCGACGAGAACAGCGGCGGGCGCGTGTGGTGCAGCCCTTGGGTATAGAAGCAGATACCGTCAGTAGGCCACTAGACAAAACGTCCGGCCGATGACGGAGAGTAGAAATCTGGGTCGCGGCGGTGCTTCTCTCTATGGAAGAAGCACCGCAGACTCTTTGCCGTCAGAAATGCGCGGAGAGGCGAAGAAAGATAGGTATTCGGTTTACGAGAGCACGTGAAGAGTGTGCGGCAAAAGATGGGCTTGCGGTTCCACCCTCGAAATGAGAGGGTGGAACCGTTGGTTTTGAGGGAGCATCAGAGAGCGCGCACAGCAAAGTTCCTGACAAGCAGTCAGGAACTTTCGGCACCGGAAAAACGCCAGCGACTCTCCTTGCAGCCAGCCCAAGGAATTCGCGGAGCGAATTTCTGCAGGCCGAATTGCGGAGCAATTCGAGCCGCGGACAACGGAGTTGGCCGCACCGGCGACGGAGTCGCCTGTGAGTGTGTGGGGTGGTGGCAGCGGGTTGGGCGTCATCTGACTCGTTGTGGGGCAGTAGCCCTTTGAGCTTGGCTTTTCCGGGCTCGTTATCTTGGGATCTTGGCTGTCGTGGGGTGACCAAGTCGCTGTCATGGTCTGCGTGTTCGGCCTAGCACACCGGGCTTTGTGCTGACGTGGAGATGCCCGTTCCTGTGTTCCAGGGCGCGGTAGGGGTGTCCTGGCTCTATGACCGCTCAATCACCGTCGCCAGCTTCGGTATCGCAGGGCGCTGGCGCGGCCGCTGTGCGGGCTTCGTCGCCCGCGTTCCGGTCTCAAGATCGTGCTCTGTCCCGGCAGGTGGTGGTGCGGCGTCTTCTCGCGCTGGATGAAGCGGGGAAGCTGGAGACGGTGCATGTACGGATCGCGGCACAGTCAGCCGGGGTGTCGCTGCGCACGGTATGGCGCTGGCTGGCCCTGGCACGGGAGTCGGGTCGCATGGATCCCGTGCCGCGGCGTTCCGCGTTCACGTTCCCTGACGCGTTATGGACCCGCTTGTCGGAGGCGGGCGGGAATGTGGCCGCGTTGCACCGCTGGATGGCCGATCACGTCGACGAGGTCTTGCCTGCTTTGGGCAGAGACGTACTGCCGTCGCTGGCGACTCTGCACCTGGCGGTGCGCCGTGAGCACAGCCAAGGCCGCGTTCTTCCAGTCACCCGCCCTCGATATGCCCGCGTGGATCCTGCCGGATACGACCGTGCGCTGGCTGAGCTGGCCCTGCCGGGCACGGTCGATGAGGCCGGCCAGGCGATCGCCGACCCCGCACCGAACAACGGGACCGAAAACAACGGTACGGCCAGCACCACGCCGTTCACCGACAGCGGTGTGCGCTTGTACGTGCCGGGCGCGCATGCCGTATCGACGAGACAGCTCGGCGAGGTGGCCGAGGCGCTTGCCCACACCATCGCTGCGCGGGGCATCGTGTGCGTGTACGGGGACCCCGGACACGGCAAGACCGTCGCGGTCCATCAGGCACTGTGCCTGCTGCCACGCCGCACTCCGGTGCACCGTGCGCTGGTGGCCGTGAAACCAGCCTTGCCGCAGCTGCGGGCCGCGCTGCTCACCGCGTTCGGCCTGCCCGTCAAAGCGCTGACAAGCCGTACGGACGCAGCCGATCGCGCTCTGATCGACGCTCTGCAGGCACCGGGTGTCCTGGTCGTCGATGACGTGCAGCGCATCGCCGCACCGGAACTGGACTACCTGCGCCTGCTCGTGGATGCACCGACGACCCAGACCTCTCTCGTCCTGTGCGGCGCGGGGGCCGAGCGCACCCTCGCACGTGCTCCCGCGCTGGCATCCCGGGTGCTGACCTGGCAACAGGTGCCCCGTCTGGAACCCGCTCAAGTCCCTGGCGTGCTGCGCCTGTTCCACCCGTTGTGGGACTTCGCCACCGACGCCGACCTGCTGTATGCGGACGAGACCTGCGCTCAAGGCAACTTCCGCACCTGGGCGAAGATCACTTCCCACGCGTACGCGGCGCTCAGCCGCCGCCCCGCAACCACGGCGGACCGTGCGCTGCTGACCGGGGCCTGTTCTCGCCTCGGACCCATAACCCCCTGACCGGCCACTTTTCACGGGCAGGTGTATCTATGAACGCGACCACCCCTGACGACGGCGCCCTCCAGCAGCCCACACCACCGCAGATCGAGCCCGCCCTCGACGCCGCGTCGTTGACCGCGTTGCGGGCCCCGGCCGTGCGCCGCTTGCTCGAGCTGCGCGCCGAGCGACGACTCACCCGTACTCACGTGGCCGCCACCGCACAGTGCCTCGCGGTCTCGGACCGTACGGTGTGGCGCTGGCTGGCCGCAGCCACCACCGCGCCCGAGACCGCGACGTGCCCGGGAGCCCGCCGCACCATCCGGTTCGAGATCACGGACGAGGTTCGGGTGCTGTTGGCGTACTGGCACGGCAACGCCTCCGCGGTCCACCGTGAACTCCGCGCTCGCGCCCGAGCCGCCGGCGATACAGCGCCGACCGAAGAAGCCGACACCTCGAGCCCCGGACCGCACGCACGGCCCGCCGCGCCTGTTCCCGGCGGTGCCCCGCCCTCGGCGGTACCGCTGCTGGACCCGGTGCCGTCCCTGTCGACGTTCCTGCGCGCGCTGCGCCGGGATCTGACGGCGGGGGAGCGGGCCGGCTACCGCCACGGCCCCGAGGCCGCCCGCGCCAGGGACGTGTTCGGCAAGCGCCCCCGCACCTGGCGTAATCACGTCTGGGAGGCCGATCACGTCCAGGCTCCGCTGCGCGTGGCCGCGGACGGTGACCTCGTCCCGCCGTACGTCACGTGGTTCATCGACTGCGCGACCAAAGCCATCACCGGCCTCGCCGTCACCCCCGGCATGCCGACGCGCGCTTCGATCCTGGCTGCACTGCGCTCCGCGATCGTGCGCACCGACCCCTACGGCCCCTTCGGTGGCCTGCCCGAGCACGTCAGATTCGACCGCGGCCGCGACTTCCTCTCCCGCACCGTCTCAACTGCGCTGATCGCTCTGGACTCGCATATCACCGTGTTGCCGCCCTACAGCCCGCACCTGAAAGGCACGGTGGAGAACCTCAACCTCAACGCCACGCGCATGCTCTTCGCCGCCCTGCCCGGCTACAGGCCGAAAGGGCCCCGCCGACGCCCCGACCGGCCCTCGGCCCAGCCGCCGATGTCGTTCGAGGCGTTCACCGAAGAGCTGCTGGCCTGGGTGGTGTGGTGGAACACCGAGCACCGCCCCGCCGAGCTGCACGGCGCCACCCCGCTTGAGGCATGGCAGACGGACCCGACCCCGCTCAACGACATCCCCGCCACTGACGTGTGGTCGTTCACGCTCGAGGACGACGGCCGCCCCCGCACGATCACCAGCCACGGCGTGCGCTTCAAGAACCGGGACTACGTCGCTGACTGGATGACCGGCCAAGTGGGCCGCGAAGTGCGGGTGCGCTTCATGCCCCACCACACCCACGAGATCGAAGTCTGCTCACCCCGCGGCCGCCACCTGGGCACCGCCCACCTCGCGGACCAGGCCACGCCCGAGCAGCTCGGCGCGCTGCGCCGCGCCCGCACCCAGCGGGCCCGGCGCCTGCGCGCCGAGGCCAAAGCCGCCGAGCAGCTGCGCCACGACCGATTCGCTGCTGCCACCACCCCAACCGAGGCACGCCGCCTGGACGCCCTCACCGCCTCCGAGGCCGCCCGCGAGCTCGACCAGCACGACCACAGAGACCTGGCCGCGCTGGCCCTGCCGGATCTGATCCCGCCTGCCCCGCCACCGGACGCCTGGGCGACCTCCAATGCCCTCAAAGCCCGCACCCGATCCACCACTTCAAAGCCCCTCGAGGACTCCTCATGACCGGCCACCTACCGCCCATGCCCACCGACCAGTACGTCGTGCTCCCCGAGGCCCGCCTCGTCACCACCCGCGCGCTACTGATCGCCCGGGAGAACATCGCCGACACCATCGACGCCCGCGCCATGATGTGCGTCCACGGCGGAGCCGGCTTCGGCAAGACCGTCGCCGTCACCAGCTGCCTGCGCCAGCTCGAAGGCGACGAAGACATCCGCCGCATCACCTTCCACGCCCGCCCCACCACCCGCGCGGTACGCCATGAACTGTTCACCGCGCTTGAACTGCCGGGTCAACCCCCGCGCTACGCCAGCGAATTCGACCACCTCTTGAAAAGCGCGCTCGCCTCTCACCCACGGACACTGATTCTCGACGAAGCACAGTGGCTTTCCAGTGACCAGCTGGAGTATTGCCGATTTCTCTGGGACGACCCCTACACCCAACTCGCCATCATTTTCGTCGGCGGAGAAGGCTGTCACGCCACCCTGAGAAATGAACCTATGCTCTCGTCCCGTATTTTCATCTGGCAGCACTTCACCCGCCTTACGTTGGAAGAGGTCCTGGACATCATTCCGCTCTACCACCCCATCTGGGCCGACGCCGACCTCGACGACATCGCCTACGCCGACCAGCACGCCGCGCACGGCAACTTCCGTGACTGGGCCCGTCTCACCAGACACGCCTGCATCGGCCTGCAACGCACAGGGCGGCCACGTGTCGATCAAGAGGTGCTGCGATGGGTCTTCAGCCGGCTGGGAAGTGCTTCGTAGAGAACCGCCAAGTAGGGAACCCATCGTCATTCGCCGAGCGCTTGCGCCGTGAACTCCCTTATGGAACAGTGGATTTATCCGAACCAGAAAATTGCGGAGAGAGGTCCCCGCAGTTTTTCGAGTCAACCTGACATCCCTTCAGTTCGGATGGGGAAGCCAGCGAACAGGTCGACCCCCGCCCTGCAGCCAGCCGCCAGGAATTCGCGGAGCGAATTCCGTTCGCTTGAATTGCGGAGCAATTCAAGCTGCGGACAACGGAGTTGGCCGCAATTCCGGCGGAGCCGGAATCCAGCCGCGCGGAGCGCGGCGTCTCTTCCGCCGCGTAGCGGCGGCGCGTCGTGTCTGCGGAGCGAACCGCGCGC
>NZ_JBHTCF010000047.1:0-9831 GCF_042665355.1 Streptomyces monticola | reverse complement strand
ACGTCGTGAAGGCCGTCACCGGTGAGGAGATCACCCAGAACGGCCTCGGCGGCGCCGATGTGCACGCCGAGACCTCGGGCGTCGCGCACTTCGCGTACGACGACGAGGAGACCTGCATCGCAGAGGTCCGCTACCTCCTGGCGATGCTGCCGTCCAACAACCGCGAGAACCCCCCGGTCGCCGAGTCCGAGGACCCCGCCGACCGCCGCTCCGACGTGCTGCTCGACCTGGTGCCCGCCGACGGCAACCGGCCCTACGACATGCACAAGGTCATCGAGGAGATCGTCGACGACGGCGACTTCCTCGAGGTCCACGAGCGCTGGGCGCGGAATATCGTCTGTGCCCTGGCGCGTTTGGACGGACAGGTGGTTGGCATCGTGGCCAACCAGCCGCAGTCGCTCGCCGGTGTCCTGGACATCGAGGCGTCGGAGAAGGCCGCGCGCTTCGTGCAGATGTGCGACGCCTTCAACATCCCGATCGTCACTCTTCTGGACGTACCCGGCTTCCTGCCCGGCGTCGACCAGGAGCACGGTGGAATCATCCGGCACGGCGCGAAGCTGCTCTACGCCTACTGCAACGCCACCGTGCCGCGGATCTCGCTGATCCTTCGCAAGGCCTACGGAGGTGCGTACATCGTCATGGACTCCCAGTCCATCGGTGCCGACCTCACGTACGCCTGGCCGACCAACGAGATCGCGGTCATGGGCGCCGAAGGCGCGGCCAACGTCATCTTCCGCCGTCAGATCGCCGAGGCCGAGGACCCGGAGACGATGCGGGCACGGATGGTCAAGGAGTACAAGGCCGAGCTGATGCACCCGTACTACGCGGCCGAGCGCGGTCTCGTGGACGACGTCATCGACCCCGCCGAGACCCGCGAGGTGCTGATCTCGTCCCTGGCGATGCTCAGCAACAAGCACGCCGACCTGCCCGCCCGCAAGCACGGCAACCCGCCGCAGTAACCCTGCGCGGACTTCCCTCACCAACGGAGACACCGAAACCCATGAGCACTCCTGCCGATCACCTGCTGCGGGTCGAGAAGGGCACCGCAGAGCCCGAGGAGCTCGCCGCCATCACCGCGGTTCTGATGGCCCGTGCCGCCGCCCAGGCCCCCGCGGCCCCGGCCGCCCGCCGCGGCCGCTCCAAGGCCGGCTGGCGCCGCCTGGAGCGCACCCCGGGCTTCCGGGCGCCCCACAGCTGGCAGGGCTAGCCCCTACGGCTTACGGCCCCGCCTTCCCCTCGCGCAGGGGAGGGCGGGGCCGTCTTTTTCCCCTCCCCGCTGATGAATCAGCCCCTCCGGCGCTTGAGATGGGGGTCCCCCCTGCTCGAGCGAAGCCGAGAGCTTGGGGGAGGGGTCCGGGGCGGAGCCCCGGTTACGGGAAGGGGCGGGACTGGGGAAAGAAAAACGGCCCCGCACCCCTCCACCGGGGTACGAGGCCGCACAGGCCGAGCCGTCGGCTACCGCAGGCGGGCCATCAGTGCATGCTCGACCAGCGTGATCAGCGTCGACTTCGCATCCGCACGGTGGCGGGCGTCGGTCGTGATGATGGGGGTGTCGGGGCCGATCTGCAGGGCCTCGCGCACCTCGTCCGGGTTGTACGGCTGCTGTCCGTCGAAGCCGTTGAGGGCGATGACGAAGGGCAGCCCTGAGTTCTCGAAGTAGTCGACGGCCGGGAAGCAGTCGGCGAGCCGCCGGGTGTCGACGAGGACGACCGCGCCGATGGCGCCGCGCACCAGGTCGTCCCACATGAACCAGAAGCGGTCCTGCCCCGGCGTACCGAAGAGGTACAGGATCAGGTCCTGGTCGAGCGTGATGCGGCCGAAGTCCATGGCCACCGTGGTGGTGGTCTTGTCCCCGGTGTGCGTGAGGTCGTCGATGCCGGCCGACGCCGACGTCATCACAGCTTCCGTGCGCAGCGGGTTGATCTCCGAGACGGCGCCGACGAACGTGGTCTTGCCCACGCCGAAGCCGCCCGCCACCACGATTTTCGCGCTGGTGGTAGAGCGGGACGCACCGCTAGAGCTTGCGAAGTCCACTGAGCACCCTTTCGAGCAGTGTCACATCTGGCTGTCCGCCGGCGTTCTCGTCGCCGCCGGGCTGGTGGATGGCCACGAGTCCGGCCTCCGCCAGGTCGGCGACGAGGATCCGGGCCACCCCGAGGGGGATGGAGAGGAGTGCCGAGATCTCCGCGACGGACTTGATCTCACGGCACAGGTTGCAGATCCGCTGGTGCTCGGGCAACTGGCCCTGCAACTGGTGCGGTTCCGCGGTGGTGTGCACCAGCGCCTCGATGGCGAGCTGGTACCGCGGCCTGGTACGACCGCCCGTCATGGCGTACGGGCGCACCAGCGGGTTGTGGTGGCCGCCGGCCGGCTGCTGCGGCTCGGGGGCCCGGCGCTGCGGCTGCACGGGCTGGATCCGCGGCGCCGCCGGCTGGTCGTAGGGGCCCGGCCGCTGCTGCTGGTGGTACGGCTGCTGCGGGCGCTGCGGCGGCGTGTAGGGCTGCTGCTGCCCCTGGTGCCGACGGCTGGGCGCGGAGGGGAAGTTGTAGCGGTTCGGCGAGCCCTCGCTGCCCTGGCCGCCCTGCCCCTGGCCGTAAGACCAGTTGGCCGAAGACGAACCCTCTGGGGGTGTGCCACTTGCCACGTGCTTCCTCCTCCGACTTGCCGGGCATCCATCACTGTGGTGCCGCGTCCCGAACTTTAAGGCCACGGGACGCGAATACGCACTGTCTGTCTGCTAGTTGAGAACCGGGGAAAGCTAGTTGAGCAGGCTTCCCTGGAGCTCGGCGCGCAGGTCAGGCGTCAGTACGCTGCCTGCCCGGTCCACCAGGAGCGCCATCTCGTATCCGACGAGACCGATGTCGGCCTCCGGGTGTGCGAGTACGGCGAGGGAGGATCCGTCGGAGATGGACATGATGAAGAGAAATCCTCGCTCCATCTCCACAACTGTCTGATTCACGCTGCCGCCCTCGAAGATCCGGGAGGCCCCGGCGGTGAGGGAGGTCAGACCGGAGGCGACGGCCGCCAGCTGGTCGGCGCGGTCGCGCGGGAAGCCTTCGGACATCGCCAGAAGGAGTCCGTCGGCGGAGACCACCACCGTGTGGGACACCCCGGGGGTGTTGTCCACGAAGTTGGTGATCAACCAGTTCAGGTTCTGCGCCGCCTGGCTCATCGGGCTCACACTAACGCTCCTGGTTGTAGTTGCCACCAGGACCGGGGCCCTGGCCGTTCGAGTCACTTCCTGCGTCGCGTCCCCGCTGAACCCCGCGGCGCAGATTGCTCAGCCTGCCACGGACGTCCTCGGGTGCGCGGGAGACCTGGGGGCCGCCCTGCGGGGTCTGCTCCGCCGTGCCCTCGACCAGGTTGGCCCGGGGCACCCGGCGCGGGAGCCCCGACTGGGTGACCCCGCCGGCCTTGGGCTGCCGGAGCTGCTCGGCCCGCTGCCAGCGGGAGTCGTTGGCGGAGCGCCAGTCGTCGCCCGCACCGTCGCCGTCGTTCCCGGCGGGCCCCGCGGGCTGCTCCTGGTCCGCATGCGGCTGTGCGGGGGTGCCCTGGCCGGCTCCCGCCGTCCACTGCTCGCCGGCGGGGCGGCCGCCGTTCGCCGCGGTGGATCCGCGGCGCGGCAGACCCGCGTCGGTCATGTCGTGCACCGTGGACGGGGCGGGTCCCTGGGGACTCTGCCGGTCGAAGCCTACGCGCTCACGGTCGCCTTCGGGAGCGCCAGGAGCAGATTCCGTTTCCACTCCGAACGCGGACCGGTAGCCGTCCTGATAGCCGGACTGCTGCGGCCAGTCGTCCTGGTGGGGCTGGCCGTTGTACTCGGCGTAGGAGTCCTGCCCCGGGCTCTGGTGGCCCGTGCCGTCGTCGTATCCGCCTTCCGCATAACCGGATTCCGGATAGCCGTCGTAGCCGTTGTCCTGGGCCGGGTAGCCCTGGTCGTACGCGGGTCGGCTCTGGCCGTACGCGTCGTGCTCGTAGCCCTGCCGGTCGTCGTAGGACGGCTGCTGCTGCTCGTAGGACTGCTGCTGGTCGTAGGACGGGCCGCCCTGCTCGTAGCCCTGCTGCTCCACCTCGTCGCGGTACAGGGGGCGGTCGCCCGCCTGGGCCTCGAGGGCGGCGCGGCGCTCCTCGCGGAGCAGGGAGCGGCCCACCGGGTCCAGGTCCTGTCCTGCGGCCGACGGATCGGCGTAGCGGCTGTCGTCGAAGCCGAGCTCCGCGGCCGTGCGCAGCGGCGGGGCCTCGTACGACGGCTGCGGCTGCTGCTGCTCGGGCACGATCCGGGAGACCGTGAACTCGCTCTCCGGCAGATCGCTGCCGCTGCCGCCGTGTGTGATGGCGTCGGGGAGCATGACCAGGGACGTGGTGCCCGCCTGCTCGCCGGAGGGGCGCAGCTGGACCCGGATGCCGTGCCGGTCGGCCAGGCGGCCGACCACGAACAGGCCCATGCGCTGGGAGATCGCGGCGTCCACGGTGGGCGGGTTGGCCAGGCGGTGGTTGATGTCCGCGAAGTCCTCGGCGGTCAGGCCGATGCCCTTGTCGTGGATCTCGATCATCACGCGGCCGTCGGGAAGCCGGGTCGCGGTGACCCGGACCTTGGTCTGCGGCGAGGAGAACGTGGTGGCGTTCTCCAGGAGCTCGGCGAGCAGGTGCACGAGGTCGGTGACCGCACGCCCGTGGATATCGGCCTCCGGCACACCGGTCAGCTCGATGCGCTCGTACTGCTCCACCTCGGACGAGGCGGCGCGCAGGACGTCGACCAGCGGGACCGGCTGGTCCCAGCGGCGGCCCGGCTCCTCGCCGGCGAGGACCAGGAGGTTCTCGCCGTTGCGGCGCATACGGGTCGCCAGGTGGTCCAGCTTGAAGAGGTTCTCCAGCTGGTCCGGGTCGGCCTCGTTGTTCTCCAGATCCGTGATGAGGGTCAGCTGGCCCTCGATCAGGGACTGGTTGCGGCGCGACAGGTTGGTGAAGATCGCGTTGACGTTCCCTCGAAGGAGGGCCTGCTCGGCGGCGAGCCGTACCGCTTCGCGGTGGACCTGGTCGAAGGCGCGGGCGACCTCGCCGATCTCGTCCTGCGTGGTGATCGGGATCGGCTGGACCCGGGTGTCCACGCGGCCGGGCTCGGTGCGCGAGAGCTGGTCGACCAGCATGGGCAGACGCTGCTCGGCGATGCCGAAGGCGGCGGTGCGCAGCTGGCGCATGCTGCGGCTCATCTGGCGTGCCATGAGGCCGGCGATGATGAAGGCGGCGAGGACGGCGGCGACCACGATGGCGCCGTTGATGTACGCGTCCCGCTTGGCGTCGTCGGCGATCTGTGCGGACTCCGCGACCGCCTTCTCGATCAGCTGGGTCTCGATCTCGCGGTAGCCGTCGAACTTCGCGGTGGCGGTGGCGAACCAGCTCTCGGCCGTGATGCCCTGCTGCTCAAGGGTGCTGGGCTTCGCGCCCGAGCCGATCAGCTTGACCATCTTGTCGGTGGACGGCGGCGCCTTGAACGGCACGCCCTTGGCCTCGGCCGCCTTGGCGGCCGCGGCGATCTTCTTCTTGCCCTCGTCCTGCTTGCCCTTGAGGACGCTCTTCAGGTTCTCGTAGTCCTGGTCCGTGCCGGCGCCGATGTACTCGCCGATGGCGATGCGCTCCAGGTACGCGTAGGAGCTGAAGGCGGTGGTCTGGGCCTCGAGGTCCTCGCGCTCGGAGCTGGGACGCACGATCAGGTGGGTGCCGATGGAGCGCTGCAGCGAGACGGAGGCCTTGGCGAGCGAGACGGCGTAGACGGTACGGCCGTAGCTGGTGATGTTGCCGGTGCCGAGGCCGAGTTCGTTGGCGAACTCCATCAGGGAGTGCTGGACGGTGACGTAGCCCTCTTCGGTCTTCACCGGGTCCATGGCGCGGGTGAAGGCGGCCTTGCGCAGGCCCTCCAGCTTGGACTCGTTCTCCTTGAAGAGGTCGAGGCGGCGCTCCAGGCCCTGCTTCTCGGGCATGTCCGCGACGATGTCGGCGAACTCCGCCTTGGCGGCGTCGGTGGCCGCGCGGGCCTTCTTGACGGCGCCGGTCTCGCCCTTGCCGAGCAGCAGCGGGGCGGCGGATATGTCGCGTTCGTTGAGCAGCGCCTGGCCGTAGTTCTCGGCGGCGCGCACGATGAGGGCGGTCTTCTCGGCGTCCTGGGCCTCGTTCCAGGTGTCGATGGAGCCCTTCACCTGGAAGCCGCCCATCACGATGGCGACGAGCACGGGTATGAGGAGGATCGCGTTCAGACGCGTGGGTACGCGCCAGTTGCGGGGCGAGAGCTTGCTGCCGCTGCCCGCTGGGGACGCGGTCGCCGAGTCGGCTCCCGGCACCTGCGCGGGAGTTGCCGCTGCACGCGGCGGCGGGGTGAAGTTGCCCCGCTCCGGCGGCTCGGGGCTGTTCTTGCTTCGCCTCACTCGACCAACAACCTCTCGGCGTCGGCACCTACGTCGTGCCGCTGTCGTCTTCTTGCCCTGCACCAGGTCTTCTCGCCCGTGCTACTGGGCAGTTCAGCGCATTCCAGCACGTCAGCGGCGCCTCTTCCAAACAGTGGGAAGAGGTTGCTCCGGGTGACCCAGACCTCAGATAAAACGGGCATAAAGAGCGAGCCCCGGCAAATAGCGGGGCTGATGTGAGCGCAGCGATACCGGTTGTATGCGAGGTGTGTCGGAGAGCGCCGAATTCTCTGTCGAAACGTTATGAACACCGGGGCGGGCCGTGTCAAAAGACACAGCCCGCTCCGGTGAAACTACGGCAACTTCCGTACACCGATGCCGACTTGAGAAGTACGCAAGTGGCCACCCGAGGTGCGCGAGTGATACCTGGGGCACACCTACCTCAGGCGCGCCATCAGCGCGTGCTCGACCAGGGTGATCAGCGCGCTCTTCGCGTCGGCACGGTGGCGGGCGTCCGTGGTGATGATGGGGGTGTCGGGGCCGATCTGCAGGGCCTCGCGCACCTCCTCGGGGTTGTAGGGCTGGTGCCCGTCGAAGCCGTTGAGGGCGATGACGAAGGGCAGCCCTGAGTTCTCGAAGTAGTCGACGGCCGGGAAGCAGTCGGCGAGCCGCCGGGTGTCGACGAGGACCACGGCACCGATGGCGCCGCGCACCAGGTCGTCCCACATGAACCAGAAGCGGTCCTGCCCCGGCGTACCGAAGAGGTACAGGATCAGGTCCTGGTCCAGGGTGATGCGGCCGAAGTCCATGGCGACGGTGGTCGTCGTCTTGTCCCCGGTGTGCGTGAGGTCGTCGATACCCGCCGACGCCGACGTCATGACGGCCTCGGTGCGCAGCGGGTTGATCTCCGAGACGGCGCCGACGAACGTGGTCTTGCCCACGCCGAAGCCGCCCGCCACCACGATCTTCGCGGATGTGGTGGAACGGCCTCCGCCGTTAGAGCTTGCGAAGTCCACTGAGCACCCTCTCGAGCAGTGTTACGTCAGGCTGTCCGCCGGCGTTCTCGTCGCCGCCGGGCTGGTGGATGGCCACGAGTCCGGCCTCCGCCAGGTCCGCCACCAGAATCCGGGCCACACCGAGCGGCATGCTCAGGAGCGCGGAGACCTCGGCCACCGACTTGACCTCGCGGCACAGGTGGCAGATCCGCTGGTGCTCGGGGAGCAGCCCCATCAGCTGGGCCGGGTCGGCCGTGGTGCTGACCAGTGCCTCTATGGCGAGCTGGTAGCGCGGCCGGGTCCGGCCGCCGGTCATCGCGTACGGACGCACCAGCGGCTGGTCGCCCTCCGGCCCGTATGCGGACTGTGCTCCGTACGGGTCGTGAGCGGCGGTGGGCGGGGTCATGGATCCTCCGGGCGGGACAGCAAGGGAACGGCGTGCCGTCTGACTTGGCCGGTGGGGGACGGGGCCTGACGGTGGTGGGAGACGGGCGGGCGCGGTGCGTGGCTCAGTGCAGGAGGCTGCCCTGCAGCTCGGCGCGCAGGTCCGGGGTGAGCACAGTGCCCGCCCGGTCGACGAGCAGCGCCATCTCGTATCCGACGAGGCCGATGTCGCACTCGGGGTGCGCGAGCACCGCGAGGGAGGAGCCGTCGGACACCGACATGATGAAGAGGAAGCCGCGCTCCATCTCCACCACCGTCTGGTTCACGGGCCCGCCCTCGAAGATGCGGGACGCGCCCGCCGTCAGCGAGGTGAGCCCCGAGGCGACCGCCGCCAGCTGGTCGGCGCGGTCACGCGGGAAGCCTTCGGACATCGCGAGCAGCAGACCGTCGGCCGACACCACCACCGTGTGGGACACCCCGGGGGTGTTGTCCACGAAGTTGGTGATCAACCAGTTCAGGTTCTGCGCCGCCTGGCTCATCGGACTCAACTAACGCTCCTGCTGGTGAGAGGGGCTACGGAAACTGCCGGTCTGGCCGGTTCCGGCCTCGCGGCCCTGTTGGATGCCCCGACGGAGGTTGGTCAGCCGGCCGCGCACGTCATCGGGCGCACGCGAGACCTGAGGACCGCCCTGCTGTTGCTGTTGCTGTTCAGCCGTACCTGCCACGAGGTTCGCCCGCGGCACCCGGCGCGGCAGTCCGGAGGTGGTGACTCCGCCTGCCGAAGGCTGCCTGACCCGCTCGGCCTGCCGGCCGAGCTCGTCGTTCGGAGAGGTCCGCCAGTTGGCGGGAGCGGCCGGGGGAGCGGCGGGCGGCGGCGGCATCTGCGGCGCCGCGGGTGCCTGCTGCTCGGTCTGACGGCCGTTGTGCTGCGCGTGGCCCTGCTGCGGGCCGTTGTGCTGCCCGCTGTCCGCCTGGGTGTGGCTCTGTTGCTGGCCGCTCTGCTGCGTGTTGTTCTGCTGTGTGCTGTTCTGCCGCGCCGCCTGCTGCCCGTGGAACCAGTTGGTCTCCAGGGTGTCGTACAGCGGGGTGCGGCCGTCGCCCGGACCGGCCGGGGGCAGCTCGCCGACGCCGGACAGCTCGTCGGGGCGCGGCTGCTGCGGAACCTGCGGCGCCTGGCGCGGCGGCTCGGGCGGCCTCGGTATCGCGTACTCGCCGCTGTCCCGCGCGCCGTTGCGGGCACCGCCGCCGAGCGGGGCCTGCGGGGCCTGGGGCAGCTCGGGGCGCTGCTGCTGCCCGGAGTGCTGGTCGGGCCGTGCGTACTGGCCGCTCGACTCCGGACCCTGCTGTGCGCCCTGCTGCGGGGCGCCCTCGGGGCGCGGCCCGTTGAAGTCGGGCCGGGCGAACTCGGCCGTGGAGCCGGGGCCCTGGTGGTCGTCGCCCTCGATCCGGCCGAACTGCGCGGTGGCGTCCGGCTCTTGGTGCTCACGCGGATCGTGCTCACGCGGGCCGTGCTCACGCGGGCTGTCGAGCGCGGCGCGCTGTTCGTTTTCACCGCTCCAGCTGGGCACCCGCGGCTGCGGGTTGCCGCCGGGCAGCTCGGCACGGGGGCCGCCGCGCGGGGGCAGCTGCGGCTGACCGCTCTCGCCACGGCCGTCACGCCGCTGCGGCGAAGCGGGAGCACCGGAAGTGCCGGAAGCGCCCTCGGAGGGAGAGGCACCCGGCGCGGCGGGCCGGCCGGAGGGAGCGCTGTTGCGGGGCCCGCCGAAGACATCGGAGCGCTGCCCGCCGTTCATGGCGTCGCCCACACCGGGCCGGTCCTGCGGCTCGTTCATCCCCGCGCGGTTCTGCGGGTCGTTCGCACCGGGGCCGCCGTGCTGGGGGCCGCCCTGCTGGGGGCCACCGTGCCGCGGTCCGCCCTGAGCGTGGCCGCCCGGAGCCTGGGCGCCGCGCGGCGCCCCGCCCTGCGGCAGACCGGCCCGCGGTCCCTGGCCCGCGCCGGGGCCCGGGTCACGTCCTGGCAGCGCGGCCCGCGGCCCCGAACCGGTGACCTGGCC
>NZ_JBHTCF010000046.1:0-10434 GCF_042665355.1 Streptomyces monticola | reverse complement strand
CACCCTGCACCACACCCCCATCGGAGTCCTGCGCAGCGTCGACCGGCCCGTCTACGACACCCAGATGACCGACCAACTCGACGCCGCCATCGAGCAGAACGGCAAGGGCGACCTCGCCACCATGCTCACCGGAGGCGATACCTGGACCGTCGCCCGCTGAGGCCCCAAGGGTCCATCGCACCGACCACGAGGAGTTCCCGTGACCTACGTAATCGCGCAGCCCTGCATAGACGTCAAGGACAAGGCGTGCATCGAGGAGTGTCCCGTGGACTGCATCTACGAGGGCCCACGGATGCTCTACATCCACCCCGACGAATGCGTGGACTGCGGTGCCTGCGAGCCGGTCTGCCCGGTCGAGTCGATCTTCTACGAGGAGGATCTGCCGGAGAAGTGGAGCGCGTTCGGGACCGCGAGTGCCGAGGTGTTCAACGAACTCGGCTCGCCCGGCGGCTCGACCGTGGCCGGCCCCCTGGCCCGGGACCACGCGGTGGTCGAGGGCGTGACGGCGGCCGTCGGGCAGGCCTGAGCCGGTCATCGGCCGCTCGCCGTACCGCGTGCCTTCCGTGTCAAGGGCCGCATCCCAGACCCCCGTTCGGCCGGTGTCCTCCGTATCCCCCGCGCTCGCACCGGCCGAACGGGACCTTCCGGTCCCGCCGGGTGCCCCTCCAGGACGCCCCGCCACGAGGGGCCCGCACACGCTCACCGGCCGCTCACCGGCGCCCCATCACCGCTGGCCACCGGCCCGCCCGGCTACCGCTGCGACTTACCGAGGTTCCCGTAGCCCGCCGCGGCGAGGTACCCGCACCATCGGAGCATGAGAAATCCGGGACCGGACAGAGAGCGGACACTGAGCGGCCCCGGCTCGGCGCGCAGGCGCCCGCGCCCGGCCTGAACCGCCCCCGGCAACGCTACGGGCCCCACCCCCGGGCGAACTGGAGTGCGAACTTCCATCGCGGGGAGCGCCCGCCAGGATCCGCCGCAGAGCGGGCCCGGACACCGGACAGCACAGCGCCACCGGGCAGACCGAGCAGACGAAGACGTCGTCCCCCACCAACGGCGCCCGCCCCATCACCGAGCCGCACCCCGTGCACCCCACGGCGCGGCGGCAGCCGAAACGGCAGTCCGCAGCGGACGGCGCGACGTCGCGCCACCGCCGGACTGCCCCGTCCCAGGGAGGAGTGGGAACACCCATGAGGTTCCGTGTTCTTGGGCCGCTGGAACTCACCGATCACGGTGACACCGTGCCGATTCAGGGCACAAAGCAGCGCGCGGTATTGGGATTTCTCCTGCTCAACGCCAACCGGGTGGTCTCCACCAGCGCATTGATGGACGCCCTGTGGCCGATCGACGAGGCACCCAACACGGCCCGCAAGATCCTGCACAACGCCATCTGGGGACTGCGCGGCGCGCTCGCCTCCGGACAGGGCGGCGACGACGGCGACGGCCCGTCGCTGATCACCCGGCCGCCCGGCTACGTCCTGCAACTGGAGCCGGAGACCGTCGACTTGTACAAGTTCCGGCGGCTCGCCGACGAAGGGCAGGCACACCTCGCGGAGGGCTCCGCACCACGGGCCGCCACGGCCCTGCGCGAGGCAGTCGGCCTGTGGCGCGGCGCCGCGCTCGCCGACCTCGTCGAGGCGGGCTTCGACTGGCCCGAGCTGGCCGGCCTGGAGAACACCAGGATCGACGTCCTTGAGGACTACTTCGACGCGGAGCTGTCGCTCGGCCGCCATCACTCCGTACTGCGCGAGATAGAGGCCGCCGTCGAGGCGGGGACGCTACGGGAGCGGCTGTGCGGGCAGTTGATGCTCGCCCTCTACCGCTGCGGACGGCACACCGACGCCCTCAGCACCTACAACCGGATGCGCCGTGAGCTGGTGGAACAGCTCGGCCTCGAACCGGGTCGCAGCCTGCAGTGGCTGCAGCAGGCCATTCTGCGCCACGACGACTCGCTGCTCGCCCCGGTCACCCCACGCCCCCGGACCGAGCCCGCGCCCCGGACCGAGCCCGCGCCCCGGACCGAGCCCGCGCCCCGGGCCGAGCAGCCCTCAGGGACCGAACCGGCCCCGCGGGCGGCCGTGCCGCGCCAGCGCACCGAACAGCACACCCGCACGGCCGTCGCCGCGGCCGAGCGCGTGGCAGCGCCCTTGCGCCAAGAGGCGCATGAGGTGCCGGAACACCCGGAGCACCCGGAGACGCCGGCGCCGGGGCACCCCGAGCCGGCGGCCGTACCGGAGGGGGAGGCGCTCGCCGCGTCCACCGCGGCGCCCGCCCTTTCCGCGCGCGCGGGGGTCGCGCGGCAGGCGTGCAGCGTCGTGATGGTCCAGGCCGCGGTGGACGACCGGCGCGCCGCCCCCGAGGGCATGGGCGCGGAGTCCGGCCTGGCATCGGTGGCGGAGACCCTGTGGGACACGGCCGGCTACTTCGGCGGCACCGTCGCCGCGCCCGCCGGGCCCGCGCTGCTCGCCGTGTTCACCGGCGCCGAGGCGGCCAAGCGCGCCGTCTCCACCGCCCTCGCACTGCTCGAACCGCGCTCCCACGGGGCGGTGGCGGTCTGCGTCCGCGCCACCGTGGTGACCGGCGAGGCCCAGCTGTTCCGGCTCGACGCCGAACCGGACGCCGCGCCCATGCTGGCGGGCCCGGTGCTCGACACCTGCCGCACCCTGATGGCGCACACCGCCGCCGGCACCGCACGGGTCTGCGAGCGGACCCGCGCCCAGACGGGCGGGACCACGGGCGTCAGCTACACCCCATCGGGCGGGGCGGCGGCGGGCTGGCGGGCGCGCTCCGTGCAGTGGCGCTCCCTGGCCCACCCCTCCATCCCGATCGTCGACCGGGATTACGAACTCGACGTCCTGAGCGGTCTCCTGGGCCGCTCCCGGCATCGCTCGGTCGCCCAGCTCGTCACCGTCCTCGGCGAGGGCGGCGTCGGCAAGACCCGGCTCGCCCTGGAATTCGAGCGGCGCGCGACGGCCCGCTGGGACGACGCGGAGTTCCTGGTGAGCGGACCCGAGGGCGCCGGCCGTCCGCTCGGACTGCTCGGCAATCTGCTGCTCGCCCTGTGCGGCGCACCGGCCGGCACGGACGCGGCCACCGGCGCGGGGCTTGTGCGGCAGGTCGCCTACGGATGCATCGCCGACCAGGCCGAGGCCACCGAAGTCGGCGCCTGCGTCACCGAGTTGATCACCGCGGGGGAGCACGGTCCGGCGCCGCACCGCCTGGAGCCGCTGCGTGCGGCGGGCTGCCGGCTCCTGAACGCCGTAGCCCTGAACCATCCCTTGGTGATCGTCGTCGACGACGCACACGAACTGGACGACGAGAGCCTGGAGTTCCTCGAACGGTTCGTCGCCGGCGCGGGGCCCTCGCCCGTCATGCTCATCGTCGCGGCCCGCCCCGATCTGCTGCGGCGCCGGCCCGCGTGGGGCAGCGGACAGGCACAGGGCACGACGCTGACGCTGCCGCATCCGACGGACGCCACCGTCGACCGGCTCTCCGACATCCTCCTGGCGAAGATGCACCAGGGCCAACTTGCCCTGCCCACGGCGGTGATCAGCGAGGCGCTCCGGGACGAGGCACCGCGCTCCCGGCGCCGCGCGTTGCTGCGGACGCTGATGCGGCTCGACGCGTCTCCCCGAGTGCGGCTCGGTACGGGGGAGTCGCTGGTGGATCTGTCCACCGTGCCGTCGACCACCGCACCGTAGGCCGCCCTCCGGGCTTGTCCTCGAACTCCCCCAGCTACCGCGGGGAGGTGCCCCCGGACGGGCTTGATTTGGTGACCGTGTACCGGAAGGCCGAGAGCCTTCCGGTACACGGGGATATATGGAGCCCGTCCGGCGATTGAGGACAGCCCGGAGGGCGAGGTAGCGGTCACCAGGGCGACGGCCGGTTGTTCATCTCCCGGACGACACCTCCGCCAGCACCCCGTCCGTGATCACCGTCGCCACGCCCGGCAGTTGCTCGTCCAGGTAGAAGTGGCCGCCGGGGAAGACCTCAAGGGCGAAGTCGGCCCGGGTGTGCTCCTGCCACTCCACCGCTTCCTGCACCGTCACCACCGGATCGCGGTCCCCGACCAGGGTGGTCACCGGCACATCGAGCGGCGGGCCGCCGCGCCAGGTGTACGAGCCGAGCGCCCGGTAGTCGGCGCGCAGCACGGGCAGCACCATCTCCAGGAGCTCCGGGTCCTGGAGCACGGCCTGGTCGGTGCCGCCGAGGCGGCGGACCGCGGCCAGCACGTCGGCGTCGGTGGCGAGCCGGTCGTGGACGCTCGGCTGCGGGCTAGGCGCGCCACGGCCCGACAGGAACAGATGCTTGGGGCAGGGCACTTCACGCTCGGCGAGCAGCCGTGTCGTCTCGTACGCCACGACCGCTCCCATGCTGTGCCCGAAGAACGCATACGTCTCGTCCGCGGAGTCCGCCAGCTCATCGGCGACGGCCTCGGCCAGCGCGGTCAGACTCCGCGACGGCTCCTCATGGCGCCGGTCCTGCCGCCCCGGGTACTGCACGGACAGGACGTCGAGGCCCTCGGGCAGTGTCCGCGCCAGGCGCAGGAACGCGGTCGCGGAGGCCCCGGCGTGCGGGAAGCACACCAGCCTGAGCCCGCCGTCCTGTGCGGACCCGAACCGGCGGAACCATCTGCTGTCCACTGTGTCTCCCTTCGTTGCGGCCGCCGTGCTCAACGCTCCGACTCCGCGGAGCCGTCGACACGGGCGAGGATCTCGTCGGCGACGAGGCCCGGAACCTCCTGGGGCTGCCAGTGCGAGACCCCGCGGAGCGTGACGAGGCGATAGGGCGCGGACACGTACTCCGCGGTCTTCTCCGCCGCCAGCGTGCTGACCGACTCGTCGGCCACGCTCCAGATGAACGTCGTCGGCACCGTCACCTCGCCCATGTCGCTGCGCCCGTCCAGGAGGGTGCCCGCGCGGTACCAGTTCAGGGCGGCGTGGAAGGTGCCGGGCCGGGTGTGGAAGTCGATGTAGCGGGCCTGCTGCTGTGGGGTGAGCGCGTTGTCCGCGCCCGCGAGAAGCCCGCGCAGCCTGGCCGCGTCGTCGTCCAGCCAGTACTGCGTGGAACCCTCGGCGGTCAGCAGGTCGATATACCTCGACGACCGCTGCTGCTCCGGGTCGACACGATAGGCGTGCTGGTACGCGTCCAGGTGCGGGAAGGCCACGGCGGTCAGCGTCCGGACCCGGCCGGGGTGGTGCGCGGCGAGATACCAGGCCACGATCGCGCCCCAGTCGTGTCCCACGACATGGGCGCTCTCCAGGCCGAGTTCATCGAGGATGCCGAGGACGTCCCCGGCCAGCAGCGGCAGCGCGTACTCCTCGACGGCGTCCGGGCGGGCGCCGGGGGAGTAGCCGCGCTGGTTGGGAGCGATGGTGCGCAGACCGGCCAGGTTCAGGGCCGGCACGACATCGGTCCAGGACTCGAAGTGGTGCGGCCAGCCGTGCAGCAGCACCACGGGCTCGCCGTCCTGCGGCCCGGCGATCTCCACGTCGAAGGTGAGGCCGCCGGTGGTGATCGGGACGACCTCGCCTCCGCTGCTGCTGCGCACGGCGGGACGCACGGCGCCGGCGGCACCGCCGGGAGCGGAGCCCGTCGTGGAACCGGCGGCCGTCTTCGATTCGGCGCCGGACGCGATGTGCCGGGTGATCTCGGGGGCGCCGAGCGCCTCCTGCCCGTCGAGCAGGCTGGCGACGCGGATATACGCCACGGCCACCTCGTCGTACTCAGCGGCCGCCGCGAGCAGCCGGCTGGTCTGCTGCTGCTCGGGGGTGTCGGGGCCGGCGAGCCCCAGGCGCGCGATGTCGTTGCCGAGCGCCAGGTCCCAGGGGGTGTCGACGGCGACGCGGGCCAGGTCCGCGAAGAACTCGACGGCCTGCGGCTCACCGGGGCGGCCCACATGGTCCGCCAGGATGGTCGCCTCGATCGCCGCGACCGTCATCCCCTGCGCGTAGGTCGGGTTGAAGCTGCACACCGCGTCGCCGACGACGAGCAGCCCGTCGGGGAAGGAGCCGAGGCGCTCGTAGTGGCGGCGCAGATTCGCCGGGAAGCGGTACGGCACCAGGTCGTCGACCGGCTCCGCGCAGGCCACGATGTCGTACACATCCGGCGCGGCAAGGGACTTCAGGAAGTCGAGGAAGCCCTCCTCGTCGGTGGGCGGGTGGTCGCCGTCCATGCCGTAGGCGGTCACCACGGTGCGGCCGCCGTCGACCCGTGCGCACACGCCGCCGCGCGGGGACCCGGGCGAGGCCACCACGTGCACGGACAGATCGTCGCCCATGGCCCCTTCCGGGACGTCGTAATGGCGGGTCGTGTACCCGAGGCCGACCTTGAAGGCCTCCTCCTCGAGCGCGGGATAGCCCCACTCGCCCAGCCAGACAGGGGTGCGCGAGCCGCGCCCGGAGGCGTCCACCACCAGATCGGCGCCGAGGGTACGGGTGGTGCCGTCGGCGCCGGACAGGACGGCGCCCGTGATGCGCCTGCCGCCGCTCTCGTCGGTGACCAGCTCGACCACGCCGGTCTGCTCGAGCAGCCGCACCGCGGGCAGCGCCTGCACCCGGGCGCGCACCGTGTGCTCGATGAGCGGCCGGCTCGCCGACACCAGTTCCAGGCCGGAGCGCGGCTGCCGGATGGCCCGGCCTTCCAGTATCCAGCGGACATCGCCGGTGACATCGCCGTGTGCGGCCCCGGCCGCGGTGAACTCCCGGGTGATACCGGGGAAAAAGCCCTCGATGATCTGCTGTCCACGGGAGAGCAGCCCGTGCACATGTCTTCCCTGTGGAATCCGGCGGCGTGGGTCGTTGCCGTCGGTGAGAACATCACGCTCCACCACTACGACTTCGTCGTACGCGTCGGCGAGCACCCGCGCGGCGAACAGTCCCGCCATACCCGCGCCGAGCACGATCGCGCGACCCCGGCCTGAAATTCCCACGGCTTTGCCTCCGTCTGGTTCGCAGGGCGATCGCGAATCTTGTCGCGCGATCGACGTGCGCCACGCTACCGAGGGCCGGTGAATAGGCGTCAACTGCCGGATAACTGGGCGACCTTGCACCCTTTCCGAGTAGCCGGTTACCGGTCCGAGAACCAGAAATGACCCGGCTACTTCCGGACCGGATACGGTGAATTGGCCATTGCGGCAGTCAGCACGGCGGTGGCAGCGACCTGTTCAGAAAGTATGCGGTCAATTCACGGAATGTCAGGGCCCTTTGAAGAAATTACAGGGCGCTCTCAGGAAAGACGGCACAGACCAGAGGAGCAGCATGACCACGACCGTCCCGGCCACCGAATCATCTGTAGGCGGGCAGGAGCTCATCGCCCGGGCCAGCGAACTCATCCCGCTGCTGCGGTCCAACATCGACCGCACCGAGCAGCTCGGCAACCCTGCCCCGGAGAACCTCGACGCCCTGCGCAAGTCCGGCCTGTTCCGGCTCACGACGCCGGTCGCCCACGGCGGGCTGCACCCCAGCATGCGCACCCAGGTCGAGATCATCGCCGAGGTGGGCCGCGGCTGCGCCTCCACCGGGTGGATCGTCGCCAACCACGCCGCGTCCACCGAGTTCACCCTCATCCTCGACGACGAGGCCACCGAGGAGATCTTCGGCGACAACCCGGACGCGATCCTGCTCTCCGCGGGCACAGGACCCGGCGCACGCGCCGAGAAGGTGCCGGGCGGACTGAAGATCAACGCGAAATTCCCGTACGCCTCGGGCTGCGAGATCTCCGACTGGGCGCTGTGCGTCGCCATCCCGCTCTTCGACGGCGAGCGCCAGATCGGTGCCGCCAACGCCCTCGTGGCGCTCGAAGACATCCAGGTCACCCGTTCCTGGAACGTGGCCGGCATGCGCGGCACCGGCACCCACGCGATGACCCTCACCGACGTGTTCGTGCCCGACCGGCGCATTCTCGTCGTCGAGAAGGACAACTTCGACCGGTTCGAGGAGCTGCTCGGCCCGACCGACCTGGTCAGGGGCAATCTGCACTCCCTTTCCGCCCTGGTCGGCGCCGCCCGCGGCGCGCTCGACGTGGCGGGCGAGACCCTCGCCAAGGGCAAGCCGATCGTCTACTCCACCTACCGCCGCGCCGCCGAATCCCCCGCCATCCAGCGGGCGTTCACCGAGGCGACGCACCTGGTGGACACCGCGTATCTGCACATGCTGCACGTGGCCGACGAGTTCGACCGGCTGCTGCCCGGCGAGGAGCTCCCGCGGGTGGCCCGCGCCCGCGCCCGGATGCACTCGGCGTCCGCACTCACCAGCTCCCGCGAGGCCATGCAGCAGATCCTGCACATCGCGGGCACCGGTGGCTTCGGCAACACCAACCCGGTCCAGGCCTACTGGCGTGACCTGGAGGTCGGCAGCCGCCACAACCACCTGGCCCTGCCCCTGATCATCGAGGACTACGGCCGCGCGCTGCTCGACATCGGGCCGACGGTCACCGCGTTCCACTGAGCGTGGGGCGGTGCGCTACGGGGGGCGGGGTGCAGGCACTCGACCTCGCACCGTCGACCGGCGCACCGCCACCCCGCCACACCGTCCTTCGGACCTGTCCCTGATCTGTTTCCGCCCCCGACCATCCACCGACCACGGAGGCTTGACCCGACCATGGCCGACCTAGACCTCGCCGAATCACATCTGCTCGGCTGGCTGTCCACCGTCGGCCTCGACGCCCACTATGTGCGCGCCGAGGGCGACTACCTCTACCGGCTCGACGAGCAGGGGAACGAGATCCCCGTGGTCGACTTCGCCGGGGGCTACGGCTCGCTGATGTTCGGCCACAACCACCCCGAGATCGTGGCCCTGGCCCAGGAGATGCTGGCCGCGGGCGCACCCGTGCACGCCCAGTTCTCCCGGCACCCCTACGCGACCGAGCTGGCCGCACGGCTCACCGCCATCGTGAGCCGGGAGACCGGCGAGGACGAGACGTACAACGCCGTCTTCGCCAACAGCGGCGCCGAGGCCGTGGAGATCGCCGTCAAGCACGCGGAACTCGACCGTGCCCTGAAGGTCGCCGAACTCCAGGCCGAGATCGCGGAGCACATCGAGGCGGCCCGCGCCGCCGTGGCCGCGGGCACGGCGAGCGTGCCCGCCGAAGCCGCCCTCGCCGTCGGCCTCGACGCCACCGCGCCCGAGCCCGTCGGCCTCGAAGCGCTCGCCACCCGGATCACCGAGGTCAACGCGGCCCGCGCGGGCGTCGAGCCGCTGCTCTTCGCCCTGGAGGGCGGATTCCACGGCAAGTTGATGGGCAGCGTCCAGCTCACCCACAACGCCGCCTACCGCATCCCGTTCGCGGCTCTCGGCACCTCGGCCCGCTTCATCACCCGCGAGGACCTCCCGGCGCTGCCGAAGATCTTCGAGGAGGAGCGCGTCGACCTCCTCGACCTGGCCGTGACCGGGAACGAGATCACGGTCGTGAGCCGCCCGCTGCCGCTGCTGTGCGCCTTCGTCCTCGAACCCGTCCAGGGCGAGGGCGGCATCCAGGTGCTCGACGCGGAGAGCGCCGCGCTGATCCAGGCAGCCTGCGCGGGGGCCGGCTGCCCGATCGTCGTCGACGAGGTGCAGAGCGGCATGGGCCGTACCGGCACCTTCCTCGCCAGTACCGGCATCGGCCTGCGCGGCGACTATTACGCCCTGGCCAAGAGCCTGGGCGGCGGACTCGCCAAGGCCGCCGTGATGCTGGCCCGCTCCTCGCTCTACCGCCCGCAGTTCGAGCTGGTGCACAGCTCGACCTTCGCCAAGGACTACTTCTCCACCACCATCGGACTCAAGGTCCTGGATCTCCTGGAGGCCGACGACGGCGCGGCCTACCGCAAGGCCGCCGAGCGCGGGGCCCACCTCATCGAGATGCTCCGTTCCGTGCAGCGGGACTTCCCCGACGTCGTACGCGATGTCCGCGGCAGGGGCCTGATGGCGGGCCTGGAGTTCCAGGACCAGTCGGAATCCGGGATCGAGGAACTGCGGCAGCACGCCGAGGGCGCCACCCTCGGCTACGCACTCGCGGGCAAGCTCCTTCGCACCCACCGGGTGCGTACCTTCCCGACCGCCAGCTCCCCGAACACCCTGCGCTTCGAGCCCTCGATCCATATCGGCGACGAGGAAGTCGCCCGACTCGAGTCGGGTCTGCGCGATGTGTGCGCGCTGCTGCGCACGCAAGACGGTGCGGGCCTCCTGGAGACCACCCCAGCGGCGTGAGAGGAAGAGAGTGTCATGGCAACACCCTTGCGAGAACGGGCCCCTGAGGACCGTCAGGCGACCGGACCCGTCGCCGAGCTGCGCGCCATCCGGGAGCAGGCCGCGGCCGGCCCCAGTGACAAGGCGACCGAATCCCAGCACGCCAAGGGCAAGCTCACCGCCCGTGAGCGCATCGAGCTCCTCCTGGACGCGGGGTCTTTCAAGGAGGTCGAGCAGCTGCGGCGGCACCGGGCGACCGGCTTCGGCC
>NZ_JBHTCF010000045.1:0-11939 GCF_042665355.1 Streptomyces monticola | reverse complement strand
GCGCGAAGGCCACCACCTCGTCCGAGCCGGAGACCGGGTCGGGCGTACCCGCGACCAGCGGGGCGCCGGCACGCTGGGCGATATGCCGGGCCGCGACCTTGTCCCCCAGATCCCGGATCGCCTGCGGCGGCGGACCGATCCACACCAGACCCGCATCAAGCACCGCCTGCGCGAACTCCGCGTTCTCCGACAGGAACCCATAGCCCGGATGCACGGCATCGGCACCCGAATCCTTCGCCGCGGCCAGCACCTTGGCCATATCCAGATAACTGGCGGCCGGAGTGTCACCGCCCAGCGCGAACGCCTCATCCGCCGCACGCACATGCAACGCGTCCCGGTCCGGATCGGCGTAGACCGCCACACTCGCGATCCCCGCGTCCCGGCACGCCCGGGCCACACGGACAGCGATTTCGCCACGGTTGGCGATGAGCACCTTGTCCACGTCAGGACGCCTGTCGCTCCGCAAGGACTCGCTGGGCCGGCGCGTTGTGGGCGAACCTGCCCTCCTCTCCTTCGAGGGCACCCATCGTGCCCTCGAAGAAGATCAGCGGTTCCAGGCCCTGCTGCGGCTGGCCGAGCTCGACGACCTCGCCCACGATGATGTCGTGGTCGCCGCCCGCGTATACGCCGACGGTCGTGCAGGTCAGGAAGGCCAGCGCCTCACTCAGTACGGGCAGGCCCGTGGAGCCGCTGTGGTGGGGCACGCCCTGGAAGCCGTCGGGCTGACGGCCGGCGAAGGCGCGGGCCAGCTTCTCCTGGCGCCCCGAAAGGAAGTTGACCGTGAACCCGCCGCTGCGCTCCAGCACGTCGTGCAGTCGCGACTGCCGGTGGAGACAGAACAGCACCAGCGGCGGGTCGAGGGACACCGAGGTGAAGGAGTTGACCGTCGTACCCTCCGCACAGTCGTCCTCCCCGGTGGTGATGACGGTCACCCCGGTCACGAAGAGACCGCACACACTGCGCAGGCTCCGCGGGTCTATCGGCTGGACCTGATGCTGGTGCATCAGTGTGCGCGCTGCAGACATGCGTATCCCTTTCAGGGCTTGGACCGGTCGAAGGAACCGGTCGGCGGAACCGGTCGGAGGAACCAGTCGGCTGACCGGTCGGAGGAACCAGTCGGCTGACCGGTCGGAGGAACCAGTCGGCTGACCGGTCGTTCAGAGCAGCTTCCTGACCTTCGCCCCGGCCTTCAGGATTCCGAGGAGGAACTCCCGGCCGATGGCGTGCACTTCCTCCGGTGCCTGGACCGACGCCCAGTAGAGGAAGCGCGCCATGGTCACGGTCGAGGGCGCGACGAAGCGTTTCTCCTCGTCCTTCCAGCCGAAGACCGGATTGACGATGTCGGAGTCGCGCAGGAGCTTGAAGACGATGTCGGCGGCCTCGTCCCCGGTGAGGGCACCCACCTCGTACTTCTCGCAGGTCTCCGCCGTGGCCTCGAGGAGGGTCTTGAACTTGTCGCTCTCGGGCCACCACAGGCCCGGGAACTGGGTCTCCTCCAGCTCCTTGAAGTGCCGCGGGTCTCCGTCGCGTACGTACTTCAGGCGGGCCCGCGTCAGACGCATGACGCCGGGGCTGATGAACGCGCCCCAGACACGGAAGAGCGCGTTCCAGAGGCGGAAGTGGGAGAAGGCGATGAAGGAGCTGTTGACGATCTCGTCGTTGTAGCGCAGCAGCCCCTGCTCCAGGCGTTCCACGTACTCGAACCGCTCCGCCGAGAAGTCCCCGTCCTTGAGGGCGTCGAGCAGCCGTGAGGTCAGCGCGTCGACCACCTCGAAGGTGTTCGAGAGCCCCCGGGAGAACAGCGGGTCGAGGAACCCGGCCGCGTGGGACATCAGGCACCAGCGGTCGCCGATCGTCTGCTTCGAGGAGTACTGCAGCCGGTCCGTCGACACCCACTCGCGGACCCGGCCCGCACCCTCGAACTGCCGCTTGACCGCGGGGTACTTGTCGAGGAACTGCGCGAACTCCTGCTCGGGCGTCAGGTCCTTCGGCTTGGGATAGGTGCGCTCGTCGATGGTGAGCCCGACGCTGCACAGCGGGTTGCGGGACTTGGGGTGGTTGTCGAAGGGGATGATCCAGAACCAGCCGCGGTCGATGAGGTGGTGCATGGTGCCGGTGTGCCAGTCGGCCGGCGGGCGCAGCGCCTTCGGGTGGCCGCTGACGTCGTCGAACGGTTTGATGCCGACGTAGTGCGTGAACATCGAGCGCGAGTGGTGCTTGAAGCGGGCGGGCTGGTCGCGCAGATCGAACTTCTGGGCCAGCGGCGAGCGGAAACCACTCGCGTCGACCAGGTACTGCGCGCGGAAGACCTCGCCGTTCTGGCCGGTGACGGTCACCCCGCCGGCGTCGAAGTCGACGTCGGTGGCGCGCCAGTTCTGCCGGGCGACACAGCCGTACTTGACGGCGACGTGGAACATGAACGCGTCGCTGTCCTGGCGGAACATATGGCTGTTGTGGAGGAAGATCTTCGGCAGTGCCAGCTGGGTGGCCTCGCGCGGGTCGGGCTCCTTGCCCTCCTCGTGCTTCATGAAGCCGAAGTGGGCCTTCGTGCCGAAGGTGGGCCCGATGTCGCGGGTGCTGGCGGTGACGCTGGACAGGCTCTTCAGCTCGGGGATGTCGTGCCGCTCCGACAGGATGTGGATCCACTCGACGAGCTGCGGTGTCATCGACTCGCCGATGGCGAAGCGCGGATGCGCGGCCGCGTCGACGAGCAGGACCCTGGCTCCGTGGCGGGCAAGGACCGTCCCGGTCACCGAGCCGGCGAGGCCGGTGCCCAGAATGATCACGTCGTAGGTGGCTTTCTCGGGTATCTCCGGCCCGCCTTCGGGCGGCTTCGTGACCATGAGCAGTCTCCTGTCGTTGATGCGGTCCGGTGTGTGCTCAGACGGCGGCGGGACGGCCGCCGGTACCCCAGAGGTCGAGCGATTCGTACGCCGTACGCCACTCGGCTTCGTAGGCCGCGCGCAGTGGGTCGGGAATGTGCCGCAGCACGGCGGCGGCCCGGGTGGCGTCGGTGTCGTCCAGGAGCCAGGGCAGATACCGGGGCGCGTCGTCGCCGATCCGGTCGCGCTGATGCACGCTGAAGTTCTGCCACTGCTCCTCGGTCAGGGTGGTGTCCATCAGGATCAGTGCGTCGGACTCCTCGTGCGCGAGGTGGTCGCAGAGCCCCGTGTGCAGGGTGTCGACGAGGCCGCCGAGGCGCTCGAGCCCCGATGCGCGGTCCGCCACGGCCGCGTCGACGGCGTCGAGCAGGGGGTCGATGATGGCGTGCTCGGCCTCCATGGCGTCGAGGAGCGCCAGGTCGTCGGGGCGTTCGGCCAGGGCCTGGCGCATGACGGGCCAGACGGTGAGGTCCTCGGCGCGGTGGTGGGCCTGCAGGAACTTCTTGAACATCTCCCAGCCGACCGCGGTGCTCAGGACGTGGCGTGGGTCCTCGTCGACGCGGGCGGTGATCCGGGCGATGCGCTCCAGCTCGCGGCGGAGGGCGTCATGGATGGCACTCATCATCGTCATGTCGAGCTTGTACTGGTGACTCATGACTCTCTCCTCGTTCCGGCGTGCGCGTTTCGGGCGGCGGCGCGACTCATCCGGTTTCCTCGGGCCGCTGTACGGGGTGTGGCGGCGACGCGGCTCATCCGGTCTCGGCCGTCGCCTTCGGCCGGGGTCCCGGTACGTCGGGTTCGGCGGGCGGTTCGGCGGAGGGCTCGGCGGGCGGCTCGACAGAGGGCCCGGCGGGTGGCCCGGCGCCACGGATCCAGGTCAGCGCCGGCGTGGTCAGTGCGGTCGTCACCAGGGCCATCAGGACGAGCGCGGTGAACAGGTCACGGCCGATGACGCCGAGGCCGAGGCCGATGTTGAGGACGACGAGCTCGGTCAGTCCGCGGCAGTTCATCAGTGCGCCGATCGACAGCGATTCACGCCAGGACCGGCCCGAGAGCCGGGCGGCCCCCGCTCCCCCGCCCCACTTCCCGATGACCGCCACCACCAGGACGGCGAGCGCCCACAGCCACTGCTCCGCCGACCCGGCGAGCAGCGCCACATCCGTCTTCAGGCCGGTGGTGACGAAGAACAGCGGCAGCAGCACCGGTACGGCGACGGAGTGCAGCCGGGCGGCGGAGCGCTCGATCACCCGGGAGCCGCGCGGCACCATCGCGCCGAACACGAAGGCCCCGAACAGCGCGTGCACGCCGATGTGTTCCGTGGCGAGTGCGGACAGGCACAGGCCGCTGAAGAGCACGACCATCACCGCGCCGTCGGACGCGGTGCGTTCGGCGCGGGCCACCCAGCGGGCGAGCAGCGGGCGCACCACGTAGCGCATGCAGACCATGTAGGCCACGGCGAGCAGCACCGTGATGAGTACCTGGGCCGGCTCACTGCTGGTGCTGACGGCGACGACCACGGCGAGCAGACACCACGCCGTCACGTCGTCGACGGCGGCGCAGGCCATCGCCAGGGCGCCGGTCGGTGTCCGGTACAGGTCCCGTTCGGTCAGGATGCGGGCGAGTACGGGAAACGCGGTGATGCTCATCGACACCGCGATGAACAGGACGAACGGCAGCCGGCCCACGCCGTCGGGCGCGAAGGTGGCGTACATGCCGAGGGCGAGGCAGGTGCCGAGTGCCAGGGGCAGCGCGATGCTGGCCTGGCTGACCGCGATGGCCGTGCGGCTCTGTCCGCGCAGCAGTCCGACGTCGAGTTCGAGGCCGATGAGGAACATATAGGCCAGCAGGCCCAGGTTGCCCAACGCCCCCAGGTAGGGCAGCACTTCGGCGGGGAAGAGGCTGTGCTGTGCCTCCGGCCAGAGCCAGCCCAGGAGTGAGGGCCCGAGGAGGATGCCGACGGCGATCTCGCCGACCACCGGAGGCTGTCCGAGCCGGTGCACGATGCGGGCGCCCGCCTTGCAGGCCAGGATCACGAGTGGGATGACGATCAGCAGGTCGGGAAGCGGGTCGCTCACTGCAGCCGCTACGGCCATCGGACCTCCAGGTCCAAGTGGGTGGGAGGGACGTGGCGGTGTTCGGGGTGCGGCTCAGCTTCCGTACGGCCGCAGGGACTTGGCGTCGCGCAGGGCGCGGCCCCACCAGACGAGCTGGTCGAGCATCAGCTTGGCCGCGGACGCGGCGCCCGCGGGGTCCGCGGGGAACCGGCCGTCGACGTCGTAGTGCTCGTTGATCTGCGGGAACGTGACGGTGTCCTTCATGCCGACGCAGTGGAACTCGGCGAAGATCTGCCGCAGATGCTCCACCGCGCGTACGCCGCCCGCCATGCCGAGGCCATAGCTGACGAAGGCGACGGGCTTGGCCTGCCACTCCGCGTTGAAGCTGTCGATGAGTGTCTTCAGCGGCCCCGGAAGGCTGCGGTTGTACTCGGGGACGATGACGACGAAGGCGTCCGCCGCGGCCAGGCGCGGGCGCAGCGCCACGGTTTCGGGCGCGTGCGGGACGAGGCTGGCGGGCAGGACGTGTTCGGCCAGGTCGACGGTGTCGACGACCAGGTCTTCGCGTACGTCGGTCTGCTGCGCGAACCACCGTGCCACGTCCGGCGCGAGACGTCCCTCGCGAGCGGATCCGATCAGCACGGTCACGCGCAGCGGCTCGGCGGCCGTGACGGTCATGACGGCCCCCTCAGCGTTTCGCCGCGGCCGGCGCGTCGGCCGGGGTCAGGGCGAGGAACTGGGTGGCGTCGACCCGGGACAGGATGCGGCGGGTGAGTCCGGGCATCACGGTCCGGCCGTCGTCCGTGAACACGGTCGGGTTGACCAGGCGGACGCGGCGGCCCCGGGTGGTGATCTCACAACCCCCGGCCGCGAGGACGTTCTTGACCCAGTCGGAGCCGGGTCCGTACGGCAGTGTGACGACGATGTCCTGGTCCCTGCGGAACAGCTTGACCGGAGTGGTGTACACCCGGCCCGACTTGCGGCCGGTGTGGTGGACCCGGCCGAAGCCGGGCAGCCGGCTCAGTACGGGGCCGACGAAGTGGTTCGCGACCAGGCGATTGAAACGGGCGACCCGCCTGCTGATCGGCATCTCTTCTCCTGTTCCAGGGAGGGGACACGGCTGCGCGGCTTCCACGGGCGCACACGACGCAAGCGCACGGCGGGCCGGGATGCGGTTCCCGGCCCGCCGTGCGCTTCGTGCGGAGGGGTACGTCGAGAGGGGTGCGTGGAGAGGGGTACGTCGAGAGGGGTGCGTGGAAGGAGTCGTGAAGGGGGCGGTGCGTCAGGCGGCGGCCTGCGGCTTGGGGCCGTCGGGGCGCGCCGTGAGCGGTCCGGCCGGCTTGCCGCCCGACTGAAGGAAGCGCTGCAGCGTGAAGTTGTCGACGATTCCCCAGCGTTCGGCGATCTTCTCCCCCTCGAACCGGAACCAGATGATCGCCTGGTGCTGGACGGTGAGGCCGGTCGCCGCTATCCCGATGAAGGGTCCGGTGTGGCGGCCGTGCATCACCCAGCGGATCGCGCACCGGTCGCCCTGCGAGATGAAGTCCAGGATCTCGTACCTGACGTCGCTGAAGGCGCTGCGCTGGATCTTGATGGTGTGCTTGAACGCCTCCGGTCCCGTCATGGAGTCGTCGTGGCTGCCGTGGTTCTTGAAGTCGGCGGTCAGATAGCGGTCCGCGGCGGAGAGGTCGCCTTGGTTGAGGCCCTCGTCGAAGACCCGCTCGACGAGTTCGCGCTGCTTTTCGGCGGTGATCATGGTGCGTCGTCCTCCAGTTGAGTCGTGGTGTGCAGGCCGAGGGCCGGGCCGAGCGTGGCGTCGTCGACCGAGGACACCTCCGTAGGGGGCGCACCGCTGCTCCAGGTGATCCGCAGCCGCAGGCGCTCGAACCGCCAGCCCTGCGGCGTGTTCCTGGCCGTGCCGTCGAAGCGGCCGCCCAGCTGGAAGCAGCGGGAGACGGCGGGCGGCCGGGGCGAGCCGAAGTGCATATGGGAGGCGATCAGGCTCCAGCGGACGCCGGCCCGGTCCTCGCCGTCCGGGACGACGAGGCACCCGGAGCCGTGGTGGTGGGTGCTCTCCCAGCGGCCCATGATGGCGCGGGTGAACCCGGCGAGCCCGGCGATGCCCTGGTGACTGCCCACCGGGAAGGTGAGCTCGATGTCCTCGGTGAAGAAGGACCTGGCCCAGGTGTCGTCGAAGTTCCCCGTGTCGAGGGAGGCGAGATAGCGCTCCACCAGTTCGCTGAGCGCGGCGCGCAGGTTCAGGCGCGCGACCTGCTCGGCCAGTGGCCCGGCGGCGGTGGTCGTCATGACACGCGGCGGGCCGTGGTCTCGGCGTCGGTCGCGTAGATCACCGTGTCGTCGTGCGCGTGCACGACCGCCTTGCCGGTGCCGGTGAAGGTGTCCCCGGAGCGCTGTGCGGCGATGTCGATCTTGATGTACGCCGCGCGGCGCCCGGTGGGGCTGATCTGGGTGACATCGGCGTTGAACACTTCACGGAAGGTGAACTCGAAGCGGTCGGCCGCGGTCACCGACCACGTGCCGGAGCCACCGCTTTTTCCTGTGGCCACGGCCAGCGTTTCGTCTGCGGCGAAGACCACGGAGTATTTGTCCACCTCGCCGTCGTGCGTGACTGTACCCTCCCATTTCCCAAGGGGAGCGTCGGGGGAAACAGACATGGAACCCACTTCCTCGGATTGATGGCACGGTGGTGCAGGAGAATTGAGCCGTGAATTCCGCGCGACCGGTATTAAGCCCCGCGCACAATCCGGTCGCGCGGAAGTTTTCTGCGGTTCCTGGCAGTTGCTCTGTGCGGTTCAGCTGATCCAGGTGGTCCAGGTGACTCAGACGGCTAGGCCACCTTGAGCTCGATGACCGAGCGGGTCGCGACCCGGCCGGGTGCCTTGTGCACCTTCACGACCGAGAGGCCCGCGGCCTTGGCGAGCTCGATGTTCTCGGTGAGGGTGCGCTCCTGGCCGCCGTAGTAGGCGTACATGCGGATGTCCATGCCGGTGTCGGGCGTCTCGCCGTCCGAGCCGGTCTCCTCGATGACGAACACCCGGCCGCTCGCGCCGGCCGCTGCGGCGCAGTTCTTGAGGATGTCGACGGACTGCGCGTCGTCCCAGTCGTGGATGACCGAGGACAGGACATACGCGTCGGCCGCGGGCAGCGGGTCGAAGAAGCTGCCACCGCGCACGCTGGCGCGGTCGCCGAGGCCGCGGGCGGCCAGGTTCTTCTCGGCGCGCTCCACGGTGCCCGGCAGGTCGAGCACGGTGCCGTGCAGTGTCGGGTGGGCCTCCAGGAGGGCGCCGAGGAGGATGCCGCCACCGCCGCCGAGGTCGATCAGGTGGGAGAACTTCGACCAGTCGTAGGCCTGGGCGATCTTCGCGGCGTCCTCGCCCACATTGCCGGCCATCTGGGCGTCGAAGGACTCGGCGAGACCCTTGTCGGACGCGAGTTCGTCCCAGAACGGCTTGCCGTACCTGACCTGGTGCGACGGCTCGCCGGTGCGCACGACGTGCGCCAGTTCCACGATGGCGAGGTCGGCGCGGCCGATGGCGCCTTCCAGGTCGATCAGGGAACGCTGCGGGCCCGGGTGGTCCGAGCGCAGCGCCTGGCCCTTCTCCGTCAGTTCGAACTCCTCGCCGTCGCCGCGCAGCAGACCGGCTGTGACCAGGTGCCGCAGCACGCGGTTCAGCGCGCCGGCGTGCAGGCCCGCGGGCTCGGCGATGTCCTGTGCCGTCTTGTAGCCGGAGGCGAGGTAGTCGGCCACCCGGTAGGTCGCGGCCACCCGCACACACATGGGGGTGATCAGGTCGGCCAGCTTCCAGAGCTCCAGGTCAGGAACGCCGTCTTGGTTCGTCGACACGTGGCTTCCTCTTCTCGGTGGATACCGCTGCGAAATCCGGGGGCGGCCCGGACCGTTGGTCAGGAAGAGAGCGGAACCGGCAATTCGGCGCTATGACGCCGGGGCGCGATGCATAAGGAGAACGTCGCCAGGGAGAACGCTGCCGATGACCACTTCGGGATACGCGGGATACCGCCCTGAATTTGGGCGTGACTCAACCGCCAAATAAAGCGTGACAGATTCAGCGGAGCCCGTCAACCCCCGTTCTCATAACGGGGGTTGAGAGAATGGGCTCCGCTTATCCTTTTCTTTTCGATCAGTGCTGCGTTTGCTGCGGCTGCCGCGCGGGCTTGAAGGTGGCGGCTCCGATGGCCAGGGCCACGGCGTAGAGCAGCGCACCCACCATCAGGCCGACGGTGTACCCCTCGGTCAGCGCGGCGGGGCTGCCGCCGGCCGGGGTGGCCGCGAGGGCCACGGCCACGAGCACCGAGAGTCCGATCGCGCCGCCGATCTGCTGACCGGTATTGATGAGCCCGGAGGCGATACCGGTGTCCTGCGGCGCGACCCCGCGCACCCCGACGATCGTCGCGGTGACGAAGGAGAGGCCGAGCCCGACGCCGGCGACCAGCTGCGCGGGCAGCAGTACGGCCCAGGCGTTGGTGTCCGGGCCAAGGGCGCCGAACCAGAGCGTACCGGCGGTGGCGAGCGCCAGTCCGAGCACGGTCACCGTGCGTTCCGAGGTCCGCGCCAGGATCTGCGGCCCGATACCGCCGGCGGCGAGCACCATGCCCACCGCGAACGGCAGATAGGCCAGGGCGCACTCCATCGGCGTGTAGCCGAGGACCAGCTGCATGTACAGCGTGAGGAAGTAGAACGTGGCCGCCATGCCGCCGCCCACGAGCAGCATGATGAGGATGGCCCCGCTGCGGCCCCGGTCCTGCAGCACGCGGGGCGGCATCATGGCCACCGCGCTGCGCCGCTGGATGGCGAGGAAGGAGAGCAGCAGGACGGCGGCGACGGCCAGGAGGCCGAGGGTGGTCCCGCTGGTCCAGCCTTCCGTGTTGGCCTGGTTGATCGCGAAGATCAGTGAGCCGAGGCCGAGGGTCGCGGTGATCGCGCCCGGTACGTCGATACCGCCGCCGCGCTCCCGCTCGCCTTCCACCAGGACGACCGTGCCGAGCAGCACGACGACGGCGATCGGGATGTTGACGTAGAGCACCCAGCGCCAGCTCAGGTACTCGGTGAGGACGCCGCCGAGCATCAGGCCGACGACCGAGCCGAGGCCGCCCACCGCGCCGTACACACCCAGCGCCTTGTTGCGCGCGGGGCCCGCGGGGAACGTGGTGGCGAGCAGGGAGAGCGCGGTCGGTGCGGCGATGGCCGCGCCGACGCCCTGCAGGGCCCGGGCCGCGATCAGCACGGCGCCGTTGGGCGCGAGACCGCCGATGAGCGAGGCCACGGTGAAGATCACGAGACCGATGCGGAAGACCCGCCTGCGGCCGAAGAGATCGCCGGACCTGCCGCCGACGAGCAGCAGCCCGCCGAAGGCCAGGAGGTAGGCGCTCATCACCCAACTGAGGTTGGCCGCCGAGAGGTTGAGGTCGCTCTGGATGGGGGGAAGGGCGACGCCGACGATGGTGGCGTCCAGGACGAGCATCAGCTGCGCCGAGGCGATGACCAGGAGAGCCAGGCCTAAGCGGGGCTTGGGTGCGGGCGGTGCTACCGCCTCGCGAATGACGTCGGATCGTTCATGCAGAGTCATGGGACTCCTCCGGTGTGTCCGTTGAAGGCTGTCGGCTCGCGCCTTGCCGCGCAGGGCGCCCGGCTCGTTCCTGGGGGCCTCCTCGCTCTGTGGCCGAGGAACTCGCTTGGCCCGGAGGTACGTTGGGACCGTACCGTGCACCCTCATAATCGTCAACATCCCAACTGATTGCCAACGTAACTATCACCTTTGGTATGCTGTATCGGCCGGGCGGTCCGGCGCGATGGAACCGATGCAGCGAGGTGGGCACCATGAAGCCGACGGGGACCCTGGACCCAACCTCCTCCACGCCCGTGCGTGGATACGTCGGTGACCTGCTGCGACGGGCTTTCACCCAACTCACCGGCGAAGCGATGCAAGACGGCCCGCCGTCACGGGACTTCGTCCTCCTGGATGTACTCGCCGAGCACGACGCCCGCTCCCAGCGGGAGCTGGCCGAGCGCCTCGGCATCAACCGGACGGTGATGGTGCGGCTGATCGACCGCCTTGAACAGCTCGGCCATGTGACCCGGCGGCGCGACCCGGCCAACCGCCGGTCGTACGTCCTGTCGCTGACCGAGTCCGGGCGGGCCGCTCTCGACGAGATGCGGCGCAGCGTGTCCGAGCGGGACGCGCGGATCGCCGCCGCCCTGACGGCTCGTCAGCGCAAGCGGCTCGGCACCCTCATCGGCACGCTGCTGCCGGAGGCGGAGCAGGCGGCCACGCAGAGCGTCGAGTATCTGGTCACCCAGGCGCACTACCAGCAGCGCCGGCGTTTCGACGCCCTGCTCGGCGAACTCGGCCTGAAGGTACGGCACTTCGGCCCGCTGGCCGGGATCGACCGGCTCGGCCCCTGCCCGCAGCAGCAGCTGGCAAGGGACCTCGCGATCACCGAGCCCGCCGCGGCGGAAGTGGTCGAGGAGCTGGTGCAGGCAGGGCTCGTGGCCCGCGGGCAGGACCCGCACGACCGCCGTCGGTACGCCTTGGAGCTCACCGGCGCCGGCCGCAAGAAGATGCCCGCTGTCTACGAAGCGGCGCGGCGCATACAGGACGAGGCACGTGCCGCACTCGGCGAGACCGGCGAGGAGGAGCTGCGCAAGCTGCTGACCAAACTGCTGTCGTGACGCACAGGCAGGCGGTCGCACAGGTAGGCGGACGGGCAGACGGGCAGACGGGCAGACGGGCAGACGGGCGTCAGTAGCGGTAGTGGTCGGGCTTGTAGGGGCCTTCGACCTTCACACCGATGTAGTCGGCCTGCTCGGGACGCAGCTGGGTCAGCTTCACACCCAGAGCGTCCAGGTGCAGCCGGGCGACCTTCTCGTCCAGGTGCTTGGGCAGCACATAGACATCGGTCGGGTACTCCTCCGGCTTGGTGAACAGCTCGATCTGCGCCAGCGTCTGGTCCGCGAACGAGTTGG
>NZ_JBHTCF010000044.1:0-14599 GCF_042665355.1 Streptomyces monticola | reverse complement strand
CCGCCATCGTCCGCGGCTCCGCCCCCGGCCCCGCCCCCGGCCCCGGCCCCGCCATCGTCCGCGGCTCCGCCCCCGGCCCCGGCCCCGCCATCGTCCGCGGCTCCGCCCCCGATCCCGTCCCCGACCCCGACCCCGGCGCCGTCCCCGTCCCCCTCCGCGGCGCGCGCCCGCACCGGCAGTTCGAGCGAGCTCCCCGCCGGATCGAGCGTGAACCCCGCCTCGGAGCCGGGCCGTGGCCAGATCCACGGCCAGTACGCGGAGGAGACGGCCAGTCGGATGCGGTGCCCGGCGGGGAAGGCGTGTCCGATGCCGTTGAGCTCGAAGGTGACGTCCTCCGTCGCCCCGGGGGTCCAGGGCTCCGCCCGGTCCCGTCCCGCGCGCGCCGACAGATTGAGCACACCCCGGGTGACCAGGGTCGACGAGCCGTCCGGCGCGACATCGCAGAGCCGTGCGATGGCCTGCCCGTAGGGGGTGTCCAGGGTGAGCCGGAGCGTGACCCGCGGCCGCCCCAGGATCTCCACCGCCTCGGGCACCTCGAACTCGAAGCACACGGACTTAGCGTCCTCGTCCCGCTGGTCGGGCGGCAGGTCGGCGTCGTTGCCGAACGGAAAGAAGCGGCCCGCGTCCAGGCCGGTCTGCTGCGGCGAGCGGACCGGACGAGGGGAGCCGCCGAGGGCATAGGTCACCGGCGTGACCTGCGGCGACGGCCACTCCGGTGCGCCCACCCAGCGGCCCGGCAGCTCGTCGTACACCGTGGCCGGCGGATGTGAGTCGCTGATCCAGGCGCGCAGCTTCGGGTCCTCCATGACCTCGGTCTCGGCGCCCTTCAGCCAGTGGTCCCACCAGCGCAGGGTCTCCTGCAGGAAGCCGATCGCGGGCCCGGGCGGAAGGCCGCGGTCCGGGTACTGGTGCGACCAGGGCCCGATGAGGCCGCGTACCGGACCCGGCAGATGCTCGACGAGACGCAGCACCGTGTCGCGGTACGGGTCGTGCCAGCCGCCGACCGCGAGGACCGGTGCCTTGATCGCGGAGTAGTCCTCGCAGACGCTGCCGTGCTTCCAGTAGGAGTCGCGGGTCTGGTGGTCGAGCCAGGTGTGGATGAAGGGGTCCACGGCCTCCAGGCGCTTGAGCCACATGTCGCGCCACTGTTCGCCCACGAACTGCGGGTCGGGCGGCCGCGAGACGAAGGCCAGCATGGTCGCCGCCCAGGCGTGCATGTCGACGGCGAGGACGGATCCGCCCATGTAATGCACGTCGTTGTCATAGCGGTCGTCCGCCGAGCAGACGGTGATGACCGCCTTGAGCGGCTCGGGCGCGAGGGCCGCGATCTGCAGGGAGTTGAAGCCGCCCCAGGAGATGCCGAACATCCCGACCTTGCCGTCGCACCAGGGCTGAGCGGCGAGCCAGTTGACCACCTCGACCCCGTCGGCGAGCTCGGTCGCGTCGTATTCGTCGCCCGGCATGCCCTCGGAGTTGCCGTGCCCGCGCACATCGACGCGCACGGAGGCGTAGCCGTGCCCCGCGTACCAGGGGTGGCGCTGCCAGTCGCGCGGCGCCGTCCAGTCGCTGAGCCGGTACGGAAGGTATTCGAGCAGCGCCGGTACGGGCTCGTCGGTCACGGGACGCCACACGCGCGCGTAAAGGCGGGTGCCGTCCGGCAGCGGAATGCGGACGTCCTCGCGGGTGGTCTCGTACGGGAATTCAGTGCGGATGCGCATGGCTCGAAACCTCAGCGGACGGGGCTCGGGGGGCTCAGTGAACGGGGCTCGGGGGCTCAGTGAACGGGGTGCATGGTGCGCCGCAGCCAGGGCGCGGCGGCGATCACGGCGAGGCCGACGGCGACCGCGATGGCGCCGTTGACGCCGAAGTATGCGGCGTTGGAGACCGTGCCGTAGAGCTTCACGACCTGCGCCTGGATGCCGTTGGCGAGGGCGAGGGAGAGAAACCAGAGCGCCATGGTCTGGCTGGCGAAGGCCTTGGGCGCGAGCTTGGTGGTGGCCGACATCCCGGAGGTCTCAAGGAGGATGTCGCCGAGCCCGAGCAGCAGATACGAGCCGACGATCCACCAGGCCGCCATCTTGTACGAGTCGCCTTCGTGCCCCGCGGTCGGCAGCACCATCAGCAGGAAGGAAAGCCCGCCGAGCACCACACCGAGCGCGATCTTGTTGGAGGCGTGCGGCTGTCTGTGCCCCATCCGCGCCCAGACCGCGGCGACCACGGGGGCCAGGGCCACCTCGAAGGCGCCCAGGGCGGAGGCGTACCAGCTGGCGGGGAAGTGGAAGCCGAGAATCTCGGTACGGGCGTTGGTCGACGCGAGCAGCATCATCGTCGAGTACGCCTGGAAGAGGATGAAGTTGAAGGCCACGGACGCCAGGAACAGCACGACGTACGGGCGAAGCCGGCCGCGTTCCTCGGCGCTGACGCGGGGGCTGCGGAACATCCAGACGAAGTAGACGACCGGCGCGATCACCGAGATCAGCGTGAGCAGGTCGACGAAGCGGTCCATGGTGAGCCAGCCGACGGCCGCGAGCACCCCGGCGACCAGGGCGAAGGCCAGCAGGCCGAGGACGATGAGCAGGACCGCGCGGCGCATGGCGGCCCGGGGGAGGGCGTACTCCGCGCTGGCCTTGCGCCCGGCCAGGTGGCGCCGGCCTGCGACGTACTGGATGAGCCCGAAGGTCATACCGATCGCCGCGGCCGAGAAGCCCCAGTGCCAGCCCTTGTGGTCGCCGAGCCAGCCCGTGATCAGCGGGCCGAGGAAGGCGCCGATGTTGATGCCCATGTAGTAGAGGGCGAAGCCGGCGTCGCGGCGGTCGTCCTCGGTGCGGTAGAGCTTGCCGACCATGTTGGCGACGTTCGGCTTGAGCAGTCCGGTGCCGGCGCTGATCAGGCCGAGGCCGACCCAGGTCATCACGTCCGTCGGCACGGCCATCGAGTAGTGGCCGCAGGCGATGAGGATGCCGCCCCACAGGACCGCCCGGTAGGAGCCGAGGATGCGGTCGGCGAGCCAGCCGCCGGCGACCGAGACGAGATAGACCAGGGTGCCGTACGCCGCCGAGACGGAGGCGGCCGTTCCGGGGTCCATGCCCATTCCGCCGCGGGCCACGGCGTCGGCGAAGTACAGGACCAGGATGGCCTGCATACCGAGGAACGAGAACCGCTCCCATACCTCCAGACCGGAGAGCGTGAGCAGCCCGCGCGGCTGCCCGAAGAAGGCCCGGTCGTCGCCGGGCGGTGGCGCCTGGGGCGCGGCCTGGGGCGTGGGTCGGGACAAGGCGGGTACTCCGGATCGTGATCGGGACGGGGCCATCGGGACGGGGCCATCGGGACGGGGCCATCGGGATGGGGCCGTCGTGATCGGTGTCGGCTCGGTGTCGGATCGGTGTTGGAGGGGGTGAGAAATGCGCACCGTGGCTGAAAATGGCTGATCACGAACATACCGCTGTTGATCACCGCGCGCGCGGGGTGGTGCCGGGTGTGCTGGGTGGGGGGATCACGTGCTGGTCGGGCGGGGGCCCGCTGTGATCGAAACGCGACCGGATACGCTGACTTGAGTGATGGCAGCGACACATCGACAAACCGTGTCATCGAGCGTGTGATCGACCGTGGATCGACTTGTGATCGTCAGCAGACAGGAGAACCCCACGTGACCGTCGTCGGGCCGTTCGGGCTGAGCGTGCGGGACCAGGCCCTCGAAGCCGATGTCCAGGCGGGATTGGCTGCTGTCGAGGAGGGCCTCATCGAGGCCACCAAGAGCGAGGTCCCCTTCATCACGGAGGCCGCGCAGCACTTGGTGCGGGCGGGCGGCAAGCGCTTCCGGCCGCTGCTCGTGATGCTCGCGGCACAGTTCGGCGACCCCTACGCCCCCGGAGTGGTGCCCTCCGCGGTGGTCGTGGAGCTCACCCACCTCGCGACGCTGTACCACGACGACGTGATGGACGAGGCGGACGTACGCCGCGGAGTGCCGAGCGCCAACACCCGCTGGGGCAACTCGGTGGCCGTGCTCACCGGCGACTTCCTCTTCGCCCGCGCCTCGCACATCCTGGCCGACCTCGGCCCCGAGGCGGTCCGCATCCAGGCCGAGGCCTTCGAGCGCCTGGTCACGGGGCAGATCCTGGAAACCGCGGGCCCGCGCGACGGACGTGACCCGGTCGAGCACTACCTCGATGTCATCAGCGGCAAGACCGGCTCCCTGATCGCCGTCTCCGGCCGCTTCGGCGCCATGATGTCCGGCGCGGACGAGACGGTCGTGGATGTCCTGACCCAGTACGGCGAGCGGCTCGGTACCGCCTTCCAGCTGGCGGACGACGTCCTGGACATCGCCTCCGACTCCCATGAGTCCGGCAAGACCCCCGGAACCGATCTGCGCGAGGGCATCCCGACCCTGCCGGTGCTGCATCTGCGCGCGCAGGCCGCCGCGCACGGCAGGCCCGCGGATCTCGCCCTGTGCGAACTGCTCGACGGCGACCTGACCGACGACGTCCGGCACGCGGAGGCCCTCGCGGGGCTGCGCGTCCACCCGGCCCTTGAGCAGGCGCGACGCGACACCATCCGGTACGCGGAGGAGGCGCGGTCGGCGCTCGCCCCGCTGCCGGAGTGCGACGCGAAGGCGGCGCTCGTGGAGCTGTGCGACGCGGTGGTGCACCGGGCGGGATGACTCGCGGTCCCGTGACGCAGGTCACAGGGGCGGAGTGAGTTCAGTCCCGGATTCTCTTCGTATCCATGCCCAGAAGCCGACGCAGGGGGCGTCGGTTCTGATACGGGGAGATGTCCTGTCATGGGTGCAATGACCAAGCGCCGCCGCTCAGTTGTCGCAGGGTCTGTGGCCGTTGCCGCAGCGGTGGGGGCCGCCGCGGCCGTCATCCCGGCGGCCACCGACGAAGGGAGCGACCCGGGGCGAGGTCGCGGCTCGGGACAGGTGCACGGCTCGGTGCAGGTGCAAGGCTCGGGGCACGAGAGCGCCACGATCCTCGCCGCCGGTCTCAACGGTGCCAACGAGGTGCCGGTGGCGGGCGGTCCGGCCGTCGGGGACAAGGACGGCACGGCCCTGCAGTTCGTGAAGGTCAGCGGCGACCAGGTGTCCTTCGCCGTGAAGTGGCGCGGCACCGCGAGGCCGACCGCGCTCCATATCCACCAGGGCGCGAAGGGCGCCAACGGCGGCATCAAGGTCGATTTCACCGAGCTGCTCGCCGACGCGAGGGGCGGCGCGAAGGGCCACGGCGCCAAGGTCGGCGGCGCGAAGGGCGGGCTGAAGGACCACTCCGCCACCGGCACGGTCACCGTCACCGACCAGGCGCTGCTACGACAGCTCAGCTCCGCCCCGAACGGCTTCTACGTCAATCTGCACACCGCGGAGTTTCCCGGCGGAGCCGTCCGCGGGCAGCTGCACAAAGTCACCGACCCGTTCAACTTCCGTAAGGCCCTGAGCGGTTTCCAGGCATCCGTGATCAAGGGCAGGCAGATCTACGAGTGCAAGAAGGGCGACGACGGGAAGCTCACGTTCCAGCAGCGCGACGTCCGCGCCGTGCTCGGCGGGAACATCGTGCACTCCTTCGTGGCGCCCAACTCCGGTACGCCGCAGTGGATCGCCCCCGACGGCAGCGCCGTCACCGGCGAGGTGATCTCCCGGACCCCCAACGGCGCGGCGAACATCCCCGAACTCGGCCTGAAGGCGACCCGGTCGGGCAAGCGGCACGGCCTGCTCGCGCGTTCCGCGGAGATCCTGCGCCTGAACACGGTGGGCGGCGTCGCTCCGGCGGGCGGCTGCGAGGCGGGCGCGGTCGTGGGGGTGCCGTATCTCGCCGACTACGTGTTCGTCCCTCGCTGAGCCTTCGCGACTCTCCAGCGGCACATCGGCGGTGTCTCCCCCTAGTGGATGGGGGAGGCGCCGCCCTCGTATGTCATCCCGCGGGAGTACGTGAGGTTGAGCCCGGGGGCTGACGCTTCCGGGTGGCCGATTTGGTCGGATAGAGGGGCACGAAGACAACGACAGAGCACCACTCCTGACCAATTCGGGTGAGAATGGCGGCGCGGGGTGGACGAGTGCACAGGTCAAGGACCGCCGCCTAACCACGGAGGTAGGGCACACATGGCACCGTACGAATCGGCACAGGGCACCGAGGAGGTCGAGGACCGGCCGACGGGCCGCGGAAAGGCGGCGCGTTACGCGGTCCCGGTCGCGGTGGCCGGAGTGGCGGCGGCGACCATCGGTCTGGTCCCGGCACTCGCCAGCTCGGGCGACCCCGATCTGCCGAAGATCACCGCGCAGGAACTTGTGGAGAAGATCGCCGCGTCGGATGTGCAGCGGCTCTCCGGGAACGTGAAGATCAGCACCGACCTCGGCCTGCCGTCCCTGGGCGGCGCCGCCGCCTCCTCCTTCGCACCCAAGGGCGGTGACGGGGAGGGCGGTTCGGCCGCCTCGCCCGAAACGAAGCTGATGGAGCTCGCCTCCGGCACGCACAATCTGCGGATCGCCGCCGACGGCCCCGACAAGCAGAAGCTGTCGATCCTGGAGGACGCCGCGGAGTACAGCGTCATCCACAACGGCGGCGACGTATGGGCGTACGACAGCAAGTCGAACGAGGCGTTCCACGCGCGGGACACCGACAAGGGCGCCCACGGCAAGGGCGACGAGAAGGGCGCCCACGGCAAGGGCGACGACAAGGGCGTCCACGGCAAGGGTGACGAGAGGGGCACCGGCGGCAAGACCCCGGCCACCCCCAAGGAGCTGGCCGACGAGGCGCTCAAGGCGGTCGACGACACGACATCCGTGACCGTCGACGGCACCGCCAGGATCGCCGGGCGCGACGCCTACCAGCTGCTCATCCAGCCCAAGGGCAGCGGCTCCACGATCGGTTCGATCCGGATCGCGGTGGACGCGGACAACGGCGTACCGCTGAAGTTCACGCTCACCCCGAGCAGCGGCGGCAAGGCCGCGATCGACGCGGGCTTCACCAAGGTCGACTTCGCGAAGCCGGCCGCGTCCACCTTCGACTTCAAGCCCGCCAAGGGCATGAAGGTCACGGAGGCGGACGAGCTGGAGAAGCACGCGCGCGACGGCAAGGGAATGGAGAAGCACGCGCCCAAGGGCCTTGAGGGCGCGGATGGCATCGGCGGCGGTTTCGGTGGCGGCATGGCCGGCATGGCCGGCAAGGACGGCATGAAGGTCATCGGTGAGGGCTGGAGCTCCATCGCGGTCCTCGACGCCGGCGGCCAGGGCATGCCGTCCAAGGGTTCCGGGCCGGGCTCCGGATCGGGCTCCGGCTCCGGTGAAGTGCCGCCCGAGGCACAGGGCTTGCTCGACGCCTTCGGTGACAAGGTGACCGGGAAGTTCGGCTCCGGCACGGTCTTCTCCACCCGCCTGGTCAACGCCCTGATGACGGACGACGGCAAGGTGTACGTGGGCGCGGTCGACAAGGACGCGCTCGTGAAGGCGGCCAACGCGGCCAAGTAGGAATGCAGTTGGACTGCAGTTGGACTACAGGTGGACTGCAGTTGGCGTACCCGGGCTGTTCCGCCCCGCCGGCCAGGGCCGACGGGGCGGGCCGCCGAAAGGGCAGGGGGAAGCCTATGGAACCGGCGATCCGGACACACGGCCTGACCAAGCGCTTCCGCCACGGCCAGCTCGCCGTGGATCACCTCGACCTCACCGTGCCGGCCGGCTCGGTCTTCGGTTTCCTGGGCCCCAACGGCTCCGGCAAGACCACCACCATCCGCATGCTCATGGGCCTGATCGAGCCGACGTCCGGGGCCGCCGATCTCCTCGGCCACCGCATGCCGCGCGCGGCGGGCACCGTGCTGCCCCAGGTCGGCGCGCTCATCGAGGGCCCCGCGCTCTACGGCTTCCTCTCCGGGCGCGACAACCTGATCCGGTATGACTCCGCCGACGCGACGGCCGACCCGCGCACCCGCAAGGCGAGGGTCGCGCAGGCCCTCGATCGGGTGGGCCTGACCTCCGCCGCCGGCAAGAAGGCCAAGGCGTACTCCCTCGGCATGAAGCAACGACTCGGTCTCGCGGCCGCCCTGCTCACACCGCGCCGGCTGCTTGTCCTGGACGAGCCGACCAATGGCCTTGACCCGCAGGGAATGCGGGAAATCCGTTCACTGGTACGGGAGTTGGCGGACGACGGCAGCACCGTCTTCCTCTCCTCGCATCTCCTCGACGAGATCGAGCAGGTCTGCACACACGCCGCCGTCATGGCCAAAGGCCGGCTGCTCACGCAGGGCCCGGTCGGGGAACTCGCGGCACGCGCGCGTGGCCGGCTCGCCGTCAGCACCCCCGACCCCGGCGACGCGGCCCGGATCCTCAAGGAGCACGGAGTGACGGACCTCGCGGTCACGGAGGACCGGGTGACCGGCGAACCGCCCGCTGCGGAACAGGACTTGGCGGTCCTGAACGCCGCCCTGGTCCACGCGGGCGTACGAGTGCGCGGCTTCGGCCTGGAGCGCGCCTCCCTCGAAGACGCGTTCGTGGCGCTGACGGGGGAGGGCTTCGATGTCGCGGGCTGAACCGGCCGGGGCGACCGCCCCCGGGGCACCCGCAGCATCCGGGGCATCCGGGGCATCCGGGATATCCGGGATATCCGGGGAACGCCGCGCCATCTGGACCCTGGGCCTCTTCCGCTCCGAACTCACCATCACCTTCCGCCGCTGGCGCACCCTCGCGTTGCTCGGTGTCCTCGCCGCCGTTCCCGTACTGATCGGGGTGGCGGTGCGGATCGAGACGGGCGAGGGCGGTTCGGTCGGCGGCGGGCCCGAGGGCGGGGCGGGCGGCCCCGCGTTCATCGCGCAGATCACCAACAACGGCCTCTTCCTGGTGTTCACGGCCCTCGCGGCGACCCTGCCGTTCTTCCTGCCGATGTCGATCGGCGTCGTCGCGGGCGACGCGGTGGCGGGCGAGGCGAACTCGGGCACGCTGCGCTATCTCCTCGTCGCGCCCGCGGGCCGCACCCGTCTGCTGCTCGCCAAGTACGCGACGACGCTGGCGTTCTGCCTGGCCGCGACGCTCACCGTGGCGGTGTCGGCGCTCGTCACGGGCGCCCTGCTCTTCCCGCTCGGCGAGCTCACCACGATCTCCGGAACGCGGATCGGCTTCGCGGAAGGCCTGCTCAGAGCCCTGCTCATCGCGCTCGTGGTGGCGGCCTCACTGATCGGCGTCGCGGCGCTCGGCCTCTTCGTATCGACCCTGACGAACAGCGGAATCGCCGCCATGGCCACCACGGTCGGGCTCCTGATCACCGTGCAGATCCTCGGTACGATCCCGCAGCTCGACGCGATCCACCCCTACCTCTTCTCGCATCACTGGCTGTCCTTCGCCGACCTGATGCGCGAGCCGGTCTACTGGGACGGCCTGCTCAAGAACCTCCAGCTGCAGGGGCTTTACGCGGCGGTCTTCGGCACGGCGGCGTGGGCGCGGTTCACGGCGAAGGACATCAACGCCTAGCGCCCCGGGGCTCATGGGCATGAGCCCCGGGGGCGCCGTGTGGCGTGGCGCGCTCAGGAAGACAGCTGCCAGACCGCGTGCGCGACGGCGTCACTGTTGCGGTCGAGCGCGGTGTCGTCGATGTTCGACAGCTTGTCGCAGGACGAGTGGTAGCAGGGGTCGAACGACTCACCCGCCGTACCGCCCCACTTCTGCGCCTGCTCGCTCGTCTTCGCGGCGTCGGCCCCGGTGAACAGGCCGCCCACGGGTATGCCGGCAGCCATGAAGGAGGCGTGGTCGGAGCGCCCGTCGCCCTCGGTCTCTATCTCCGTGGGGACGTTCAGGCCGGCGAAGTAGTCCTTGAAGGTCTTCTCGATCGTCGGGTCGTCGTCGTAGACGAAGTAGCCGGGGTTGGGGGAGCCGATCATGTCGAAGTTCAGATAGCCGGTGATCTTCGAACGCTCCGTGCCCGGAAGGGAGTTGACGTAGTTCTTCGAGCCGACCAGACCGAGCTCCTCCGCGCCCCACCAGGCGAAACGCAGATGCTTGGCGGGCTTGAGCTGCTCGCGGGAGACGGCGAGTGCGGTCTCCAGTACGGCGGCGGAGCCGGAGCCGTTGTCGTTGATCCCGGGCCCGGAGCCGACGCTGTCGAGGTGCGCGCCCGCCATGAGGACCTGGTTCGCGTCGCCGCCCGGCCAGTCGGCGATCAGGTTGTAGCCGGTGGCGCCGTTGGAGTTGAACTCCTTGACCTCGGTGGTGAATCCGGCGGCGTCCAGCTTGCCCTTGATGTAGTCGATGGAGGCCTTGTAGCCGGGGCGGCCGTGGGCACGGTTGCCGCCGTTGGCCTCGGCTATGGACTGCAGCTCGGTCAGATGGCCCTTGACGTTGGCTATCGGTATGTCGGGGGCGGCGAGGGGCGCATCGGGCGCGCCCGCCGCGGTCGCCGCGGGGGTGGTGATCAGGCCGGTGGCGACGAGCGCGGCGGCCGCGAGAACTCGCAGGGAGGTGGTGCGGGTCGAGGTGGTGCGGGTCGAGATGGTGCGGGTGGAGGTGGTGCGCGTCGTAGTGGCGTGCGTCGTGGCGGCACGCGTCGAAGAGGTGCGCGTAGTGAGTCGCATGTGGGGGGCTCCGGACTCCGTACAGGGACAGTGGGGGCGTACGAGAGGTGCGGGTGTGGTGCGTGCGCCTGATGGTGGGCGAGCCCTGATCCTCCGTCAAGAGCGCAATCCGGTCGGCCCGTTCCGTATAACGGTCACCTGGGGACGTACTTCCTCTCACGCCACGCAGAACTCGTTGCCCTCGGGGTCCGCCATGAGCACCCACTCCCCGCCGGGCTCCTTCACTTCACGCAGCACGCGCGCGCCGAGCCCTTCGAGCCGGGTCACATGCACCGCCCGCTGTTCGGCGCCGACATGCAGATCCAGGTGCAGCCGGTTCTTGCCGGTCTTCTTCTCCGGTACGCGGTTGAAGAGCAGCCGGCGCCCGAGGCCCGTACCGCTGTGCTCGTCGTACGGGTCCTCCGGATGGCGCGCGGCAGCGGCGTCACGGAAGGCGTGGTGCCCATGGTGCTCGACGGTGATCTCGGGCGCGATGACGCCGGCGGCCAGGAGCTCTCCGATCAGAGGGCTGTTGTCCTCGACCGTGTAGCCGAGAGCGGCGGCCCAGAAGTCGGCCTGGGCGTGCGGGTCTTGGGAGTCGACGACGACTTTCCACTGGAGAATCATGGTAACTACTTATACTGGTTACGAAAGAAGGAGGGCAATGGACACGCAGCAGGGTGTGACTCTGCGGACCCGCGAAGGGCGCCCCTACCGCTTCGACCCCGGCGCCCTGTGCCTGGAGCTTCTGATCACGGGAGGGCCGGGTGAGTTCGCGCGGTACGAATCCCTGCACACCCCGGTCGACCTGCTGCACTGGGTCGCCGTGAGCCGGCTGCCCGGCGGTCTTGAACCGACGGTCACCGAAGCCGAGTTGGAGCAGATCCGTACCGTGCGCGACGCGCTCTTCCGGCTCACCGCCGCCCGCGCCCACGCCCGCGCCCTGAACCCTGACGACCTGGATGCCGTCAACGCCGCCGCGGCCGGGCCCCCGCTGGCCGCCCGTATCGAATCCGACGGCACGCGCGCGTGGGGCCCGGGTGCCACCGGTGCCCGGCTCCTGTCGACCGTCGCCCGCGATGCCGTCGAGCTCTTCACCGGACCGCACGCGGACCGCATCCGCGAATGCGGCGCGCACAACTGCCGTCTGCTCTTCGTCGATACGTCGCGACCCGGCCGCCGCCGCTGGTGCGCGATGGAACACTGCGGCAACCGCCACAAGGTCCGGGCCCACCGCGCCCGTACGTCGGAGAACGAGGCCCCGGGGAGTTAGGGGGACCCCTTAGAGCGCGTGTTCCTTGGCGCTATTGGCGCTATTGGCGCTATTGGCGCTATTGGGGCTATTGGGGCTGCTGGGGCTGTCGGCGCTGTTGGGCCTGCTGGAGTCGGCGGACTCCTTGCCGGCGGTGGGGCCCACCGCCCGCGCCGCGGCGAGCCGGATGGCCTCCGCCCGGGTCCGCCGTGCGGTGCGCAGCGCGTCCCAGGTCAGCAGGGACAGCGCGAGCCACACCAGCGCGAAGCCCGCCCACCGCTCGGCCGGCATGGCCTCGTGGAAGTAGGCGATCCCGAGCAGGAACTGGAAGACCGGCGCGAGGTACTGCAGCAGCCCGAGCGTGGACAGCGGTACCCGGATCGCCGCCGCCCCGAAGCAGATCAGCGGGATCGCCGTCACCAGACCGGTCGCGGCGAGCAGCGCCGCATGGCCCGCGCCGTGCGGCCCGAAGTCGGACTCGCCGCGGGAGCCGAGCCACAGCAGATAGCCGAGCGCGGGCAGGAACTGGATGGCCGTCTCGGCGGCGAGCGACTCCAGGCCCCCGATGTTGACCTTCTTCTTGACAAGGCCGTACGTCGCGAACGAGAAGGCGAGGACGAGTGAGATCCACGGCGGCCTGCCGTAGCCGACGGCGAGCACGACGACCGCGGTGAGGCCGACACCCACGGCCGCCCACTGCACGGGCCGCAGCCGCTCCTTCAGGAGCAGCACCCCCATCGCGATGGTGACCAGCGGGTTGATGAAGTAGCCGAGCGAGGCCTCCACCACATGGCCGGAGTTCACGGACCAGATGTAGAGGCCCCAGTTGACGGTGATCACCGTGGCCGCGATGGCTATCAGACCGAGCTTGCGCGGCTGGCGCAGCAGTTCGCCGGCCCAGGACCAGCGTCGCAGCACCAGGAGTACGAGGGCGACGAGCGCCAGGGACCACACCATGCGGTGGGCGAGGATCTCCAGGGCGCCGGCCGGTTTGAGCAGAGGCCAGAAGAGGGGGACGAGGCCCCACATCCCGTAGGCGGCAAAGCCGTAGATCAGTCCCGCGCGCCCCTCACCCGACGGCTTCAAGGCCCCTCCAGTCCACTCCAGGTGGATTTCGCCACCTCCGCGACAACACTCTCCTATGTCGCGACACCTCCAAGAAGGTATCGCTGAGGCAGCCCGGCTGTCATGTGTGTTTCGCCATACGGTCATGACGTAGAGGGTCGGGCGGAGGCGGCCGGTCCGGTGGGCCCCGGCAGGCGGCTCGGGGGGGGGCTCAGGGGGCTCGGGAATGCTCGGGCGGCTCAGGCGGCAGCCTTGAGCGCCTCCGTGATCGCGTCCGCGAGCGGCGTGGTGGGGCGTCCGGTCAGCCGGGCCAGATCGCCGCTCTGCCGGGCAAGGCGGCCGCGCCCCACGGCGGCGTCCACGTCGACCAGGATCGCCGCCATGGGCTCGGGCACTCCGGCGCCGGTGAGGATCGCGAGATGCTGATCGGCGGGCACATTGCGGTACGCGATGTCCTTGCCCGACTGCCGGGCCACCTCGGCGGCGTACTCGTCGAGGCTCCACGCCACATCGCCGCTCAGCTCGTACGCCGCGTTCTCGTGGCCTTCGCCGGTCAGCACCGCGACGGCCGCGGCGGCGTAGTCGGCGCGGGTCGCGGAGGCGATCCGGCCCTCGCCCGCGCTGCCCACCACCGCGCCGTGATCGAGCACGGAAGCCAGGTGCTCGGTGTAGTTCTCGTGGTACCAGCCGTTCCGCAGGAACGTGTACGTCAGCCCGGAGTCGAGAATCATCCGCTCCGTCACCTTGTGCTCGGAGGCAAGGTCGAAGTCCGCGTCGGGACCGCCCAGGATGCCCGTGTACGCGAGCTGCGCGACGCCCGCCTCGCGCGCGGCGTCGATCACGGCCCGGTGCTGGGGCACCCGCTGCCCGACCTCGCTGCCGGAGATCAGCAGGACCCGGTCACCGGGGGCGAAGACGCCCTGCAGGGTCTCGGGCGCCGAGTAGTCGGCGACCCGCAGCTCGACTCCCCGGGCCGCCAGGCCGGCCGCCTTCTCCTTGTCGCGTACGACGGCGGCGATCTGCCCGGCGGGGACTCGGGCGGCGAGCAGGCCGTCGATGACGAGACGGCCCAGGTTTCCGGTGGCACCGGTGACAACGATCATGATTGCGCTCCTTCTTGCGGCTGCCAATCCACCGTAAGCTGGAAGCTAACCATTCGTAAGTACCCACTTTGAAGTAAGGTACTGATATGGAAGTTAGTGCCATGAAGGCCGATATCAACGACGCGATGTGTCCCTCGCGCGGCGTCCTTGAGCATGTGACGAGCCGTTGGGGCGTCCTGGTCCTGGTGGCGCTGCGGGAGCGCTCGTACCGCTTCAGCGAACTGCGCCGGCACATCGGCGGCGTGAGCGAGAAGATGCTGGCCCAGACCCTGCAGACGCTGGAACGCGACGGTTTCGTGCACCGGGACGCGAAGCCGGTGATCCCGCCGCGGGTGGACTACTCACTGACCGAGCTCGGCGAGGAGGCGGCGGAGCAGGTCGAGGCCCTCGGCCGGTGGACCGAGAAGCGCACGCAGACCGTGCTCGCGAACCGGGACCGATACGACGAGGCCCGGTCCTGAGTCTCCTCAGGACCGGGCCTCGTGCGACGGCGGGGGAGGGCTAGCCGACGACGGTCCAGGTGTCCTTGCCCGCGAGCATGGTGGCGAGGTCGCCCTTGCCGTTCTGCTCGATGGCGGCGTCGAGTTGGTCGGTCATCTGGGTGTCGTAGACGGGCCGGTCGACGCTGCGCAGGACTCCGATGGGGGTGTGGTGCAGGGTG
>NZ_JBHTCF010000043.1:0-21568 GCF_042665355.1 Streptomyces monticola | reverse complement strand
CCCAGGACGACCGCTTCCCCGCCCCGGCCCAGGACGACCGCTTCCCCGCCCCGGCCCAGGCCGACCGCTTCCCCGCCCCGGCCCAGGACGACCCCTTCCCCGCCCCGGCCCCGGCCGACCGCTTCCCCGCCCCGGCCCAGGACGACCCCTTCCCCGCCCCGGCCCCGGCCGACCGCTTCCCCGTCCCGGCCCCGGCCGGCTCCTTCCCGGCCCCGGGACAGGGCGACCCCCTGCGTGCCGCCTGGTTCTGGGTGCAGCGCTCCCGGCTCGTCTCCACGCTCGGCCGCGGTGACGGCCGGTCGGAGACCGCCAAGGCCGAGGAGCTGATCCGCGGCCTGCCGCCGTCCGTCGTGCACGCCGAGGTCCTCACCCACCGCGCATCCTGGGGCTCCCTGCACGAGCCGGGCCCGGAGACCATGGCCGCCGCCGAGCGGGCCGTCGAGTACGCCCGCATGGTCGGGGCCGAAAGCATCGAGATGAACGCCCGCCTCACCCGCGGCGGACTGCTCGTCGAGTCCGGCGACGTGGAGCGCGGGCTAGCCGAGATGCACCACGTACGGGAACGGGTGATCGCCGAAGGCCTGGTCGCCGACCTCAGCCGGGTGCACATCAACCTGCCCTCCGCCCTGGAAGGAGTGGGCCGCTCCGCCGACTCCGTCCAGGCCGCCGTCAAGGGCATCGAGTTCTGCCGCACCTACGGCCTCCTCGACACCGAATGCTGGGTCTGGGGCAACCTCGCCGAGGCCCAGCTGACCCTCGGCCGCTGGCACGATGTGCTCACCTCCGTCGAGCAGGCGCAGCGCACCGCCCACAGCTCCAAGCCCCGCGGCTCCGCCGCCGAACGCCTTGCCCGTCTCGCGCTGTACCGCGGCGACCTCGCCACCGCCGCACACCAACTCGCCGTGGCCCACGGGCACTTCGGCACCCATGACCCCCAGCCGCAGTACTCCCTGCCGCTGATCACCATCTCGCTCGGCATCGCCGCCCACGAGGGCCGCATCCTGGAGATACGCGAGGAGCTGCGGCGTCTGGCCGATGAGGGGCTGCCCCCGGGCACCCAGCGGTACGGCTGGCCGCTGGTGCTCACCGCTGCCACCGCGGAGGCCGACGCCCGCGGGCTGCCCGCCGCCGAGCCCGGCCGCGCCGAGGCCCTCGACCACATCCGCCGGGCCGTCAAGTCCCTCGCCACCCCGGTGCCCGTCTGGCTCGCCCACGACCACTGGGTCAGGGCCGAACTGGCCCGCGCGGAGAATCGCGACACCGTCGCCGACTGGACGGCGGCCCTGACCGCCTTCGAGCCCCTGGAGCGCCCCTTCGACCTGGCCCGGGTGCGCCACCGCACCGCCGAGGCCCTGCTCGCCTCCGGCCCCGACGAGACGGCCCGCAGCCGCGCCGCCGAGCTGCTGCGGCAGGCCCGCGGCACCGCCGACGAACTCGCCGCCCGCCCCCTCGCCGAGGACATCGCCCTGCTCGCCCAGCGCGCCCGCCTCGGCCTGACCGCCCCCGAGGAGAGCGCACCACCGGCGCCGCGGCGGCCCGACGACCCGGTGGAGGCCCTCGGCCTCACCAGCCGCGAGCGGGATGTGCTGCGCCTGGTCACCCTGGGCCGCAGCAACCGTCAGATCGCCGAGGAACTCTTCATCTCACCGAAGACCGCCAGCGTGCATGTCTCCAACATCCTGGCCAAGCTCGGCGTCTCGGCCCGCGGGGAGGCGGCGGCCCTTGCCCACCGGCTGCGGCTGTTCCCCACCGAGCCCACCGAGCCCACCGAGCCCGCTGAGCCGGCCGGGCCCGCCGGGTAACGGCGGGGAGCACGTACGCTGAAGTGAGGACCCGGTGGAAGGGGCGTCATGTTCAACATGATCGAGGCACTGTTCGCACCCGGACGCAAGCACACCGATGATGAACGCAAGCGCCTCGAACTGACCAAGGTCGATCTGAACGACGGGGACCCGGGCCAGGGCCCCATAGACCTCACCTCCGGCAAGGTGGTCGTCCGGGTGCCGCCACAGCCGCCCAAGCCCTGAACCCCGGCCGCGGTCAGATCACTTGACCCCAAGGGCAGATCACTGCGCCTCAAGGTGACCCCAAGGGCAGATCACTGCGCCTCAAGGCGACCCCAAGGACAGATCACTGCGCCTCAAGGCGACCCCAAGAGCAGATCACTTCACCTCAAGGCGCAGCACCCGGTCGTCTCCCTTCTCCGGCGTCCCCCGTGAATCTGTCTCGTTGGTCAGCAGCCACATCTTGCCGCCGCTCTCCGTGAGCACGGTGCGCAGCCGGCCGTGCTCGCCCTCCAGGAACGCCTGCGGCTCCGCGAGCGCCTTCTCGCCGTCCAGCGGAATGCGCCACAGCCGCTCGCCCCTGAGCCCGGCCATCCAGATCGAGCCCTCGGCCCAGGCGATGCCACTGGGGGAGGCGTCCTCCGTGCGCCACTGCGCCACTGGGTTCACATAGCGCTCGTCGTCGCCCTTGCCCTCGGCCTCCGGCCAGCCGTAGTTCCCACCGGGCTTGATCAGGTTCAGCTCGTCCCAGGTGTCCTGGCCGAACTCGGCCGCCCACAGCCGCTTCGCGCGGTCCCAGGCCAGGCCCTGGACATTGCGGTGGCCGTACGAATACACCACCGAGCCGGAGTCCGGGTTGCCCTCGGCGGGGCGGCCGTCCGGGGTCATGCGCAGGATCTTGCCGCCGAAGGACTTCTTGTCCTGGGCCAGGCCCGTGTCACCGGTCTCGCCCGTGCCCGCGTACAGCATCTTGTCGGGGCCGAAGGCGATCCGGCCGCCGTTGTGGACGGTGCCCTTCGGGATGCCCTTGAACACGGTGTCCGGAGCGCCGAGTTGCTGACCGGCGGGCTTCTTCTCGTCGTACAGCATGCGGGCGATGCGGTTGTCCGACTCGGTGGTGAAGTACGCGTACACCATGTGGTCCGAGGCGTAGTCCGGGGAGACGGCGAGGCCCATCAGGCCGCCCTCGCCGCCCGGGGCGACACCCGGCACGGAGCCGAGCGCGGTCTTCTTTCCGCTCTTGCCGTCGATCCGGGTGATCGTCCCCTCGTCACGGGAGGAGACCAGGAGATCGCCTTCGGTGCCGGGCAGGGCGGCGAGCCCCCAGGGGGACTTCAGGTTCTCGGTGAGCGTGCCCGCCACCTTCACCTCGCCCTTGGCGGGCGGTGCGTCCGGGTCCGGCGAGGGATTGCCGCCGGACTTTCCGGGGCTCGACGCGGGGCGCTTCTCCTTCTCCGTCCCGCCGCCGTCCCCTCCCGAGCATCCGGCCAGGAGCAGTGCGGAGAGGGCCAACACAGCCGTCACAGCAGGTCGTTGCACGGTCAGGGTCCCTTCGACGGCGGCAGCTTCTACTGTTCATACACCGCTCGAGGCGCTCAGGTTCCCACCAACGCGGAACCCATTCCGGCGTTCCGTCGCCCCTTCCGGCACAGAGCACCCGTCAGCCGGTCCGGCAACGACCGCCCCACACGCCCCACCCACAAGGCTCCTACTCCCAGGACCCCAGTGCCCCCGGCAGCCCCGCGATCTCCGCCAAGTCCCGGTCCGTCAGGGCGAGTCCGGCCGCCGCCGCGTTCTCCGCCGCCCAGCGCTCGCGCTTCGAGCCCGGCACCGGCACCACGTGCCGGCCGCGTGACAGCACCCAGGCCAGGGCGACCTGGGCCGGAGTCACGCCGGGCCCGTGCCGGCCGGCGATCCGCCGCAGGCCCACCACGATCGGCTGGTTCGCCGCCATCATCTCGGCGGTGAAGCGCGGATGCCGGGCCCGCACGTCGTCCGGCTCGAAGCCCTGCCCCGGCGTCAGGGTGCCGGTCAGATAGCCGTTGCCCAGCGGCATCGCGGCCAGGAAGCCCACGCCGCGCGCCTCGCACCACGGCAGCAGCGCGTCCAGAGCCTCGGGCGACCACACCGACAGCTCGGCCTGCACCGTGCTCACCGGGAACACCTGCTGCACCCGCTCCAGCTGCCGGATCGTCGCGTCGTGCAGAGACGCCCCCGACCTGCGCCCACCCGTCTCCCGCCACCGCCCTTGCAAGGAGGCGCTGCGCGCCGCTCCTCTTTGACTCCGCGCCCCCACCGCGCACAGACCGAGCGAGCGCACCTTGCCCGCCGTGACCAGCTCCGCCATCGCGCCCCAGGTCTCCTCGACGGGCACTTCCGGGTCGGCCCGGTGCAGCTGGTACAGGTCGATGACATCCGTCTGCAGCCGCCGCAGCGACGCGTCGCAGGCCCGCTTCACATAGCCGGGGCGGCCGTTCGCCACGATGTGCTGCTCGCCCACGAGGAGCCCGCACTTGGTCGATACGAAGGCGTCCGCGCGGCGCTCCTTGAGCACGCGTCCCACGAGCAGCTCATTGGTGAACGGCCCGTACATGTCAGCCGTGTCCAGGAGGTTCGAGCCGGCGTCCAGTGCGGCGTGGACCGTGCGTAGGGACTCCTCGCCGTGCTGCTGCGAGCCGGTGTACGCCCAGCTCATCGGCATGCAGCCGAGGCCGACCGCCCCCACTTCGAGCGCCGCAGCCCCGATCGTCCTGCGCTCCACCTGCCCGTGCCTCCCCACGTTCTGATCCGCGCCCCAAACTAACCCTTGCCACCCGCACGCCCGCGCACAGCCTCCCGACCGTGCCTGGGCCTCCGCGGATGTGGCCGGTTAGCCTCTGGCCATGAACGCAGATGTATGGCTGCCGTTCGCGGCGGACACCGTGCCCGGCCTTCCCGAAGGCTTCGACTACCGCGTGTGGGACGGCGAAGAGGATTTCCCGGCCGATCCGGCCGACTGCGCTTTCTATGTGGTGCCGTACATGAAGAGCGCCGAGGTCTCGGTCCGTCCGCTGTCCGCCATGACGTCCGTAGGTGTCGTACAGACCCTGACCGCGGGAATGGACCACATCCTGCCCGGCGTCGACCGGCTACCTGCCGGCGTACGGGTCTGCAACGCGCGCGGAGTCCACGACGCGTCCACGGCGGAGCTGGCGCTCACGCTCATCCTGTCCTCACTGCGCGGCATCCCCCGGTTCGTGGCGGGGCAGCAGCAGGAGGAGTGGCGCTCCGGCTTCTATCCTGCGCTCGCCGACAAGTCCGTGCTCATCGTCGGCTACGGCTCGGTCGGCGCCGCCATCGAGGACCGGCTCGCCCCCTTCGAATGCACGCGGGTGGCGCGCGTCGCGCGCTCCGCACGCACGACGGAGCGCGGTGCGGTGCACCCGCTGAACGAACTGCCCGCCCTGCTCGCCGAGGCCGACGTGGTGATCCTCTGCACCCCGCTCACCGAGCAGACCAAGGGCCTGGCGAACGCCGGGTTCCTGGCCGGGATGAAGGACGGCGCCCTCCTGGTGAACGTCGCCCGCGGCCCCGTCGTCGACACCAAGGCGCTGCTCGCCGAGCTCGAAACCGGACGCATCAGCGCCGCAGTTGATGTCACGGACCCGGAGCCGCTGCCCGCAGGGCACCCGATGTGGCACGCCCCCAATCTCCTCATCAGTCCGCATGTGGGCGGCAGCAGCTCCGCGTTCCTGCCGCGCGCGAAACGCCTCCTCGTAAGCCAGTTGAGCCGGTACGTTGCCGGAGAGCCCCTCGACAACGTCGTACACGTCACCGCATAGCGTCCCGAACCGGCGCATCCAGCACCGGTTCGCGCACTCTCTGCATCTGCTCACATGCGCCCAGTGCCCGCATCGCCGCTGGTCGTTACGGAGAGTAGAGGAACTATGTCCCTGAGTGACGAGACTGGTGTATCGTCCCGACAGGGGCTGCGCCGCGCACCATTCGGCGCCGGGGAGAAATTCAGAGAACAGCGAGGGGGGCGACGGGCGATGCACGGCCTATGGACGAACACTCCGACGCGGCGGGGCCGCCGACGGCGACCCTTGCGCGCGCCGACTCGCGAACTGCCGCTCGGCCGGGCCGTGATGGCCCGCAGAGCGTGGACCAGCCAGCTGAGGCGGGCGACCCGGTGAGCGCCCAAGGGGCGCTGCTGACCCGCGGTCCCGCGCCAGGCCCCGGCCGGTCCGGACTGGTGTCGCAGCTGCTGCTCGCGTTCGTCTGCGCGGGCTATGCCACGGGCTCCGCGCTCGGCTGGGGCTCTCCCGAGCTCGCCCTGGTGATGGGGGACTTCGGCCTGAGCGCCGCCGCGGCCACGGCAGCCGTCTCCTGCTTCCTCTACGCCCGCAGGCGGCGCAGCCGTTTTCGACCCGCCTGGCTCCTCTTCGCGCTGTCCTCCGCGATGGCGTCACTCGGCAATGCCGTATGGGGCTGGTACGAAGTCGTGCTCCAACGACCCGTGCCGAGCCCGAGCTTCGCCGATCTGCTCTTCCTGTGCTTCGCGCCGCCCGCCATCGTCGGGCTCCTGGTCCTCGCCAAGAGGCCGGTCACAAGAGCCGGTTGGGTCTGTCTGTCGCTGGACTCATGGCTCATCGGCGGCTCGCTGCTCACTCTCTCCTGGAGCCTGGCCCTCGCGCACACGGCGGAGTTCGGGGATATCAGTGTCGCGCACGCAGCGCTGTCGCTCGCGTATCCGCTGCTCGACATCGCCCTGGTCAGCATGGTCCTCGCGCTGCACTTCCGGCGCTCGGCGGCCAACCGCTCGGCGATCAACACCGCGATCGCCGCGCTCGCCCTGACCGTGATGTGCGACGCCCTGTTCACCTCGCCACTGCTGCGGGAGGCGTACCGCTCGGGCCAGATCCTGGACGCCGGCTGGTTCGCCGGCTCCCTGCTGCTCGCCTACGCCCCATGGGTCACCACCCGCGGGAACCCGCAGCCGCAGTCAGAGCCGGCCGTCGAGCGGACCTGGACCGGCAGCGGGCCCATCAGCCGCCGCACCGCGCGCGGCACCCGCCCGATCGCTGGCTCACTCGCCGCGCTCACCCCGTATCTGGCCGCCGCCGTCTGCACGTTGGGGATTCTCTACAACACCCTCAACGGCCGCAGCATCGACCGCGTCGTGCTCTTCACGGCCTGCACCGTGGTGCTCGCCCTGGTGGTGCGCCAGGCCATCATGCTGCTCGACAACATCACGCTCACCCAGGAGCTGGCCCAGAAGGAGAACCACTTCCGCTCCCTGGTGCAGGGCTCGAGCGACGTCATCATGATCGCCGCACCGAACGGCATCCTGCGGTACGTCAGCCCTGCCGCCGCCGGGGTCTGGGACCGGGACGCGGAGGAACTGGTGGGGTCCGAGCTGGCCACCCTGATCCACCCCGAGGATCTCGGCCGCGTGGCGCACGAGATCCGCAGATTCCTCGCCGCCAAGCCGTACGAGGAACCCACGACCCGTATCGAATGCCGCTTCAAGTCCGGCGCGGGCTCCTGGCTCAACGTGGAGTCGACGGTCAACCGGCACCACGGCGGCCTCATCTTCAACAGCCGTGATGTGACCGAACGAGTCCGTCTGCAGGCACAGCTGCAGCACAATGCCGAGCACGATCCGCTCACCGACCTGCCCAACCGCGCCCTGTTCACCAAGAGCGTCGGCCAGGCCCTGAACGGCAGACGGATCACCGACCGCGGCACGGCCGTGCTCTTCATCGACCTCGACGGCTTCAAGGCGGTCAACGACACCATCGGGCACCAGGCGGGCGACGAGCTCCTCGTCCAGGCCGCCCGCAGACTGGCCGAATCCGTGCGCTCGGGGGACACCGCGGCCCGCCTCGGCGGCGATGAGTTCGCGGCCCTCATCCTGGGCGACGGCACCCGCGACCGCACGGCCCGCGAGCGACATATCTTCGAGCTCGCCGACCGGCTGCGCCTGAGACTCTCCGAGCCGTATGTCATCGACGGCCAGGACGTCCGGGTCGCCGCCTCCATCGGCGTGGCCTTCGCCGAACCCGGTGTCACCGCAGGGGAGTTGCTGCGCAACGCCGACCTGGCGATGTACCGCGCGAAAGCCGCCGGCAAGGGCCGTGTCGTCCTGTACGCCCCGCAGATGCAGGCCGAGGTGGTCCGCAAGGCAGAGCTCGCCTCACGCCTGCGCACGGCCCTGCACGAGGGCGAGTTCGCGCTCCTGCACCAGCCGGTGGTGTCACTCGATGCCGGACGGATCACCGCCGTCGCCGCCCAGGCGAGATGGCGCTCCGCCCAGGGCATCCTGTTCACGCCGGCCGAGTTTCTGCGGGTCGCCGACGACAACGACCGCACGGCCGAGCTCGGCCGCTGGATGCTGGAGGAGGCCGTGGAGCAGGCCGCCGAGCGCGCCGGCACCGGGCACGCCATCCCCGTCGCGGTCCGGATGAGCGCCCACCGGCTGCTCGACCGTTCGATGCCCCTCGGCTCCATCGAGGCGCTCCTGACCCGGCACGGACTGCCTTCGGGCGCGCTCATCATCGAGCTGGCCGACAGCGACCCGCGTGTGCCGCTCGACGAGCTGGAGCGCAGGCTCACCTCGCTGCGCCGGCTCGGCGTACGGATCGCGCTCGACGGCTTCGGCAGCGGCTATGCCGCGATCAACGCACTGCGCCGGCTCCCCGTGGACGTACTGAAGCTCGACCGCTCCCTCGTCGAGGGGGTGGTGGAATCGGCCAGGCTGCACAAGATCACCAGTGGTCTGCTGCGGATCGCGGGCGATCTCGGCCTGCACACCGTCGCGGACGGTGTGGACCTCCCCGAGCAGGTCATCGCGCTCCGGGACATGGGCTGTACGCACGGCCAGGGCATGGCCTTCTCCGGTCCGCTCGACGAGTACCGGCTGCGCCGGGCGCTCACCGGCGGCCACTATCCGCTGCCCCAGGGACCGGCCGAGCCGGTGTTCGTGGGGGGCACGGTCATCGGGAGTTCCACGGCGCGCTCACATAATGAGACGGCCATCCCACCCACTTGACAGTCACCGGGTGTCAGGGGGAGGGTCAATGCCATGCGCACCCGAATTCTCGTACTTGGACGGCGCGTCGGCTAAGGCTGAGTCTGCGATGAACGCAGAACGAAACTCAGCGCTACGGCACCGACGCGCTCCCCTCGCTTGCCTCCGGGCACGAGGGGTTTTTTGTTGCACTGGCACCTCACATACCCTCGCAAAACACCCTTAGCTTCGAGAAGAGACGCCGATGACCGAGCAGGCCACCGGGGCCCATCCGCAGCCGCGGCCCCGATCCTCAGGACACCACTCCGCCCCCGCCGAGCAGCTGTCGGGTGCGCAGTCCCTCATTCGTTCTCTCGAGGAAGTCGGGGCCGAGACGGTATTCGGCATCCCTGGCGGCGCGATCATGCCGGCGTACGACCCGCTGATGGACTCCTCCAAGGTCCGCCACGTCCTGGTCAGGCACGAGCAGGGCGCGGGCCACGCCGCCACCGGTTACGCGCAGGCCACCGGCAAGGTCGGTGTCTGCATGGCGACTTCGGGCCCCGGCGCCACCAACCTCGTGACCCCGATCGCCGACGCACACATGGACTCGGTGCCGCTGGTCGCGATCACCGGACAGGTCGCCTCCAAGGCCATCGGCACGGACGCCTTCCAGGAGGCGGACATCTGCGGCATCACGATGCCGATCACCAAGCACAACTTCCTGGTCACCAAGGCCGAGGACATCCCGAAGACGATCGCCGAGGCCTTCCACATCGCCTCCACCGGCCGTCCGGGCCCGGTCCTGGTCGACATCGCCAAGGACGCGCTGCAGGCGAAGACCACCTTCAGCTGGCCGCCGCAGACCGACCTGCCCGGCTACCGCCCGGTGACCAAGCCGCACGCCAAGCAGATCCGTGAGGCCGCCAAGCTGATCGCGGCGGCCAAGCGGCCCGTCCTGTACGTCGGCGGCGGTGTCATCAAGGCCGGTGCCACCGCCGAGTTGAAGGTCCTGGCAGAGCTCACCCGGGCGCCCGTCACCACCACACTGATGGCGCTCGGCGCATTCCCCGACAGTCACGAGCTGCACGTGGGAATGCCCGGTATGCACGGTGCGGTCACCGCCGTCACCGCGCTGCAGAAAGCGGATCTGCTGATCGCCCTCGGCACCCGCTTCGACGACCGCGTGACGGGCAAGCTGGACAGCTTCGCGCCGCACGCCAAGGTCATCCACGCCGATATCGACCCGGCCGAGATCGGCAAGAACCGCGAGGTCGACGTGCCGATCGTGGGCGACGCCCGCGAGGTCATCGCCGATCTGGTGCAGGCCCTGCAGGCCGAGCTCTCCGAGGGCAACGCGGGCGAGGCCGCCCGCAGCGGATACGAGGACTGGTGGGAGCTGCTCAACCGCTGGCGCGACGCGTACCCGCTCAGCTACGACCTGCCCGAGGACGGCAGCCTCTCCCCGCAGCAGGTCATCCAGCGCATCGGTCAGCTCGCCCCCGAGAACACGATCTTCGCGGCGGGTGTCGGCCAGCACCAGATGTGGGCCGCGCACTTCATCGACTACGAGAAGCCCGCGACCTGGCTCAACTCCGGCGGCGCCGGAACCATGGGGTACGCGGTCCCGGCCGCGATGGGCGCCAAGGCCGGCCGCCCCGACACCCCGGTCTGGGCGATCGACGGCGACGGCTGCTTCCAGATGACCAACCAGGAGCTGGTCACCTGCGCGCTGAACAACATCCCGATCAAGGTCGCGATCATCAACAACGGTGCGCTCGGCATGGTCCGCCAGTGGCAGAACCTGTTCTACGACGGCCGCTACTCCAACACCGTCCTGCACTCCGACGACACCGGTCACGACGACGCCGGCTGCCAGGTCGGCGCCAGCGCGGGGGCCCGTCGCGGCACCCGGGTGCCGGACTTCGTGAAGCTGTCCGAGGCGATGGGCTGTGTCGCGATGCGGTGCGAGGACCCGTCCGAGCTCGACGCGGTGATCGCCAAGGCGAATGAGATCAACGACCGTCCCGTCGTGGTCGACTTCATCGTCCACGAGGACGCCCAGGTGTGGCCGATGGTCGCCGCCGGCACGTCCAACGACGAGGTCATGGCCGCCCGGGGCGTGCGCCCCGACTTCGGCGACATGACAGATGACTGAGCGACCGAGAGCGAAAGAGAGACCAAGAGACATGTCCAAGCACACGCTCTCCGTCCTGGTCGAGAACACCCCCGGCATCCTCGCCCGGATCGCCGCCCTGTTCTCGCGCCGCGGCTTCAACATCGACTCCCTTGCCGTCGGTGTCACCGAGCACCCCGACATCTCCCGTATCACCATCGTGGTGAACGTGGAGGACCTGCCGCTGGAGCAGGTCACCAAGCAGCTCAACAAGCTGGTCAACGTGCTGAAGATCGTTGAACTCGAGCCGGGCCAGGCCGTCCAGCGCGAACTCGTCCTCGCGAAGGTCCGCGCCGACAACGAGACCCGCTCGCAGATCGTCGAGATCGTGCAGCTGTTCCGCGCCAAGACCGTGGACGTCTCGCCCGAGGCGGTCACCATCGAGGCCACCGGCTCCAGCGACAAGCTGGAGGCCATGCTGAAGATGCTGGAACCCTTCGGCATCAAGGAGCTCGTCCAGTCCGGCACGATCGCCATCGGCCGCGGCTCGCGCTCCATCACCGACCGCTCGCTGCGCGCCCTCGACCGTTCCGCCTGAGCGGCGAAAGCGCTCCGCCGCAGCCACGAGAACGCCCAGCAACAGGGCCGAAGGTCACGCCGGTCGACCGGCTTGCGTCACCTTCGGCCCGCATCCCGAGACCCCACACCCCCGTAGTGCCCGCCCCACGTACTGTGTGGGCAAAGCGCCAGACCCAAGGAGAGACCTGAAGTGGCCGAGCTGTTCTACGACGACGACGCCGACCTGTCCATCATCCAGGGCCGCAAGGTCGCGGTCATCGGTTACGGCAGCCAGGGCCACGCCCACGCGCTGTCCCTGCGTGACTCGGGCGTCGACGTGCGCGTCGGCCTGCACGAGGGCTCCAAGTCCAAGGCCAAGGCCGAGGAGCAGGGCCTGCGCGTGGTGACCCCGTCCGAGGCCGCCGCCGAGGCCGACGTCATCATGATCCTGGTGCCGGACCCGATCCAGGCCCAGGTCTACGAGGAGACCATCGCCCCGAACCTGAAGGACGGCGACGCCCTCTTCTTCGGCCACGGCCTCAACATCCGCTTCGGCCTCATCAAGCCGCCGGCCGGTGTCGACGTCTGCATGGTCGCCCCCAAGGGCCCGGGCCACCTGGTCCGCCGCCAGTACGAGGAGGGCCGCGGCGTTCCGTGTATCGCGGCCGTCGAGCAGGACGCGACCGGCAACGGCTTCGCGCTCGCGCTCTCGTACGCCAAGGGCATCGGCGGCACCCGCGCCGGCGTCATCAAGACCACCTTCACCGAGGAGACCGAGACCGACCTGTTCGGTGAGCAGGCCGTCCTCTGCGGCGGTACGGCCGCGCTGGTGAAGGCGGGCTTCGAGACCCTCACCGAGGCCGGCTACCAGCCGGAGATCGCGTACTTCGAGTGCCTGCACGAGCTGAAGCTCATCGTGGACCTCATGTACGAGGGCGGCCTGGAGAAGATGCGCTGGTCGATCTCCGAGACCGCCGAGTGGGGCGACTACGTCACCGGCCCGCGGATCATCACCGACGCCACCAAGGCCGAGATGAAGAAGGTTCTCGCGGAGATCCAGGACGGCACCTTCGCCAAGAACTGGATGGACGAGTACCACGGCGGTCTGAAGAAGTACAACGAGTACAAGTCCCAGGACGAGAACCACCTCCTGGAGACCACGGGCAAGGAGCTGCGCAAGCTCATGAGCTGGGTCGACGAGGAGGCGTAAGCCTCAAGGCGCGGGTGCGGTCCGGTTCTCCGGGCCGTGCCCGCGCCGTCGTTCCCGCAGGATTCTCCCCGTCCGGGTGATCCTTCCGGACGTGGGGAAAACGGGGCCCCCGGCCCCACTACACTTCTCAACACATACGCGTCAGGCCCACAGCGTCGTGCGTCTTCCACGCGGCTTGCCCCTCCACCGCCTGCGGCCGTCGGGACGGCCGTCCGCAATGGACTTGTGAGGACTCACGTGAGCTCGAACCCTGCCAAACCTGTCGTACTCATCGCTGAAGAGCTGTCGCCCGCCACGGTGGACGCCCTGGGCCCGGACTTCGAGATCCGCCAGTGCAACGGCGCGGACCGTGCCGAGCTGATCCCCGCCATCGCCGACGTCGACGCGATCCTGGTCCGCTCCGCCACCAAGGTGGACGCCGAGGCCATCGCCGCCGCCAAGAAGCTGAAGGTCGTCGCACGAGCCGGCGTCGGTCTGGACAATGTCGACGTATCCGCCGCCACCAAGGCCGGCGTGATGGTCGTGAACGCCCCGACGTCCAACATCGTGACGGCCGCCGAGCTCGCCTGCGGTCTGCTGATCGCCACCGCGCGGAACATCCCGCAGGCCAACACCGCGCTGAAGAACAGCGAGTGGAAGCGCTCGAAGTACACCGGTGTCGAGCTCAGCGAGAAGACCCTCGGCGTCGTCGGCCTCGGCCGTATCGGTGTCCTCGTCGCGCAGCGCATGTCCGCGTTCGGCATGAAGGTCGTCGCGTACGACCCGTACGTACAGCCCGCGCGCGCGGCTCAGATGGGCGTCAAGCTGCTGACCCTCGACGAGCTGCTCGAGGTCTCCGACTTCATCACCGTGCACCTGCCCAAGACCCCCGAGACCCTCGGTCTCATCGGTGACGAGGCGCTGCACAAGGTCAAGCCGAGCGTGCGGATCGTCAATGCCGCGCGCGGCGGGATCGTCGACGAGGAGGCGCTGTTCTCCGCCCTCAAGGAGGGCCGCGTCGCCGGCGCGGGCCTGGACGTGTACGCGAAGGAGCCCTGCACGGACTCCCCGCTGTTCCAGTTCGACCAGGTCGTCTGCACCCCGCACCTCGGTGCCTCCACGGACGAGGCGCAGGAGAAGGCGGGTATCGCCGTCGCCAAGTCGGTCCGGCTCGCGCTCGCCGGTGAACTGGTGCCGGACGCGGTGAACGTACAGGGCGGAGTCATCGCCGAGGACGTACGCCCGGGTCTGCCGCTCGCCGAGAAGCTCGGCCGGATCTTCACGGCGCTCGCGGGCGAGGTCGCGGTGCGGCTCGACGTCGAGGTGTACGGCGAGATCACCCAGCACGATGTGAAGGTGCTCGAACTCTCCGCACTCAAGGGCGTGTTCGAGGATGTCGTCGACGAGACGGTGTCGTATGTCAACGCCCCGCTGTTCGCTCAGGAGCGTGGTGTCGAGGTCCGTCTGACGACCAGCTCGGAGTCGCCCGACCACCGCAATGTGGTGACCGTGCGCGGCACGCTCTCCGGCGGCGAAGAGGTCTCGGTCTCGGGCACGCTCGCCGGGCCCAAGCATCTGCAGAAGATCGTCGCGATCGGCGAGCACGACATCGACCTGGCGCTCGCCGACCACATGGTGGTCCTGCGCTACGAAGACCGTCCCGGAGTCGTCGGCATGGTCGGCCGGGTCCTCGGTGAGGCGGGCCTGAACATCGCGGGTATGCAGGTCTCCCGTGCCGAGGAGGGCGGCGAGGCGCTCGCCGTGCTCACCGTCGACGACACGGTGCCGCCGGGCGTGCTCACGGAGCTGGCCCCGGAGATCGGCGCCACGTCGGCCCGCTCGGTCAACCTGGCAGACTAGTCGCCATGTCGGCGGGGCCGGGGGCACTGTGCCCCCGGCCCCGCCGTCTTGCTGCTCAGGGCTACTGCCTGCGCATGGTCACCGCGGCAGATCCAGGATCTTGCCCGGGTTGAGCAGTCCGAGCGGGTCGATGGCCGCCTTCACCGCGGTCATCACATCCACCGCGTCCCCGTGTTCCAGACGCAGATACTTCTTCTTGGCCACCCCGATGCCGTGCTCGCCGGTCGCCGTGCCCCCCACGGACAGGGCGTGCTCGACGAGCAGGTCGGAGAACTCCCGGGCCCGGTCCGCCTGTTCGGGGGCGACCGGCACGATGGTGTGCACATTGCCGTCGGCGACATGGCCGGCGATCACCACATCGAGGCCGAGGGCGTCCGCCTCCTTCTCGGTGACCCGTACCATCTCCGCGACCTGCGAGAGCGGTACGGCCGTGTCCGTGATGAGGTAACGCCGCTCCGGGTACAGCGCCTTGACCGCGAAGAACAGCTGATGGCGCGCGCTCCACAGGGCGGCGCGGTCGGCCGCGGTGCGCGCCGACGCCACCTTGAGGACACCCGAGTCCCAGGCGAGCGCCGCCACCTCCTCCGCCTCCGAGTCGAGGGCCGCCTCACTGGAGCAGTGCATCTCCACGAAGAGCGCGGGGGACTCCGGATAGTCCGTGCCCAGATGCCGGTTGACGGCCCGCATCGACAGGGTGTCGACCAGTTCGAGGCGGGCCACCGGCAGGGCGCTCGCCATCATGGCGGTGGCCGCGGCGACCGCGCCCGCGACGGTGCCGAACACCAGGCGCTGCGCGTGCACATGGGCCGGCTGCGGATGCAGCGCGACGGTCAGCTCGGTGAACACGGCGAGTGTCCCCGCCGAGCCGACGAACAGGTCCTTCAGGTCGTAGCCGCTGCTCGTCTTGCGTACGCCGCGGCCGCACCGGATCACCTTTCCGCCGGGCAGGACCGCTTCGAGCGCGAGCACATTGCTGCGCATCCCGCCGTAGCGGACGGTGGTCGTGCCGCTTGCGTTGGTCGCCGCCATGCCGCCGATACTGGCGTCCGCTCCCGGGTCCACGGGGAAGAGGAGGCCCTCGCCCGCGACCGCACGGTTGAGCGCCGTACGTGTCACACCGGGCTGTGCCACGGCGAGAAAGTCCTCCGGGCACACGGCGAGTACCCGGTCCATGCCCGAGAGATCCAGGGCGATCTCGCCGCCGAGCGGCACGATGTGGCCCTCCGCGCTGGTGCCCGCGCCGTAAGGGATCACGGGGGTGCGGGTCTCCTGCGACCAGGCGAGAGCGGTGACGACATCATGGCGGTCGGTGGCGAACACCACGGCCGCGGGCGGCCGTCGCAGCGCGGCCGTCTCGTCGGCGCTGTGCTGCTCCAGATCGGCGGCCCGCTCGCTGACCTTGCCCGGAAGACGTGCGTGGAGGGATTCGAGCACCGTTCAGCGCTCCAGGATCCAGGTTTCGAAGACCTCGTGGTCGGCGTCGTGGTGCTCCACGACCCGCCAGCCGGTCTTGGCGAAGGCCTCGGTGTACTCCTCCTCGGCCCAGGTCTTCACGCCGGTCACCTCGTGGTAGAACTCGAACGTCGGGGCGAACCAGGGCTGTTCGTGCCAGCGCTCGCCCTCCGCACGGACGACATCGCCGATCACCAGGCGGCGCAGGTTCGGGAACCAGTCCATCCAGGACGCCAGCACCTTGTCGATGCCGCCGCTCTCGGTGGCCAGCTGGTGCAGCAGGAAGAACGTCAGCGCGGTGGTGACGTCCGCGCGCACCTCGGCGTCCAGCCACTCGGGGCGTGCGCCGCCCGGCTGCACCGAGCCGGCGCGCAGCCGGAACCGCTCGGCGAGCTCGGTCTGCGCGAGCCGGGCCCTGGCCGCCTCGATGACGCCGGCCTCGATGTCCACGCCCACCAGCTGTTCGCTGGGCGCGAGTTCACCGATGACCTGCATCCGGCCGCCGTCCGCGCAGCCCAGGTCGATGGTGGTGCCGGGCGCGGGGTCGGCGGCGATCCTGGCGGCGATGGACTTGATCGTCTCCGGGTGGCGGTGTGCGATGTCGGTGCAGCCGCAGGCGACTTCGGCCGGCCTGGTCTTCGCCGGGATCATGTCGGCGGTGGCGGAGTCGGTGGCGAGCGCACGGAAGGTGGGCTCCCAGCCGAGCGTGGTGACCCGTATGAAGCCGCGGTTGAAGGCGATCTCACGGCCCGGCTCGGTCAGCCGGTAGCCGGTCTCGGTGGGCTCGAACCAGCCGATCCGGTGCAGCGCGACCGCGAGCGAACGCTGCAGGCCCGTGGTGGGCACGATCTCGCGCGCATCCCCCAACAGCTGTTTCCACCAGCCCAGTTCATCGGCGGCGAGGATGATGTGGTTGGCCGTCTGGCCCTCGAGCAGATCGCTCAGACGCAGGGGCGTACTCGGAGTGGCGTACGACATGGAGAGGTTCTCCTTCTGGGGCGGGCCGTGGCAGGCCGGACAGGAACAGGGTCAGAGGTCGCGCTGTTCTCACGGCCGGGCAAGGGCATGGTGCGGGCGCCGCACGCGGACGGGGTCGGTGGCCCGCCCGCGCGGCGCTGTGGGTGCGCTGTACGTGCGCTGTACTTCAGAGAGCTCAACGGGGCCGTTCGGTGAGGCAGTTCGCGTCGATGTCGGAGACCGAGGCCGTGCCGGCGAGCATCATCACCGTGCGCAGCTCCTCGGTGAGCAGTTCGATGGTGCGGCGTACGCCCTCCTCGCCCGCCGCCGCCAGGCCGTACGCGGCGAGCCGGCCGATCAGGACGGCGTCGGCGCCGAGGGCGAGCGCCGTGAAGATGTCGCTGCCGGTGCGCACCCCGCTGTCCAGGGCGATCGGCACCCGCCCGGCCGCCGCGGCGGCGACCTCCGGCAGCGCGTCCAGGCTGGCGGGCGCCGGGTCGAGCTGACGGCCGCCGTGGTTGGAGACCACCAGGGCCGCGGCGCCCGCGGCGATGGCCTGCTCGGCGGCGTCGGCGGTGAGGACGCCCTTGGCGATCCAGGGCAGGGCGCAGCGACTGGTCGCCTCGGCCAGGCGGCCCCAGTCCCAGCTGGGCGTCGAGAGGCCGAGCAGCCGCTCGAACATCTCGGCCACCTGCGGGGTCCCGACCCCGTCCTGGTTGCCGGCGAAGTAGGCGAGGTCGGGGCTGAAGCGGTTGGTGCGGTTGCGTACCCGGAACCCGGCCGTCGAGCAGTCCACGGTGACGCACAGCGTGGTGTACCCGGCGCGTCTGGCGCGTTCGGCGCTCACCTCGAAGTGCTCGAAGGGGTGCAGCTGGGCGATCCGGGCGGCGGCCGGGGCTGCCTCGGCGACCCGCTCGTACGAGAACGTTCCGGCTTCCGGCACGATCGAGGCCGTACCGCAGGCGGCGTTGGCCCGGGCGACCGCGATCTGCCCGCCGTCGTGGAACAGGCCGTCCCCGCCGAACGGTGCGGTCAGGACCGGCGCCGAGAGCGGCAGACCGAGGAACTCGGTGCCCGTGTCAGGACCACTCACTCCGCTCATGGGCCGCGGTTTGATCGCCCAGCGCCCGAACGCGCCCCGGTTGGCCCGCAGGGTCGCCTCCGTGCCCGCACCGCCCTCGAGATAGTCCACGACCTCGGGCGAGAGCTGTTCGAGGGCGGCGTCCCTGATCTCGTCCAGGACCGCGAAGCCGGTCTCCTGCGGATACATCTCACCGGGCGCAGCGGGTGGCGTGCTCGTCAGGTCGGTCAACACGGCTCCTGAGGTGCTGAGTTCGGGGCGTCCGACTGGTCAAGGCTGCCCGCGGGACTCGGTCGGGTCATTAACTGGGCGTTAAATATCTGAGAAGAGCATCGCAGTAAGTGATTGCTTCCGGGCGCACTTTCTCGCCGTAAAGAGGGCGGGAAACGAGAGGCTAGCACCCAACTAGCCGGTGTCAACCGGTAATTATCGGCCTAGTTCGGATCGATCCTTGACCCTTAGCTGCTTGCGGCAGCATTCTCCTTCTGTGAAGTTCTTCTCAGGTAACTCGGGTCACTCAGGCCAGGGGCCAGTCAAGGGATCAGTCAAGGGGTCGGACAAGAGCACTGTGCGGGTCCAGCGGTGACGGCGGCGCCCGCCACCACGGGCACCGCCCGCACCGGACAGTGGCGCGACCGCTCGATCCTCCTGGTCACCTGTGTGGGTCTGTTCGTCACCCAACTCGATCTGACCGTGGTGAACATCGGCGTCAGCGAGGTCCAGGCCGATCTGGACGTGGGTACGTCGACGGCCACCTGGGTCGTGGACGCGTACTTCGTCACGTACGCCGCCTGCATGCTCAGCTTCGGCGCCGTGGGCGACGCGATCGGGCGCGGCAAGGTCTTCCTGGCCGGCCTGCTCGGATTCACGCTCGCCTCGGTCGCCTGTGCCCTCGCCCCCGGCGCCGGCGCACTGATCACGGCGCGGGCCGTGCAGGGCCTGTTCGGGGCAGCCGTCCTGGTGGCCTCGCTGTCCATCCTGGTGCACCACTTCGACGGGCCTGGGCGGGCGCGGGCCATCGGCCTGTGGTCGGCCGTGGCCGGGGTCGCCCTGGTCGCCGGGCCCACCCTCGGCGGGCTCATCGTCGACGGTCTCGGCTGGCGCTGGATGTTCTGGATCAATCTGCCCATCGGGCTGCTCGGCATGGCCGCGGGCGCGCGCGTCATCCCGCGCCAGGCCACGGTGGAACGGCGGCTCGACTGGCGCGGCCAGCTCCTCGCCCTCGCCGCGCTCGCCAGTATCGCCTTCGGCGTCGAGAGCCTCACCGCGGCCAAGGGCGCCTCGGTCACGGGCTGGACGGCGGTCGTGGCGGGCGCCCTGCTCGCCGTCGGCTTCGTCGCGTCCCAGCGCACCGCGGCGGCGCCCCTGGTGCCGCTCTCGCTCTTCAGGTCACGGGCGTTCCGCGGCGCCAACACCGCGGCGCTGCTGCTCAACTTCGGCACCCTGGGCCTGCTGTTCCTGCTCAGCATGTACTTCGTCCGGGTCGCCGGGAAGGACGCGGGGGTGGCGGGCCTGTGCATCGCCCCGCTGTTCGGCGCGTACATCGTGGTCAGTACGTTCGCGGGGCGGGCGGCACAGCGCTGGGGAAGCCGGGCCCCGGCGGCCTGCGGCATGGCCGTCGCCGGAGCGGCCGTGGCCCTGGTCGCGACGGCCGCCGCGGAGCGCCAACTCGTCCTGCTGGTGGCCGCGTCGGCACTGTGCGGCAGTGGCATCGGCCTGACGCTGCCCGCGCTCATCTCCGTCTCCGTCGGCGAGGTCGACAGCGAACGCGCCGGGCTCGCCTCCGGGCTCAACAACACGGCCCGGCAGATCGGCGGCAGCCTCGGCGTCGCCACCCTCGGCGGCATCGTCTCCGCCAGCGGCACCCTCGCCACGGGTATCGTCCGTGCGCTCTCGGTCAACGCGGCGGTCTTCCTGCTCGCCGCCTGGATCTCGGTCATTGCGCTGCCCAAGAGGCGCGGGAAGGAATAGACGTGCTGGTTCTCGTCTACTGCAAGGACAAGCCGGACGGCCTCGCGCTGCGCCGGGCGACCCGTGTCGAGCACCTCGAGTACATGATCGCCGCGAAGGACCGTCTTGTCTTCGGCGGACCGCTGCTCTCCGACGACGGCGACCCCGTCGGCTCGGTGTTCGCCCTGCGCGTCGAGACCCGCGAGGAGGCCGACGCCTTCCTGGCCGCCGAGCCCTACTGCCTGGCGGGGCTCTTCGACGACGTCACCGTGCACACCATGCGGCAGATGATGCCGGAGCAGCCGGTGGGCACGCTTGAGCGGGAGCTGGAGAAGGAGCTGTCGGCCAGAGGGCTCGTGGGCTGAGGCCCAGAGGGAGGAGGCAGGCCTGGCGGGCCAGGGGTCAACCGGCCGCCGAGCACGGCGACTTACGGGGGCACACGGGGGGTCGACGGAGCGGATCAGTCGGCGCGGTGACCCAGGGCGCACAGCGCGCTCTGCGTCAGCTCCGCCGCGATCCGCTCCGTCGACCAGTGCATGCCGTCCATCAGGTCCAGGATGACCCGCTCGTCGAAGAGCGTCTCCCAGACCAGCACCGCGAACTCGGGCCGCTGCGTGGCGATGTCGCCGGTGTCCATCAGCGCGAGGGTGAGCGGTGCGAGCACGTCGTAGATACGCGTCACCATCGGGTCGCCGCCCTTGAGCCGGGCCAGGAAGCCGTCGGGCGAGCGGATGTAGACCGCTGCGCGGCTCCAGCGCGAGGCGTGCCGGACCCAGATCCGGCACGCCTTCTCGAACCGCTCGATGGGCGAGACGTCGCGGGGGATCGCGACGATCTCCACCATGAGCTCGTCGACCAGGTTCTCGTAGTACGCCTCGATGGCCTGGCGCACATCCGAGAAGTGCCGGTACGCGGTGGCCGTCGACACCCCGGCCTCCTTGGCCAGTTGCGCCAGGCTGAAGCGGGCGTCCTTGCGGTCCACGAGGAGTCGTTCGATCGCCTTGAGCATCACATCGCGGCTCAGGAGATAGTCGCTGCGGGTCTGGCGCCGGGCCGCTCCCTCGTGCGGCTTGCCGGCTCTTCTCTCTGGGCTTGCCAAGGCAGATCCCCGCTCGATGCCGTCGCGTCGTGTGCCGCGCGCGGTCCCCTGCAGATTCGGCTGCGATCGTACATGCGCTGCGGGCACCCGGAACCTGGACGCCAGCGGCCTGTTGGGGCCGAGGGGCCGGGGCGTGAGGCGGGGCTGCTTCGGGAGGGCGGGCGAGGCCCACTGATTCAGAAGCGGGCTCACCGGGTGAGGCGGGCCGCCTTGAGGGCCATGTGCAGGAGCAGCCGGTCCTCGCCGCCGTCCAGGTCGAGGCCGGTCAGCTGCTCGACGCGCGAGAGGCGGTAGTAGAGCGTCTGGCGGTGGATGCCGAGGGTGCTCGCGGTGCGGCCCGCCTGGCCCGCCTGGTCGAGGAACACCTCGGCGGTACGGGCGAGTTCGGGCCTGGCGAGCAGCTGTCGTACGGACGGGTCGTGGGCGGCGTCCGGCGGCAGCGCCGTCAGCAGGCGGTACGGGCCGAGGGCCGGCCACTCGGCGACCGGGGGAGCGGCCTGCTCGCCCGGAGCGCCGGCCGCCGCCCGCCGG
>NZ_JBHTCF010000042.1:0-25727 GCF_042665355.1 Streptomyces monticola | reverse complement strand
CCGAACCCGGAAGCTAAGCCTTACAGCGCCGATGGTACTGCAGGGGGGACCCTGTGGGAGAGTAGGACGCCGCCGAACTATTTTTGAGGGAAAGCCCCGCACCATTGGTGCGGGGCTTTCCTGCGTTTTAGGTCCGAGGCCATAGGCTCGAACCATGCGCTACGACCTGGTGATCTTCGACAATGACGGAGTGCTCGTGGACAGCGAGCCGATCTCCAACACGATCCTCGCCGACTACCTCACGGAGTTGGGACACCCCACGACGTACGAGGAGTCATTGAGGGACTACATGGGGGCGGCCGTGCACCGAGTGCACGACCTCGTCGCCGAAAGGAGTGGGCAGCGGCTGCCCGACGACTTCGACGAGAAGTACCACGAGCGGGTATTCGCCGCATTCCAGCGGGAGTTGAAGCCCGTGGCCGGCGTGGACGAGGTGCTGGGAAAGCTCACGGCCGAAGGTGTTCCGTACTGTGTGGCCTCCTCGGGGAGCCATGAGCGGATCGAGGTCGGGCACCACAAGACGGGCCTCAGCGAGTGGTTCGAAGAAGAGTGGATCTTCAGCTCGCAGGATGTCGGGAAGGGCAAGCCGGCACCCGACCTCTTTCTGTACGCGGCCCAGAACATGGGCGTAGCGCCGGAGCGCTGTGTGGTCATCGAGGACAGCCCGCTCGGGGTGCAGGCCGCGAGGGCCGCGGGGATGGATGTGTACGGCTTCACCGCGATGACGCCGCAGGACCGGCTCGTCGGGGCGACCGCCTGCTTCGCCGACATGGGGCAGCTCATGGAATTGCTTGCCTGATCCATCTACCCGCGGGTAGCGGACGGGCTTACGCTGTGCCGCCATGACGGACGCGCGATTGCGGTACGGCAGGGGCGCCCTGGCGGTCAGTTTCTTTGTGCAGGGGGCGGCTTTCGCCCTCCTGGTGACACGTATCCCTGCGATCCAGGACCGGTACGGGATATCCGACGGGCTGCTGCCCGTCTTCCTCGCGGCCGTGCCGATCCTCGCGGGGGTCGGCAGTGTCGCCACCGAACACCTGGTGAAGAGGGTGCCGCCCAGCCGGGTGCTGAGGTGGTCGCAGCCCGTTGTGCTCCTTGCCCTCGTCGGGGTCGGGGCCGGCAGCGAGCTGTGGGAAGTCGCGCTCGCGCTCGGGGGGTTCGGGCTTGCGGTCGGCGCCCTGGACGCGTCGATGAACATGCTCGGGGTGAGTCTCCAGCGGACGTACGGGCGCAGCATCATGCTCGGATTCCATGCCGCGTACAGCCTCGGCGGGATCGTGGGTGCCTCGCTCGCCTGGGTGGGGGCGCACTGGGAGCTGTCGCTGTTCGTGTCGTATCTGCCGGTGGCGGCGGTGCTGCTGCCCGCCGCGTTCGTCGCGAGCCGGTGGTATGTCGACGCGAAGGCCGAGAGTGCGAGTGGTGAGGCCAAGAGCGATGGTGGGGGCGGGAGTTCGGCTTCGCCGGTGGCGGCCAAGGTCCTGCTGCCGCTCTGCCTGGTGATGACGTTCGCGTACATCGGGGACTCGACGGTCTCCAACTGGAGCGCGAAGTATCTGCAGGACGTGCTGGGCAGTTCGGAGCAGCTGGCGACCGTTCCGTACAACATCTACATGGTCACGACGCTGATCGGGCGAGCCGTGGGGGATCGGGGCGTACGCCGCTTCGGGGCTGTGGCGGTGGTGCGCGTGGGCACGCTCCTCGCCGCGCTCGGCTTCGCCGTGGTCGCCGCGGCGCCGGGGGCCTGGGTGGGGATGCTGGGCTTCACCCTGCTCGGGCTCGGGTTGTGCGTGGTGGTGCCGCAGACCTTCGCCGCCGCCGGGCGGCTGTTCCCCGGGGCATCGGACACGGCCATCGCGCGCCTCAATATCTTCAACTACGTGGGTTTTTTGATCGGTTCGCCGCTGGTGGGGGCATTGGGAGATGCCTGGAACTACCGGGGGGCCATGCTCGTTCCGATGGTGTTGGTGCTTGTGACGCTGGTGTACGCCCGATCGTTCGCCCCCGACCCCGACCGATACGGTGACGTGCATGAGCGGCCGCGCACAGTTGATGTGGGACGAGGCAGTAACGGGCTATGACTTCGGCCCCGGGCACCCAATGGACCCGGTCCGCCTTGCGCTGACCAGACGGCTCATCGCGGCGTATGGACTCGACCAGGAGATCGATGTCGTCGCGGCCAAGTCCGCGGGGGAGTCGACACTGCGCCTCGTGCACCGCGCGGACTATGTGGAGGCGGTCAAGGCGGCGTCCGCCGATCCCAAGGGGGCCGACGGCTCCTATGGCCTGGGGACCATGGACGACCCCGCGTTCGCCGGTATGCACGAGGTCTCCGCGCTGATCGCCGGCCAGTCGGTGGGCGCGGCCGAGGCGGTCTGGCGGGGCGAGGCCGCGCACGCGGTGAACTTCGCAGGGGGCCTGCACCACGCGATGCCCGGTGGGGCGGCCGGATTCTGTATCTACAACGACGCGGCGCTGGCCATCGCGCGCCTCCTGGAGCTGGGCGCCGAGCGGGTCGCGTATGTGGATGTCGATGTGCACCACGGAGACGGTGTGCAGGCGGCGTTCTGGGAGGACCCGCGGGTTCTGACGATCTCGCTGCACGAGCATCCCCGTACCCTCTTCCCGCAGACCGGCTGGCCGGAGGAGACGGGCGAGGCCGAGGGCGGCGCGGTGAATGTGGCGCTGCCGGCGGGCACCGGCGACGCGGGCTGGCTGCGGGCCTTCCATTCGGTGGTGCCCGAGCTCCTTGCGGAATTCCGCCCCCAGGTGCTCGTGACGCAGCACGGCGCCGATACCCACTTCGAGGACCCCCTGGCACATCTGGCGGTCTCGCTCGACGCACAGCGGGCGGTGCAGGTCGCCTGCCATGAGCTCGCGCACGCATACGCGGACGGGCGTTGGGTGGCGCTCGGGGGCGGTGGTTATGCCGTGGTGGACGTGGTGCCGCGGTCCTGGACGCATCTTGTGGCGATCGCCGCGGGGCGGGAGATCGTGCCGGAGACGGAGATTCCGGAGCAGTGGCGGCAGGAAGTGTTCGCCCGCACACGGGAATCGGGGCCCCGGCGGATGACGGACGGCCGGTGGCCGGTGTCATGGGCCTCCTGGGACCAGGGGTACGACCCGGCCGACCGCCTCGACCAGGCCGTGCTGGCCACTCGGCGCGCGGTCTTTCCGCTGCGGGGGATGCTGCCGTAGAGGCTCCCGTGGGCCCGCTCCCGTCGAGCCGTTGCCGTCGACCCGCTTCCGCGTACCCGCTCTCGTAGCCCAGTGGTTGTGGCGCCGGAGGCCGGACCAGCAGGGGTTAGCCCAACTGTGGGGGTTTTTCGGGGTTTTGGTGGTTCCGGGGGTGGCGATGCGTCAACATCTCAGGCGTGCTGAGTACCGGCGCCCTGCGCGCGCATCTCCTCGCGGCCCGGCTCGCGGGCCCTGTGGCCACGTCACGGGAGGAGAGCCTGCGCAGCTACCGGCTGTTCGCCGCCCGTGATCCCCGGGTGCTGCTCGGACTCGATCCGGAATGGGCCTGGGGCGACCGGGACTTGATCGCGCTGATGGCTGACAAGTGCGGAGTCTCCGCCGATCCCCGGCATACGTCGGGGCCCGATGTGATCGATCCGGAGCGGACGTTGGCGGGCCTTGAGGCCTTCGCGGAGCGGATCGCGACGGCCGCCGAACGCCGGGTGCCGGTGCTGTTCGGCACCGGGCATCCGCACCGACTGCTTGGGTTCTACGCCGAGTTGGCAGACGCGCTCTCAGCGGCCGGATGTCCCGTACTCACCCCCGCGCAGGGTTGCTCTGTCGACATAACGACCCGGTTCGGTCTACGCACCTACAACCTTGACTACGTACGGGGAGTCGCGCTGGTGCGGGAACCAGGCGAAGAGGGCGCCGGTCGTGAGACCGGCGCACACACGCACTCCCCGCTCCCGGTCCGTACGGTTCTGGCGGCCGCGGCGGAGGCCGGCGGGCCCCTGCCCGAGCTGGTCGTCGGAGACCACGGATGGGTCTGCGGTGCAGGTCAGCTAGGTGTTGAGGCGATCGGCCTTGCGGATACGGATGATCCGGCGCTGTTCGTCGGAGAGGCGGAGGGGCGGGTGTCCGTGGCCGTTCCGCTTGATGACGCTGTGCGGTCTGATTACTACCGACCGCTTACTCGCTATGTACTCAATCGAGCGTGTCTGTCACAGTAGGCGGCCGATGGCAGCTCCTCTTCCCCACTCGCACCACCCGCCTCTACTCTGGGAGTGAGCGCACAGCGACGAGGAGTCACCGGAAGGGGAAGCCGGTGCCCGTCATGTGTGGAAGGTTCAGGTGTGTCATGGCTGCTGAGCAGAGGCCTCTGAGCGAGGTGCAGTTTCTGACCGTGGCGGAAGTCGCCTCGGCGATGCGAGTGTCGAAGATGACCGTGTACCGGCTGGTACACAGTGGTCATCTGCCGGCGATCCGGGTGGGGAGGTCATTCCGAGTCCCGGAGAACTCGGTGCACGAGTACCTTCGCGATTCATACGTGGGGGTCGAGACAGGTTGATCGGCCACCTCGATTAACGGCTCAGCGCTTGGGCGGGTAGGCTAGGCCGACGTAGGTCGTGTGGGCCCAGTCTGCCCCGCACCGAGTGAAGAGAAGTGAGCGAGGGTAGTCGTGGGCTCTGTTATCAAGAAGCGGCGTAAGCGGATGGCCAAGAAGAAGCACCGCAAGCTGCTCAAGCGCACGCGCGTTCAGCGTCGCAACAAGAAGTAAGCGGCGCTGGACACAGCGCATCGCGAAGCCCCTCACCGTCAGGTGGGGGGCTTCGTTGCTTTTCGGGAGGGAACTGGGAGGAGGCGGCTCAAGTGGTCCCGAGCGGCCTCAACTGACTACTGGAGCGCCCTTTTCGCCGTTTTCCATTGAATTTCAACAACCATCCCGATTGTGGCTGTCGTCACTTCGTGCAGTAAGAGGTCATCACAGCGCAACATCCACCCGCTAACGTGGCGCGTACGGGGTAGGGCAGAGCGGGGCGCGGCACAGTCTTGGAAGGAAGGCGCTGATCTTGGGCAAGGTCGTGCTCGTGACCGGGGTCGCCCGGCAGCTCGGGGGCCGTTTCGTACGCCGTATTCAGCGCGATCCCGACGTGGACCGGGTCGTAGCCGTGGACGCGGTGCCGCCCGAGCACCATCTCGGTGGCGCCGACTTCCTGCAGGCCGACATCCGCCAGCCGACGATCGCGCGGGTCCTTGCCGAGGCCTCCGTGGACACGGTGGTGCACATGGATGTCACCGGCACCGCGCTCGGCGGCGGCAGCCGGGGCTCGGTCAAGGAGAACAACGTCATCGGCACCATGCAACTGCTCGGTGCCTGCCAGAAGTCGCCCTCGGTGAAGCGGCTCGTGGTCAAGTCCAGTACCAATGTGTACGGTTCGGCGCCCAAGGACCCCGCTGTCTTCACCGAGACCACGCCGCCCAAGTCGCTGCCGAGCGGCGGCTTCGCGAAGGACGCGGTGGAGGTCGAGGGCTATGTGCGCGGCTTCGCGCGGCGCCGCCCCGACGTGGCCGTGTGTGTACTGCGGTTCGCGAACATCCTCGGGCCGACCGCAGGCACACCGCTCGCCGAGTACTTCTCCCTGCCGGTCCTGCCGACCGTCCTCGGCTATGACCCGCGCCTGCAGTTCGTGCACGAGGACGATGTCATCGAGGTGCTGCGGATCGCCTCGCACGAGCCCGAGCGGGGCACCCTGAACAGCGGAACGTTCAATGTCGCGGGCGAGGGTGTGCTGCTGCTCTCCCAGTGCTCGCGGCGTCTTGGCCGGCCGACCGTGCCCGTGCTGCTTCCGGCCGTCACCTGGGCGGGCAGCGCACTGCGCACCGTGGGCCTCACGGACTTCTCGCCGGAGCAGGTGCGGCTGCTCACCCATGGCCGGGTGGTGTCCACCGACCAGATGCGCGAGACACTGGGGTTCAGGCCGAAGTTCACCACCGCGGAGACCTTCGCCGACTTCGCCCGTAGCCGTGGCCCCGGACTCCTGCCGCCGCAGGCCCTGGCGAAGGCCGTCGACCGGATCGCCGCGCTGCCCTTCGCGGGCGGCCCGGCCGAGCACGGCGAGAACGCCGCACAGCACCCGACGCAGAGCGCCAACTGAGGAGCGCATCAACAATGGCGGACGCCAAGGTCATTCCATTCGACGACGGGGCTGCCGACCGGTCGCGCGGCGGTGCGCAGCGCCCGGCACGACGCAGGCCGGCGAGCCGGCGCAAGGGCGACCCCTCGGCCGTACGCGAAGTGAAGGCGCTGTCCGGTGGCCAGGACGGTGTCTCTCCGCAGGAGCAGCGGCCCGCCGAGGACGCCAAGGGCCCGGGTCTGGGCAAGCAGAAGAAGGACGCCCGGGGGACGAAGAAGGCCGCGGCCGCGGCGGCCGAGGCCCACGAGGACGTACGCATCGCGCAGGAGGCACGGGAGCAGCAGCCCGAACCCGAGCCCACGACCGGCGGCGGAGGCGGCTGGGAGCGGCGGATCGCGGGCGGTCTGGCCTTTCTGCGGCGCCGGCTGACCGGGGACTACGAGGTCGATGAGTTCGGCTACGACCAGGAGCTCACCGAGCAGGTCCTGATGTCGATGGTGCGGCCCGTGTACGAGAAGTACTTCCGGGTCGAGGTGAAGGGCATCGAGAACATCCCGACCGACGGCGGGGCGCTGATCGTCGCCAATCACTCCGGGACGCTGCCGCTCGACGGTGTGATGCTGCAGGTTGCCGTGCACGACAACCATCCCGCGCAGCGGCATCTGCGGCTGCTCGCCGCGGACCTGGTGTTCATGCTGCCGGTGGTGAACGAACTGGCCCGCAAGGCGGGGCACACGCTGGCCTGCGCCGAGGACGCGCAGCGGCTCCTCGAGGGCGGTGAGCTGGTGGGCGTGATGCCCGAGGGGTTCAAGGGCATCGGCAAGCCGTTCAGCGAGCGGTACAAGCTGCAGCGGTTCGGCCGCGGCGGGTTTGTCTCCACGGCGCTGCGGGCGGGGACGCCGATCGTGCCGTGCTCGATAGTCGGGGCCGAGGAGATCTACCCGATGATCGGTAACGCCAAGACCTTGGCGCGGGTGCTCGGCTTCCCGTACTTCCCGGTCACGCCGACGTTTCCGTGGCTGGGGCCGCTCGGCATGGTGCCGCTGCCGACGAAGTGGACGATCCAGTTCGGTGAGCCGATTCCGACGGACGGCTATCCGCCGGAGGCGGCCGAGGACCCGATGCTGATGTTCAATCTGACCGACCAGGTGCGGGAGCAGATCCAGCACACGCTGTACAAGCTTCTTGTGCAGCGGCGGTCGGTGTTCTTCTGAGCCGCTGCCTCGTGTGAGCCGCTGCCTCGTGCGTACGCGGCTGGGGTGCCCTGCGAGTGGTCGCGGGGCACCCCAGCCGTGTGGCGCTACTTCTTCGTGGTGTCCTCGCCGTCGATGCCGAGGTCCGGGAGGAGTCCGGGCAGCACCGGGGGCAGGGTGATGTCCGGCTCGGCCGGGGTGTTCTTGCCGTCGGGCGGGGTGGAGGGGCTCGCCTCGTCCTCCGGGGGTTCGAGCAGGCCACCCGTGCCGCCGCCGAGCAGGCCCTCGTCCGCCGAGTCCGACGTGGACGGCTGGGGCTTGCTCGCGCTGCCCGTGGGCCCGCTCGAAGTGCCGTTGGCCGGGGGTTGCTCGCTGTACTGACCGCCGGTGGCGCCGGAGCTCGACTGGCCGGGACGGCCCGTGCCGCTGCCGGTTTCCGGGGTGCGGGGCAGCAGTCCCTGCAGCGGGCCGACTTCTTCGTCTATGGCGTCGAAGACGGAGTTGACCTGCTCGCCGACGTCGGAGAGCTGCAGGGGAAGCCGCTCGCGCAGGGTGCTCCAACTCTGGCGATGCGACTGGGAGAAGCTCGACAGGGTCTGGATCGGTGCGATGGCGCCGTCCCGCTGATAGGCCTCGTGCAGCAGCCGGTGACCCTCGGAGGCGTCGTGCTTCATGCCGCTGAGGGCGCGCCGCACTTCGCCCACCGACTCGTGGTCGAGGTCACCCGCGCGGCCGCGCTCCATGAGGCGACGGGCCTCCTGGAGCCGGGTCGAGGCCTGGTTGAGATACAGCTCGCCACGGGCCGACTCGTCGCCGGCCATGCCGAGCTTGAGGTCTTCCATGCCGCGCTTCAGGCCGTAGAGCGAGTCACCCGGCAGGGCGTCGGAGCTGGCAGCGGCGACTCCGCTGAAGGCTCCTGCGGCCACACCCACGGTGAGCCCGCCCGCGGCGATGCCCTTCGAAAGCCGGGAGCGGGAGCGCAACTTCCGCAGAGGGCTTGCCCGGTGGGCGCCCTTGCGGGAGCGCTGCTCGGGCACCGTAGGGCCCGCCGCATCGCCTCCCGCAGCCGTGCCCTCCTGCAGCATGGCCTCCATCGCGGCCACCAATTGGGCTCGCTGGACCACCTTGACCTCGGGGTCCAACTCCGGCTTCGGCAGCTCGCCGAGACCGCCGGCAAGCGCCAACATTCGGCTCTGCGCCGCCTGTTCGGCAGCGGCGGAGCCCTCTTGGGTCTCCGGCTGCTCGGCCGCCGCGGCCTGGTCGGAATGCTCCTCCAGGGCCTGGGCGAAGGCGTTCGCCCGCCGGTGTGCCGAAACATTCGCGATCACTGGCGGCACCTCCTCTCGTCATGACGTCCGACTCCCCAGGGGGTCCTGAAGGTTGCACGCCCTGCGCCCGGCCACACGATCGAGTGAGTGGAGCCGGGCAGGCAGCGACCACAGGGAGCCTGCATCCCGCACAACGACTGTCTCGGCACTTGGGTTACGGACGAAAGATGATCCGACTGCTTCCGGTATCGCCCCGTCACGGGAGGTGAGTTGAGGGTCACGGTGGGTCGCCGGAGCAGGGGTGAGGAGCCTGAGTCGGATGGTGCCGACTGCGGGGGCGGGTGCCGGTCAGCGGGCGTCGTCCGGCAGGAGGCGGGCGAGCGTGCGGACCGCGCGGTACTGGAGGGTCTTGATGGCGCCCTCGTTCTTTCCCATCACGCGGGCGGTCTCGGCGACCGAGAGGCCCTGCAGGAAGCGCAGGGTCACACACTCCTGCTGCTGGGGGTTGAGGCGGCGCACGGCGTCCAGGAGCGCGGCGTTGGAGAGGGATTCGAGGACGGAGTCCTCCGGGCTGCGCTCGACCTCGTTGGCGTCGAGCATTTCGCCCGTGGTCACTTCCAGGCGGAAGCGGCTCGATTTGAAGTGGTCGGCGACCAGATTGCGGGCGATCGTCACCAGCCAGGCGCCGAAGTCGCGGCCCTGCCAGGTGAAGGTGCCGATACGGCGCAGGGCGCGCAGAAAGGTCTCGCTGGTCAGGTCCTCGGCGGTGGCCTTGCCGCCGACGCGGTAGTAGATGTAGCGGTAGACGGTGTCGCTGTACTGGTCATAGAGGCGGCCGAAGGCATCGGATTCGCCGGCTTGGGCGCGCTCCACCAGATCCATCATGCGGGCGCTGTCGCTGTCCGCGGCGGGACGGCGGGCGGTGGTCGACGCGCCGCCGGTGCGGCCCCGTCTGCCGACGGCCGCGGTGCTGCCCTCGGCCAGGGCATAGGCGGGGCCGACGGGCGCAGGGACGGCAAAGGCAGGGACGGCGTACGCGGTGGGGACGAAGCCGCGCAAGCGGTCGAGGACCGTTGCGCGCAGCGTAGCCAGGCCCGAGGCGTCAACCCCGACGTGTGGGTACACGGGACTCCCAGAGGCAGAGCTTCCATCACGTGCAGTGCGGGACCGTTCACCCGTCGTAGCAACGTGTGGGGTCCGGTATGCGTCTGAGGAGAATAACGCTTCGTACAGGCAGCGCTACACCCAGTTGCTCAAATCATCGATTCCGTCGCTTCTGTTACGGATCTCCGACGCTTCAAGTGCAGGTGAGTGAGCAGTTGTTGATCGGATTAGACCGTGATCTGTCTGAGCGCGGGGCGTGTTGTGGCTGTTTCTCAAGAAGCGCCGCGAACGGGACTGGCGGGGGCGCTGCCGGGTAAGAAGAAGGGATTGCCTGCGTATCCGCGGCGGATTCCCGGTGTACCGCCGCGTATCGGCTGTATCGGCTGTGCTGTTCGTATCAGCGGCGGCGGCGGTGCAGGGCGATCGCCGCGGCGGTGCCGCCCGCGATCGCGCCGACGCCGGCCGCGGCGGGGATACCGACCTTGGCGGCCTTGCGGCCGGTGCGGTAGTCGCGCAGCCGCCAGTCCCGTTCGCGAGCGTATTTGCGCAGCTTGCTGTCCGGGTTGATCGCGTAGGGATGTCCTACGAGGGACAGCATCGGGATGTCGTTGTGCGAGTCGCTGTACGCGGCGCAGCGGCTCAGGTCCAGGCCCTCGGCGGCGGCGAGCGCGCGCACCGCCTCGGCCTTCGCGGGGCCGTGCAGGGGTTCGCCGACGAGCTTGCCGGTGTAGACGCCGTTGATGGACTCGGCGACGGTGCCGAGGGCGCCGGTCAGGCCGAGGCGGCGGGCGATGATCGTGGCGGTCTCGACGGGGGCGGCGGTGACGAGCCAGACCTTCTGGCCCGCGTCCAGGTGCGCCTGGGCCAGGGCGCGGGTGCCCGGCCAGATGCGCTCCGCCATGTACTCGTCGTAGATCTCCTCGCCGATGGACATCAGCTCGGCGACGCGATGGCCCTTGACGATGGACAGGGCGCTGTCGCGGGCGTCCTGCATGTGCTCGGGGTCTTCGACGCCGGCGAGCCTGAACCACGCCTGCTGCCAGGCGAATCGGGCCAGTTCCTGGCGCTGGAAGAACTTCCGCTTATAGAGGCCGCGGCCGAAGTGGAAGATCGCGGCGCCCTGCATCACGGTGTTGTCGAGGTCGAAGAAGGCGGCGGCCTTGTCGTCGCCGGCGACCGGGAACTCGGGTTCTGCGTCCTTGCCGGACCCGTCGAGCTCTTCGGGCGCGGCTCCGTCGGCGAGCTGCTCCAGCTCCTGCGACGACTTGCGCGCTGCCTCTGCCGAGGCCTCGCCTGCCAGGACGCTGCGCGCGGTGGCGGAGCGCCTACGGGGAGTGAGCCATCCGAGAGCGGCCATGCCCGTGAGCATAGCCAGTCTGTTCGGTGGTTCCGGAGTCGACAGCGTTCGGAGGCTGTGAACTCTCCGCTACCGGGCCGTTAAGGGCTCGATCTGCGCGGCGCGTCGAAGCGGCGGTAGCGGAGGCCGGAGGGCTGCCGCCGATGGCGTTCCGCTGTGGTCCGGGCGCGCGAGAATGGCTGTATGAGCCCCATCTTTCGGCGTACGGATCGGCGTACGGAGAAGAAGAAGCCCGAGGACCGTCTGGTCACCTTGATCGGCAAGCCCGGCTGCCATCTGTGCGATGTGGCGCAGGGGGTGATCGAGAAGGTCTGCGGTGAGACGGGAGCCGCATGGGAGAAGAAGGACATCACGCAGGACGAGGAGCTGCACCGCAAGTACTGGGAGCAGATCCCGGTGGTGCTCGTGGACGGTGCGCAGCACGACTTCTGGCGGGTCAATGAAGATCGTCTACGACGGGCGCTGACCGCGTAGTTCGGGGGCGGTGCCGCCTTCGCTCGCCCGGAACTGACCGACCGGTCTGGAAAGTCGTTTACGATCGGGGGCGATTTGGTCTCGGGGGCGTGGAAAATCGTGAGGAGTGTGTACGGTTTTGCCCCCTTCGGGTACGCGACGGCACTGCTTGCGCGCCGGTTCCACTACGGCGCACAAGTGGCGCGTGACGCCGGTCACTTTGGCCGGACAAACCGGACACCATCTTTGTGCACGCGTTCACAAAGACATAGCCTGCATTCGACGGGGCGGTCTGGGGACTACTGGCCGCCTGCAGCCCCGCTCTACCCGCAGGAGCACCGTGGCAACTGGCCGAACTCACCGACCGGCGACCCGCAGCCGAGGGATTCCCGAGGCCACCGTCGCCAGGCTTCCGCTGTACCTTCGCGCGCTGACCGCACTGTCGGAGCGCTCGGTTCCCACGGTCTCTTCCGAGGAGCTCGCGGCCGCGGCGGGGGTCAACTCCGCGAAGTTGCGCAAGGATTTCTCGTATCTGGGGTCGTACGGGACCAGGGGCGTCGGTTACGACGTTGAGTATCTCGTGTACCAGATCAGCCGTGAACTGGGTCTGACCCAGGATTGGCCGGTTGTGATCGTCGGTATCGGTAACCTCGGTGCGGCGCTTGCCAATTACGGCGGCTTCGCCTCGCGTGGTTTCCGGGTCGCGGCGCTGATCGACGCCGATCCCGCAATGGCCGGAAAGCCCGTCGCGGGCATGCCCGTGCAGCACACCGACGACCTCGAGAAGATCATCGAGGACAACGGTGTCTCGATCGGTGTCATCGCGACGCCCGCCGGTGCGGCGCAGCAGGTCTGCGAGCGCCTCGTGGCCGCCGGGGTCACCTCCATTCTGAACTTCGCGCCGACGGTGCTCTCCGTGCCGGACGGTGTCGACGTACGCAAGGTGGATCTCTCCATCGAGCTGCAGATCCTCGCCTTCCACGAGCAGCGCAAGGCCGGTGAGGAGGCCGCGGCGGACGCCGTCGTGGCGGAAGCCGTCGCCGACGCCGCCGTGCCGCCCGCGCCCGGTGCGCGTACCGAGGCCGCGGACCGCAAGGGACCCGACGGGGACGTGCCCGCCGTGATGCCGGCATGAGCCTCCTCGTCGTCGGCCTCAGCCACCGCAGCGCCCCTGTGAGCGTCCTGGAGCGCGCCGCGCTCGGCACGGACGCCCAGACCAAGCTGCTGCAGGACACGGTGGCCGCCGAGCCCGCAGCCGAGGCCGCGGTGCTCGCCACCTGCAACCGCATCGAGCTCTACGCCGACGTGGACAAGTTCCACGCCGGTGTCGCCGAGCTGTCCACGCTGCTCGCCCAGCACAGCGGCGTGGGCCTCGAGGAGCTCACTCCTTATCTCTATGTGCACTACGAGGACCGGGCCGTCCACCACCTGTTCTCGGTGGCCTGCGGGCTCGACTCCATGGTCGTCGGCGAGGGGCAGATCCTCGGGCAGATCAAGGACTCCCTCGCCACCGCGCAGGAGCTGCACACCGCGGGCCGGCTGCTCAACGACCTCTTCCAGCAGGCCCTTCGGGTCGGCAAGCGGGCGCACTCCGAGACCGGGATCGACCGGGCCGGACAGTCCCTCGTCACCTTCGGGCTCGAACAGCTCGCGGCCGGCGCGGCCGTGGACCAGTGGGCCGCGGGCAAGCGCGTCCTCGTGATCGGCGCGGGCTCGATGTCCTCGCTCGCCGCGGCGACGCTCGCACGGGTCGGCGTGGCCGAAGTCGTGGTCGCCAACCGGACGTTGGAGCGCGCCGAGCGGCTCGTGGAGATCCTCTCCGACGGCGGTACGGGAGTGTCGGCCCGGGTCGCCACCATGGAATCCGTGGCGGACGAGCTGACACGAGTCGACGTCGTCGTCTCCTGCACCGGCGCCACCGGACTCGTGCTGCCCGGCGAGACCGTGGCCGCGGCCCTCGCTTCCGGGGCACACCCCGTCGACGCCGAGGCCCCGAACCTCCGGGCTCCCGACGGGAGCCTGGTGGCCAGGCTCGCGGCCGTGGCGGACCGTGACGGACGTATCTCCGACGGCGGTCTGGTGGACCTCAGGCCCGAGTCCGAGGTCGAATCGCCCGAACTGCACGGGACTTGGGCCGACAACGGCGCTCTGCTCGACCGCCCGGCGACGGGTTCCGAGTCGGGCGCGGCCTGCCCGGTGCCGGCCGTGGGGCCCGCCTCCGCCGCGCGGCGCGGTGAGCGCCCGCAGCGCACGGACGTGGTGCCGCAGCGCTCCGACGTACGACCCGCGTCCGTGCCCGTGAAGCTCGCGCTGCTCGATCTCGCCATGCCGCGCGACATCGACGCCGCCGCGCACCGCATCGACGGGGTGCGCCTGGTCGACATCGAGTCGCTGGCCGAGGCCTCCGCCGACGCCCCGATGGCCGCCGACGTGGACCAGGTGCGCACCATCGTCGCCGACGAGGTGGCCGCCTTCGGCGCCGCACAGCGGGCCGCGCACATCACCCCGACCGTGGTCGCCCTGCGCACCATGGCCGCCGATGTCGTCGAGAGCGAGATGGCGCGCCTGCGGGGCCGCCTGCCCGACCTGGACGAGCGGCAGCGCGCCGAGATGACGCAGACCGTGCGCCGCGTCGTCGACAAACTCCTGCACGCCCCGACCGTGCGGGTCAAGCAGCTGGCCAGCGAGCCCGGCGGTGCCGGGTACGCGGACGCGCTGCGCACACTCTTCGACCTCGACCCGCAGACGGTGGCCTCCGTTTCCCGGGCGGACTCGAGCACCACAGACGACCCGAATCGAGGGCGGGCATGACCCAGACAGCACTCAGGCTGGGGACCAGGCGCAGCAAGCTCGCCATGGCCCAGTCCGGCCATGTGGCGGACGCCGTACGGCAGTTGACCGGACGGGACGTGGAGCTCGTCGAGATCACCACGTACGGCGACACGTCCAAGGAGCAGCTCGCGCAGATCGGCGGCACCGGCGTGTTCGTCACCGCGCTGCGGGACGCGCTGCTGCGGGGTGACGTCGACTTCGCCGTGCACTCCCTCAAGGACCTGCCCACGGCCCAGCCGGACGACCTGGTCGTGGCCGCGGTGCCGCAGCGCGAGGACCCGCGCGACGCACTGATCGCGCGCGACGGCCTGACCTTCGCGGAGCTGCCGGACGGCGCCCGGGTGGGCACCGGGTCGCCGCGCCGTATGGCCCAGTTGAACGCGTATGCGCGCAGCCACGGCATGCGCATCGAGACCGTGCCGATCCGCGGCAACATCGACACCCGGATCGGATTCGTACGCAGCGGGGAGCTGGATGCCGTGGTGCTTGCCGCGGCCGGGCTCAACCGCATCGGCAGGAGCGGGGAAGTGACCGAGTTCCTCTCGGTCGACACCGTCCTGCCCGCCCCCGGCCAGGGGGCCCTGGCAGTCGAGTGCACCGCCGCCAACGCGGAGCTCGCTGCCGCCCTCGCCGAGCTCGACGACCCGTACACGCGGGCCGCCGTGACCGCCGAGCGTTCCCTGCTCGCCGCCCTGGAGGCCGGCTGCTCCGCACCCGTGGGAGCACTGGCCGACCTTCTGGCCGACGGACAGGTTGTCAAGGAAATGCGCCTGCGCGGCGTCGTCGGCACGACCGACGGCTCCGAGCTGGTGCAGCTGTCCACCACCGGTTCCGTACCCAACACCCAAGACCGGGCCGAAGCGCTGGGCCGCGAACTCGCGGCCGAGATGCTGGCCAAGGGTGCGGCCGGTCTGATGGGGGAGCGAGCACATTGAGCCCCACCACCTCTGTACCTCCGGCGTCCTCAGGACACGGGCACGTCACCTTCCTCGGTGCCGGACCCGGTGACCCGGGACTGCTCACGTTGCGCGCCGTCGAAGCGCTCGCCGGCGCGGAAGTGCTGATCGCCGAGCCCGATGTGCTCGACGTCGTCCGCAGCCATGCGCGGGCAGGCGCCGACATCTCAGGCACGCCTCAGCAAGCCGGGGCTGACGAGTCATCAAGCCCCGCGGATGCCGCCAATCTTGTCATGGCGGCCGCGCGCGGCGGCAAGCGGGTCGTGCGTGCCGTGACCGGTGACCCGGGCCTGGACGCGGGCGTCGGCGAGGAGATGCTCGCCTGCGCCGCCGAAGGCATCCCCTTCGAGGTGGTGCCGGGTATCGCGGCCGCCGTCGGTGTGCCCGCCTACGCGGGTGTGCCGCTGCGCGACGCCCAGGGCGCCGACGTCCGGTTCGTGGACGCGCGGACCGCCTCCGAGCGCTGCTGGACCGAGGTGGGCGCGAGCGACGGCACCGTGGTCGTCTCCACCACCCTGGAGACCGTGGCCGCGGCCGCCGGTGAACTGGTCGCCGCCGGCCGTAAGCCGGACACCCCGATGTCCGTCACGGTCGCCGGCACGACCACGCGCCAGCGCACCTGGAACGCGACGCTCGGCACGGTCGCGCAGGTGCTCAAGCAGGCGAAGGTGCTGCCCTCGCCGCAGGGGCACCAGCCCGTCATAGCCGTGGTCGGTGAGCGCTCCGCTGCTGCCCAGCGCGACCAGCTGTCGTGGTTCGAGTCCAAGCCGCTGTTCGGCTGGAAGGTGCTCGTACCGCGTACGAAGGAGCAGGCGGCCTCGCTCTCCGACCAGCTCGTCTCGTACGGCGCCGTGCCGCACGAGGTGCCGACGATCGCCGTCGAACCGCCGCGGACGCCGCAGCAGATGGAGCGGGCCGTCAAGGGTCTCGTGACCGGGCGCTACGAGTGGATCGCCTTCACGTCGGTGAACGCCGTGAAGGCCGTGCGCGAGAAGTTCGAGGAGTACGGGCTCGACGCCCGTGCCTTCGCCGGGATCAAGGTCGCGGCCGTGGGCGAGCAGACCGCGAAGGCGCTCATCGCCTTCGGTGTGAAGCCCGACCTCGTGCCGAGCGGTGAGCAGTCGGCCGCCGGTCTCCTTGAGGACTGGCCGCCGTACGACCCCGTTTTCGACCCGATCGACCGGGTCTTCCTGCCGCGTGCCGACATCGCCACCGAGACCCTCGTGGCCGGTCTGATCGAACTCGGCTGGGAGGTCGACGACGTCACGGCCTACCGGACCGTGCGGGCCTCGCCGCCGCCGGCCGAGACGCGTGAGGCGATCAAGGGCGGTGGCTTCGACGCCGTGCTGTTCACCTCGTCCTCGACCGTGCGGAATCTGGTCGGTATCGCCGGCAAGCCGCACAACGTGACGGTCATCGCGTGTATCGGTCCCGCCACGGCCAAGACCGCCGAGGAGCACGGGCTCCGGGTGGATGTGATGGCTCCGGAGCCGTCCGTGCACAAGCTGGCCGAGGCGCTCGCGGAGTTCGGTTCCGCGCGGCGTGCGGCGGCTGTCGAGGCCGGGGAGACGGTGACCCGGCCCAGTGAGCGGCGGCCGGGGGCGCGCAGACGTCGGGCCACGACGTAGGTTTGTTTCCCCACCCCGCCCCTTCCCGAAAGGCCCGCGGCCGGCTTCGGGGCTCTGCCCCGGACCCCGCATCGCCCTTCGGGCTCGCCCTCGATCGCCGGGCGGGCTCAACAGATGTGACAGCACGAGGTGAAGACGGCATGACTGCGTACGGTTCGTTTCCCGGGTCCCGTCCCCGGCGGCTGCGTACCACCCCCGCCATGCGGCGGATGGTTGCCGAGACGCGGGTGCATCCGGCGGATCTGATTCTGCCCGCGTTCGTGCGGGAGGGGATCAGTGCGCCGGTGCCGATCGAGGCGATGCCGGGCGTCGTGCAGCACACCCGCGACACCCTGCGGAAGGCCGCCGTCGAGGCGGTCGAGACCGGGGTCGCCGGGATCATGCTGTTCGGGGTGCCGGAGGACGAGAAGAAGGACGGGGCCGGTACCGCGGGCACCGATCCCGACGGAATTCTCCAAGTGGCCATCAGGGACGTGAAGTCGGAGGTCGGCGACGACCTCGTGATCATGTCCGATCTCTGCCTCGACGAGTACACGGACCACGGGCACTGCGGTGTCCTGGACGCCGACGGCCGGGTCGACAACGACGCGACGCTTGAGCGGTACGCCGAGATGGCGCAGGTCCAGGCCGACGCGGGCGTCCATGTCGTGGGCCCGAGCGGCATGATGGACGGGCAGGTCGGGGTGGTCAGGGACGCGCTCGACCAGACCGGGCACGAGGACGTGTCGATCCTCGCGTACACCGCCAAGTACTCGTCCGCGTTCTACGGCCCCTTCCGTGAGGCCGTCGGCTCGTCCCTGAAGGGCGACCGCAAGACGTACCAGCAGGACCCGGCGAACGTCCGTGAGTCCCTGCGGGAGCTGGCGCTCGACCTGGAAGAGGGCGCCGACATGGTGATGGTCAAGCCCGCCGGGCCCTATCTCGACATCCTCGCCAAGGTCGCCGACGCCGTGGACGTGCCGGTGGCGGCGTACCAGATCTCCGGTGAGTACGCGATGGTCGAGGCCGCCGCGGAGAAGGGCTGGATCGACCGGGACAAGGCGATCCTGGAGACCCTCACCGGGATCAAGCGGGCCGGGGCCGGCTTGATCCTCACCTACTGGGCGATCGAGGCGGCGCGCGCTCTGCGCTGAGCGCGGCCGCCGCAGGTGGGCCCACCGGAGAGTGGGCCCACCCGAAAGTGGGCCCGCCGGAGGCCTAGAGAGCCTCTCGAGCCGCGCCCAGGTCGGTCATGAAGTCACGGCCGTACGCCTGGGCGTCGTCGCTCTCCCAGTAGGGGCCGCCGTTGTAGCGGGCGGCGAGTTCCTGGTATTGGGCGGGTGTCATCTCGCTCGCCGGTACGTCGGCGAACTCGCTCTCCGACTTGAGCCGTGACAGGTACTCGGAGGCGATGAACACGTTCTGCGAGGGGTTCTTCACCGCCGACTCGACCTCGTCGCGCTGAGCGTCGGTGAGGGCCGCCGGGTCGTAGCCGAGCACCTCGGCCGCGCGCCGGATCTGGATCTGCAGCGGGCCCATCGAGGTCCGGTCGGCGTCGCCGCCGATGCCCAACTGCCGGGCGGTGTCGGTGACATCGTCGATGACGGCCGGGTCGCCGTCGACCTCGCGCCAGGCGATGCCCGCGATCACATCGGGCGGCAGGCCGTTCTCCTTGGCGGCGGCGTGGATGGCCGCGCTGTTGGCCTCGATCCACTCGCGGCGCTTGCCGTCCGACGAGCCGGGCAGCCAGTAACCGGTGTCCTTGCCCTCGGGCAGATCCGCGGAGAGCTTCTGGATACGGGCGAGCGCGGGGGAGACGGTGACGTCCTTGCCGACCCGCGGGAACGCGTCCGTCTTGGTGCCGCTGCCCGCCAGGCGGGTGTTCGGGTCGCTGCGTGCCTGTGCGGCCTCGGCGCGCAGATCCCCGACCCGGGACAGCAGGGCAGCGGCGTCCTTGAAGCCGCTGCGGAAGTCGGGGATCAGGGCGCGGGCCGCGTCCAGGTCGGTCATGGACTCGCGGCGCATCGACTCCTCGGCGCGCAGGGCGCGCCGGAAGGCCTCGGAGGCCTGGTCGTACCAGCGGTCCGCCTCTTCGCGGATCTCGTCGACGTCACCGGGCGCCGCGGCGTCCGAGATCCAGTCGAGCACGCCGGAGGAGTCGCGCCGGTCCTCCCAGCGCTTCATGGCCTCGCCCTCGCCGTCCCCGACGAGCTTGCCGAGCCGCTCCGCGCAGTCGGTGCCCGTGCTCAGGTGCTTCTTCGCGTCCTCGACGGCGTCGGCGTAGCGGAGCAGCGCCTTCCAGGCCTTCTCGAAGCCGTCCTTGAGGCCGGCCGTCAGGGCCTCGACATCGCCGAGCCGGTCCTCGTAGTGCGCACGGGACGCGCTGACCCACTGGGTGTCGCGGCCCTTGGCGACGGCGGGCCCCACCGAGTCGAGGAGGTCGTGCATCCGCTTGTACTCGGCGGCGTTGCGCTCGATCAGGGCCGGGACGCAGTCCTCGAGGTACTGCACATCGGCGTAGTACGTCGTCACTTCGACAACTCCGCGGTGTCGAGGAAGGACGCGAAGCCCTCGCGGGTGGCGCGGTCGACGTGGGTGTAGGCGCCGCCGGTGGTCTTCAGGGCCGTGGACAGGGCCGTCAGGAGGGTGACCAGATCGCGGTGCTGGTCGGCCGCGTGCCGGGCGAACTTCTCGTTCGCGGCGCCGAGTTCGGCGTGCGCCACGGGGGTGCGGGCGAGGGTGCCGAGATCGGCGTCGAGCCTGCCCTCGTGCAGCAGCCCCGCCGTTTCCGTGAGGAGATGGGCGCTGCCGTCTATGGAGTGCGGGTCGGCGGCGAAGCCGGTGCCGTCCGTCATGGGGCTCCTCGGAATTGCGGACCTGGGTATCGCGGACCCGGGTGTCGGGAACTGGGTGGACCTGGGTGCGCAGCATCGTAGGCGTCCGCATGCCGAAACGCCGGGTGTAGATGGTACGTACACACTTAGGCTGCGGGAAGGGCCGCCCCGTGCGGACGAGGAGCTGTTTCCGTGAAGGAGCCGAGATGACCGTGACCGAGCCGGACGCCACAACTGCCGCCTCCGCGAACGCACTTGCCGCGCCTGCGCCCACGCCCGCTCCTGCCGCGCCCACGCCGCCGCTCGCCGCCCGTGCGGCCGCGGTCGGCGGCTCGCCGGTACGGGACATCCTCGCCGTCACCGCGCGCCCCGAGATGATCAACTTCGCGGGCGGTCTGCCCGCGCCCACGTTCTTCGACACCGAGGGCGTCGCCGCCGCCTTCCGTGCCGTACTGGAGGAGACCCCGGCGCGGGCCCTGCAGTACTCCACGACGGAGGGTGAGCCCGTGCTGCGCGAGGCCGTCGCCGACCGGTTCGCCGCCCGGGGCCTCGCGACCGCCGCCGACGACCTGATCGTCACCACCGGTTCGCAGCAGGGCCTGTCACTGCTCGCCACCGCCCTGATCGAACCCGGCGACACCATCCTCGTCGAAAAGCCCTGCTATCTGGCGGCACTTCAGGTCTTCGCCTTCGCGGGCGCGCGCGTGGTGGCCGTGCCCGGCGACGACGACGGGATCGACCCGGAGGCACTCGACGCGCTCGTCGCCGAGCACCGGCCCAAGCTGCTCTACACCGTGCCCACCTTCCAGAACCCGACCGGGCGGACCCTGCCGGGGCCGCGGCGGGCCGCCGTCGCGGAGGTCGCCGGGCGCCGCGGCCTGTGGATCGTCGAGGACGACCCGTACGGCGAGCTGCGCTTCGAGGGGGAGCGGGTGCCCTGGATCGCCTCGTACCCCGGGGCCGAGGACAGGACCGTGCTGCTCGGCAGCTTCTCCAAGGTGATGGCGCCCGGCCTCAGGCTCGGCTGGCTGCGCGCGCCCGCGGCCCTGCTGCGGGCCTGCGCCATCGCCAAGCAGGCGGCCGATCTGCATACGCCGACCGTCAACCAGCTCGCCGCCGCCTGGTACTTGGGCCACCGCGACCTGGACGCGCACGTGGCGCGGGTCGCGGCCGTCTACGGCGAGCGCCGCGACGCCATGCTCGCGGGCCTCGCGGACGCCCTGCCCGAGGGCTCCACCTGGAACCGGCCCGAAGGCGGCATGTTCCTGTGGGCCCGGCTGCCCGACGGGCACGACGCCGCGCGGCTCCTCGGGGCGGTCGTCGCGCACGACGTGGCGTATGTGCCCGGGGCGCCGTTCTACGCCGAAGACCCGGACCCGGCGACGCTGCGCCTGTGCTTTGTGACGCAGGCCCCCGACGAGATCGCCGAGGGCCTGCGGAGGCTGCGCGCCGGGCTCAACTCGTAGAGCCCGCCGGGGTGTTCAGAGCCGCTCCGGGGTGCGGATGCCCAGGAGCGCCATGCCCTGGTGCAGGGTGCGGGCCGTGAGGTCGCACAGGAAGAGCCGGTTCTCGGCGACGTCCTGCGGCGGCTTCGGCTTGATGACCGGGCACTGGTCGTAGAACGTCGTGTACAGCGAGGCCAGTTGGTAGAGGTACGCGGCCAGCTTGTGCGGTGCGTACTCCGCGGTCGCCTCCGCGAGAAGCTCGCCGAACGCGTCCAGGTGCAGGGCGAGGGCCCGCTCCGCCGGGGCGAGTTCGAGCTCCGCGTGGGCGGCGGGGCGCACGCCTTCGGACTTGCGCAGGATCGACTGGATCCGGGCGTAGGCGTACTGCAGATACACGCTCGTGTCGCCGTTGAGCGAGACCATCTGGTCCAGGTCGAACTTGTAGTCCCGGTTCGGCGACGTCGACAGGTCCGCGTACTTCACGGCGCCGATCCCGACGTACCGCCCGTTCTCGGCGATCTCCGCCTCGCTCAGGCCCATCTTCCCGGCCTTCTCGCGCACGACGGCCGTGGCCCGCTCGACGGCCTCGTCCAGGAGGTCCTCCAGGCGTACGGTCTCGCCGTCACGGGTTTTGAAGGGCTTGCCGTCCGCGCCGAGCACCGTGCCGTAGCCCATGTTGTGCGCGGTCACGTCGTCGCCGAGCCAGCCCGCCCGCCTGGCCGTCTCGAAGACCATCTTGAAGTGCAGGGACTGGCGTACGTCCACGACGTAGAGCAGCGTCGTCGCGTGCAGGTCGAAGACGCGGTTGCGGATCGCGGAGAGGTCGGAGGCCGCGTAGCCGAAGCCGCCGTCCGCCTTCTGCACGATCAGCGGCACCGGCTGGTCGTCCTTGCCGCGGATCTCGTCGAAGAAGACGACGAGCGCGCCCTCGGAGCGGACCGCGACGCCCGACTCCTCCAGGAGCCGCGCCGTCTCGGCCATCATGTCGTTGTACGCGGACTCCCCGACGATCTCGTCGTCGCGGATCTCCATGTCCAGCTTCTCGAAGACCGAGTAGAAGTAGACCTTCGACTCGTCGACGAACCGCTGCCACAGGTCGAGCGTCTCCTTGTCGCCGGACTGCAGGGCGACGACCCGCTTGCGGGCCCGCTCCTTGAACTCCTCGTCGGAGTCGAAGACGGCGCGCGAGGCTTTGTAGATCCGGTTCAGCTTCGACATGGCCTGCTCGCCGTCGACGGCGGCTTCGTCCGCGGCCGGGGCCAGCTCGCCGGGGTTCTCGATCAGGTACTGGATCAGCATGCCGAACTGGGTGCCCCAGTCGCCGATGTGGTGCCGGCCGATCGTCCGCTCGCCGGTGAAGTCGAGCATGCCGCGCAGCGCGTCACCGATGACCGCCGAGCGCAGATGGCCGACGTGCATCTCCTTCGCCACGTTCGGCTGGGCGTAGTCGATGACCGTGACGCCCGGGTTCTCCTTCAGCGGTACGCCGAGCCGGTCGCCGTCGGCGGCGCGCGCGGCCAGCGTCTCGGTGATCGCCCTGTCCGCGACCGTGATGTTCAGGAAGCCGGGCCCGGAGACCTGGACGTCCTTGAACAGGCCGGCGGTGGCGCCGTCGGAGTTCAGGGCGTCCGTCACCTGCGTGGCCAGCTCGCGCGGGTTGCCCTTGAGCTTCTTGGCGAGCGCCAGGATGCCGTTGGCCTGGAAGTCGGCCCGGTCGCTGCGTCGCAGCAGCGGGTCCGCGGAGCCGGCCTCCGGCAGAGCTGCCGAGAGGGCGTCCGCGAGGCGCTGGTGGACGGTCGAAGCGAGGGAGGGGACCGAGGCCATGAGCTTCCGTTCTGGTCGTGGTGACAGTCAGGGACGTCGGGTTCTGCTACGGCTCAAGTGTCCCATGGGCGTCCAACGCGTTTTCCCGTGGAAACGCAACCCCGGAGCGGGTCGCGCCGTCTGGGACAATGGCTGGGTCGGCCATGTGCCGACGTAAGCCTTCATGAATCCCAAGGAATCAGAGGACGTGCCGATCGTGGCTCAGAGCACCGAGACGACCGACTGGGTCTCCCGTTACGCGGATGAGGTCATTGCCGAGTCTGAGCGTCGTGCCCCGGGCAAACCCGTTGTCGTCGCGTCCGGACTCTCCCCTTCAGGACCGATCCACCTCGGCAATCTGCGCGAGGTCATGACGCCGCACCTCGTCGCCGACGAGATCCGGCGCCGCGGACACCAGGTGCGGCACGTGCTGTCCTGGGACGACTACGACCGCTACCGCAAGGTGCCGGCCGGTGTCGCCGGGGTCGACAAGTCCTGGGAGGAGCACATCGGCAAGCCGCTGACCTCCGTGCCCGCGCCGGCCGGCTCCGCGTACCCGAACTGGGCCGAGCACTTCAAGGCCGCCATGGTCGAGTCGCTCGCCGCGATGGGCGTCGAGTACGAGGGCATCAGCCAGACCGCGCAGTACACCTCGGGCACGTACCGCGAGCAGGTCCTGTTCGCCATGCGGCACCGCGGTGACATCGACGCGGTCCTCGCCCAGTACCGCACCAAGAAGGCCCCGGCCAAGAAGTCCCAGAAGCCGGTCGACGAGGCCGAGCTGGAGGCCGCCGAGGGCTCGGGCGCGGCCGGTGAGGACGACGGTTCGGGCTCGGGGGCGGGCTACTTCCCGTACAAGCCGTACTGCGGCGCGTGCGAGAAGGACCTGACGACGGTCACCGCGTACGACGACGAGTCCACCGAGCTGTCGTACGTCTGCCAGTGCGGGCACACCGAGACCGTGAAGCTGTCCGAGTTCAACCGGGGCAAGCTGGTCTGGAAGGTCGACTGGCCGATGCGCTGGGCGTACGAAGGCGTGATCTTCGAGCCCAGCGGCGTCGACCACTCGTCGCCCGGCTCGTCGTTCCAGGTGGGCGGGCAGATCGTCGGGATCTTCGGCGGCGAGCAGCCGATCGGCCCGATGTACGCCTTCGTCGGGATCTCCGGCATGGCCAAGATGTCGTCCTCGAAGGGCGGCGTGCCGACCCCGGCCGACGCGCTGCAGATCATGGAGCCGCAGCTGCTCCGCTGGCTGTACGCGCGTCGGCGCCCCAACCAGAGCTTCAAGATCGCCTTCGACCAGGAGATCCAGCGGCTCTACGACGAGTGGGACAAGCTGGAGACGAAGGTGGCCGACGGTTCGGCGCTCCCGGCCGACGCCGCCGCGCACTCCCGCGCCGTGCGCACCGCCGCAGGCGAGCTGCCGCGCACCCCGCGTCCGCTGCCGTACCGCACCCTCGCCTCGGTCGCCGACATCACGGCCGGCGCCGAGGACCAGACGCTGCGGATCCTCTCCGAGCTCGACCCGGCGAACCCGCTCGCCTCGCTCGACGAGGCGCGGCCGCGGCTCGACCGGGCCGAGGCGTGGATCAACTCGCAGGTCCCGGCCGACCAGCGCACCGTCGTACGCGCGGAGCCGGACGCCGAGCTGCTCGCCTCGCTCGACGAGCAGGGCCGCGAATCGCTGCGGCTGCTGCTCGACGGCCTTGACTCGCACTGGTCGCTCGACGGCCTCACGCACCTCGTGTACGGCGTGCCGAAGGTGCAGGCCGGGTTCTCCGCGGACGCCACGCCCAAGGAGCTGCCGCCGGAGATCAAGGGCGCCCAGCGGTCGTTCTTCGCGCTGCTCTACCGCCTGCTCGTCTCGCGCGACACCGGTCCGCGGCTGCCCACGCTGCTGCTCGCGGTGGGGGCGGAGCGGGTACGGAAGCTGCTCGGGGCCTGACCGGCCGTCCCGCATGAGTGCCAAGGGCCTTCCCCGTCAGGGGGAGGCCCTTTGTGCGCCCCAGGCGTTGACCGGGCCCCTGGCTACGCGATGTGTTCCGCGTCCAGCTCCTCCTGGTAGCGGCCGCGGAACTCGCGTACGTACGGGCGCAGCGTGGATTCGCTGAGCGGGCCGCCGGACTGGCCCTTCACGCCGTACAGATCCTGCAGATAGATGCCGAACTGGCGGGCGTTGGGGAAGTCCCCGTGCTCGCTCACGTACTTGCGGAAGGCGCCGAAGTACGCCTCCTCGCGGGTGATGTCGTCGGGCAGGGCGGACGCAGGCGCCTCTTCCGGTTCCGGCTCGGGTTCCGGTTCGGGGCCGGCTTCGGTGCGCGGGCCGGGGATGGTGAGGGGGCGGGTGCGGCCGGGGCCCGAGGGGACCCGGAAGGCGCTGTCGTATTCGGGTTCCGGCAGCGGTTCCGGTTCGTGCTGTGGTTCGGGTTCGTGGGCCGGTTCGTACGTGGGGTCGTAGCCGCCTTCGTACGGGACCTGCTGCGGGGGCGGGGCCTTGAACCAGGGGTTGGGCTCCGGTTGTGGCTGCGGCTGCGGCTGCGGTTCCGGCTGCGGTTCCGGGGCGGTGGGGTGCGGCGGCTCCAGCTCGGCCTTGGCCGCGGACCGGGGTGCCGGGGGCAGGAGGTTGGGTTCGATGCCGGCGGCGGCGAGGCCGGCCGGGGCGGTGTCGGCGAGGGGGACGCCGTAGCGGGCCAGGCGCAGGGGCATGAGGGATTCGACGGGGGCTTTGCGGCGCCAGTTGCGGCCGTAGCGGGAGCGCAGGCGGGCCTGGTAGACGAGGCGTT
>NZ_JBHTCF010000041.1:0-28469 GCF_042665355.1 Streptomyces monticola | reverse complement strand
CCCGCGCTCGCCGCCGGCCCGCCCGCGCTCGCCGTGGGCCCGCCCGCGCCTGCCGCAGGACCGCGGCCGCTCGCCGCGTCCACAAGCCGCACGGCGGCCGTGTGCGCGGGCGCGAGGGCCTCGGGGGAGCGCAGCCTGACCAGGGCGGCCAGGGCCAGGGTCTTGGGGGCGGTGGGAGCGGCGGGGGCGCTCTTGTCCGGCTCCGTGTCCCGCGCGGCCGGGGCCTCGGCGCCCCACTGCCAGGGCACCGTGCACACGGCCGCCGTGCCGGGTGCGCGCCGTGCGCCGGGGGCGGCAGAGGCGGGCCAGGGCGCCACGCACACCACGGCGTGCAGATCGTCTGCGCCGGACCCGAGCGCGGTGCGCAGGGCCGCCGTCGCCGCGTCCCGCTGCCAGCCGTCGGCCGCGGTGAGCAGGGCCTGGAACTCACGGGCCACGTCGTCGCCCGCCGAGGCCTCGGCGGCGAGCAGTACACCGATCCGCTCGGCCACCTCGAGGGCGGCGGACAGCTGCGCGGCCGACGGGCGCGGCTCGGAGTCGAGCAGCCACACATAGCCGTGCACGACGCCCCGATGGCGTACCGGAAGACAGATCCGCGCCCGCAGGACGCCCGCGTCCGGGGCGGCCGGGATATGCACGGGACCGTCGGCGCGTGCGATGCCGAAGCCCTCGAACCAGGCCCGCACCGCGGCCGTCGACTTACGGGTCAGGATCGACCGGGTGCGGACCGGATCGAGGTCCAGCTCGTCGAAGCCGCCGCCGCTGTCCTGCGCCCCGAACGCGATCAGCTCGAAATCGCGGTTCTCCAAGGTCGCGGGGGCGCCGAGCAGCGCGGAGATCTCATCGACAAGGTCCTGGTAGTCGCCCTTCACGCAGGCCATTGTGCGGCACCCCGCGGGGTACTCCATACAAATGTCTGAGATCCGGGCCACGGATGCGTGACACCTGTCGATGGTCCAGGATCGGAGCGAACCTTAGGTTTCACGGTGGTTCTCCGTGCCGCTCCCTTCCGGTCCCCGACCGTTCGGGTTCGGCCCCCTTCACGTCTTGTTCCTGGAGGTGCCCCGTGCTGGCTCCCGTGATCCTCGCCGCGTCCCGCAGCGACCAGATGCGCCGCTTCGTCTCGGCCGCCCCGGGCACCAAGCAGGTCGTGCAGCGGTTCATCCCCGGCGAGTCCGTCGACGAGGTCGTGGCGGTCGTCGTGGACGCCGTCGACAAGGGCCTCGAGGTCACCCTCGACGTCGTGGGCGAGGACATCACCACCCGCGAGCAGGCGGCCGCCGCGCGCGACGCCTACCTCGAACTCATCGCGCACCTCAAGGACCTGGGCCTGGGCACCAAGGCCGAGATGTCCGTGAAGCTGTCGATGTTCGGCCAAGCGCTCGAGGGCGGTCACGAGCTGGCGCTCGCCAATGTCCGGCCGGTCGTCGAGGCCGCCGCCGCCATCGGCACGACGGTTACCCTGGACGCAGAGGACCACACGACCCTCGACTCGATGTTCGCCATCCACGAGGAGCTGCGGAAGGACTTCCCGCAGACCGGCTGCGTCATCCAGGCCTACCTCTTCCGCACCGAGGCCGACGCCCGTCGTCTCGCCGCGAACGGCAGCCGCGTACGCATCGTGAAGGGCGCCTACAAGGAGCCCGCGTCCGAGGCGTACCAGGACGAGGCCGAGATCGACAAGGCGTACGTCCGCATCCTGAAGATCCTGATGTACGGCGAGGGATACCCGATGATCGGCTCCCACGACCCCCGGCTCATCGCCATCGGCCAGGAGCTCGCCCGGCGGGCCGGGCGCAAACTGGACGAGTACGAGTTCCAGATGCTGTACGGCATCCGCAGCGAGGAGCATCTGCGCCTGGCGGCGGAGGGCCACCGCATGCGGGTCTACACCGCGTACGGCACCGACTGGTACGGCTACTTCATGCGCCGGCTCGCGGAGAAGCCGGCCAACCTGCTGTTCTTCGTCCGCTCGATGATCACCAAAAACTGATCCCCGAGCCCCTTTACTTGCCCCAGGGCCGAGCCCCTTCCACCCCTCATAAAGGAGTACGGAACCCATGGACGCTGTGACCCAGGTCCCCACGCCCGTCAATGAGCCGGTGCACGGCTATGCCCCAGGCTCGCCCGAGCGTGCCCGTCTGGAGGCCAAGCTCAAGGAGCTGGCCGAGAACCCGATCGACCTGCCCTGCACCATCGGCGGCGAGAAGCGGATGGGCGGCGGCGAGGCCTTCGAGGTCGTGCAGCCGCACAACCGCAAGGCCGTCATCGGTACGTTCAAGAACGCCACGCAGCAGGACGCGCAGGACGCGATCGACGCCGCCCTGGCCGCCGCCCCGGCCTGGCGCGCGATGTCCTTCGACGACCGTGCCGCGATCATCCTGCGCGCCGCCGAGCTGCTCTCGGGCCCGTGGCGCGAGACGCTGGCCGCCTCGACGATGCTGGGCCAGTCCAAGACCGCGCAGCAGGCCGAGATCGACACTCCCTGTGAGCTGATCGACTTCTGGCGCTTCAACGTCAAGTACGCCCGTGACCTGCTCGCCGAGCAGCCCCCGGCCAACTCGCCCGGCGTGTGGAACCGTCTGGACCACCGCCCGCTCGAGGGCTTCGTCTACGCGATCACGCCGTTCAACTTCACGGCCATCGCGGGCAATCTGCCCACCGCCCCGGCCCTGATGGGCAACGTGGTGGTGTGGAAGCCGTCCCCGACGCAGACCCACGCCGCCGTGCTGCTCATGCAGCTCCTGGAGGAGGCGGGCCTGCCCAAGGGCGTCATCAACCTCGTCACGGGTGACGGCCTGGCGGTCTCGGAGGTCGCCCTGGAGCACCCCGACCTCGCGGGCATCCACTTCACCGGCTCGACCAAGACCTTCCAGCACCTGTGGAAGACGGTCGGCAACAACATCGAGAAGTTCAAGTCGTACCCGCGCATCGTCGGTGAGACCGGCGGCAAGGACTTCGTGGTCGCCCACCCGTCGGCCGACCCGGCGATCCTGAAGACCGCGCTGACCCGGGGCTCCTTCGAGTTCCAGGGCCAGAAGTGCTCGGCCTCCTCGCGTGCGTACGTCCCCGCGTCGATCTGGAACAACGGCTTCAAGGAGCAGTTCGCGGCCGAGGTCGACGGCATCAAGATGGGTGACGTCACCGACCTGTCGAACTTCATCGGCGCCGTGATCGACGACCGTGCCTTCGCGAAGAACAAGGCCGCGATCGACCGTGCCAAGGCGGACGAGAGCTGCACGATCGTCGCGGGCGGCACGTACGACGACTCGGTCGGCTACTTCGTGCGGCCCACGGTCATCGAGTGCTCGGACCCGGAGAACGAGGTCTTCACGACCGAGTACTTCGGCCCGATCCTCGCCGTGCACGTCTACGAGGACGACAAGTACGAGGAGATGCTGGCGCAGATGGAGTCGGTGTCGGCGTACGCGCTGACCGGCTCGATCATCGCCGGTGACCGGGCGGCCGCGGCCGACGCGATGGAGAAGCTGCGGTACGCCGCGGGCAACTTCTACATCAACGACAAGTCGACCGGCGCCGTCGTCGGCCAGCAGCCCTTCGGCGGCGGCCGTGCCTCGGGCACCAACGACAAGGCGGGTGCCCCGCAGAACCTGATGCGCTGGACGCTGACCCGCGCCATCAAGGAGACGCTGGTCCCGCCGACGGACTACGCGTACCCGCACATGGGCTGAACCCCCCTGCCGTGACTACGGCTTGAGGTTCCGGGCCAGGAAGCCGTCCATCAGGGCGGCGACCTGGCCCGCGTGCGTTTCCAGGGCGAAGTGCCCGGCGGGCAGCAGATGGATCCCGGCCTTCGGCAGATCCCGCCGGAAGGCGAGCGCCCCCTCCGGCACGAAGATCTCGTCGTGCCCGCCCCAGACCGCGAGCAGCGGCACCTGCGAGCTGCGGAAGTACTCCTGGAACGCCGGGTACAGCTCGATGTTGCTGCCGTAGTCGCCGATCAGGGCGAGCTGGATCTCGTCCTGCCCCTCGCGCGCCATGAGCGCGGCGTCGTGGTGGTACGCGTCCGGGCTCACCAGGTCCGGCTCCGGCTCCCCGTGCGTGTACTGCCACTTGATGCCCTCCAGGGAGCGGATCTCCCGTACGGGCGCGGCGGTGCCGGGATGCGGATCCGCGATATACGCGAACACGGGCGCCCAGGCCTCCTTGCCGAGGCCCTCCTCGTACGCGTTGCCGTTCTGCGTGACGATCGCCGTGATGCGCTCGGGGCGGGCGAGGGCGAGACGCAGCCCGATCGGGGCGCCGTAGTCCTGGATGTAGAGCGCGAACCGGTCGAGGCCGAGCTGCTCGGTGAACTCCTCGGTGACCGCGGCGAGTTCGGCGAAGCTGTAGTCGAACTCCGCGGCCGACGGCGCCGCCGAGCGGCCGAAGCCGATGTGGTCGGGGGCGATCACCCGGTAGCGGTGGGCGAGGCGCGGGATCAGCTCCCGGAACATGTGCGAACTGCTGGGAAAGCCGTGCAGAAGCAGCAGCACGGGAGCGTCGGCGGGCCCGGCCTCACGGTAGAAGACCTCGTGACCGCGGACGACGGTGGTGCGGTAGTGGACCTGGTGCGTACTCATCTCCGACATCTCCGACCTCTAACCGTTCAAATTCCTTTTGGTGGTTGGCGGGATGAGTACAGCATGTGCACACCTAACTGGTCAATGTCTTCTAGAGGGTTAGTTGGCGGGGCGTGTTAGCGTCGGCCCGCGGCGCCGAAGAAGGTGCCGGCCAGGCCACAACTCGACCTTGCCCCGGGGGTGTTCACGGTGTCCGCGGTGCCGGCGGTCCTCTTCGACCTCGGGAATGTGCTCTTCTGCGACCCGTGGGAGACGCTGCTCCTGACCGAGGGGCTGGGCCTCGCCGACCGCCTCGGCCTCGACCGGGGCGAGGTGCGCGAGGCGGGCCGGGAGCTCTGGCACAGGTTCAGCCTGAGCGAGGCCGAAGAGGCGGACTACTGGGCCGGGTTGGAGCGGCGGCTCGGGCGCCCCGTGCCACGGGACCTGGTGGCGGAGACCGAGAGGCGCCTGCTCGTCGCCAACCCCCACGCCGAGGCCCTGCTCACCGCCGCCGCACAGGGGCAGCGCCGCGTGGGCATCGCCTCCAACAACACCTCGTTCTGGTACGAGAAGCAGCGCGTCCGCCTCGGCCTCGACCGCTACGTCGACCCCGAACTGGTCTTCCTCTCGCACCGGTTGGGCGTCTCCAAGGGTGCCGAGGGGCAGGGCCTCCTGGAGATCGCCGCCCGGCACGCCGACCCGCCGCGCAGCCTGTTAGTGGAGGACAGGCCGGCCAATCTGCGCCGGGCCGAGCGGATCGGATTCCGGGTGCTCGCCTACTCGTTCACCGGAGCGGGCGGGGTTCCGCCCACGGATCTCCTGGAGAAGATGTCCGCATGAGCGTGCCGCCGCCTTCCGGGAGCAACCGACCGCATGAGCCTGCCGTGAGGCCGCCGGGCCGCCCCGTCGAGGGCGAGATCTCTCCGGTCCTGGCGGCGCTGCTCGCGGAGTACAACTCCTTACGGCAGGAGAGCCTGCAGGCCATCAGCAACCGCATCCAGATCATGAACTTCGCGTTCACGTCCCTGGCCGTGGTCGTCGCGGCGATGCTGACCTCCGACCTCTCCCGGGGTGTGCTGATCCCCGCCTGCCTCGTCTTCGTCCCGGCCGCGGCCAAGGCGAGCCTGCTGATCTGGCTCGGTGAGTACCACCGCTCGCAGCGCGCGGGCAAGGGCGTCGCGGTGGTCGAGCAGCGCATCAACACCCTCCTCGGCGACAGGGACCACATCGGCTGGGAGTCCGGACTCCTGTCCTCCAACACCCACATGGGATACCCGTACATCGCCACCGCCGCCTTCATCCTGAGCACCGGTGTCCTCGCGGAGGTGCTCGGCGCCTACTTCCTCATCGACCGGTACGCGCGCGGCGGCGGCCTGTGGGACGACGTCGCGTTCGGCGCCGGAGTGCTGGCGTACGCGGTGCTGACCGAGGCCGTCTTCCTCCGCTTCTTCCTGCGGCGGTGGCGGCACATACGGAGTGCGACGCACAGCGGCTGAGGGGGCGGCGCCTTCCCTCAGACCTCCACCATCACCTGATCCAGGGACTTGCGCACCAGGTCCGGCACCCGGCAGTCCTCGGACGGGTAGCCGACCGGGATCACCGCGAAGGCCTTCTCGTTCTCCGGGCGGCCGAGCACCCGGGAGAGGAAGCGCATGGGGCTCGGGGTGTGGATGAGGGCCGCGAGGCCGGACAGGTGCAGGGCGGAGAGGAGCATGCCGACCGCGATGCCGACCGACTCGTCGACGTAGTAGTGCTTGTGCTTGGTGCCGTCGTCGCCGAGCCAGTAGCGCTGCTGGAAGACGACGATCAGGGCGGGGGCGTCGGTGAGATGGGGCTTGACCTCGTCCGTGCCGAGCGGGCGGAGCGCGGCGAGCCACTCCTCGCCGAGCCGGCCGTCGTAGCTGATCTGCTCCTCGTGCTCGGCGGCCTCACGGATCCGGCGGCGGATCTCCTGATCACGGACCAGGACGAACGTCCACGGCTGCTGGTGCGCACCGGACGGCGCGGTCGACGCGCAGGCGATGGCGTCCCGCACCGCCTGCTCGGGCACCGGGTCGGGGGCGAACTGCCGGACCGTTCTGCGGTCCTGCATCCGCTCGCGCAGGACGGCGGCGCGGGCCAGTGACTCCTCGTGCGACATCCGCGCGGGGCGATAGGGGACGGGGCGGTACGGCTCTCCATGGACCGGGGTCCAGCGCTGCGCAGTCTCGGACATACGGCCGAGTCTGCCGCCCCGCACCGGCGCCCACCAGAGGGCGTCCCGCACGAATTCCGGTGGCGTCCCTCCGGGTACCGGTGAGTACCGTGAGCCGGTGACCGAACTGCGCATCAGCCATACGTCCGACCTCGATCCCGGTGAACTCACCGCCGTGCGCGGCCTGTTGGACGCCGCCTTCGACGGCGACTTCAGCGACGAGGACTTCGAGCACGGCCTCGGCGGCCTGCACGCGCGCGTGCTCGACGGCACCGCGCTCCTCGCGCACGGCTCCGTCATCCAGCGCCGGGTGCGGCACGCGGGCCGCTGGCGGCGGGTCGGATACGTCGAGGCCCTGGCCGTACGCGCGGACGCCCGCCGTCGCGGCCTCGGCGGGCAGGTGATGGCCGCCCTGGAGCACGTCATCGGGCGCGCCTACGACTTCGGGGCGCTGTCCGCCTCCGACGACGGCGCCCTGCTGTACGCCGGGCGCGGCTGGCAGGTGTGGCCGGGGCGGATCAGCGGCCTGGGCCCCGAGGGCGTGGTGCGGCTGCCCGACGAGGAGGGCACGACGTTCGTGTGGCCCGCACCCGACCACCGCGCCGATGAGGATCTGGTCTTCGACTGGCGCGATGGAGATGTGCTCTGACCAGGGGTTTCAGGGAGATGAGGGCCTGATGCGGGGCGGCCTGAGGCAGGGCCGGGCGCATGATCGCGTCTCAGATAGTAGGAAGCCCAAGTATTTGTGGAGACAGAAGCCCTTTGCTGTCTTAGCTTTGTAGAAGCCGAACGTCTCGCTCGATCCAGCGAATGGCGGTCGAGAGCCGGGCCCCGATGCAGGCAACCCCTGCGGCCCCCGCTCCCCGCCTGCTCTGGGGGCCCCGCCCGCGCCCATTAGGCAGCGGGGGAGTCTCGAAAACCCCTCTCCGCACTCCGCCGTGCCCTCATAGGAGTCGATTCCTCATGACCGAGACGACCGTCGCCGCCCGCCGAGTCCGCCACGCCTCCCGCTCCAGCGAGGCCGAGCGCAAGAACGCCGCCGCCGCCCTGCAGCGGGCCCTCGACCGCAGGGACAACGGCGGCGCCACCGGTCACTGAGCCGGACCGCTGCCCCGTACCACCTCGAAGTAGTCGACGCGCTCGCCGCTCTCGGCGAGCGCCGAGACCTTCATCCGCGGCTTCGCACCGGTCTCCACCTCCACCGCGAGGAACGAGAAGCCGGTGTACCGCACCCGTGACCACTCCACGGTGTCCGGGTCGGGCAGCCGCGACTTGGTCCAGTGGAACGACACGATCGAGTCCCGGTCGTTCACATGGCCCTCGTAGCTGTCCTTCACGCCGGGCCCGAAGCCGTACAGCTCCTTGCCCGCGCCGCCGGCCGTGACGTACACGATGCCGTCGCGCGTGGGGTCCGTCGTGGCCCCGACCGGCACCGGCTTGCCGACCTCGCCGTTCTTGACGGCGTCGGTGCGTTCGTAGACGTGGTTGTGGCCGTTGACCACCAGGTCCACCTGGTGCTTGGTGAACAGCTCGAGCCAGGCGTCGCGCACCCCGCCGTCCGAGGCGTGCGTGGACGTCGAGTACATGCAGTGGTGGAAGAACACCACGATGAAGTCGATGTCCTTGTCCGCGCGCAGCTCGCGCAGCCGCTTGTCCAGCCAGGCGGTCTGCTTTCCGTCCGTGTAGCCCTTGTTGGCGGGTATCTCGTACGAGACGTCGTTGGCGTCGAGCGCGACGACCCCCACATTGCCGTACGCGAACGAGTAGACGCCGGGTGCGTTCTTCGCGTCGAAGCCGTTCTCGGGGAGCGACCAGCGGGCCGACTGGCCGCCGTAGCCGTTCGGCGAGTACCAGGCCTCCATGTCGTGGTTGCCGGTCGTCACCATCCACGGCACCGACTTCGCCACCGACTCGGTCTGCGCGAGGAACTGGTCCCACACCCGCGCGTCGTAGGTGTCCGACTCCTTGCCCTGGCCGCTGCTGTCGGCGTAGCAGATATCGCCCGCGTGCAGATGGAACGACGGGTTCTGACCCAGGATCAACTGGTCGTTGGCGAGGGCGTCATAGCTCACGCCCTGGTCGCCGAAGGCCGTGAAGACGAACTTCTCGGGCCTCGCGGGGGCGGTGCGGAAGGACCCGATGGTGGCCATCCGCTCCGGCGCGGCCGGGTCGAAACCCTCGTGCCCGACGCCGTAGAAGTACGTCGTGCCGGGCTTGAGACCGTCGAGCGCCGCATGCAGGTAGTACTGCTCGACCTCGGGCAGCTTCTTCGACAGGGCCGGAGTGTGCAGCGAGCGCACCTCGGCCTCCAGCTTCCGGCTCAGCTCCCAGGGCGTCGTGCCGACCCGCACATACGGCTTCTTCACCGCGAACGGCACCTGCCAGGAGATCCGCATCTGCGTCTTCGGGTCGGCGCCGAAGGCGAGATGCCGGCCGAACGGCGCGACCAGGGAGCCGTCCACCTTCGCGGTGGCGGCGCCGGCCGCCAGGGTGGGGGAGGAGCCGGCGCTCGCCGTGCCGGTGCCGATGAGCAGTCCCCCGCCGCCCGCGGCGCCCGCCGTCACAAGCCCGCCGACCAGAGCCCCGCGCCGGGAGACCTTGGGGCGGGCGTGCTTGGCGCGCAGATACTCATGCTGCTCCGCCATGCTCATGCGCTGCGCCAGCTGCTCGGGGATGCCCACGTTCGGTGTGTCCATGGGGGGAGAACTTCCCAGTAACTTCCAACCGGGGCCAGGCCTGTGGGTGAACGGGCGGTGAAAATCCAGCCGAGAGCCGGTCGAGGTCAGGATGAGAGCCGGTCGTTCGCCGCCCCTGTCGACGGCCCCGCTGGGCGTCCACATTCTGGACTGCGTGTGTCACCGAATAAGACAAGGCGTACGCTCGCCGCATGTCTCGCAGCATCAATCTCGCAGTCATCCCCGGCGACGGCATCGGCCCGGAGGTCGTGGCCCAGGGGCTCAAGGTCCTCTCCGCCGCGCTCCCGCAGGATGTGAAGCTGGAGACGAAGGAATTCGACTTCGGCGCCAAGCGCTACCACGCCACCGGTGAGACCCTCACCGAGGACGACATCAAGGCGCTCGAGCAGTACGACGCGATCCTGCTCGGCGCCATCGGCGACCCGTCGGTTCCGTCCGGAGTCCTGGAGCGCGGCTTTCTCCTCAAGCTCCGCTTCCGCTTCGACCACTACGTGAACCTGCGCCCCTCGAAGCTGGGTCCCGGCGTCTCGACGCCCCTCGCGGGCGAGCCCGACATCGACTTCATCGTCGTACGCGAAGGCACCGAGGGCCCGTACACCGGCAACGGCGGCAGCGTCCGCACCGGCACCCCGCACGAGGTCGCCACCGAGGTCTCCGTGAACACGGCCTACGGCGTCGAGCGCGTGGTCAGGGACGCCTTCGCCCGTGCCCAGGCGCGGCCGCGCAAGAAGCTCACCCTGGTCCACAAGAACAACGTGCTCTCGTACGCGGGCCACCTGTGGACCAATATCTTCAACAAGGTGGCCGAGGAGTTCCCCGACGTCACCACCGACTACCTGCACGTGGACGCGGCGACGATCTTCTTCGTCACGCAGCCCGAGCGGTTCGACGTCGTCGTGACCGACAACCTCTTCGGTGACATCATCACCGACCTCGCCGCCGCCGTCGCCGGCGGTATCGGCCTGGCCGCATCGGGCAACATCAACCCGAGCCGCGCCTTCCCGTCCATGTTCGAGCCGGTGCACGGCTCCGCCCCCGACATCGCGGGCCAGGGCAAGGCCGACCCGACCGCCACGGTGCTCTCCACCGCCCTGCTCCTTCGCCACCTCGGCTACGAGACCGAGGCCGCGCGGATCGAGGAGGCCGTCTCCGCCGACCTCGCGGAGCGCGGCGAGAGCACCCGCAGCACGGACCAGATCGGCGACGCGCTCGCCGTACGAGTAGCGGGCTGACCCGTCGGTTCCACTTCAGCCGCCGGGTCGCCAACGCACCCGGCGGCTTCTCGTATGCGCCGCCGGGTGCCACCATCGACCCCTGGGCCGCATTCACACCGTTTCAGTCACAGCCCTGTCCGAGCGATAATCGGACGTGGGGCCGCGACATGCGGGACAGCTCGGACGCCCTGAGAGGAGCGTGAGCGCGGTCCGTCACACACAAACCGGTGAAGGACAAGCACTCATGACGACGCCCTCGACGCCCACGATCGAGCTCAAGCCCTCCTCGCACCCGCTGTCCGGCGCGGAGCGCGAGGCGATCCTGGCCAACCCCGGCTTCGGCCGCCACTTCACCGACCACATGGTGACGATCAAGTGGACCGAAGGCCGTGGCTGGCACGACGGCCAGCTCGTGCCGTACGGCCCGCTCTCCTTCGACCCGGCGAGCATGGTGCTGCACTACGCCCAGGAGATCTTCGAAGGGCTCAAGGCGTACCGCCAGCCCGACGGCTCCGTGGCCACCTTCCGCCCCGAGGCCAACGCCAGGCGCTTCCAGGCCTCGGCCCGCCGCCTCGCCATGCCCGAGGTGCCCGTCGAGACCTTTATCGAGGCCTGCGACCTGCTGGTCCAGCACGACAAGGACTGGGTGCCCGAGCACGGCGGCGAGGAGTCCCTCTATCTGCGGCCGTTCATGATCGCCACCGAGGTCGGCCTCGGTGTGAAGCCCGCGAGCGAGTACCTCTTCATCGTGATCGCCTCCCCGGCCGGCGCCTACTTCCCGGGCGGCGTCAAGCCGGTCTCCATCTGGGTCTCGCAGGACCGGGTGCGCGCCGTGCCCGGCGGCATGGGCGACGCCAAGACCGGCGGCAACTACGCCGCGTCCCTGCTCGCCCAGGCCGAGGCCATCGGACACGGCTGCGAGCAGGTCTGCTACCTCGACGCCGTGGAGCACAAGTGGGTCGAGGAGCTCGGCGGCATGAACCTGTACTTCGTGTACGGCGACAAGATCGTCACACCGACCCTGACCGGCTCCATCCTGGAGGGCGTCACGCGTGACTCGCTGCTCTCCGTCGCCCGCGACCTGGGCTACGAGTCGGAGGAGGCCAGGGTCTCCATCGACCAGTGGCGGCGCGACACGGAGAGCGGTGCGCTCACCGAGGTCTTCGCCTGCGGTACGGCGGCCGTCATCACACCGGTCGGCACTGTCAAGACCAACGGCGCCGAGTGGACCCAGGGCGGCGGCACGAGCGACTCCGTCGCGATGAAGCTGCGGGACGCGCTGCTCGACGTGCAGCGCGGCAAGGCCGAGGACAAGCACGGCTGGATGCACGAGCTGGGCTAGGCCCGGCGAAAAGCGGAACGCCCCCGGCTACCGCTGGGAGGTGCCCCCGGACAGGCTGAGTGCATCAGCCTGTCCGGCAAGGGGAGCGGCGGCGGTGGACGAGCGCCGTACCAGCGCCGCGTACGCCGCCCCGCCCACCAGTCCGGACAGGACGAAGCTGCAGTCCACCCCGCCCGTCAGGGCGAGCAGCGGGCCCTCGTACAGAGGTGTGGACACCGCCGCGAGGCCGACCGCCGCGCCCGTCGCCCAGGCCGCGGTGGCCCGGATGTGCCAGCCGCCCCGGTACCAGTAACTCCCGCCCCGCGAGCGGCGGTTGAAGACCTGCAAGGCCTCCGCGTCATAGGCGCCGCCGACCCGCCGGTGCACCATCAGCGTGATCACAGCCCAGGGCGTGCCGATCGCGGTGAGGAGCAGTACGAAGGACGTCATCGCGGACTGCGCGTCCCACGCGAAGTGGCCGAGGAAGACGAAGAGCGTGGCCACCACCGCGACGATCACCGTGGCCCGGGTCCGGCTCGCCCGCGGCGCGATCGCGTCCAGGTCGAGGCCCATCGAGTAGAGCATCAGGCCCGCGTTGCCGATCGAGCCCGCGGTGGCGGCGAGCAGCAGGGGCACCAGGTACCAGCCGGGCGCCGTGGCCACCAGCGGGCCCGCGTAGTCGAGCCCCGCCCGCGCCGCGAGCGCCGTGAACGTGCCGAACAGCTGCGGCAGGAGCAGCCCCGCCGTCAGGCCCACGCAGGTGGCGCGCAGCACGCTGCGCGAGGAGTGCCGGGCCGGTGAGAGATAGCGGGTGTAGTCGCCGAGCAGGGTGATGAACGCGACCGGTCCGCTCAGGCCCGCGGCCACCGCGGCGAGCAGCCAGGTCGGCCAGAAGCCGTCGAGGAGATACGGGGTGTCGGGCGGGGCGGCCGTCGTGAACCGGTCCGCGTACGCGATCAGGCCGAGCCCGAGCAGGACCGTCATGCCGATGGCCAGTGCCTTGCTGAGACGAAGGAGCAGCTGGTAGCCGAAGACCGCGCCGACGACGGTGGCGCCCGCGAGCAGGGCGTACACGAGGGCGTGGACGGCGCCGGAGTCCGGCAGGCCGACGAGCCGCGTCAGGGTGCCGATCATGACGTCACCGCCGATCCACAGGGTCAGTGCGGTGTAGCCGAGGGAGAGCAGCAGGCCGACGACGGAGCCGATCAGCCGGCCGCGGACACCGAAGGCCGCGCCGCTCGACGTGGAGAGATTGGTCGCGGTGCGCAGGGAGACCAGGGCCAGCGGTGCCGTCACCGCGACGCCCACCGCCGTGCCCGCCACGATCGCGGTGACCGAGGGCCACAGGCCGAGCCCGAAGGACGGCGGCAGCCAGCCGAAGACGATCACGCCGAGGCAGAGGTTGGAGCCGAGCAGGATCGAGACGAGATCGCGCGGGCCGCTGCTGCGTTCCGCTTCCGGGATGGTGTCGACTCCGCGCTGTTCCATCGGCATGGGCGGTCCCCTGTCGTAGGCAGAAAGTTCGGCAGGACGTTGGGCAGGCGTGCAGCAGAGCGTTCGGCGAAACTATTTGAGTGATGCTCAAAGCGCCGGGCACGGGCTAATGTGATGGACGTCAACGTCGTACGTCAACGGTTCCGTCATGCGAATTCAAGGTTTAGAGTGCTGCACTAACTGGAAGTGAGGGAAGTACCGTGCGACTCACCCCGACGGAACGCGACCGGCTGCTGCTGTTCAACGCGGCCGAGCTGGCCCGCGCCCGCCGCGCCCGCGGGCTGCGGCTCAACGTGCCCGAGGCGACCGCGCTGATCGCCGACACCGTGTGCGAGGCGGCCCGTGACGGCCTGCGCCTGGCCGACGCGGTCGAGCGTGCCCGAGCCGTCCTCGGTCCCGACGATGTGCTGCCGGGTGTCGCCGATGTCGTGACCGAGGTGCATGTGGAGGCGGTCTTCGACGACGGCTCCCGGCTCGCCGTCGTGTCCGCGCCGCTGAGCGGGGGCTCGCTCGGGAGCGCCGCACCCGGAGCGGTCCTGCCGGGCCCAGCCCACGAGGAGCCCGCGGCGGCCGTATGGATCGGCGTGCGCAACACCGCGACCGTGCCCGTCAGCGTCACCTCGCACTTCCACTTCTTCGAGGCCAACCCCCGCCTGGACTTCGACCGTTCGGCGGCGTACGGCATGCGCCTGGCGATCCCCGCCGGCTCGTCGTTCCGCTTCGATCCGGGCGCACGGGCGGATGTGGGGCTCGTGCCGATCGGCGGCGCGCGGGTCGCGATCGGCTTCGCGGGACTCGTCGACGGCGAGCTCGACGCCCCGGGGGCCAGGGAAGAGGCACTGCGGCGGGCCGCGGCCTGCGGATATCTGGGAGCTGAGGCATGAGCGGCATCGATCCGCGGGAGTACGCCGCGGTGCACGGACCCCGCAAGGGCGACCGGGTCGTGCTCGGGGACAGCGGACTCGTCGTACGCGTCGAGGACGACTCCCAGGTCTACGGCGACGAGTTCCTCGCCGGGTTCGGCAAGACCGCCCGCGACGGACTGCACCTCAAGGCCGCCGCCGTCCGTGAGACCTGTGACGTCGTCATCAGCAACGTCCTCGTCATCGACGCGGCACAGGGGATCAGAAAGGTCTCCATCGGTATCCGCGAGGGCCGGATCGCGGCGGTCGGGCGGGCCGGCAACCCCGACACCCTCGACGGCGTGGACGTGGTCGTCGGCACCGGCACGACCATCGTCTCCGGCGAGGGCCTGATCGCCACCGCCGGCGCCGTCGACACCCATGTGCATCTGCTCTCGCCGCGCGTCATGGAGGCTTCCCTCGCCTCCGGCGTGACCACGATCATCGGCCAGGAGTTCGGCCCCGTATGGGGCGTGGGCGTCAACTCGCCCTGGGCGCTGCGCACCACCTTCGGCGCCTTCGACGCCTGGCCCGTCAACATCGGTTTCCTGGCGCGGGGTTCGTCGTCCGACGGCGCCCCGCTCGTCGAGGCGCTCGCCGAGGGCGGGGCCTCGGGCTTCAAGGTGCACGAGGACATGGGCGCCCACACCCGGGCCCTGGACACCGCGCTGCGGGTCGCCGAGGAGCACGACGTCCAGGTCGCCCTGCACAGCGACGGCCTGAACGAGTGCCTGAGCGTCGAGGACACCCTGAGCGTCCTCGACGGCCGTACCATCCACGCCTTCCACATCGAGGGCTGCGGCGGTGGGCACGTACCGAATGTGCTGAAGATGGCGGGCGTTCCGAATGTCATCGGGTCCTCCACCAACCCCACGCTGCCCTTCGGCCGGGACGCCGTCGCCGAGCACTACGGCATGATCGTCTCCGTTCACGACCTCAAGACGGATCTGCCCGGTGACGCCGCCATGGCCCGTGACCGGATCCGTGCGGGCACCATGGGCGCCGAGGACGTGCTGCACGACCTGGGCGCCATCGGCATCACCTCGTCGGACGCGCAGGGCATGGGCCGGGCCGGGGAGACCGTGCGGCGCACCTTCGCGATGGCCGGGAAGATGAAGGCCGAACTCGGGCCGCTCGACGGGGACGGGGAGCACGACGACAACGCGCGCGTGCTCCGGTACGTCGCGAAGCTGACCATCAACCCCGCCCTCGCGCACGGCCTCGCCCACGAGGTCGGCTCCATCGAGGTGGGCAAGATGGCGGACATCGTGCTGTGGCAGCCACAGTTCTTCGGCGCGAAGCCGCAGCTGGTCCTCAAGTCCGGCTACCCGGCGTACGGCGTCACGGGCGACCCCAACGCCGCCACCGACACCTGTGAACCCCTGGTCCTGGGACCGCAGTTCGGGTCGCACGGCGCGGCCCCCGCCGAGATCTCCGTGGCGTTCGTCGCGCAGGCCGCCGTCGACCGGGGCCATGACCTGATGCCGACCCGGCGCCGCCGTGTGGCCGTGCGCGGCACCCGCGGCATCGGCCCCGCGGACCTGCGGCTCAACTCCCGTATCGGCGACGTGTCCGTGGACTCACACACCGGCCTGGTCACCCTCGACGGCGACCCGGTCCGCTCGCAGCCCGCCGACTCGGTCCCGCTCAACCGCCTCTACTTTCTCTGAGACCCCCGTAAGGACCTCCATGACCTTCCGCATGCCTCCCGAGTGGGCCCCGCACGAGCGCACCTGGATGGCCTGGCCAGGGCCCAACACCACGTTCTCGTCCGCCGCCGAACTCGCCGAGTCGCGCGCCGCATGGGCGGCCGTCGCCCGCGCCGTACGCCGCTTCGAACCGGTCACCATGGTGCACGGCCCCGGGCAGGCCGACTCCGCGCGGGAGCTGCTCGGCCCCGATATCGACCTGGTGGAGCGGGAGCTCGACGACGCGTGGATGCGCGACATCGGCCCCACCTTCGTCACGGACGGGACCCAACTGGCCGCCGTGGACTGGGTGTTCAACGGCTGGGGCGCCCAGGGCTGGGCGAGCTGGGAGCACGACGCGAAGATCGCCTCGTTCGTCGCCGACCTCGCCGGAGTGCCCGTGCACGCCTCGCCGCTCGTCAACGAGGGCGGCGGCATCCATGTCGACGGCGAGGGCACCGTGCTGCTCACCGAGACCGTGCAGCTCGGCCCCGAGCGCAACCGGGGCCTGAGCAAGGCGGAGGTCGAGTCGGAGATCCACGCCAAGCTGGGCACGAAGAAGGCGATCTGGCTGCCGCGCGGCCTCACCGCCGACTACCCCCCGCACGGCTACGGCACCCTCGGCCATGTCGACATCGTCGCCGCCTTCGCACGGCCCGGCGTCATCGTGGCGCACACCCAGCCCGACCCCGGGCACCCCGACCACGAGCCGTGCCAGGAGATGGTGGCGTTCCTGCGCGAGCAGACCGACGCGAAGGGCCGCCGTATCGAGGTCATCGAGGTGCCGGCCCCGACCAGGCTCCGCGACGAGGACGGCGGTTGGGCCGACTACTCGTACATCAACCACTACCTCTGCAACGGCGGCGTCGTCCTGTGCTCCTTCGACGACCCGCGTGACGAGCTGGCCGCGGGGATCTTCCGCCGGCTCTTCCCCGAGCGGACCGTGACCCTGGTCGACGCCCGCACCGTCTTCGCCGGCGGCGGCGGTATCCACTGCATCACCCAGCAGCAGCCGCGGGTCGGGCGGCCATCCGGCATCGGGTAGAACTGACCGCGTGACCGAACGCACCGCACGGCCGCGCCGTAACGCCCCGCCCCGCGAAGAGGTGCTCGCCGCCGCCATGGCGATGATCGCCGACAGCGGTCTCGACCGGCTCACCATGGCCGCGCTCGGCCGCGAGGTCGGCATGAGCAGCGGCCATCTCCTCTACTACTTCAAGACCAAGGACGAACTGCTCTTCCAGACCCTGGAGTGGAGCGAGGGCCGCCTCGGCGAGCAGCGGCGCGCCCTGCTCGACTCCCCGTCGCCCGCGCGCGCCCGGCTCGACGCGTATGTCGACCTGTACGTCCCCGACGGGCCCCGTGACCCGCACTGGACCCTGTGGCTCGAGGTCTGGAACCGCTCGCAGTACGCCGACGAAGAGGCCGCGGCGCGCACCCGGCAGGCCGCCATCGAGAAGGCCTGGCACCGTGACCTGGTGGCGCTGCTCGCCGAGGGCAGTTCGCGCGGCGAGCTGCGCCGGGTGGACCCGGAACGGTTCGCGGCCCGCCTCCGTGCACTGCTCGACGGCTTCTCGATCCATGTCGCGGTGGGTCTGCCGGGCACGGGCCGGACCCAAGTCCTCGCGCACGTGAGGGAGTTCCTCGACGAGGCGCTGGCGCCCACGGAGGGGTGAGGCGCCGGCGCCCTGCGCCGTACCGGACTCAGTCGCGCCGTACCAGGCCTCAGCCCTGAGGACTCAGCCCTCAGGCCCCAGGCCTCAGTACACAGCGACCCCGTACGCGGACAGCGCCTCCTTCACCGGCTGGAACAGCGCCGAGCCGACCCCGTTGGTGCAGTCGCCGCCCGAGCCGGAGTGGATGCCGAGGGCGGTGGAGCCGGCGAAGTGGGCGCCGCCGCTGTCCCCGCTGTCGGAGCACACGTTGGTCTTGACCATGCCGTACACGTAATTGCCGCTGCCGTAGTTGACGGTGACGTTGGTCTGCGTGACCGAGCCGGAGGTGACCTTCGTGGTGGAGCCGGACTTCTTGATCGCCTGGCCCACCACGGGGTCGGCGGCCGAAGTGATGTCCTGGCGGCTGCCGTTGTAGAGATTGACGTCGCCGCTGGGCGAGGAACCGTCGGTGTACTTGACGATGCCGTAGTCGTTGGTGGGGAAGCTGGTGCCGGTGCGCTGGCCTATCACCGCGCCGCCCGAGCTGGCGCGCCAGTCGGTGGCCGCGTTGGTGCAGTGCCCGGCGGTGACGAAGTAGCGGGTGGCGCCGGAGGAGACGTTGAAGGCGGCCGAACAGCGGTAGCCGCCGCCGTAGATGGCGTCTCCGCCCGCGACTTCCTCCTTGAACTCGCCCGGTACGCGCGTCACCTGGACCGCACCGGCCTGTGCGGCCGCGACCTTCTCGATCCGGGCGACCTCGGCGCCGGAGACGGTGGAGTCCGCCTCCACCACGACCTGGTTGCGTCTGGGGTCGACGCCCCAGCTGGTGCCGGCGATCTTCGCGCTCTTCTCCAGGGCGGCCGCCGCGGAGCCGAGTTCGGCCCCGCTGCGCGCGACCAGCTTCGCGCGGACGCCCGCCGCCCGCACCTTCGCGGCGTCGGCCTCGGTGGTGACGGTCATGACCAGCTCACCGGTCGCCGCGTCGAGGTAGCTGCCCGCGCTGCGGTCGCCCAACTCCCGCTTCAGGGAGCTGTTCTGCGCGTAGATCTCGCCGGTGGCGCGGACACCGGGGGCCGGCTCGGGGCCCTGCGCGGCGGTGGCCGCGGAGCCGGGCAGGAGGAGGGACAGGGGGAGTGCGGTCAGGGCCGTGGCGATGGCCAGGGTGCGCTTCATGTACTGCCTCCCGACAGAGGTGGGGTGTCGTGTGCATCCATGGATGTCGTGTGCATGCCCAAAACAGAAAGCGGTTGCAGTTTAGGTCTGGACCAGCCCCGGCAGTCCCTCGCGGGCGTGGAGGTTCTGTGCGCGTGGGCGGCGAGGGCCTGGGCGCGCGTGGGCGGCGAGAGCATGGGCGCGCGTGGGCGGCGAGGGCCTGGGCTGCGGGGAGGGGCCCACCGAGCGGCAGTTCACGCCCCCGGGGGCCTGCGGGCGCTCTCCCTGGTGTCGCGGGCGCTCTCCCGGGCGGTGGCGCATGGCACTTCGCGGGCCTCGACGCCGCCATCGGATGCGACGTCGGATGCGACGTCGGATGCGACTTCGGGCGTGACTTGGCGGAGTGGTCCGGAAGATCCTTCAGTGCCTTGTCCGGCAGAAGTCCGCTGCCGCATGGTGGCCCGCATGACGCGACAGCAGTGGAAGCGGATCTGGGTCGGCTCGGCCGGCAACATGGTCGAGTGGTTCGACTGGTTCGTCTACGCCAGCTTCTCGGTGTACTTCGCGGCCTCCTTCTTCCCCGGCGGGAACCCGACCGCTCAGCTCATGAACACCGCCGCCATTTTCGCGGTCGGCTTCTTCATGCGGCCGGTCGGCGGCTGGCTGCTCGGCCGGGTGGGCGACCGCAAGGGCCGCAAGGCCGCGCTCACGCTGACCGTCAGTCTGATGTCGGCCTCGGCGGTCCTCATCGCGATCGCCCCGACCTATGCCGTAGCGGGTTATGGCGGCGCCGCGGTCCTGCTCATCGCCCGGCTCATGCAAGGCCTTTCCATCGGCGGCGAGTACGCGGCCTCCGCCACGTATCTCACGGAGGCCTCCGCCCCCGGTAAGCGCGGCTTCGCCGCCAGCTTCCAGCTGGTCTCCGTGACCGCGGGCCAAGTCCTCGGACTCGGCCTGCAGATCGTTCTGCAGCGCACCATGTCCGAGGGCGCACTGCACAGCTGGGGCTGGCGCATCCCGTTCATCATCGGCGCGCTCGGTGCCGCGGTGATCTTCTATCTGCGCCGGAACATGCTGGAGACCGAGGTCTACGAGGAGTCCGGCGACGACACCGTCGAAGGCAAGGGCACGATCAAGGCTCTGCTGCGGCACAAGCGCGAGGCGTTCCTGGTCATGGCCCTGACGATGGGCGGCACGGTCGCGTACTACACGTACACGACCTACCTGACGAAGTACCTCTCCAACTCGGCGGGTCTGCCCAAGCAGACGGCCACGCTGGTGTCCTTCTGTGCCCTGATCGTCTTCGCCTGTCTGCAGCCGATCGCCGGCGCGCTCTCGGACCGCATCGGCCGCCGCCCGCTGCTGATCACCTTCGCGGTCGGCTCGACTCTCCTGACCGTCCCGATCATGACGCTGCTGCAGCACGCGGGCTCCTTCTGGCCCGCCTTCGGCCTCTCCCTCCTGGCCCTCCTCGTGGTCACCGGATACACCTCGATCAACGCCTGCGTGAAGGCCGAGCTCTTCCCGACCGGCATCCGCACCCTCGGCGTCGCCCTGCCCTACAACATCGCCAACGCCCTCTTCGCGGGTACCGCCGAATATGTCGCCCTCTGGTTCAAGGACGGCGGCATCGAGTCCGGCTTCTACTGGTACGTGGCGGGCTGTGGCGCCGTGTCCCTGATCGTCTACCTGACGATGCGCGAGACGAAGGACCTGGACCTGAACAGGCTGGGCACGAAACAGGCCGGTGCGGCCCCCGCGCGGTCACCGGAGCCGAGCCTCGTCGCCTGAAAGCCATGGGTCCGGGGAGCGCCGAGGTCGTACGGACGGGAGGGTCAAGGGCGTACGGACCGGAGAGCCGAGGGCGTACGGACCGGAGAGCCGAGGGCGTACGGACCGGAGAGCCGAGGGCGTACGGACCGGAGGTTCAAGGGCGTACGGGACGCGGCGTGGTGTGCGTCACCCGTCGACCGCATCGTGAGACATCGGCCCCCGGCCCGGGGGAGCTGTGCAAAACTCACGGGGTGTTCTGTAGAGCCATGATTATTGGCAGCAGGCGCGCCGGTCCGCAGTGACCGCCACGTACCACCCCGTACGGGCGGACACCGTCGTCTCAGACCCGCGCGCAGACCTCTCGCACCCGCGAGAGGTTTTTCTGTTTTCCCGGCCCAACCGCCGCCGGGTGCGGAGCGCGAGGGATCATAGGGGGACGGTGGAGCCGGTCATTCCGGTAGACCGAGATCCGAAAACAGGAGCCTGATCAGCATGACGGAAGCCACGGGTACGGACAGCGGCCCCGAGAACCCCGCATCTCCCGACGACGCGTTCCACGTCTTCGACACCACGCTGCGCGACGGCGCACAGCGCGAGGGCATCAACCTCACCGTCGCGGACAAGCTGACCATCGCACGGCACCTGGACGACTTCGGCGTGGGCTTCATCGAGGGTGGCTGGCCCGGCGCCAACCCCCGCGACACGGAGTTCTTCGCCCGCGCCCGACAGGAGATCGACTTCAAGCACGCCCAGCTGGTGGCCTTCGGCGCCACCCGCAGGGCCGGCGCCAAGGCGGCCGACGACCCGCAGGTGAAGGCCCTCGTGGACGCCGGCGCCCCGGTGGTCACGCTGGTCGCCAAGTCCCATGACCGGCATGTCGAACTCGCCCTGCGCACCACGCTCGACGAGAACCTCGCGATGATCGCCGACACCGTGTCGTATCTGCGCGAGCAGGGCCGCCGGGTCTTCGTCGACTGCGAGCACTTCTTCGACGGCTACCGCGCCAACCCGGCCTACGCCAAGTCCGTGGTCCGCACCGCCGCCGAGGCCGGGGCGGATGTCGTCATCCTCTGCGACACCAACGGCGGCATGCTGCCCGCCCAGGTGCAGGCCGTCGTCGCCACCGTGCTCGCCGACACCGGCGCCCGGCTCGGCATCCATGCCCAGGACGACACGGGCTGCGCCGTCGCCAACACCCTGGCCGCCGTGGACGCGGGCGCGACCCATGTCCAGTGCACGGCCAACGGCTACGGCGAGCGCGTCGGCAACGCCAACCTCTTCCCGGTCGTCGCCGCCCTGGAGCTCAAGTACGGCAAGTCCGTCCTGCCCGCGGGCGCGCTGAGCGAGATGACCCGGATCTCGCACGCCATCGCCGAGGTCGTCAATCTGACCCCGTCCACGCACCAGCCGTACGTCGGCGTCTCGGCCTTCGCCCACAAGGCGGGCCTGCACGCCTCCGCGATCAAGGTCGACCCCGACCTCTACCAGCACATCGACCCCGAACGCGTCGGCAACACCATGCGGATGCTGGTCTCCGACATGGCGGGACGCGCCTCCGTCGAGCTCAAGGGCAAGGAACTCGGCGTCGACCTGGGCGGCGACCGCGAGCTGGTCGGCCGGGTCGTGGAACGGATCAAGGAGCGCGAGCTGCAGGGCTATTCGTACGAGGCGGCCGACGCCTCCTTCGAGCTGCTGCTCCGCGAGGAGGCCGAGGGCCGCCCGCGCCGCTACTTCCGCACCGAGTCCTGGCGCGCCATCGTCGAGGACCGCCCCGACGGCACCCACGCCAACGAGGCGACCGTGAAGCTGTGGGCCAAGGGCGAGCGGATCGTCGCCACCGCCGAGGGCAACGGCCCGGTGCACGCCCTCGACCGGGCCCTGCGCGTCGGCCTCGAACGCATCTACCCGCAGCTCGCCGCCCTCGACCTCGTCGACTACAAGGTCCGCATCCTGGAGGGCAAGCACGGCACGTCCTCCACGACCCGCACCCTGATCTCCACGAGTGACGGCACGGGCGAGTGGTCCACCGTGGGCGTCGCGGACAACGTCATCGCGGCGTCCTGGCAGGCCCTGGAGGACGCCTATACGTACGGGCTGCTTCGGGCGGGCGTCGAGCCCGCCGAGTGAGGGACCTTCGACCCCGCCGTTGGGCCCCCGGCGGGGTTACTGTCGAGGTATGAGGCCTACCAAATCGGTACGGATCATCCTCCGTGCCCTTGCCGGACTCCTGCTCGTCCTGGGCACCGTCTTCGTGGCGGCGCCCGGGGCACAGGCCGCGACGACCGTGTCCGATGTCGCCGAGGCGCTGAAGAAGAGCCCGGTGTACGTCGACCCGGAGATGCGCGGCGAGGTACCGGACTCCGAGCGGGCCGCCCTGGTCAAGGACATCAAGGACTCGGGCAAGGCGATCTTCCTCGCCGTGCTCCCGGCCGACTTCCCCAAGCAGGACCTGTTCGGGAAGCTCCGCACCGAGACCGGCATCACCGGTGTGTACGGAGTGCGCGTGGGCGACCAGTTCGACGCCCGCGCCGACACGAGCGTCCTGTCCGAGGCCGCGAGGAAGAACATCGTCGGCACGGTGCAGGGCCTTGACGCCCCCGCCCAGCTGACGAAGTTCACCAGCCTGGCCGCGAGCAACGCGGCGGGCGGCACAGCCGGCGACGACGGTGTCTCGAGCGGCGCCCTCATCGGCCTCGGCGCCGTCGCCCTGGCCGGCGGAGCCGGAGCGTATGCCCTGGTCAGGCGGAACAAGCGGAAGAAGGCCGAGGCCGAGCGGGCCGCGCTCGACAAGCTGCGCGTGGTCGTCGACGAGGACATCACCGCGTTCGGCGAGGAGCTGGACCGCCTCGACTTCCACCCCGGAGAGCCGGGCGCGACGGACGAGATGCGCACGGACTACGAACGGGGCCTCGACTCCTACGAGAAGGCCAAGTCGATCATGGCTTCGGCTGAGCGGCCCGACGATGTGCGCGGGGTGACCCAGGCCCTGGAGGACGGCCGGTTCTCCCTCGCCGTCCTCGCGGCGCGCCGCGAGGGCCGTCCGCTGCCCGAGCGCAGGGCGCCCTGCTTCTTCGACCCGCGCCACGGCCCCTCGGTGGCCGACGCGAGCTGGGCCCCGGTCGGCGCCACACCCCGTGAAGTCCCGGTGTGCGCGGCCGACAAGGCCCGTATCGACGACGGCGAGGACCCGGCGGTGCGCACCGTCGACACCGAGCACGGCCGCCGCCCCTACTACGACGCGGGCCCGGCGTACGGCCCCTGGGCGGGCGGCTACTTCGGCGGCGGCATCCTGCCGGGACTGCTCATGGGCACGATGCTCGGCTCGATGATGTCGAGCCCGGCGTACGCGGCCGACGGCGGCATGGGCGGTGGCGGCTACGAGGGCGGCGACCAGTCGGGCGCCGACTTCGATTCGGGTGACTTCGGCGGCGGTTTCGGCGGCGGCGACTTCGGTGGGGGCGGCGGCGACTTCGGCGGCGGATTCTGACACCCTTGGCGGCGGATTCTGACACCCCGGCGGCGGGTTCGGAAACCGCGGCCGCGCAGCGCCGACCAGGACAGTAACTGTCCTACTCCGGACCTAACTTGAACGCATGGATTCGCTCGCATTCAAGGACGCGGCCCGGTTCGAGGCATGGCTGGCGGAGCACCACGACGACGAGGCGCTGACGGGCGGCGTCTGGCTGAGGCTCGCCAAGAAGAGTTCGGGCCTGCCGTCCGTGCGGCCTGACGAGGTGATCGATATCGCCCTCTGCTACGGCTGGATCGACGGACAGCGCAAGGCGCTTGACGCCACCCACTACCTGCAGAAGGTCGGCCGCAGACGGCCGCGCAGCAACTGGTCCCAGGTCAATGTCCGCAAGGTCGAGGCCCTGACGGCCGCGGGCCGGATGCGGGAGCCGGGCTTCGCGGAGGTCGCGGCGGCACAGGCGGACGGCCGCTGGGCGGCGGCGTACCCGTCGCAGCGGGAGGCCACGGTTCCCGCCGATCTGGCGGCGGCGCTAGCGGACGACGCCGCGGCGCGGGCGGCGTTCGCTCGGCTCGGCAGGTCGGAGGCGTACGCGCTGATCCTGGGCCTGCACCTCACCCGCACGGCCGACGGCCGTGCGGCGCGGGTGCGGAGGACGGTCGAGCAGCTGCGGCTCAGGCCTGCCGGATAGCGGAGATGTCGAAGCTCAGCTTGATCTTGTCCGAGACCAGGACGCCGCCCGTCTCCAGGGCCGCGTTCCAGCTGAGGCCCCAGTCGGAGCGCAGGATCTCCGCCTTGCCCTCGAAGCCGACGCGCTCGTTGCCGAACGGGTCCTTCGCGGCGCCGTTGAACTCCAGGTCGATGGCGACCGGCTTGGTGACGTCCTTGATGGTGAGGTCGCCGGTGATCCGGTAGTCGTCTCCGCCGAGCGCCTCGGCCTTGGTGGAGCGGAAGGTCATGGCGGGGAACTTCTCGGTGTCGAAGAAGTCGGCGCTCTTGAGGTGGCCGTCACGGTCGCCGGAGCCGGTGTCGATGCTGTCCATCCGCACGTCGATGCTCGCCGTCGAACGGGCCGGGTCCGAGCCGTCGAGGTGCAGGCTGCCGTCGAAGTCGAGGAAGGCGCCCTTGACGTTGGTGACCATCGCGTGGCGTGCGGTGAAGCCGATCGAGGTGTGCGCGGGGTCGATCGTGTAGTCGCCGGTGAGGGCGGCGAGCTCAGGGGTGACGGCGGCGGCTGCGGTGGCGGCGTCGTTCTTGCGGCCGAAGATACCCATGACGTGCTCCTTGGGGACGGGGCCCCGGCGCTGCGCCGAAGCCGCTTGTTGAATGTTCAACGAGAACTACTCTAGCTCCACTATGTTCAACTTTCAACATCTAGGACGGAGGGGCGTGTCGGACCGCCCCTCTTGGACTATTGGGCCCCACTTCTTGGACTGCCGCCCGCCGGGATCCCCGGCCGCGTTGACCGCGTGCGTGCCGCGCCGCTACCCAGGCCCCATGGCCACGGGCCAACGCCCTTTCCCGCAGCGGAGGTTGAGGCATGCCGACGACACGCCGCACGTTCCTGGCAGCGACGACCGCCACGGCGGCAGGGGCGGCGATGGGGGCACTGGGGCCCACGGGCCCGGCCTTCGCTGCCGGCCCGGAGGGTGCGGCGGGCTCTGCGGGCGCGGTCGGCGCGGCCGACGAGTACGACACCCTGAGGGCCCGCTGGCTGGGCATACAGATCGGCACCGGCTACGACCAGACCGCCGCACCCTTCGCGGCACTCCTGAAGGAGACCGGCGACCTGGCCCGGGACTTCCGCGCCACCATGGCACCGGCCGCGGGATCCCTCTGGCCGGGGCACCCCTTCGACCCGCCCGCCGGCATCACCCAGAGCTACAGCCGGCTGTGGACGATGACGAAGGCGTACGTCCAGGAAGGCACGGGCCTGACCGGCGACGCGGGCCTCCTCGCGGACACCGTGCGCGGCCTCGACCATCTGTCGGCGACCGTCTACAACCCCTCCACCACCCGCTACGGCAACTGGTGGGAGTGGCGGATAGGCAGCCCGCGGCTGCTCCTCGACATCGTCGCGGCCCTCTACGACCGGCTCGGCGAGGCCCGGCGCGAGGCGGCGTACGCGGCCGTCGACCACTTCGTCCCCGACTCCGTGCTCGGCGACTACACCGGCACCTCCACCGGCGCCAACCGCGTCGACCTGTGCCGCTCGGTGGCCCTGCGCGGCATCCTGGGGCGGAAACCGGAGAAGACCGCACTCGCCCGTGACGCGCTCTCACCGGTCTTCCCGTACGTCACCAAGGGCGACGGGCTCTACGCCGACGGCTCGTTCGTGCAGCACACCTGGGTCGCGTACTCGGGGACGTACGGGCAGGTCCTGCTCGACGGGCTCGGCCGCCTCTTCACGCTCCTGGCGGGCTCGACCTGGGAGGTGAAGGACCCCAAGAGGCAGATCATTCTGGACAGCGTGGAGCATGCCTTCGCGCCGCTGATCCACGACGGCCTGATGATGGACAGCGTCAACGGCCGTGCCATCAGCCGCGGTTACCTCAAGAGCGACGACCGCAAGGTGATGCGCTCCGACCACTTTCACGGCCACGCGCTGATCGCCGCCATCGCCCTGCTCGCCCAGGGCGCGAGCGCCGCCGAGCGCGACCGGTGGCACGGCATGGTCAAGGGCTGGATCGAACGGGACACGGTGACGCCCGTCCTCACCGGCCGCCAGTTCGGCACCGACGACCTGGCCCGGCTGCACGCGATCGCCGCGAGAGCAGTGCCCGCGGCCCCCGAACCGGTCGCGCACACACTGTTCCCCGCCATGGACCGCGCCGTGCACCGCCGCCCCGGCTGGGCCGCGAACATCTCGATGGCCTCGCAGCGGATCTCGTACTACGAGTGCGGCAACGGCGAGAACCCGCGCGGCTGGCACACCGGCGCCGGAATGCTCTACTGGTGGGGCTCTGAGGGCAGCAGCGGCCGCGCCGGCCGAGCTGACCGAGCCGACCGAGCCGACCGAGCCGACCAGTACACAGACTGGTTCTGGCCGACCGTCGACTTCTACCGGCTGCCCGGAACGACCGTGTCCACCAAGCGACTTGCCGACAAGGCGGGCGGCGAATGGGGCGTGCCACGGCCCGCCGCGCAGTGGGTGGGCGGCGCCACGGACGGCGAGTTCGCCGCCGTCGGACAGCATCTGAAGGGCCTCGGCTCGACCCTTGAGGCCCGCAAGTCCTGGTTCTGCGTGGCCGACGCCGTCATCTGTCTGGGCGCGGGGATCACGGCCAGGGACGGCGTGCCCGTCGAGACGGTGGTCGACAACCGCAACCTCGGCGAGGCGGGCACCAACGCCCTTACGGTCAAGCCCGGTTGGGCCCATCTGGAGGGCCACGGCGGCTGGGTCTTCCCCTCCCGCGGCCGCCTTCGCACCCTGCGCGAGGACCGTACCGGCGCCTGGTCGGACATCAACACCACCAGCACCACGGAGCGCCGCACACGTCGCTGGCAGACCCTGTGGCTCGACCACGGCACCGACCCCACGGACGCCGTGTACGCCTACCTCCTGATGCCCGGCGCCGGGCAGCGCGCCCTCGCCGCCCGCGCCGCCGACCCGGGCTGGCTGTCGATCCTCGCCAACGACGCCGCCCGTCAGGCGATCACCGTGCGCTCCCTCGGAGTGACCGCCGCGAACTTCTGGACACCCGGTACGGTGGGTGCGCTCACCGTCACCGGAGCCGCCGCCGTGCTGCTTCGCCGGCGGGGGAGTACCGCGACCCTCCACCTCAGCGAACCCCCGCGCACCGGGCGCCCCCTGGAACTCGTCTGGCGCCGTCCCGTGGCCCGGGTCACCGCCAGGGACCCCTCCGTCGAGGTCCTCGGCACCGGCCGCGAACTGCGTCTCCGCCTTACTCCCGGTACGGCCGGCGCCAGCCATCGCTGTGAGGTGGCTCTCAGCTGACCGGAACACCGATCTTGTGGGGGTCCTACAACGCACCGCCCCCCTGAGCAGTCACTTCACCTGCACCGCGAAGGGCTTCTGTCCGGGGGTACCAGGAAAACGGGCCGGAGACTGTGAGGAGTCGACGGCCCGTTTCCCCGGCGCGCTTCGTAAGGTCGCTACATGACCGTTTTGGACGACACCCCGGGCGAGCCCGCAGACGCCCGCGGCCGCGTTGCCGAGCTGCACGAGATCCGTGCGAAGGCCGTGGCCGGCCCCAGCGAGAAGGCGACCGAATCCCAGCACGCCAAGGGCAAGCTCACCGCCCGTGAGCGCATCGAGCTCCTCCTGGACGCGGGGTCTTTCAAGGAGGTCGAGCAGCTGCGGCGGCACCGGGCGACCGGCTTCGGCC
>NZ_JBHTCF010000040.1:0-31147 GCF_042665355.1 Streptomyces monticola | reverse complement strand
GGATCAACGGCGAGGACCCGGGCCGTGGCTTCCTGCCCGCGCCGGGCACCGTCACCCTCTTCGACCCGCCCTCGGGCCCCGGCGTCCGCCTGGACGCGGGCGTCGAGTCGGGCTCGGTCATCGGCCCCGCCTGGGACTCGCTGCTCGCCAAGCTGATCGTCACCGGCGCCACCCGTCAGCAGGCCCTGCAGCGCGCCGCCCGCGCGCTCGCCGAGTTCAAGGTCGAGGGCATGGCCACCGCCATCCCCTTCCACCAGGCCGTCGTCGTCGACGAGGCCTTCGGGCCCGAACTGACCGGCTCCACAGACCCGTTCAAGGTCCACACCCGCTGGATCGAGACCGAGTTCGTCAACGACATCAAGCCGTTCGCGGCCACCCCCTCGGAGACGGAAGAGGACGAGACGGGCCGCGAGACCGTCGTGATCGAGATCGGCGGCAAGCGCCTGGAGATCTCCATGCCGGTGAGCCTGGGCATGTCCCTGGCCCGTACCGGTCTGGCCGCGGGAGCCAAGACGAAACGGCGGGCCGCGAAGAAGTCGGGCCCTGCCGCCTCCGGCGACACCCTCGCTTCCCCGATGCAGGGCACGATCGTCAAGGTCGCCGTCGAAGAGGGTCAGGAAGTCGCGGAAGGCGACCTGGTCGTCGTGCTCGAAGCGATGAAGATGGAGCAGCCGCTCAACGCCCACAAGGCCGGCACCATCACGGGACTCACCGCCGAAGTCGGTGCCTCCCTCACCTCCGGCGCCGCCATCTGCGACATCAAGGACCCGGAGTGACCGGGAACGGGGGCCGGGGGAGCGGCAGCCTGCTCGCCATCAGCGATCTGCATGTCGCGTATGCCGAGAACAAGAAGATCGCGAACTGTCTGCGGCCGGCCTCCGACGACGACTGGCTGATCGTCGCCGGTGATGTCGGCGAGCTGTCCACGGACATCGAATGGGCCCTGACCGCGCTCAGCGAACGCTTCGCCAAAGTCATCTGGGCGCCGGGCAACCACGAGCTGTGGACTCCGCGCGATGACCCCCTGCAACTGCGCGGCCAGGACCGTTACGACCACCTCGTGGAACTCTGCCGCAGCCTCGGCGTACTCACTCCGGAAGACCCCTACGCCGTCTGGGAAGGCCGCGGCGGCCCGGTGACCGTGGCCCCCCTCTTCGTGCTGTACGACTACACGTTCCGGGCTCCGGGGACCACCACCAAGCAGGAGTCCCTGGCCGTCGCGTACGACAAGGGCATCGTCTGCAGCGACGAGTTCCTGCTGCACCCGGACCCCTACCCGACCCGCGACGCGTGGTGCCGGGCCAGGGTCGCCCGCACCGAACGGCGGCTGCAGGAGTGCGATCCGGACCTGCCCACGGTCCTCGTCAACCACTTCCCGCTGATCCGGGAGAACACCGGGCTCCTGCACCACCAGGAGTTCGCCCAGTGGTGCGGCACCGTCCGCACCGCCGACTGGCACCGGCGCTTCCGTGCCGAGGCCGTCGTCTACGGCCATCTGCACATCCCGCGCACCACCTGGCACGACGGTGTGCGCTTCGAAGAGGTCTCCGTCGGCTACCCCCGTGAATGGCGCCGGCCCGCCCACCCCCGTACCGGTCTGCGCCGCATCCTCCCGGGAACCCCGCCGGACGCCGCCATGGCGCCCGGCCCGGAAAAGGTCCGCAGAGCATGATCGAAGAACTGCTGCCGTCCGGTGTGGTCGCCGTGGAGGCCTTCCACGACCTGCCGGACTTCCCGCTCTATCCCGAGGAACTCGACGTCATCAAGAAGGCGAAGGTCATCCGGCGTCGTGAATTCGCCACCGTGCGCTGGTGCGCGCGCCGTGCCCTCGCCCGGCTCGGCCGGGCGCCATCGCCGGTGCTCCCCGATCCGCACGGAGCGCCGCAGTGGCCCGACGGCATCCTCGGCAGCCTCACCCACTGCACCGGCTACCGGGCCGCGGCCCTCGCCCGCACCGACGACATCACCATGCTCGGCATCGATGCGGAGCCGAACGCGCCGCTCCCCGAAGGGGTGCTGGAAACCATCGCGCTGCCCGCCGAACAGCGCCTCATCGGGGAACTCGCCACCAGCGCCCCCGGCATCCACTGGGACCGGCTGCTCTTCAGCATGAAGGAGACCGTCTACAAGAGCTGGTACCCCTTCACCGGGCAGCGCCTCGACTTCGAGGACGCCACCTTCACCTTCAGCGCCCAGAGCCCCCGCTACACCGCCCGCGTCCGTATCCCGCAGCCCCCGCCGCACACCCCCGGCGTACGCACCTGGGAAGGCCGCTGGCTCTGCCGCGGCGGACTGCTGCTCTGCGCCCTCACGGTCTCGCGGACCGAGCCGGCCCGGAGCGAGCCGGAGGAGCCGCCCGTGGCGATCGGGGTCTGAGACGGTCCTGCCCAGAGGGTGTGCGGAACAGGTCCGAGGCAACGGTTCCGCCGCTGGTACCACCTAGGTACCATGGGGGTATGCCATCCCTGAACGTCCCGTTCACCGAGGAAGAGCTCGAAGGGGTCCGGGCGGCCGCGGCCGCCGAGGGCAAGAGCCTCAAGCAGTATCTGCACGACCTCGGCGTACGCGAGCACCAGCGCAAGCAGTTCGTGGCCGGCGCCACCGAGTGGGCCGAGAAGCTCCGCGCCCAGTTCGACGAGGCCTTCCCCGAAGAGGCCGCGGTCCGCACCCATGGAGCCGACGCCGCCTGATGATTCTCTACGTCGACGTCTCCTGGCTCCTCGACGTCCAGGAACAGGCCGTTCCCGAAGACGTCAGCGTCGCCGACTACTCGGCGCTTGTGGCCGCGGTCGCCCGGCACAAGACCAAGATGCCGACCTTGGCCGCCTCCGACCCGGACGCGGCCTGGCGCGCGGCCGCGCTGTTGCACACCATCGTCCGGCTCGAACCGCTGCCGCAGCACAACTCGCTGTTCGCCGCGATCGTCGCCGCCCAGTACATGGGGCAGTCGGGCGAGGGCATCGATCCGCCGTACGGCGAGCTCCCGGATCTGGTACGCGCCATTCGCACCGGCGGCACGGATCTGTATCTGGCCGCGGAACAGCTCCGCGCCTGGCGGATATGAGGCCCCGGCCCCGGCTCGGACCCCGCCCCGTGCGCGGCCGGTCACAGGGCGCGTGTCTCAGCTGAGGGCCGCAGGACGCGCACGTCTCAGCTGAGGGCCGCAGGGCGCACGTCTCAGCTGAGGGCCGCAGGGCGCACGTCTCAGCTGAGGGCCGCAGGACGCGCACGTCTCAGTAGAGGATGCGTGACGACGCCGTCTCCCGGGTGTCCCGTGACTTGCGCAGATCGCGCGTGATGATGCTCTTCTTCAGCCAGCGGTCCCTGCCGTCGTAGCGCGCGGTGAAGGCGCGGCGCCCGTGCACCGCCAGGTAGTTGTCGACGACGAGCAGCGAACCGGCCTCCACGACCACGTCACGCTGCACCCGCCGCAGTTCCGTGACCAGCACGGCGAGCGCCTTCTCCGCCTCGGTGTCCCCTTCCACACACGTCATGAAGTACGGGTCGACCCGCAGATACGGCGAGTCGGGCGCACCGAACAGGACCGCCGCCGGGATCGGGGTGTTCCGCATCCGCAGCATGCGCTGCAGGCCCGGGTGGTCCGGCTCGCGCTCGGCGAGCTGATTGAGGTGCTCGTCGTCCGGGAGTATGTGGAACCGCGGCTCGGACAGGACCCGGCGGACGTCGTCGGAGAGCCGCACATCCCGCACCGAGGCCAGCGTGGTCGGCACGGCATCGTGGTTGCGGACGCCGAAGAGCGCCAGGTAGTCGCAGCGGTAGGGATGGAAGCCGTCCTCGGTGTGCCACTCGAGGAGCACCTCACTGCCGTGGCCGCTCTGCTCGCTCTCCTCGCCGGCGATCGGCAGCACATTGTGGATCAGCCGGCCCCCCTGCAGGGTCGACCAGCTGAAGACATCGCCCAGGCAGCGGCCGAGCAGCCCCATGAACAGCTCTTCGCGGCGGGTGCTCGTCGACGCCGCCGCCTCGGCCCAGCTGTGCGGTGTCGGGCCGACCGCCGTGTCGTCGACGGGAAATCCGCGGATCTTGCAGGCGGCCGCCGGGTCATTGCGGCGAAAGTCCTCCAGGAAAGCCCGCAATTCCGTGGGGAGTTGGCCGATGTGATTCCAGGTCTGATCGTGGAATAGTGGATCTCCCGGATCATGACCAGCCTTCTCAAGGGCATTGATCAATTCGTTGATCTGGGCTGATTCCGCGGCTGACAAATCATAGACAAGCAGGCTCTCGCAAGCCATGGGGTAAACCTCCCCGGCGGTTTGGCGAATCCTTTACGGAAGCGGGTCCGCGGTGGGAGCGGGCCCGGAGCGTACGTGGCCCGAACGGTACCGGCGCCGTAATGCCAAGGGAATCCGGGGTTCTGTGGCGCCTGTGCACTTCCCCGACTCGACCAAGTCGCAAGTGGCCGCGCCGAGTTGCCAAGAACGCGTCGGATCGAAGATCCATCGTTGACCGGCCCTGTCGCCGCCGCTACCAATTTAGTGAATCGCCATGGTGTCCGAGTGAGTTGTCGTGCGTTGTCATTCGCGAAGGGGCAGCGATATCCATGAATTCCGCTGAACTTGTCGGCGAACTTCCTGGGCAGTTCAAGCCCGGTGCCGTGCCTCTCACACTTGAGGCGATATTCAAGCGCGTCGTAGAGCGTTTCCCCGAGTCCGTCGCCGTCGTCGACGGCCGCACCCGGCTCACCTACCGGGAGCTCGACCGGCGCTCCGACCGTCTCGCCCAGGTGCTCCGTGTCGCGGGCGCCGGACGTGACCAGCGCGTCGGGCTCTGCACGGAGCGGAGCACCGAACTGGTCGTGGGGCTGCTCGGCATCCTCAAGGCCGGCGCGGGCTATGTGCCCGTCGACCCGTCCTATCCGGCCGACCGGCGCGAGTACATCCTGGACAGCAGCGACGCCACGCTCGTCGTCGCCGACGCCGCGAGCGCCGGACTGATCGCCTCGCGGACGGTGATCCCGGTGGACGCCCGGCCCGAGGACAGCCGCCCCGATGACGCCGCCGCGGTGCCGCCGCAGCCGGACGACGCGGGGCTCGCGTACATCATCTTCACCTCGGGCTCATCGGGGCAGCCCAAGGGCGTCATGATCGAACACCGCAACGCGGTGCGCCTGTTCACCACCACGCACCCCCTGTTCGGCTTCGACGAGAACGACGTGTGGTGCAACTTCCACTCCGCTTCCTTCGACTTCTCCGTCTGGGAGATCTGGGGCGCGCTGCTCTTCGGCGGCCGACTCGTCATGGTGGACAAGGAGACGGCGCGCGACCCGAAGGCGTTCCTCGAACTCCTCGGCCGTGAGCGCGTGACGGTCCTCAACCAGACGCCCTCCGCGTTCCGCAACCTCGCCGCCGCCGAAGCGCAGAGCGCCGTCGAGCTGCCCGCCCTGCGCTATGTCGTCTTCGGCGGCGAGCGGCTCGACCACCGCGCGCTCGCCCCGTGGGCCGAGCGCCACGGCCTGGACCGGCCCGCCCTGATCAACATGTACGGCATCACCGAGACCACGGTGCATGTCACCTGGCAGCGGATCACCGCGGCCGACCTCACCACGGACGGCCCCAGCCCCATCGGCGCCCCTCTTCCCGACCTGAAGGTGGAGATCGTCGACGAGGCGGGCCGGGCCCTGCCCATCGGCGCCGAGGGGCGGATCCAGGTCGCGGGACCGGGCCTCGCGCGCGGCTACCTGGGCGACCCGCGGCTCACCGCGGAACGCTTCCCGCACCGCCCCGGCGACGAGCGCACCGGCGACCACGGCTCCGGCGACCAGGGCACCACGACGCGCTGGTACGACTCCGGCGACCTCGGCGTCCAGACGAGCCCCGGCCAGTACGCCTACGCCGGGCGCGCCGACCGCCAGCTGAAGGTGCGCGGCTACCGCATCGAGCCCGGTGAGATCGAGAGCCGTATCGCCCGCCACCCGGACGTACGTGAATGCGTGGTGGGCTCCGCAGACTTCGCCGCGGGCGACCCGCGCCTGGTCGCGTATGTCGTCCCGGGCACGGACCCCGGCGACGGCAAGGAGCTCACCGCCCGGCTGCGTGAGCACACCGCCGCCGCGCTGCCCGGCCATATGACCCCCTCGGCGTATGTCTTCATCGACGCGATCCCGCTGACCATGAACGGCAAGCTCGACCAGGAGGCCCTGGACAAGCTGTTCAAGGCCAAGCGGCCGGGCCGCCCCGCCGCGGCCACTGAGGCCGCCGCCTCCGTGGAGGACGAGCTGCGCACGATCTGGGCGGGACTGCTCGACACCGCCGATGCCGCCGACATCGGTGACGGCGACGACTTCTTCGACCTCGGCGGCACCTCGTTCTCGCTGGTCCAGATGGTCAACCAGGTCAACGCGCACTTCCAGCTGTCGCTGAAGGTCGGTGTGCTCAGCCGGGGCGCGACCGTCGCGGCCCTCGCCGACGCCGTCAGGAACACCGTTAAGGAGAAGCAGGATGACTAGCGCCACGTCCCGTCCCAGGACCGACTTCTCGCTCTCCCCCGAAGAGGTCGAGCGCTTCCACCGGCAGGGCTTCATCGGGCCTTTCACGCTCTACAAGCCAGAGGAGATGCAGGAGCGCTGGCGCAGCACACGGCTCGAACTCCTGGACCGCAGCGCCGCCGTCTACCAGGACGCCGACGCCATCTCGGCCGGCACCAACATCTCCAACTACGACCGGCACCTCGACCATGACTTCCTCGCCGAGCACATCGGACGGCGCGAGATCGTCGACCGGGTCGTCTCCATCCTCGGCCCGGACGTCAACTGCTGGCGCACCGAGTTCTTCCCCAAGCACCCCGGCGACGAGGGCACCGACTGGCACCAGGCCGACACCTTCGCCAACGCCTCGGGCAAGCCGCAGATCCTGTGGCCGGACGCCTCCGGGTTCGGCGGCACGATCACCGTGTGGACCGCCTTCACCGAGGCCACCGAGGAGAACGGCTGCCTGCAGTTCATCCCCGGCACCCACCAGCAGATGAACTACGACGAGACCAAGCGCATGCACTACGACCCGGACCGGCTCAGCGGCGTCGAGAAGGACGGCGTGCGCCGCGGCTTCTTCGGCTACGACTACCGCCAGCTGCAGATCGACCCCGACTGGAAGCCCGACGAGAACGCCGCCGTCTCGCAGATCATGAAGCCGGGCCAGTTCATCGTGTTCTGGTCGACGCTCATGCACGCCTCGCACCCGCACCTCGGCAGGACCAACGAGATGCGGATGGGCTTCGCCTCCCGCTATGTGCCGTCGTCCGTGCAGATCTACCCGGGCAGCGACCACATCGAGGAGTACGGCGGCCGCATCAGCCTGGAGAACTACGGCGCCGTGCTCGTCAACGGCAGGAACAACTGCCCCGAGAACCGTATGGCCACCCACACCACCCGTGGGATGAGGTTCTGACATGGCCCCGAACGCCACGGGTGAGCGGCAGCGGACCCAGGGAGCGGCGGCCGCGCGCGCCGCGCTCGGCGCCGCCCTCGACGAGTGCCGGCCGCTGCTCACCTCGACCGGGGGAGCCCTGCGGGTGTTCCCCGTCGAGGAACTCAAGCGGCCCTACACCTCCGAGTGCCAGGGCGAGTTCGGCCCCGAGTCGGTGGCCCGCTGCAACAAGGCACTGAAGGAGACCGGCTCCCGCTACGACCTGCCGGTACCGGAGTTCGTCTGGCCGGCGCCCGAGCAGCCCTCCAGCCTCGAGGTCGCGCTCAGCAACTTCCTCGCCCTGGAACCCGGCCTGTGGCAGGCGCTCGGCGCCGCCCCGGACCCCGGCGAGCCCACAGCCGACCTCCCGGAACGCCCGGCACCCCCCGAGCGCCGCACCGTGCACGCTCCCGGCCTGCCGCCCTTCACCGCCTACTCCCAGGGCACGCCCGGCGCGGAGGCCGTCCTGATCGTGCCGCCCTGCGGAGTGCCCGCCGCCCTGTTCCGACCCTGGCAGGAAGCCCTCGGCGCCGGGCGCCGCGTCCTGACGTACGAGAACCCCCATCTCTTCGACGGCTGGGACCAACTCCCCGACCCGTCAGGGGACTTCGAGCAGGAGGTCGCGCTCGCCGGTGCCGTCCTGCGCGAATACGGCAGCACGCGGGTCCACCTCGTCGGCGTCTGCGGCGGCGCACCCATCGCGCTCGCCCTCGCCGTCACCGAGGAACACGCCCCGGACATCGCATCCCTGACGGTCTGTCACCCCGACCTGAACTTCGGCGCAGGCGTACAGCGCAGCTCGTTCCAGAAGCAGTTCCAGGGCTTCCTGTCCGAGGCGGCCGCCGGCCACGGCCGGGCCCGCGACATCCTCGAACTGTTCCTCGACCCGAACATGCTGTACGGAGTCCCGGCCCGGCTCGCGCCGTACATCCTCTACCCCTACGGCGACGCCCGGCTCTTCCACCGTTACGCCCGGCTCAACCACAGCCTCATGGCGTACGACGCGAGTGCCGCCGCCGCCCGGATCGGCCAGCGACTGAAGATCATCACCAGTCGTACCGACCGGATGACCCACCCGGCCGCCGCGCACCATCTGCACGACACCGTGCGCGGCAGCGTCCTGTCCGAGCGGGACAGCGGCAGCCACCACGACATCCTGCTGCCGACCGCGGAACTCTTCGACGAGATCGAGGAGTTCATCGCCGCGGGCGGCCGCCCATGACCACGGGAGAAGCCACCCTGGCCCTCGTCGACGACCCCGGGGCCGCCTGGCCGCGCGTCGCCGTCGTCACCAACGCCGGCCGCTACGCCGGGCCCGGCGCCGTGCCCGCGCTCCTCAAGGCGGGCTTCACCGTCCTGTGCCACGACGAGGACTTCGCCGACGAGACCCGGCGCGCCGCCTTCGAGTCCGCCCACCCCGGTGCCGTGGCCTGCAAGCACCGCACCCCGGGGCGGACCATCACCCAGGCGGTGCGCGAACACGGCCGGATCGACCTGCTCGTCAGCAACGACACCTATCCGCTGCACTACCGGCCCGTGGACGAGAGCGACACCGGCGATCTGCGCCAGGCCGCCGAGTCCCTGCTCGTCACCCCGATCGACCTGGTGGCCCGCGCGGCCGAGCATATGAAGCGCCAGGGCTCGGGCCATATCGTCCTGATCACCTCGGCCGCGCCGGACGCCGCACAGCCCGGCTTCGCCGTCTACAGCTCGCTGCGCGCGGGCGCCTCCGCCTTCGCCCAGGCCGCCGCGCGCGAACTCGCCCCGTACAAGATCACCGTGCATGCGATCGCCCCCAACTTCCTGGAGAGCGAGCTCTATTACCCCGAGGAGATCTGGGACACCGACGAGGGCCGCGACCGGCTCAAGGCCCTCGTCCCCGCCGGGCGGCTCGGCACCAAACAGGAGATCGGCGAGCTGATCGTCTTCCTCTCCGGCTGCTCGGCGTGCTTCCTCACGGGCGACGTCATCAAGTTCACGGGCGGATGGCCATGACCCGGCTCTCCCGGCCGACCGGCGCACTGTGCGATGCGGCCGCACCGGTGCGCCCGCCCGGCCGTTGAGAACGAGCCCGAAGGGCGGACGACGGTGCCGCGGACGACGGTGCCGCGGACGACGGTGCCGCGGACGACGGTGCGGATGGTCATCCGGAAGGAACGAGAGGACTCCATGAGCATGGAAGCGCAGAATCTGGTCGAACAGACCATCCTGGATATCTGGAGCAGCGCACTCGGCGGCGCCGACGTGACGCCCGCCGACGACTTCTTCGCCGTCGGCGGGGACTCCCTGCTCGCCCTGGTCACCGTCGAGCAGATCAACCAGCGCCTGGGCTGGGAACTCAACATGGGCGACATGCTCCGCCACCGCACGGTGGCGAACCTCGTCGCCCACAAGACACTGCCCCAGGCGGCCAATCCGCACCGCGTCCTCGTCCGGATGAGCAACCGCGGCTCCCGTACCCCCCTCGTCTTCGTGCACCCCGTCACCGGACTGCTCTTCGGCTATACGAAACTGGTGCGCCACCTCGGCGAGGACCGCGCCTGCCACGGCATCCAGTCACCGGCCCTCACCGACTCCGCGGCCCCCGCGGCCGACACCGTCCGGGCCATCGCCGAGTCCTACGTGGACCTGATCGAGGACGAACTCGGCGAGGACGACTTCCATCTGGCCGGCTGGTCGGCCGGCGCCGTGATCGCCCTCGAGGTGGCCAGGCTCGCCACCGAACGGGACCTGGGAGTGCGCCGCCTCGTCGTCCTCGACGGCTACATCTGGGACGAGCCGCCGATCGACACCGACGACGCCGCGCTGCTCGCGGAGTTCCGCGCCGACCTGCTCACCCAGGTGTCCCCCGACGCCCCCGACGCCACCGTCGGTGGCCCGGACGCCCGGACCGACGCCGTCTACCGGGAGTTGTCGACGGCGCTCTTCGGCAGCGCCGTCGAATCCGGCACCGAATTCGTGGCACGCCTGCACAGCGCGTACCGCACCAACGTCCGCGCCCTGACGGCCTACCGGCCCGAGCCCGCCGACGTCGACGCGCTGCTCCTGCACACCGCGCAGAACTACACCCGCGACACCTGGATCGACGTCCTCGGCAACCCGGCCGTCGAGGTCCTGGACGGCGACCACTACGGACTGCTGCGCGGCCCCGAGGCCGAGAAGATCGCGGCGCGGATCGCCGCCTTCGTGGGCGAGGAGTGACCACCATGACCGACCACGGCACCCAGCCCTTCGAGGACCCCGCGGCGGACTACCGCGTCCTGGTCAACGACGAGGGCCAGCACTCGCTGTGGCCCGCCTTCGCTCCCGTGCCCGACGGCTGGGACAGCGTCCACGGCCCGGACTCCCGGGAGCGCTGCCTCGACCACATCACCGCGAACTGGACGGATCTGCGGCCCGCGAGCCTGATCCGGGCCACCGCGTCGCACCGGCCCGGGGCCACGGGATGAGCCGCACCGAGCACGGCGTGCCCGCCGCCCGGCAGACCGCCCTCACCGCCAGGTTCGAGGCCCAGGCGGCCGCCACCCCCACGGCCGTCGCCGTCGAGACCGACGGCGCCACCGTCACCTACGCCGAGCTGAACGCCCGCGCCAACCGGATCGCGCACCGGCTGATCGCCCGCGGCACCGGCCCCGAGGACATCGTGGCGGTCGCCGTCGACGCCTCGCCCGACCTGGTGAGCAGCCTGCTCGGAATCTGGAAGGCGGGCGCGCTCTATCTGCCGCTCGACCCCGGCTATCCCGCCGAGCGGCTCGCCTACATGGCGGCCGACGCGGCCCCGCGCTGTCTGCTCACCACCCGCGCCGTGGACACCGCGCTCGGCGCCCTCGCCCCGCACACCGAACGCCTCTACGTCGACGAGGCTCCCACCGGCACGCCCCGCGAGTCCGGCGACACCGATCGCGTCGGTACGCCCCGCGAAGCCGACGACACCAACCCCGTCGGCCGCCACACCGGCCACGACCAGGGCGTGTACGTCATCTACACCTCCGGCTCCACCGGGCGGCCCAAAGGCGTCGTCGTGACCCATGGCGCGCTGTCCAACTTCCTTGACTGCATGTCCGACCGCTACCCCCTGGGCCCCGGCGACACCGTCGTGTCCACCACGCCCGTGTCCTTCGACATCGCGGGCCTCGAGTTGTATCTGCCGCTGCTCAACGGCGCCCGCCTGCACCTCGTGCCGCGCCACGTCACCGTCGACGGAAACCGGCTGCGCCGCCGTCTCGCCGAAGTCCGCCCCACCCTGATGCAGGGCACCCCCGCCCTGTGGCAGCTGCTGCGCGAGGCGGGCTGGCGCCCGGACGAACTGCCGCGCGGGGCACACCTGCTGACCGGCGGCGAGGCGCTGCCGCAGGATCTGGCCGGCTTCCTGGCCGACAGCGGCCACGCCGACGTGTGGAATCTGTACGGCCCCACCGAGACCACCATCTGGTCCACCCTCGCCCCCGTACGCCCCCACGAGCCCGTCACCATCGGCGGGCCCCTGTGGCACACCGGCGCCCACGTCCTGGACGAGCGGCTGCGCGAGGTTCCCGACGGCACCGCGGGTGAGCTCCACCTCTCCGGGGCAGGCCTGGCCCGCGGCTACCTCGGCCGTGCCGCGCTCACCGCGGAACGCTTCGTGGCCTGCCCGTACGGGCCGCCGGGCAGCCGTATGTACCGCACCGGGGACGTCGTGCGCCGCGGCGCCGACGGCACCCTGGAATTCCTCGGCCGCACCGACGAGCAGGTCAAGGTCCGCGGCCATCGCATCGAACTCGGCGAGATCGAGGAGGCCCTGCGCGCCCGCGCCGAGGTCGCCCAGGCCCGTGTCGTCGTGCGCGAGGACACTCCCGGCGCGCCCCACCTCGCCGGCTATGTCGTCCCGGCCCCCGGCGCGAGCCCGCAGCCCGCCGCGCTGCGCGCCGCCCTCGCCCGCTGGCTGCCGGACCACATGGTCCCGGCCGGTGTCGCCGTCCTGGACCGCTTCCCGCTCACCCCCGCGGGAAAGGTCGACCGCAAGGCCCTGCCGCCGCTCGCCGCCACCAGGAGCCCGGCGCGACGTGCCGCCGCCACCCCCGAAGAGCACACCCTGGTCGGCCTGTTCCGCGACATCCTGCGGATCGAGGACATCGGCGCCGACGACGGCTTCTTCGAACTCGGCGGCAACTCCCTGCTCGCCACCCGTCTGATCGCCCGCGTACGCGATGAACTCGGCCGTGAGCTGACCGTCCGCACCGTCTTCGACGAGCCGAGCCCCGCCGCCCTGGCCCGTGTCCTCGCCTCCGGCGCCACCGCCCCGGCCCGGCGCGCGCCGGGCCCGATGGAGCGCACCGGGCCCGTGCCGCTGTCGTACGCCCAGCAGCGGCTGTGGTTCCTGGACCGCCTGGAAGGGCCGAGCACCACCTACAACCTGCCCATCGCCGTCCGGCTCACCGGCGGCCTCGACCTCGACGCGCTCCGCAGCGCCGTCGAGTCGCTCGTACACCGCCACGAGAGCCTGCGCACCCGGTTCCGCGAAGGACCGGGCGGCGCCGTGCAGGACATCGTCCCCGCCGACCGGGCCGAGGTCCCGCTCGTCGTGCGCGACGTGCCCGCCGACGCCCTGGACACCGCGATCGACCGCGCCGCCCGGCATGTCTTCGACCTCGCCGACGACATCCCCTTCCGCGCCGAACTCCTGCGCACCGGCGCCACCGAAGGGGTCCTGCTGCTCTGCATCCACCACATCGCCAGCGACGGCTGGTCGCTCGCCCCGCTCGTCCGCGACCTGTGCACGGCGTACGCGGCCGCCCACGACGGCACCGCCGACGGCGCCGCCCCGCTCCCCATGAACTACGCCGACTACACGCTGTGGCAGCGCGAACTGCTCGGCGCCCCCGACGACCCCGGCAGCGAACTGTCCCGCCAACTCACCTACTGGCGCGAGACGTTGGCGGGCGCGCCGGAACGCCTCGACCTGCCCACCGACCGGCCGCGACCGGCCCGCGCGAGCTACCGCGGCGACGTCATCCGCTTCGACGTGGACGCCGCGCTCACCGACCGGCTCCTCGACCTCGCGGGGCAGCGGCAGGTCAGCCTCTTCATGGTGGTGCAGGCAGCCGTCGCCACCTTGCTCACCCGGCTCGGCTGCGGCAGCGACATCCCGCTCGGCAGCCCCATCGCGGGCCGCGCCGACCGGGCACTCGACGATCTCGTCGGCTTCTTCGTCAACACCCTGGTGCTGCGCACCGACACCTCGGGCAACCCGGCCTTCACCGACCTCCTGGAACGGGTCAAGGAGACCAACCTCGCCGCCTACGGCCACCAGGACCTGCCCTTCGAATACCTCGTGGAGCAGCTCAACCCGGCCCGCTCGACCAGCCACCACCCGCTGTTCCAGGTCATGCTGGTGCTGCAGAACAACACCGAGCCGCACTGGGAACTGCCCGGTGTGCGCGCGGTCCACGAGACGGTGCCCACTCAGACCGCCAAGTTCGACCTCACCATCGAGCTGACCGAGCGCTTCGACGCACACGGCAGGCCCGACGGGCTGCGCGGCGAGATCGAGTACGCCACCGACCTGTTCGACCGGGACACCGCCGAGCGCATCGCCCGCTATCTGCGCCGCGTCCTCGACACCGTCGCAGCCGACCCGCGGCTCCCGCTCGCCGAGATCGACGTCCTCGACCCCGCCGAGCGGTACGAGGCCCTGCACCACTGGAACGACACCGACCGCGACCTGCCCGACACCGCCTACCCCGCCCTCTTCGAGGAGCAGGCCGCCCGTACCCCCGACGCCACCGCCCTCGTCTGCGGCGACGTCTCCCTGACGTACGCGCAGCTGGAGCGCCGCGCCAACCAGGTCGCGCACTGGCTGATCGCGCGCGGCGTGGGCTCCGAGGACATCGTCGCGATGGCCCTGCACCGCTCGCCCGAGATGCTGCCCAGCCTCCTCGGCATCCTCAAGGCAGGCGCCGGCTATCTGCCCCTCGACCCCACCTACCCACCCGACCGCCTCGCGTTCATGGTCGCGGACACCACGCCGAAGACGCTCCTCACCACCGGGGACGTGGCCGCGGCGCTGCCGGAGGAGGCACGGGCCCTGCCACGCCTGGAGTGGGACGACCCGCACGCGGTACGCGAGTTGGACACGGCCCCCACGCACCCGCCCACCGACGCCGACCGGCTGCGGCCGCTGCGCCTCGACGACCTCGCCTACGTCATCTACACCTCCGGCTCCACCGGCCGCCCCAAGGGAGTCGCGGTCACCCACCGCGGCATCCCCAACCTGGCCCGCAGCTACATCGAACGCTTCGGCCTCGACGCAGACGCGCGCTTCCTGCAGTTCTCCTCGATCAACTTCGACCCGACGTTCTGCGAGATGTGCTGCACCCTGCTCTCCGGGGCGACGGTCATGCTCACCTCCCCCGAGGAGCTGCTCTCCGTCGACCGGCAGCGCGCCCTGCTCGCCCGGCACCGGCCCACCCATATGACGTTCTCGCCGACGATCCTCGGCTCCATGGACCGGGCCGCCCTGGCCGACTGCCGGAACCTGATGGTGGCCGGTGAGGCCTGCCCGCCGGGCCTCGCCGCCACCTGGTCCCAGGGGCACCGCTTCATCAACGCCTACGGCCCCACCGAAGCCACCGTCGACGCCCTCTACTGGGAGTACGGCTCCGGTGGACCCGGCGTCGAGACCGACTCGGTGCCCGTGGGCCGTCCGCTGCACAACACCCGTGTCTATCTCCTCGACGAACGCCTGCGTCCCGTGCCGCCCGGAGTCACCGGCGAGCTCTACCTTGCCGGGCACGGCCTCGCCCGCGGCTACCTCGGCCGGCCCGCGCTCACCGCGGAACGCTTCGTGGCCTGCCCGTTCGGGCCGCCCGGCGGCCGGATGTACCGCACCGGGGACCTGGCGAGGCGGCGCCCGCACAGCGGGGTCATCGACTTCGTCGGCCGCACCGACGAACAGGTCAAGATCCGCGGCATGCGGATCGAACCCGGCGAGATCGAAGCGGTCCTCGACAGCCACCCGGACGTCGTCCAGTCCGCCGTGGTCGTCCGCGAGGACACCCCCGACCACAAACAGCTCGTCGGCTATGTCGTCGCACGCGCCGCCGACCCCGCCACCCGTGACCCGCACGACGAGGCCGACCACGTCGACCGCTGGCAGCTCATCCACGAACAGGGCTACAGCGAACAGGAGGGACTCGCCACCCAGGAGGACTTCACCGGCTGGAACAGCAGCTACGACAACCGGCCCATCCCCCTCGACCAGATGCGCGAATGGCGGGCCGCGACCGTCGAGCGGATCCGCGCCCTGCGCCCGCAGCACGTCCTCGAGGTCGGTGTGGGCTCGGGCCTGATCCTGTGGGAGGTCGCCCCGCACTGCAGCTCCTACACGGGCCTGGACTTCTCGCCCTCGGTGATCCAGGCGCTCGGCGCCCGCGTCGCCGAATCGCCCGAGCTGCGCGACCGGGTGCGGCTGCGCGCCCTGCCCGCCCACGAACTGGGCCTCGTCGACCGACGGCGCTACGACACGGTCGTCATCAACTCCGTGGCCCAGTACTTCCCCAGCGGCCACTACCTCGTCGACGTGCTGCGCCAGGCACTCGACCTGCTCGTACCCGGCGGCCGTGTCTACCTCGGCGACATCCGCGATCTGCGCCTGCTGCGCACCTTCGCCACGGCGATCGTCCTGGGCAACGACGCCCATGCCCAGGAGCCGGCCGCCGCACTGCGCGAGCGCATCACCCAGGCCGTCGACCTGGAGAGCGAACTCCTCGTCGACCCCGCCTTCTTCACGCTCCTGGCCGAGCAGACCGATACCGTCGCGGGTGTCGACATCCAGCTCAAGCGGGCCGCACACCGCAATGAACTGACCGACTTCCGCTACGAAGTGGTGCTGCACAAGCACGGCGGCAGCGCCCCCGTCTCCGCCCGCGAAGGCACCGAACTCACCTGGTCCGACGGCCTGTCGGGGCTCGACGAGATCCGTGAGCACCTCGACCGCAAACGCCCCGCGACCCTGCGCGTACGCGCCCTGCCCAACTGGCGCGTCAGCGCCGAGGCCCGCGCCGAACGCCACCTGTGGAACGCACCGGCCGCCGCCGCACCGCCCGCGCCCGACGGACAGCACCCGGAAACCGGCCCCGCGGAGCGCACGGCCACTGGCCGCGCAGACCGCCCGGCCACCGGCCACGACGAGCGTCCCGGCATCGACCCCGAAGCCCTGCACGCCCTCGCCGCCGACCTCGGCTACACCGTCAAACCGACCGTGTGCGACGGCGCGCCCGACCGCTTCGACGCCGTCTTCTTCGACGCCACGCACACCGAAGTCACCGCGTTCACCGACCTGTTCGACCCCGCGCCCGACGGCCGCCCCCTGCACGAGCGCACCAACACCCCGCACGCCGACGACCACACCCGCAAGCTCGGCCAGGCCCTGCGCCGCCATGCCGGCAAGGAACTGCCCGACCACATGGTGCCCGCCGCCATCGTCGTCCTCGACCAGCTGCCGCTGACCCCCAACGGCAAGCTCGACACGCGGCAGCTGCCGCCGCCCGACTTCTCCGCCCGCACCGTACGCCCGCCGCGTACCCCCGACGAGCGGCTGCTCGCCCGGCTGTTCGCGGAGGTGCTCGGACTCGACGAGGCAGGCGCGGACGACCGGTTCTTCGATCTCGGCGGCGACAGCATCCGCTCCATCCAGCTGGTCAGCCGCGCCCGCGCCGAGGGCCTCACCCTCACCGCGAGGGATGTCTTCCAGCACCAGACCGTCGAGGCACTCGCCGCCCTCGACCACACCGGCACGGGCCCCGGCGACCCGGCGGCGGACGAAGCCGCCGAACTCGCCCACTGGCACAAGACCCTGCAGACCCCCGACCCGCCCTTCACCCCCGCAGGCCCGGCACCCGGCCGCGCCGCCCTCACCCGCGCCCTGCCGCCCGAACTCGCCGAAGCCGTACGCGAGGTGCTGCCGCGGCTCTTCCACGCCGGGCCCGAACACATCGCCCTGGCCGCGCTCGCCCCCGCACTCGGCGAATGGCGCCGCCACCGCGAGCCGCGGACACCGGCCGCCCTGCGCCTCGACCTCACCACCGGCGGGTACGACGAAGCCTTCCCGGTGCGCCTGAGCCACGGCCTCACGGGCCCCCTCGACCAGCACCTGGGGGAGCCGCGCACTCTCGCCCGTACCGTCAAACGCATCAAGGAGCAGCTGCGCGCGGTGCCCGCGCACGGGGCCAACTACCCGCAGCTGCGGGCCAGTCGGGACGGCGAGGATTTCACCGCGGCACAGATCTGCTTCCGCCACACCGCCACGGCGGCGACCGATGCCACGGCGGCGACCGCCGCCACGGCCGCACCGGCACCGCCGGCCGGCACGTCCCCGTACGCTCTGAGCGTCGACATGCGTCCTGACGCCGTGGAGACCACCTGGCAGTGGGACACCGCGCTGTTCACCGAGGACGAGATCGCCGCGCTCGCCGAGCGCTTCGTCACCGTCGTCGGCGCGCTCGCCACCCTGGCCGGCCACCCGGGACTCGGCGGCCTCACGCCCTCCGACATCGCCCTGGTCCCGCTCAAGCAGTCCACGATCAGCGAACTGGAGCGCAGCCAGCCGGGGTTGCTCGACATCTGGCCGCTCGCCCCGCTCCAGCAAGGGCTGCTCCTGCACGCCCGTGCCACCCAGGGGCAGGGCGATCCGTACCAGGGCCAGAGCCTGTTCACGCTCGACGGACCGCTGGACGCCGAGCGGCTGCGGTCCGCCGCGCAGGCCCTGCTCGACCGGCACGGCAACCTCCGCGCCGGCTTCCTCTCCGAAGGCCTGGAGACCCCGGTCCAAGCCGTCCGCCAACACGTCGAAGTCCCCTGGCGGTTGCACGATCTCTCCGGGCTCCCGGCCGCCGAACAGGAGCGGCGCCGGGACCGGATCATCGCCGACGACGCCGCGCTGCCCTTCGACCTCGCCGAACCGCCGATGCTCCGCTTCATCCTGCTGCGGTTCGCCGACGACCACCACGAACTCCTCGTCGCCGACCATCACATCCTCCTCGACGGCTGGTCCATGCCGACCGTGTGGGAAGAGCTGTTCGCGCTCTACGACGGCGCCCGGCTGCCCGTGGCGACGGCGTTCCGCGACTATCTCGGCTGGCTCGGCGCCCAGGACCGCGAGGCCGCGGCCGACGTATGGCGCCGCTACCTCGCCGGGGTCACCGAGCCCACCCGCCTCGCGCCCGGTGAACTCGTGCACGCCCTGCCGCGCACCACAGGCCTCGTCCTGAGCGCGTCCCTGACCCGGGCCCTCACCGAGGTCTGCGGCCGCGTCGGCGTCACCCTCAACACGGCGCTGCAGACCGCCTGGGGCATCCAGCTCAGCCGTCTGACGGGCCGGCGCGACGTCGTCTTCGGGGTCACCGTCTCCGAACGGCCCGCCGAGATCCCCGGCATCGAGAACGCCGTAGGGCTGCTCATCAACACGGTCCCGCTGCGTGTCCGCGTCGACCCCGCCGAGCCGCCCGCCGCCGCCCTCACCCGCGTCCAGACCAGTCAGCTCGACACCTTCGGCCACCGCCACCTCGGGCTCACCGACATCCAGCGGCTGCTCGGCCTCGGCGAACTCTTCGACACCTACTACGTCTTCCAGAACATGCCCGACGAGCCCGACGGCGGCCTGCGCACCGCCACCGGTCTGCGGATGACCGAGCAGACCCAGTCGGCCAAGGGCGTCTCGCACTATCCGCTCGGCATCACCGTCATCCCCGGCGAACGCCTGGAGATCCTCTTCGGCCACCACCCCGACCTGTTCGACACCGCCCGGATCGAGGAGCTCAAGCAGTCCCTCACCGACATCATCGAAGCCCTCGTGGGAGGACCCTCCTCGTGAAAGACCTCAGGCAGCTGCTGCGCGAACTCTCCACGCCGGTAAGGATTCTGCTGTTCGCCGCTGCCGCGCGAGCGGTCAGCTTCTTCGCACTCCTGGTGTATCTGCCCATCTACCTGCACGAAGCGCACAGCATGGGCGGCGCGCAGATCGGCTATGTCGTCGGCCTCTCCATGCTGGTGGGCACCCTCGCCAGCGTCTACGGCGGCTACCTCGCGGACCGCTTCGTCAAGGTGCACTTCGTCATCGTGCTCGATGTGATCCTGACGGCGCTGTACGTGGCGGTGCCACTGGTCGACGTATCCGCCGTGGTCGTGGTGTTCCTGTTCGCCGCGAACATCGCCTCGTCCTCGATGAGCGTCACCGGCAACGCGCTGCTGTCCGAGCTGGTACGACCCGACATCCGCACCAAGGTGTTCTCGCTGCGCTACTCGCTGCAGAACATCGGTGCCGTCGTCGGCCCGTTCCTCGGCGCCTGGCTCGCCCGCGCCCACACCTCAGGCCCCTTCCTGATGGCCGCCGGTTTCATCCTCGCGGCGCTCGTGCCGCTGGCCGCCTACCGCCGCACCTTCCTCAACGGCCCACAGCCGCAAGGCGATCCGCGCACCGCACCCGCCGCGACGGAGCAGGCCGCCGCCGACGACGCGGCCGACGACACCGAGCCGCTGGGCTTCGGACAGGTACTCCGCGTCATGCGCGGCGACCGCAGGCTCGCCCTGTTCACCCTCGGCGGCATCCTCAGCATCATGGTCTACGGACCGCTGCTGACGTACATGTCGCAGTACCTGGTCCTCGTACAGCCCCGCGAAGAGGCGTACCAGTCGGTGGCCTATATCTCCGCGGCCAACGCCGTCGTCGTCATCGCCCTGCAGTACGCCCTCGGCAGCCGCCTGCGGGACAAGACTCTCCTCAAGTGGCTGACCCTCGGCTGCGCCGCGTTCATCGCGGGCCTCATCGGGCTTTCCGTGTCCACCCACGCCCTGGTCCTGGTGCTCGCCATCGCCGTCTTCACGGTCGGCGAGGTCATCGTGGTGCCCGCCGAGTACATGTTCATCGACAACATCGCCCCGGCGAAGCTGCGCGGCAGCTACTTCGGCGCCCAGAACCTCATCCACCTCGGCATCGCCTTCGGCCCGATCGTCTGCGGCTTCCTCCTCGAACACAGCACGCCCGCCGTGATGTTCGCCACGCTGATCGCCCTCACCGTCGCCAGCTGGTGGTTCTACGTCCTCGGCACCCGCGCCGCGGCCGTCGGCGCGGCCACCGCCGCGCCCCACCCGGACAAAGCCCAGGTGAAATGAGCATGAGCTTCGACGACATCGTCAACGCCACCTACTGCCCCTTCGCGAAACCGTCCCGGATGGGCCGGCCCGTGACCCTCACCGCCGCCGGCCTCGACGGGGTGGAGAAGGAGCTGCGCGGACACCGCGACACCCTCGCCGACTTCTTCCGCACCGCCCGCGCCAAGCGGCTCGACGGCATGGTCATCACCTTCGACGAACCCACCATCGGCGCCAGTCTGGCGGCGCTCACCGTCCTCACCCGCCGCTTCTACACCACCCTCGCCGACCTGTACACAAGCGTGTACATCGACGAGGAACCGGTCCCCGACCAGCCGTGGTACGCCATGATCGAGGGCGAGCGGTTCTTCCTGGTGTCCTTCGCGCCCTGCTACCCGAGCCACTCGCCCCGGCACACCCACGGCGACCCGCGCACCTACTTCCTGCTGCAGCCCGCCAGCACCTTCGAGCGGCACACCGCCGCCATCGAGCGGCTCCGCCCCCGCATCCACCGCTCCTTCGAAGCCGCGGGCAAGCCCTACGACGCGAAGCTCGCCAACGTCGAGAACGACATGTTCAAGGCCGTCATGCCCATCGACCCGCTCGACCGGCACATCGCGTGGTGGGACGCGCAGGACAGCTGAGGCGACCGGCCGGCCCCCGCGCAGTCGGCGACGACCCGCCTCACAGACACCCCGTCAGACCCCGGAGTCCGCCATGCCGTTCGCCGCGCCGATACCGCCGCTCCCGGCCCACCAGCTGTTCGTCTTCCTGCTCCAGGCCGGCCTCCTGATCCTCCTCGCCCTGCTGTGCGGACGTCTCGCCGCCCGCTTCGGCATGCCCGCCGTGGCGGGTGAGCTGTGCGTCGGCGTGCTGCTCGGGCCGACCGTGCTCGGCAGCGCCGCGCCCCAGCTGTCCCAGTGGCTGCTGCCTCCGACGACCGACCAGTTCCATCTCCTGGACGCGCTCGGCCAGATCGGCGTCGTCCTGCTCGTCGGTGTCACCGGCATGGAGATGGACGTGGGCCTGATCCGCCGCCGCGGCGCCACCGCCCTGAGCGTCGGACTCGGCGGTCTGCTCCTGCCCCTCGGCCTCGGCGTCGCCGCCGGCTACGCCGCCCCCGGCAGCCTCATCCCGGCCGGCATCGGCCGCCCCGCGTTCGCCCTGTTCATCGGCGTGGCCCTGTGCGTCAGCGCGCTCCCGGTGATCGCCAAGACGCTCACCGACATGAATCTGCTGCACCGCAACGTCGGCCAACTCACCCTTGCCGCAGGCATGGTGGACGACATCATCGGCTGGATCCTGCTCTCCGTGGTCACCGCCATGGCCATGGGTGACGCCCGCCCCGAAAGCGTCGCCCTGCTCATCGGCGCCACGGTCCTCGTCCTGGCCGCCACCGCCCTTGTCGGCCGGCCCCTGGTGCGTCGTGTACTGCGGGCCACGGAGCGCTCCGAACCGGGCATCACCGTGGCCGCCGCCACCGCCCTGATCCTGCTGAGCGCAGCCGCCACCCACGCACTCGGCCTGGAGGCCATGTTCGGAGCATTCCTCGCAGGGATGCTCATCGGCTCGGTCGCGGGCTCAGGCGCGGGCTCGGTCGCGGGTTCCAGCTCCGGCGACGGCTCCGGTTCCCGCCCGGAGCCTGCCGCCGGTTCCGGCTCAAGGGGTGCCTCGGGGGACGTCTCCGGTGCCGGCTCGGGGGCCGTCCCCGTCCTCGCCCGTCTCGCTCCGCTGCGCACCGTCGTTCTTGCCGTGTTCGCCCCGCTGTTCTTCGCCACCGCGGGCCTGCGCATCGACCTGACCGCGCTCGCCGACCCGCCGGTCCTGGCAGCCGCCGTCGTGCTGCTGCTCGTCGCCGTGGTCGGCAAGGTCGCCGGTGCCTTCGCGGGGGCCCGCATCGGGCGCCTCGGGCCCTGGGAGTCCCTCGCGCTCGGCGGCGCCCTGAACGCCCGGGGTGTCATTCAGCTCGTCATCGCCACCGTCGGTCTGCGCATCGGCGTGCTCACGACCACGACGTACACGCTCATCGTGCTCGTGGCCATCGCCACGTCCCTGATGGCCCCGCCGATCCTGCGCTTCGCCATGCGCCGCGTCGAGCAGACCGCGGAGGAGGAGCTGCGCCGGCGCGAACGAACCTTTCTGCCGCTTCACCCCACCGAGGCCCCGGCGGACCCCAACCCGTGACAACTCCCGCGTCCCGCGCGGGAGTTGTCACGGACCGGAGTCACGGGCGGCCGTGCAGCCAGACCGGCACCTCCCGGTGACCGTTGGAGATGAACGAGGGCTGTGGCCGCAGCTGGCCGGCCGGCACGGCAAGCGTGAGCAGGGGAAAACTCTCGAACAGCGCGGCCAGCGCGACCTCGGCCTCGAGGCGGGCGAGCGAGGCCCCCAGGCAGTAGTGGGCGCCGTGTCCGAACGCGATGTGCTCACGACTGGTGGGCCGGGTGATGTCGAAGTGGTCCGGGTTGTTGTGGACGATCGGGTCACGCCCGGCGCCGGCGAACGAGATCACGATGGCATCGCCCTTGGGAATGCAGACCTCGCCCAGTTCGATGTCGTCCACGGCGAAGCGCAGAATGCCGTTCGCCCCCGACGGCTGCCAGCGCAGGGTCTCCTCGACCACATCGCTCCACGTGGCCTTGCCCGAGCGGACGAGTTCGAGCTGGCCGGGGTGGGTGAGGAGAGCGCTGATCGCGTTGTCGATCAGGTTGACGGTGGTCTCGTACCCCGCGGTGAGCAGCAGCGTGAGGCTGTCGACGAGTTCCTTCTCGCTGAGCGTGGCCTCGTCCGCCTGCCACGCTCTGATCAGGGCGTGCGTCAGGTCGTCGGTGCCGGTCTCCTCCTGCTTGATGGCGACGAACTTCGCCATGGTGGCGTACAGACTCATTCCATTGGCCTGCGCCTCCTCGACCGTCGCCGAGGTACGGAAGAAGCCCTTGATGATGGCGTGCAGATCCCCGCGCACCTCTTCCGGAACACCGAAGAGTTCACAGACCACCTGGTTCGGCAGCGGATGCGCCAACTCGGCCCGCAGATCGACCACTTGACGTACGTCGAGTGCGGCAAGCCGATTCAGTAAGTCGTCCGTGATCGCCTCGACACGAGGGCGCAGGGCATTCACCCGGCGCATGGTGAATGCCGTGGCCACCGGCTTGCGCAACCGGGTGTGGTCGGCGCCGTAAGCGGTGACCATGTTCTGCACCGAAACCCAGATGGACAGCGGCCACTCCGGGCCGACTTCGCCGTTGATCCAGGCCGGCCAATGCCGGTAGGCGTCCTTGGAGACCCGGGGGTCGGTCAGCAGTCGTCTGACGAGGTCATGGCTCGTCACCGACCAGGCCTGGACCCCGCCGGGTAATTCGACCTTGACCGCCCGTCCTTCTTTCCTTATTCGGGCGATCTCATGGTGCACATCGTGCCCGAGTGGATCTATGGCGATGGGACAACGCGTGACCGTCATGGCGAAGTGCCCCCTGGAGATCGGAATTTCGGATTCACGCTTTATTGAGCCCGAATGTAGCCCCGCCGCAGCCGACACCACCAGCCTTTCATCGAGGATTTCGCTCGACCGCGATTGCGTAAGGAGTGAAAGGTGAACTCGCCCATGATGAAGGGGCATTGCGAATTCTGTATTCCGCTTGCCTCCGAGAAAACCGGGCGCGCTCTTTTCTGGCCGAGGAGCGGCGATACCCGCGCTAATGCCGAAGCCACCCCCGGCATCCGTACGGGGGTGGCTCCTTGTATACGAGAACGGCGGGCCCGCCTACGTCACCGACCCGTTGACCAGAGCCGTGAACACGCTCCGGCCGTCCTGGTGGCCCGTGACCCGGAGGGGCACGATGCCGGGGGACAGCGGCGGGGCGGTGTCGACCTCTATCCAGCAGGGGGAGTTGAACTCGGCGTAACGCTGGTAGCAGATGTCGACGGAGGTCGGATACCAGGACCGGGGAAAGACGGTGGCCTGTGCAGCCTGGTGGGCCGCTTCGAGCAGCACCATGCCGGGGATGTGGTCCACCGTGTGGTCGAAGAGGGTCTCGTTGCGCGGGTCTGCGCGCAGCTGCCAGCGGCGTGCGCGGGCGGAGGGGGCGAGGACCACATCGACCGGGTCGACCCGGTGCACCCGGCGTGGATCGATCGGCGGGCTCACCGGCATGTCATCGGGCTCGGCCGTGATGCGGATGCCGCGTATCCGGCGGTAGACCTCGGGTGCCGTGCACTGCAGCCGGCCGCCGCCGCTCGCGATGACTCCGACGCCGTTGTGCAGGGTCATCTGGCAGACCATCCCGCCGATGCCGGTGCCGCGTCTGCGTATCCGCGAGCAGGTGACGTCCAGGGTGAGGTCGGTGGTGGGAGTGCCGAGACGGAGCAGGATCGGGTTCGCCGTATAGGTCAACTCCGAGATGAGGAAGGTGTGGTCGGCCGGAACGTGGAACTCGGCGTGCGCGAGAAGGATCGCCGCCTGCCGGAAGGTTTCGGGAACCAGCGTCGGTGAGTACTTACCGTGCAGCGGCGCATAGAACCTGTGGTTGACCGGCCACTGCACCCCCAGCGAGAAGTGCGTATCGTCCCGTCGCAGCCAGCGGACGGGCATCACATCCCCTGAGGTGGAGCGGTGGACGATCTCCTTGGCGACCGTCGGTGCCTCGAACTGCTCTGTATCGAGGCATAAGTTGTCCGGATAACTAGTGGTTCGAGTAGCCCGGTTCATGAGTCCCCCCGAGAAACACTGTCGGCTACGAGTCGCTGAGAGGTCACAAGATACGTGCATGGATGTATGATTCGCAATAAGGATTGCTGGCGACCCCGGCGATCGGGTCGGTGCGGGGGAGAAGTGGGAGTGGCGAGTGGCGCAACAGGAGCGATCTACCAGAACTCGCCGGAAGATCGTGGAGGCCGGCGGAGCCGTCTTCGCGCAGCGAGGGTTCGAGGGAGCCGTGATCTCCGATGTGTACGCGAAGGTCGGAGTGACCAGAGGGGCCTTCTACTACCACTTTTCCTCCAAGGAGGATCTCGCCGAGGCGGTGCTCGAAACCCAGCGGGGTGGTGAGCAGTACCCGCTGATTCCACGGGAGATCAAGCTGCAGGAGTTCGTCGACGCGGGCATGGTCTTCACCGTGCGGCTGCGCAAGGACCGGCTGCTGCAGGGCAGTGTCCGGCTCGCCGTCGAGAAGGCCTCGCACAGCCTGGACCGGAGCAAGGCGTTCGAGGCCTGGGTCACGCACAACATGCGGGGCCTGACCGAGGCCAGGGAGCGCGGCGAGCTGCATCCGCATGTCCAGCTGGACGATGTCGCCGTGATGATTGCCGGGGCCTACACCGGGATCCAGCTGATGTCCGAGGTCATGGACGACCGGCGCGATGTGGAGCGGCGGGTGTCGGTGTTTCTGCAGCATGTGATGCCCACCATCGCGCTGCCCGGAATCCTCGCCCGCCTCGACATGGCGGCGGACCGCGGGGAGCGGGTCATGGCCGAGCTTGAGGAACTGGGCGAACTGGGCGAACAGGGCGCGAACGGCACGTCCTTGGCCCCCTGACCGCTGCTACGCTCACGATATTCGTGTAGCAGCGCACTTTTTAGCAGACGGCTAGGGAGGTCGTCGTGCAACTTCAACAGTTACGCACCTTCCGTGAGGTGGCGGCCGAGCTGAGCTTCACCCGCGCCGCACAGAAGCTGCACTATGCGCAGTCCAGCGTTACTGCGCAGATCAAAGGCCTGGAGGAGTCCGTCGGCGTGCCGTTGTTCTGCCGGACGGGGCGCCAGATCACACTGACGGAAGCCGGCGCGCGACTGCTCCCGCACGCCGATCTCATCATCAAGATCGCCGATGTGGCCCGACGGGACATGGCTCGGTTCTGTGAGCCACAACCCCACGCCCACCTGCGAGTTCCCCGCCAGCGCCCGCTCTCGGGAGCGGGCGGGTACCCCCCGAAACCCTGAGCCGCCAGGCTGATGTGCCAAAGATGCCATCGAAAGCTTCGATGGCACGTAGCAAACGTACAGGCACGCATGTTTTGGTGAACCTAACGGCCAAGTCCATCGATGGATGGCCGGGATCGTGTGCATACCCGGTGCCGGACAGCCGGCACAGAAACTCGGGGGACCGACATGGGTCAGCGGACAGACTCCCTGGACAGGACGCCCACCCGGCCGTCCGGCAGCCGGCACGGTCAACCCCTGGGCCTCAAGGCGGACTTGTGCGCCCTGCTCGAGGCCTACCGGGAGAGCGACCACTATCTGGTCTCGGCCCCGCTCGGCCTGCGGGAGCGGGTCAGCGGCAGCCGCGCCAGGGGCATCGTGCTCGACGACCGGGCGATGACGGTACGGGCGGAGCTGGCGGAAGTCCTCGCCTCCTGGGCGCGCCTCGTCGTGGACGAGCGACAGGTCCCCGGGCCCGGCGGCCCCGGAGTGGTCGCCCTCGTACGCTTCCTCGGCCGCCATCTGGACTGGCTGGCCGCGCACCCCGCGGCCGCCGACCTCGGCGAGGAACTGGCCCGGCTGCTGCAGTCGTTCGACACCCTCATCGGCTCCGGGGCCATGCGGCGCATCCCGCTCGGCGACTGCCCGCGGCAGGACTGCACCGGCACGCTGTACGGAGTGCCGGCGACCGCCGGACGTGACGCCGCCCCCGGCCGCGTCACCTGCGAGTCGGGACATCTGCTCCCGCCGCAGCACTGGCTCCTCGCCGCCGACCGCATGCGGTGCTCAACGGCCGGATCCGGGCGATGAGTTACCCGCCGGGCCGGCGCACCGTTCCCACCGAACTCGCCGCGCTCGCCATGGGAGTGAGCGCGGCCACCATCCGCAAGTGGGCCAGCAGGGGAAAGCTCACCCGCTACGGCGGCCCCCAGCGCGCGGAATACGACCTCGACGAACTCTTCCGGCTTTCCACGGCGACACAGCTTCCTGGCCCCATGGGCACCGGCCACCAGAATCCCCAGGAGTGAATCGGCGCGGACGGTGAGAAGGGGTATCCCAGAACGATTACCCCTGTTATCCCGAGTTCCGGGCGGACGCGTCACCGACGTCGTCCGTCATAAGCCCGCATGCCCTTCCTGAAATTCACTCAGGCGCGCCTTCCCGGCCTTCTCCGCTGCCCCGCGCCATTCTCAACTCCCTTATTCTCCAGCCCGGTTGACCGGCGCGAAACGGTGTGTCACGCTTCTCGTGACGCACACCCCTGCCCTGATGGCATTCAGTGTTCCAAAGCCCCGGGCGGTGTGGTCCCGGCCCTCTCGCGAGGTCCTTGCCTTCTTGCGAACCCATGGCATTTATCCGCCCAGCGATATCTGCCCAGCGGCTGCCCGACTCCCCTGATTCACAGGCCGTTCCGGTCGCTTTCGCTGCGCCGCCGCCCTCAGGCCCACCTCTTCCCCTAGGAGCGTCGTGTCCCGTCGTCTGTTCACCTCAGAGTCCGTGACCGAAGGGCATCCCGACAAAATCGCCGACCAGATCAGCGACACCGTCCTCGACGCCCTCCTGCGCGACGACCCGGGCGCCCGGGTCGCTGTCGAAACCCTCCTCACCACCGGCCAGGTGCACCTCGCCGGAGAGGTCACCACCACCGCGTACGCCGACATACCGAGCCTCGTGCGGAACAAGGTCCTGGAGATCGGCTACGACTCGTCCGTGAAGGGCTTCGACGGGGCGTCGTGCGGCGTGACGGTGTCGATCGGCGCGCAGTCCCCCGACATCGCACGCGGCGTCGACACGGCGTACGAGAAGAGGGCGGGCGCCGAGGACGCCCTCGACGCGCAGGGCGCGGGCGACCAGGGCCTGATGTTCGGGTACGCGTGCGACGAGACGCCCGAGCTGATGCCGCTGCCCATCCACCTCGCCCACCGTCTTTCGCAGCGCCTCTCGCAGGTCCGCAAGGACGGCACCGCGCCGTATCTGCGTCCCGACGGCAAGACCCAGGTCACCATCGAGTACCTCGGCAGCCGGGCGATCCGCCTCGACACCGTCGTGGTCTCCTCGCAGCACGCACAGGGCATCGACCTGGACACGCTGCTCGTCCCCGACATCCGCCAGTTCGTCGTCGAGCCGGAGCTGAAGCAGCTCGCCGACGACGGCATCAAGCTGGACACCGACGGCTACCGCCTCCTGGTCAACCCCACAGGCCGGTTCGAGATCGGCGGCCCGATGGGTGACGCCGGCCTGACCGGCCGCAAGATCATCATCGATACGTACGGCGGCATGGCCCGCCACGGCGGCGGCGCCTTCTCCGGCAAGGACCCCTCCAAGGTCGACCGCTCGGCCGCCTACGCCATGCGCTGGGTCGCCAAGAACATCGTCGCCGCGGGCCTCGCCACCCGCTGCGAGGTCCAGGTCGCGTACGCCATCGGAAAGGCCCAGCCCGTCGGTCTGTTCATCGAGACCTTCGGCACCGCCCTGGTGGCGAGCCGCCGTATCGAGGAAGCCGTCGCGGAGACCTTCGACCTGCGCCCCGCCGCGATCATCCGCGACCTCGACCTGCTCCGCCCGATCTACGCCCAGACCGCGGCGTACGGCCACTTCGGCCGCGAACTGCCCGACTTCACCTGGGAGCGCACCGACCGCGCGGACGCCCTGCGCCAAGCCGCGGGCCTCTAGCCGCGGCCTGTCATCGCGCCCGTAGGGGCGCCCGTAGTCGCCCACCCACCCGACCGGCAGCGGTTAAGGAGTGAACGCCGTGCGTATGGCCATTACCGGTTCGATCGCGACCGATCACCTGATGGTGTTCCCCGGCCGCTTCGCCGAGCAGTTCCTGACCACGCAGATCGAGCATGTCTCCCTGTCCTTCCTCGCCGACCGCCTCGACGTCCGCAAGGGCGGCGTGGCCGCGAACATCTCCTTCGGGCTCGGCCTGCTCGGACTGCGGCCCGTGCTCGTCGGCGCGGCGGGCGTCGACTTCGCCGAGTACGACGGATGGCTGCGCGGAGCCGGAGTGGACACGGCGTCGGTCCGGGTCAGCGAGACCCTGCACACCGCCCGCTTCGTGTGCACCACCGACATCGAGCAGAACCAGATCGCGACCTTCTACGCCGGTGCCATGACCGAGGCACGCCACCTCGACCTGCACCAAGTGGCCCGCAGAACAGCCATGTTGGGCCTGGTCCTGATCGGCGCCGACGACCCCGAGGCCATGCTCAGGCACACCGCCGCCGCACACGCCATGGGCCTGCCCGTGGCGGCGGACCCCGCCCAGCAGCTGGCCCGGCTCGACGCCGCACAGACCCGGACCCTGGTGGACGGCGCGCAGCTGCTGTTCACCAACGCCTACGAGGCCGCTCTGCTGCAGGAACGCACCGGCTGGAGCGAACAGGACGTCCTGGCGCGCGTCGGCACCTGGATCGTCACGCACGGCGCGGACGGAGTGTCGATCACCACCCGCGCCGCCGGCCGCCGGGACATCCCCGCGGTCACGACGGACGCCGCCGCCGACCCGACCGGCGTCGGCGACGCCTTCCGCGCCGGATTCCTCGCGGGCCGCGCCTGGCACCTGCCGGACGAGCGCGCGGCCCAACTCGGCTGCGCCCTGGCGACGGTGGTACTCGAATCCGTCGGCACACAGGAGTACAAGCTCCTGGCCGCGGATCTGCTCGCCCGCATCGACCGGGCGTACGGCAGCACCGCCGCGCACGAGATCGAGCCCCATCTGGCAGGTGTGTCATGACGGCGGACACGCGAACTGCCGCTCTGCGTACGGCCCTTGCCACCCGGGTGGTGGTGGCCGACGGGGCGATGGGCACGATGCTTCAGGCGCAGGACCCCACCCTTGAGGACTTCCAGCAGCTGGAGGGCTGTAACGAGATCCTGAACGTCACCCGGCCCGACATCGTCCGCTCGGTGCACGCCGAGTACTTCGCCGTGGGCGTCGACTGCGTCGAGACCAACACCTTCGGGGCCAATTCCGCGGCCCTGGGGGAGTACGACATCCCGGAGCGGGTCTTCGAGCTGTCCGAGGCCGGTGCGCGGATCGCCCGCCAAGTGGCCGACGAATACACCGAGTCCAGCGGTCAGGAGCGCTGGGTCCTCGGCTCGATGGGTCCCGGCACCAAGCTGCCGACCCTGGGCCATATCGCCTACACCACGCTCCGCGACGGCTTCCAGGCGAACGCCGAAGGCCTGATCGCCGGTGGCGCCGACGCGCTTCTGGTGGAGACCACCCAGGACCTGCTGCAGACCAAGGCGGCCCTGCTCGGCGCCCGCCGGGCCCTTGAGGCGAGCGGTACGGAGCTGCCGCTGCTGTGCTCGCTGGCGTTCGAGACGACCGGCACGATGCTGCTCGGCTCGGAGATCGGTGCCGCTCTGACGGCCCTGGAGCCGCTCGGTATCGACATGATCGGCCTCAACTGCTCGACGGGTCCGGCCGAGATGAGCGAGCACCTGCGCCATCTGGCCCGCCACTCACGTATCCCGCTGCTGTGCATGCCGAACGCCGGACTGCCGGTGCTGACCAAGGACGGTGCGCACTTCCCGCTCGGCCCGGAAGGCCTGGCCGACGCGCAGGAGACGTTCGTCGGCGAGTACGGCCTGTCTCTGGTGGGCGGCTGCTGCGGCACCACGCCCGAGCATCTGCGGCAGGTGGTGGAGCGGGTGCGCGGCCTGGCCCCGAGTGAGC
>NZ_JBHTCF010000039.1:0-33959 GCF_042665355.1 Streptomyces monticola | reverse complement strand
GCGGGCGGTGAGCTTGTCGTGGCGGCATGCGGTGATCTCCGAGGTGCGTCCGGGCCGCGCTGCTGAGATCCACAGCAGTCGGCCGTTCTCGTCGGTGAGAGCGACGACCAGCAGGCCGTGGCATTTATGCTTGCCGGAGAAGTTCTTCGGGTTCGCAGCTCCGGTGCGACGGCGGGTGCGGATCAGGGATCCGTCCAGCAGCGCGATCCCGCCACCCGTCGCTCCAGATCCCCCATACGCATCCTCCAGCGATCCTGCGGCGTTTCCGGCCGATCACGGATCGTAGGTCGCAGGCGACATCGCGCACAGCCGAACCGGAGAAACCGGCCCACCGGCAGGACGGACGATCTTCACCGAAGACAGCAGGCGCCGACCAGCACGATCACCCCTGCCGCTCCTCACGCCACCACCACACAACTCACTGGGCGAGCCCGACTGCTCCCCGCGCACGCGGGGATGTTCCCAGTGCAAGACAGCCGACGATGCGGTCGTCGTCCTGCCCCCCCACGCATGCGGGGATGACTCATCACGCAGCGGTGGCCGAACTCATGATCCCTCTGCTCCCCGGGGAGCAGAGGGATCATGAGTTCGACTTCAGTCTCATTCTCTCTCCACTACGTTTCTTAATACTCATGCGCGATGCCGTCTCGGTGTGCTGCCGTAGCCGGAAGCATCAAGACGCCTGTCGGCCTGTGCGGGCCGCCTCCGGAGGGGCTCCACATGGGACGTCCCAACTGCCGTAGAGACAAGAACTCCACGCGTCCAGAGGTGGAGATCCACTTCCGTGGCGTGTACCTGATGGTCCAGAGGCTGCCTCGCCTCCCGGGGAGCTTTGGGCGAGTGCTGTGCTCATTACTTCTGACCCTCGGGAACGCTGCGCACCCTGTAGATCTTGGTCCACTAGGATCCCCAGGGATTTTCAGGGACTTTCACGTCTGTCTCGGGGACTTCCGAGGGGTTTTCTGCCGTGTGAGCAGGGAAGGCCCCGACAGCGCTGAAAGAAGAGAAAGTGCTGATCAGAGCCCGCCTCCTCAGCGCTCGATGACGTTGACCGCGAGCCCTCCCCGCGCCGTCTCCTTGTACTTGACCTTCATGTCGGTGCCGATCCTCTTAAGGTTCTTGATGACCTTTTGAGGGAGACCGTGTACGAGCTGTCGCCGCGCTTCGCCATCTTCGCCGCGTGATGGCCTTGACCGAGGGCACGGTGGTGCGCTCAGAGCGCCGTCCCGGATCTGATCGTGCGCCGGCCCGCTCGTGTGCGGAACCGGCGGTGTGCGGAAGTGGTCATAGGTGTGGCCGTGGGAGGCGGCTCGCGAAGGGAAGTGCCGGTATCGGCACGGATCTTCGGCCGCCGCCGCTGGGCAGCGTACCGTCCGCGCGGATCAGGTTGCTGTGAAGCCCCCCTCGCGCAGCTGCGTGCAGCCCCCGGTGAAGTGCCCGCCCTGCGTCGGCTGTCAGTCGGTTACGGCCGGTCGGTGCCGGTCAGCCGGATGCCGGGCCGTCGGCGCGGGCCGCGCCCACGGGCTCGGGTCCGGACCCGGAGCCTTCGGAGTGTCCCGAGCCCTCCCCGCGGAGCTTGTGCCGCTTGCACCAGGCGACCGCCGCCGCGGCCAGACCCGTCAGGGCGATAAAGCCCATGGCGATGAGGAACGCGGGCGAGGTGGGGGTCGAGGCGCGGCTGCCCGCGACGACGTACGCCGCCGTGTTCGGTATCGAGCCGAGGCCCGTGGCGAGCAGGAACGGCAGCCACCCCATCCGGGACACCGCCGCGCAGTAGTTCGCCGCCCAGAACGGCACCCCGGGAAAGAGCCGCGCCGCCAGCATCGAGCGGAAGCCGTGGCGGCTCAGCTGGCCGTCGACGGCGTGCACCATGCGGCCGCGCAGCAGCGGGCGCAGGGCGTCCTGGCCCAGGACCCGGCCGAGGCCGAAAGCGATCCCCGCGCCGAGCACCGTGCCCGCGATCGCCCCCGCGAGACCCGCCTGGGAGCCGAACAGCGCCCCCGCGGCGAGATTGAGCAGCGGCCGTGGCACGAAGGCGGCCGTGCACAGGCCGTACGCCACGGCGAACATGACGACAGCGGCCGCGCCGTTGATCTGCGGCGGCCAGCCGTCGGCGAGGAAGCGCTGCGGTTCGAAGACGAGGACGCTCGTGCCGGCCGCGGCGAGCAGCGCCACCAGGAGCGCAAGCCGCGACCACGGCGAGAGCAGCACTCTGCCGAAGCGCACGCCGAGGCCCTGTTGCAGGGGAGCCGCGGGCCGGGTCACAGGGTCGAACATTCGGGGAGACTAACCGACACATATGTGTGATCGCCGTATGGTGCGTCTCATGAGCGTCACAGTGCCGCCCCCGGTACCGGCGAGTGATCTTGCCGATGAAGTGCTCGCGCGCCTGGTCATCGCGTATCCCAAGGGCGCCGCACCGGAGCGGGTCGCGCCCCTCGAGGCGTACATGAAAAACGTCGTTGCGTTTCTCGGGATCATGTCGACCGAGCGCCGCGCCCTCTCGCGCACCGTGCTCGACGGACTGCCGCGCCCCGATGAGGCGGACTGCACGGCTGTAGCGCTGCGCTGCTGGCAGCTGCCCGAGCGCGAGTACCACTATTTCGCCGTCGACTATCTGCGGCGGTATGTGAAGCGCTGCTCCTCGGGGTTTCTGCCCGTGGCCCGCCATCTCGTCACGACCGTCTCCTGGTGGGACACGGTCGACGCCCTCGCCGCACATGTCGTCGGCGGCCTGGTCGCGGCCGACCCCGGTCTCGCCCGCGACATGGACGCCTGGATCGACGACGACGATCTGTGGGTGGCGCGCACCGCCCTCCTGCACCAGCTGCGCTACAAGCGGGCCACCGACACCGACCGCCTCTTCGGCTACTGCCTGCGCCAGGCGGGCCACCCAGACTTCTTCATCCGCAAGGCCATCGGCTGGTGTCTGCGGGAGTACGCGAAGACGGACCCGGAGGCGGTACGTTCCTTCGTCACCGCCCACCGGGACCGGCTCGCGCCGCTGTCGGTGCGGGAGGCGCTCAAGCACTTGTGAACGCCCCCTCGCGCCGAGTGCGTACGCCTAGATCACAAGGGACAGCAGCAGGACCAGCGCGCCGGCGACCACCGAGATGATCGTCTCCATGATCGACCAAGTCTTGATCGTCTGGCCGACGTTCAGGCCGAAGTACTCCTTCACCAGCCAGAATCCGGCGTCGTTGACATGGCTGAAGAAGAGCGAGCCGGCGCCGATGGCGAGCACGAGCAGGGCGCTGTGCGTGGTCGACATATCGGCCGCGAGCGGCGCGACCAGACCGGCCGCCGAGACGGTCGCCACGGTCGCGGAACCGGTCGCGAGACGGATCACCACGGCGATCAGCCAGGCGAGCAGCAGCGCCGGAATCGACCAGTCCTCGGAGATGTCCAGGACCATCTGGCCCACGCCCGAGTCGATGAGCGTCTGCTTGAAGCCGCCGCCCGCGCCGACGATCAGCAGGATGCCCGCGATCGGTGCGAGGCCCTTCTCGACGAGCCCGGAGATCCGCTCCTTGGAGAATCCGGCGGGCCGGCCGAGGGTGAAGATGCCGACGAGTACCGCGGCGAGCAGGGCGATCAGCGGGGAGCCGATGACGTCGAAGACGCGCTGAACGGTGCTCTCGGGGTCGTCGACGACGATGTCGACCAGCGCCTTGGCGAGCATCAGGACGACCGGCAGCAGGATGGTGCCAAGGGTGGCGCCGAAGCCCGGACGCTTCTCGAGGTCCTCGGACGGACGCTGCGGAATCATGCGCTCGGGGGCCTGGACGTCCACCCAGCGGGCCGCGACCCGGGCGAACAGCGGACCGGCGATGATCACGGTGGGGATCGCGACGAGGACGCCGAGGGCCAGCGTCACACCGAGGTTGGCCTTGACCGCGTCGATCGCGACCAGCGGGCCGGGGTGCGGCGGGACGAGGCCGTGCATCACGGACAGGCCCGCGAGCGCCGGGATGCCGATACGCATCAGCGAGAAGTTGCCCCGCTTGGCGACCATCAGGACGACCGGGATCAGCAGGACGACGCCGACCTCGAAGAACAGCGGAAGGCCGATCACGGAGGCGATGAGCACCATCGTCCACGGCATCGAACGGCCGCCGGACCTGGCGAGGATCGTGTCGACGATCTGGTCGGCGCCGCCGGAGTCGGCGAGCAGCTTGCCGAGGATCGCGCCGAGGGCGATCAGTACGCCCACGCCCGCGACCGTGGAGCCGAGCCCGGCGGTGAAGCTGGTGATGGCCTTGTCGAGCGGCGCCCCGGCGAACGCCCCGAGCGCCAGTGACCCGAGGGTCAGGGCCAGGAACGCGTGGAGCTTGAACTTGGTGATGAGCAGGACGATGACGGCGATGCCCGCCAGCACGGCGATGCCCAGCTGGGCATGACCGGCCGAAGTGATCGGCTCGACGGTGTCCGCTGCCAGCATCTCGACGCTGAGTCTGGTCACGGGTCTTTCCCTTGTCAGTGGAGGGGCAGGTGGGGAGAGAGAAAGGGGAGGGAAGGGGGAGAGAGGGGGGGAGAGGGGGAGGCGGGGTTACGAGGCCGGTGCCGGTGCCGGTGCCGGTGCGGGTGCGGGTGCCGGCGCCTGTGTCGGCTTCGGTGCGCGGTCGAGCGCTTCGAGGGCGGTCGCGGCTCGCGCGGCGATGTCCTCGGGCTCGCCGGAGACATCGACCTCGACCCCCGGCTCGTCCGTCTCGAGCGGCTGCAGCGTGGCGAACTGCGAGTCGAGGAGCGCCGTGGGCATGAAGTGCCCCTGACGGTCCGCCATCCGGCTCGCGATGAGCTCCCGGTCGCCCGTGAGGTGGACGAACACGATCCCGGCGGCCGCCGCCCTCAGCCGGTCGCGGTAGGAGCGCTTCAGCGCGGAACTGCTGACGACCCCGCCGAGCCCTTCACGTCCGTGGGCCCAGGTGCCGATGGCGTCCAGCCACGGCCACCTGTCCTCGTCGGTGAGCGGCGTCCCGGCCGACATCTTGGCGATGCTGGCCTCCGGGTGGAAGTCGTCGCCCTCGGCATAGGGGACGCCGAGCCGGGCGGCGAGCAGGGGACCGATGGTGGTCTTGCCCGTGCCGGCGACGCCCATCACCACGACGACGTGGGGGGTACGCATGACTGCCTCGCTGTTCGCTGTCTTCCTCGACATGCGACGTCGACATCTGACGTCGACCTCACTGAAACCGATTAGGTACGACGAATTCAAGACCCTGTGATAAATAAGTATGACTTTTGGCGAGCGTGACGCGCCTCGTACGCTGAGTGCATGACCACACCGGGCCGGGGACTGCACGGCCATGTACTGGACACTCTCGGCCCCGAGATCACGGCGGGCACGTACCCGCCGGGCAGCGTGCTGCGCACGGACGAACTGGCGGAGCGCTTCGAGGTGTCGCGCTCCGTCATGCGCGAGGCGGTGCGCGTCCTCGAATCCATGTACCTCGTCGAGTCCCGGCGCCGCGTGGGCGTGACCGTGCGCCCCGAGAGCCAGTGGAATGTCTACGATCCGCAGGTCATCCGCTGGCGTCTGGCCGGCGACGGTCGCCCGCGGCAGCTGCGTTCCCTGACGGTGCTGCGTTCGGCGGTCGAACCGGTCGCGGCCGGTCTCGCCGCCAAGCACGCCACCGCCGAGCAGTGTGCCGAACTCACCGGGTGCGCGCTCGGCATGGTGGCCAACTCACGTGGTGGGCGCCTGGAGGGGTATCTCTTCCACGACGTCGCCTTCCACCGGGTGATCCTCAACGCCTCCGGCAACGAGATGTTCGCCCGCCTCGGCGATGTCGTCGCCGAGGTCCTGACGGGCCGCACCCAGCACGACGTGATGTTCGAGGACCCCGACCCGGCCGCCGTCACGCTGCATGTCCGGGTCGCGGAGGCGGTGCGCGAGGGCGACGCGGCCCGCGCGGAACAGCTCACCCGCGAGATCACGGTGGGGGCGCTCGAGGAGCTCGACATCCTCGCTCCCTGACCGCCGGCCTGACCGGCTGCCCCACCCGGTTCGGCGCGACTGTACCGGTCTGCTCCGTACGAGGAATGCCGGGGGAAATTCGGAGTACGGTCGAAACAACCCGTGCGAACCGGGTGTGAACGAGCCGATCAGGCGCGGGACGGCCGCCACCCCTCGGGGCAGCGGCCGCCGCGGGCGCGAGGAGCGAGGCTCCCCCTCGTCGTTTCCTCGCGCGGCGTCCTCTCCTGCGGCAGGGCTGCGGGAGTTGCCCCTTCGCTCGGGAGGACAGGGGCTGGAGCCGCACAGTCGGCGGTGCGGCTCCAGCTGGCTCGTCGAAGCGCGCTGGAGTTGTCCGGGCCGGGGGCTGGGGCCTGGAAGAGGCGGCCAGGTGGCCATCGGCGCTGCCATGAGCGGCGCCCGGTTTCCTCATTGAGGAGGGTAGAGCGAAGGCCGCCTTGATCGGAACAGGCTTTGAACCGGGCTTGGTTGACTTCCGGCCACGAGGTTCAGTCGCTGAAAGCGATGGGGGCCTGGGCCCGGACGGAGTCGTGGCCGGGGCCGGATGGCACGCGCCCGGACGGCACGCGCCGGGGCCGCACGCACCCGGGCCGCACGCAGGCCGGGGGAAAAACCGTTCGCCACGCAACCATCCGTACGCAATGATCGGCGGCATGTTCCGGTACGCCTTCCTCGCAGCTCCGTCCGCAGTCGCGGACGCTGCGAAGGCTGCCGTTCTCCCTTTCGACGGCGCCCGAAGCTGACCCTTCCCGGACACTCCGGCGGACCCCGCAGGGGGAGGGTCGGTACGGCACAGGGGTCCGCGTTCCACGCTTCGTGTTCCGGGAAGGAACCACGTCAGCCATGCCCAAGACGGCGTACGTACGCACCAAACCACATCTGAACATCGGCACGATGGGCCATGTCGACCACGGCAAGACCACCCTGACCGCCGCCATCACGAAGGTCCTCAGCGAGCGCGGCTCCGGCACGTTCGTGCCCTTCGACCGTATCGACCGCGCGCCCGAGGAGGCGCAGCGCGGTATCACCATCAACGTCGCGCACGTCGAGTACGAGACGGAGACCCGGCACTACGCCCACGTGGACATGCCGGGCCACGCCGACTACGTCAAGAACATGGTCACCGGGGCGGCCCAGCTGGACGGGGCGATCCTGGTGGTCTCGGCGCTCGACGGGATCATGCCGCAGACCGCCGAACACGTGCTGCTCGCGCGGCAGGTGGGCGTCGACCACATCGTGGTGGCGCTCAACAAGGCCGACGCCGTCGACGACGGCGAGGACACGGTGCTCGCCGACCTGGTCGAGCTCGAAGTGCGTGAGCTGCTCTCCGCGCACGGCTACGGCGGCGACGCCGTGCCCGTGGTGCGGGTCTCGGGCCTCAAGGCCCTTGAGGGCGACCCGCGTTGGACCCGGGCCGTCGAGGCGCTGCTCGACGCGGTGGACACCTATGTGCCGATGCCCGAGCGCTATGTCGACGCGCCGTTCCTGCTGCCGGTGGAGAACGTCCTGACCATCACCGGCCGGGGGACGGTCGTCACCGGCGCCGTCGAGCGCGGCACCATCAGGGTCGGTGACCGTGTCGAGGTGCTCGGCGCGTCCGGGGCGTCGGCGGCGGTGACGGCGAAGGCGGGCGAGACGGTCGTCACCGGTCTGGAGACCTTCGGCAAGCCGATGGACTCCGCGCAGGCCGGCGACAACGTCGCGCTGCTGCTGCGCGGAGTGCCGCGCGACGCCGTGCGGCGCGGCCATGTCGTCGCGGCGCCCGGCAGCGTCACGCCCGCGCGGCGCTTCACCGCGCAGGTGTACGTCCTGTCGGCACGCGAAGGCGGCCGTACCACCCCGGTGGTCAGTGGTTACCGGCCGCAGTTCTATCTGCGTACCGCGGACGTGGTCGGCGACATCGACCTCGGCGATGTGGCGGTCGCCCGGCCCGGCGACACCGTCACGATGACGGTCGAGCTCGGCCGTGACGTGCCCCTTGAGCCGGGCCTCGGCTTCGCGATCCGCGAGGGCGGCCGCACCGTCGGCGCGGGCACCGTGACCGAGGTGGGCTGAACCGTACGGGCCCGTACCCCCGGGGCAGGGGGTGCGGGCCCGTACGCGACACTGCTGTGAACTGCGACCCGGGGCACGGGCACCGGGTCCCGCGCGGAGAGGCGGCGGTCCATGGGGAAGACGGCACTGGTCCTGGGGGCGGGCGGGCTCACCGGAGTCGGCTGGGAGATCGGTGTGCTGCACGGGCTCGCCGAGGCCGGTGTCGATCTGAGCGACGCGGACCTGGTGGTCGGCTCGTCCGCGGGTGCCGTGGTCGGTGCCCAGCTGACCTCGGGGCGGCTGACGCTGCCCGAGCTGTACGAGCGCCAGCTCGCCGACCCCAAGGGGGAGATCCCCGCCCATCTGGGAGCGGGTACTTTCCTCAAGTACGCGCGTGCCGTGCTGAGTTCACGCACCCCCGAGGCGTACGGGCAGAAGCTCGGCCGCCTCGCCCTCGCCGCCGAGACGCTGCCCGAGGCGGACCGGCGCGAAGTGATCGCCCGCCGTCTCGTCTCCCACGCGTGGCCGCCGCGCGCCCTGCTCGTCACCGCCGTGGACGCCCGGACCGGTGAGCTGCGGGCCTTCGACGCGGACAGCGGCGCCTCGGTCGTCGACGCCGTCGCGGCGAGCTGCGCCGTGCCGATGGTGTGGCCGCCGGTGACCATCGGGGGCCGCAAGTGGATCGACGGCGGCGTGCACTCCTGCGCCAACGTCCAACTCGCCGCGGGCCATGAGCGCGTGGTCGTCATCGCACCGCAGCCGGCGGGCGGCGGCCCCCTCCTGTCCCCGCGCCGACAGGCCGACCAACTGGAGGCCGACGGCGCCCGGGTCGTCGTCATCACCCCGGACGCGCAGGCGAAGCAGGCCTTCGGCCGCAGAAACCTGGACCCGGCCCGCCGCGCCCCGGCGGCCCGCGCGGGCCTGGCACAGGCCGCGGCGCATGTGGCCGAGGTGGGGAGGGTCTGGCGGGGGTGAGTCGCGTTGGTGCGCGGGCTGGCCGTGCGGGGTGCGGTGTATGTGGCCGGGGGCGGCTCGTGGCCTGGCGGGGGCGGGGGCGGGGGTGAGCCTTGCTGGTGTGGGGTGGTGCGCTGTGAGCGTCGGTCGGGCTGGCCGGTCGGGCCGCGGGTGGGTGGCAGGGCTGTCGGGTTGTCGTCATCACGTCGGACGTGCCGGTGAGGCTGGTCTCCGGTCGCGGGGGTCCGGGTTCGGCGGGTGGTGCGCGGGCTGGCCGTGCGGGCCTCGGCGTATGTGGCCGGGCGGCTGGTGGCCTGCGGGGTGGTCGGGTTGTTGTGATCGCTCCGGACGTGCCGGTGGTGGGGCAGGTCTTCGGTCGCGGGGGTCCAGGTCCGGTACGTCGCGCCCCGCCTGTCCGTGCGGGCCGCAGTGCATAGGGATGAGCCGGCGCGGGGCGGCTGGGCTGCGTTCCGGTGGTGCAGGGTGGCCGGTCGGCCGGGGTGTCGGCGGCACAATGGACGTGTGGACGAGCCGATACCCGTGACCCGTGCCGTGGACCACGGCGTCGCCAAGCTGCTGCCCGACGTCGACCGGCCGCGGGCCTGGCTCCTGACCGTCGACGGCGCGCCCCAGTCGTACGTGGATCTGGACGAGCCCACGCACCTCGAATTCGAGTACGCCCGCAGGCTGGGGCACGTACTCGACACCGTCGCCGCCGAGGGGCGGCCGCTCGATGTGCTGCACCTGGGCGGCGGGGCGCTGACCCTGCCCCGCTATCTCGCGGCCACCCGGCCGGGCTCGGCGCAGGACGTCGTGGAGGCCGACCACGGCCTGTGCGCGCTGATCGCCGAACATCTGCCCGTCGCGGCCGGTTCAGGCATCCGTACGCACCGAGCCGACGCCCGCGGCTGGCTGGAGGCGGCGCCCACGGACAGCGTGGACGTCATCGTCGCGGATGTCTTCGGCGGCTCGCGGGTGCCGGCGCATCTGACGACCCTGGACTACGCACGGCAGGCGGAGCGGGTGCTGCGCCCCGGCGGCGTCTATCTGGCCAACCTCGCCGACAGCGCCCCCTTCACCTTTCTGCGCTCCCAACTCGCCACGTTCCAGGAGCTGTTCGCCCATCTGGCGCTGATCGCCGAACCCGCGGTGCTGCGCGGCCGCCGCTTCGGCAACGCGGTGGTCGTCGCCGCGCACGAGGAGCCCGACATCGCGGCGCTCACCCGCCGCACGGCCGCCGACGTGTTCCCGGCCCGCGTCGAACACGGCGCCGCGCTGCGCCGGCTCATCGGTGACGCGCGGACGGTACGCGAGCAGGACGCGGTCGCCTCACCCGAGCCGCCGGAGGGAGCCTTCGGCGTCGGCTGAGGCGCCGGGCACGCCCGCCGCGTCGGCGTCGGCGTCCGGGTGCGGCACCGGGACCGTCGCAGACACGTGCGGAGCCGTCTCCTCCGAGTGCGCGGTCTCCTTCGTCTCCGCCCGCCGCGTCAGATTCCGTACGTCGGGTACGCACAGGACCGCCGCCGTCACCAGGACGACGAGACCCGCGCACCCCCACAGCGCGTTCGTACGGCCGAAGGCGGTCTCGGCCGGGCCGGCGAGGGCGGTGGCGAGGGGCACCATCGAGATCGAGCCGAACCAGTCGTACGCGGAGACCCGGGAGAACTTCTCCTCCGGGATCTCCTGGTGCAGGGCCGTCATCCAGGACACCCCGAACACCTCGATCGCGATACCGCTGACGAACATCACGCCGCACAGCGCCGCCACCGGCACCGGCACCGCGAGGGCCGCCGAAGGCAGGGCGAGCGGGAACACACAGAGCGAGCCCGCGAGCAGCAGCCGCCGCGGCTTCCAGCGCATCATCAGCAGCGCACCGGCGACCGTGCCCGCGCCGAACGTACCGAGAGCCAGACCCCACGGTGCCGCACCGCCGAGCGAGTCCCGGGCGACAAGCGGCCCGTACACCGCCTCCGCAGCTCCGATCACCGCGACCACCACCGAGAACTGGGCGACGATCGTCCACAGCCAGGGCCTGCCGATGAACTCCCGCCAGCCGTCCCGGAGATCGGCGAGCATGCCGCCGCCAGGGGCGCGCTCGGGCACATGGCTGACGTTCAGGAAGGCGCGGAGCAGACCGGCGACCGCGAAGGCCGCCGCGTCGACCGCGAGCACCCAGCCGGGTCCGATGGCAGCGATCATCGCGCCGCCGAGCGCCGCCCCGCCGATCGCGGCACCGTGCATCGCCATCCGGAACATGGCGAAGGCGCGGCTCGCCTGTTCGCCCGTGACGCTGGAGAGCAGCATGCCCTCGGCCGCGGGGTTGAAGAACGCCTGGCCCGTGCCGCCGAGCGCGGTCAGGAGCATCATCTGCCACAGGCGCGGCTCACCGGCGAGCACGAGCACGGCGAAGGCCGCCTGCGAGAGGCAGTTGAGGGCGTTGGCGGCGACCATCACGTGGTGCCGCGGCAGCCGGTCGGCGACCGCGCCGCCGATGAGCAGGAAGAGCACGAGCGGCAGGGTGCGCGCCATGGCGACAAGGCCCACGTCGCCGCCGTCGCCGCCCGCGTCGAGCACCGCGAAGGCCGCCGCGATCAGGGCGCCGTGGCTGCCCAGGTTCGTGACGATCGCGGCGGCCGTCAGGAGGCTGTAGTTGCGTCCCGCCCACGGGGGCCGGCGCAGTCGGGGCGATACGGCTTTGTTCACTGGGGAACTATCGCCGTAACGCCCCTGCCGTGCCAAACCCTGGTGCGCCGACGTCCGTGCTCAGGACCGCTCAGGACTGTTCAGGATTGCTGAGGGCTGCTCAGGACTGCTGAGGACCGCTCACGACTGCTCAGGCATACCGGCGAGCCGCACGGAGCTCAGGATCTTGTCGATCGTCTCCTTGTCGAGCTCGCCCTTGACGTCCCTGGGGCCGTAGAGCGACCAGACCACGTAGTCGTTGGCCTTGTTCTTGAAGGCGAACGACAGGGCCTTGCCCTCGGTGGCGCACGGGTTCTTCGACTTCGGCACGCCCTGCGACTCGGCGTAGGCGATGCTGCCCTTCAGGCCGGACTTGGACGTGTAGGCCTTGGGCTTGGACAGGCCGATGTTCTTCTGGTTCGGCTGTGTGTACGGGCCGTAGATCCACCAGCCGACGACGTTCTGCGCGGCCTCGCCCGAGTTCCTGGCGCCGTTGGCGCCCTTGGTGCCGGCGCCGGCCAGCTTCCAGTCGGACTTCTCGCCGTCCTGGTCGTCGTCGTACTGGCACCACTCGGGCTTGTACTCGGCGACGCCCGTCATCGACGTGACCGGCTTCTCGGTCTTCTCGTCGACGTAACTGGTCATCATGGACGGCTCCTTGATGAGCCAGTCGGCCGGTACGTCGAAGGCGGTGCCGCGCTTGGGGTTGACCACGACCTTCCAGCCGGGGATCACCGGCTTGATGGTGGTGCCGTTGCCACGGCCGTTGCCCCGGCCCTCCTGGGTGGGCGACGACTCCTCGCTCGGCGACTGCGGCGCCGACGACGAGGGCTTCTTGTCCGCGCCCTTGGACTCGTCCTGCTTGTCCTTGTCGCCGCCGAGGACGAGGAAGCCGGTGACACCCGCGGCGACGACCACGGCGCCCGCCGCGACGAGCGCGGTGATGGTGGTCTTCTTGCGGTTGTCGCGGGGTGGTTCGGGAGCCCCGAGGGGCTGCGCGGGCGTGTTCCACTGCGGGGCGCCCTGCTGCTGATAAGGGCCGGGCGTGGGCGGGCCGGGCGTGGGCGGGCCCGGCGGGTACGGGGCCGGTGTGTTCGGCGGTCCGGGCTGCTGCTGGGGAGCGCCCTGCGGCGGCGGGCCCTGCGGAGCGCCCTGCGGCGGCGGTCCGGGCTGCTGCGGGTAGCCCGGCTGCTGCTGGTACGGGTTGGGCTGCTGGTACCCCGGCTGCTGGTACGGCTGCTGATTAGGGTCCTGCGGGTTTTGCTCGCCCCCGGGCGGCTGCTGTCCTGGCCACATGGCCAGTAACGATAGAGGTGGCCTTACCCCACTGCTACGGCCGCCCCTGATTGTGACCGCACGCTGACATGACCGGCGGTCCCGCCGGGCGTCCCCGGGGATGGCCAAGCGCTACTACTCGTGGGTAACATCGCGGTCATGAGCGCTGACCAGCAGATGTCAATCGGCGAGATGCTCGCCGCCACCGTGCCGATGGTCCGGACCCTGAATCTCGAGTACGCCGAGACCACCCCCGAGCGCGCGGTGCTCCACCTGCCCGACAACCCCGACTACCGCAACCACGTCGGCGGCCCGCACGCCGGCGCGATCTTCACGCTCGGGGAGTCGGCGAGCGGCGCCATCGTCCTGGCGGCCTTCGGTGACCAGCTGTCGCGCGCGGTGCCGCTGCCGGTCAACGCCGATATCGCGTTCAAGAAGATCGCCACGGGCCAGGTCACCGCCACGGCGACCCTCGGCCGGCCGATCGCAGAGGTGCTCGCGGAGCTGGACGAGGGCAAGCGGCCCGAGTTCCCGGTGGCCGTGGCCATCACGCGCGAGGACGGCGCGGTGACGACCGAGATGACGGTCGTCTGGACGCTGCGCCCCAACAGCTGACGGCCCCCCGAGGGGCGCACAGAGACAGGGAGCGATACGGCGGATGCGCCGGCCGGACCTTCTGGTTCCGGTCGGCGCATCCGTTGTTTGCTGTTCAACTTATTGACACGGTTCAGTGGTGGCCATAGCTTTCCCGGCGCAACCAGTGGTGTCTAACGGGGTGTCAACTCGGTCTTGTCGCATAGTGCGTTCAAAGGCCGAACGTCGGCCGCCCGTTGGCACGTGTACATGCCCCACCTCCTCAAAACAGCTTCGTGCCGCGGTCCACATCGTCGTGCCCGCGCACAGAAGGAGTGACGGCCCATGTCCGACACCGTGTCCCGGCGATCAGCGCTGCGCCTCATCGGAAGCGCCGCAGCGGTCGCCGCCGCGGCCACCGCAGGACTCGCGACGCCCGCGCACGCGACGGCCCCGGTGCAGCCAAGACCCGGCGGGCGCGGGCCCTTCGCCGGGCCCCGCGTCGAATCGCTCGTCGCCCGGCTCACCCTCGACGAAAAGCTCTCCCTGCTGCACGGCGGCACCGACCCCGAGAACCTCGGGCAGGCCGGATACGTGCCCGGAGTGCCCCGGCTCGGCATCCCGCCCCTGCGCCTCGCCGACGGGCCCGCAGGTGTACGCGTCAAGGCGCATGCCACCGCGCTGCCCGCCCCGGTCCTGCTCGCCTCGGCCTTCGACCCCGCGCTCGCCCGGGCGTACGGCGAGGTGATCGGCCGCGAGGGGCGCGCCCTGGGGCAGGACGTGCTGCTCTCGCCCATGTGCAACCTGATCCGCACCCCGTACGCGGGACGGAATTTCGAGACCTTCAGCGAGGATCCGCTGCTCACCGCCGACCTGGTCGCCGAGGAGATCAAGGGCATCCAGGGCGCGGGGCTCGTCGCGACGGTGAAGCACTTCGCGATGAACAATCAGGAGAAGGACCGCATGTCCGTCGATGTGCGGGCCGGAGAGCAGACCATGCGCGAGACCGAGCTACGCGGCTTCGAGGCCGCCATTGCCGCCGGGGCGGGCTCGGTCATGGGTGCGTACAACAAGGTCAACGGCACATTCGCGTGCGAGAACAAGGGGCTGCTCACCGACGTCCTGCGCCGCGACTGGGGCTTCGACGGCTGGGTGATGACCGACTGGTACGCCGCCCACAGCACCGTCGCCGCCCTCGGCGCGGGCCTCGACATGGAGATGCCGAACGACACGTACTTCGGCGGCGCCCTGAAGAAGGCCGTCGAGAACGGCAGTGTGCCCGAGGCGTACGTGGACCGCTCCGTGCGCCGCATCCTCGCGGTGATGGAGCGCTTCGGGCTCCTGGACGGCAGTGCGCCGCCGCGCCCGGACCGCGACCCCGCCGCCGGCGCCGCGGTCGCCCTGAAGATCGCCAAGGCCGGTGCGACGCTCCTGCGCAACAAGCGCGGCGCCCTGCCGCTGAAGGGACAGGCGGCCCGCAGTATCGCCGTCGTCGGCCCGACCGGCCGGATCCCGTTCGTCAGCGGCGGCGGCAGCGCCCATGTGATCCCCGACCGCGCCGCAAGTCCCCTCGACGCGATCAAGGAGCGTGCGGGCCGTGGCGCCGATGTCCGCTACGCGCTCGGCGAGGACCTCTTCGGCAAGCCCCTGCCCAAGGGCGCGGTGGGCTCAGGCCTCGACCCCGAGGCGCAGGAGGTGGGCCCCAAGGTCACCTACGAGTACGACGGGACGCTCACCGTCACCGAGCAGGACGAGTGGACGTTCGTCATCCACTACTCGGGCCAGGAGCGGCCCAAGGTGCTGCTCGACGGCCAGGAGCTGTTCCCGCTGCTTCCCGGTTTCGGGGAGTTCTTCAGCGGCGGCCTGGTCAGCACCGCACCCGACGGGCTCTCCGTGCGCCGCAAGACCCTGGACCTCGCCCCGGGGGAGCACCGCCTCAAGATCACCGCGAAGGGCGGCGAGAAGGGGCAGGTCTTCCGGCTGCGGCGGGTCACGGGGGCGACCCGGGCGGCCGATGTCGCCGAGGCGGTACGCGCCGCGCGCCGGGCGCACAGCGTGCTCCTTTTCGCCTACGAGGACGCCACCGAGGGCCAGGACCGTACCGCCGTGGCGCTCCCGGGCCACCAGGAGGAGCTGATCGCGGCGGTGACGGCGGCGAATCCGCGTACCACCGTGGTCCTGAACACCTCGTCCGCCACGTCCATGCCGTGGCTCGATCGCACCGCCGCCGTGCTGCAGATGTACTACCCGGGCCAGGAGGGCGCGGCCGCCACCACCGCCGTTCTCTTCGGCGACACCGACCCGGGCGGGCGGCTCACCCAGTCCTTCCCGGTGGACGACGACACCCACCCCACGGCCGGTGACCCGCGCCGCTACCCGGGTGTCGACGGGGTCGAGGAGTACTCCGAAGGCATCCATGGCGGCTATCGCTGGTACGCGTCCAAGGGCGTCGAGCCGCTGTTCCCGTTCGGCCACGGACTGTCGTACACCAGCTTCTCCTACGAGGATCTGCGGGTGCGGCCCGGCGCGAAGGGCGGCCTGCTGGTGGACTTCACGGTGCGCAACACCGGGCGGCGCGACGGGGTCGCGATCCCGCAGGTGTATGTCGGTCCCTCCTCGGAACTCGCCCTCGACCAGGCCGAGTTCGCCCTCGCCGGGTACCGGAGACTGGAACTGGAGGCGGGGGAGCGGCGCCGGGTGTCGGTGTCCGTCACGCGGCGCTCGCTGTCGTCGTGGGACCCGCAGGGGCGCGCCTTCGTGCTCGGCACCGGCAGACGCGCGGTGCACGTGGGGGCCTCGGCCACCGACCTGAAACTGCATGCCACGGCCCGAGTGGGAGGACGCTCATGAGAAGGCGCCACCGGATACGTGCCGCCGCGGTGGCCCTCGCCCTCCTGGTGACGGCCGGAGCGGCGGGCACCGCGCAGGCCGCCGGGCCCGAGCCCGAGCGCGGGCCCGCGCCGCCCACCGTCGTGCACACCGACACGGGCCTGGTGCGCGGTCGGCCCACCACCGAGGGGCGGCAGTTCCTCGGCATCCCCTACGCCGAGCCCCCGGTGGGCCGGCTGCGCTGGAAGGAGCCGCGCCCCGCCAAGCCGTGGCAGGGCGTGCGCGACGCCACGAAGTTCGGCAACCGCTGTGCGCAGACGGCCAGTTGGGACCCCGGCTACGAAAAGCCGACCCACACCGAGGACTGTCTCGGCCTCAACGTGTACGTACCCGACGGCGGCCGCCCGCTGGAGCGGCGGCCCGTCATGGTGTGGCTGCACGGCGGCGGCCTCACCGCGGGCGCGGGCGAGGACATCGTGCCCGACACCTTCGCCAAGCAGACCGGCGCGCTCGTGGTGACCGTCAACTACCGGCTCGGGGCGATGGGTTTCCTCGCCGCCCGCGGCCTGGACGCCGAGGCCGGTGACGGGGTCTCCGGCAACTACGGCATGCAGGACCAGCAGGCGGCCCTGCGCTGGGTGCGGTCCAACATCGCGAACTTCGGCGGCGATCCGGGCAGGGTGACCGTCGCGGGCGAGTCCGCGGGCGGCCGTTCGGTCTGCACCCAGCTCGCCTCGCCCACGGGACGCGGCCTGTTCCGTGCGGGCATCATCCAGAGCGGCGCCTACGAGGACTGCGCGGCGCGCGAGCGCGCGAAGGCCGCCGAGGACGGCGCCGCGTTCGCGAAGAAGGCGGGCTGTCCGCACTCGGCGACCGCGGTCGCCTGTCTGCGCGGCAAGACGCCGCAGGAGATCCTCGCGGCCCAGTCGGGGATCGACTGGGGCCCGGTGGCGGGCGGCGCGTTCCTGCCCGAGCAGCCCGTACGCGCCTTCGCCAAGGGCGCGGCCGCGGGCATCCCGGTCCTCAACGGCGCCAACCAGGACGAGGGACGCCTCTTCGGCTTCGCGCAGTACGACGCGCAGGGCAAGCCGCTGACGACCACGGACTATCCGCAGGCACTGACCGGCACCTTCGGCCCGGTCATGGGCGGCAAGGTGCTCGAACGCTATCCGGCGGGCTCGTACCCGTCGCCGACGATCGCCTACGGGACGGCGGTCGGCGACCGGATGTTCGCCTGCCCGGCACTGCGCCTGGACACGTCACTCGCGGGGCGCGGGAAGGTGTACGCGTACGAGTTCGCGGACCGCACGTCGCCGCCGTTCGCGTCCCTGCGCCAACTGCCCACGACCTTCGACTTCGGGGCGACCCATGTGAACGAAGTGCAGTACCTCTTCAAGCACTTCGGCCTCGACTCGCCGCTCAACGCCGAACAGCGGGACCTGTCACGGCAGATGGTCGAGTACTGGGGCTCCTTCATCCGTGACGGGGTGCCGCGGGCAGCGGGACAGCCCGGGGTCCCCGACGGCAGGGAGCGGGTCCTGAGCCTGCGCACGGCGTCCGCCGGCGGAAACACGGCGAGCGCCACCGTGCACCGGGAGCATCTGTGCGACCTCTGGGACGCGGCCGCCACCGCGTGACCCAGCAGGCTGCCCGGCGTGCACCGAGGGGGGTGCACGCCGGGCAGAAGCGCGGCTCTGCCGAGGCTTTGGGCCCGGCCTGTGTCACGAGGACCGGCACCGTCGACCGGCGCCCCGCGGATCGCCCTGCGGGCTCGTCCTCAAACGCCGGACGGGCTTGATTTTCCTACCCCTCGTGCGCTGCCCGGTGTGCCTTCGCCAGCTCCGTGTACATCGCGGCGTTCACCTTGAGGCCCTCGCGCTCCTCCTCGGTCAGCGGCCGCCGTACCTTCGCCGGCACCCCCGCGACGAGGGAGCCGGGTGGTACCTGCATGCCCTGCGGGACCAGGGCCTGTGCCGCGACGAGCGAACCGGCGCCGATCACCGCGCCGTTGAGGACCGTGGCGCCCATGCCGATCAGGCAGTCGTCCTCGACGGTGCAGCCGTGCACGGTGGCGTTGTGGCCGACCGACACCCGGTCGCCGATGGTGACGGGGAAGCCCGGGTCGACGTGCACGGTGCAGTTGTCCTGGATGTTGCTGTCGGCGCCGAGCACGATGGGGCCGCAGTCGGCGCGCAGGACCGCGTGGTACCAGACGCTGGCCCCCGGCTTCAGGGTCACCTCGCCGATCACCACGGACGTGGGTGCGGCGAAGGCCTCCGCGTCGACCTCGGGGTCCTTGCCGCCGACGCCTGCGATCAACGCCCGCTCTGCCATTGCCGTCTCCTGGGTGTTCGTTTCCTGGTGGCCGCGCCTCTCCCGGAACGGTAAGCGACGCACCGCCACCGCCGGGCACCGGGTGGGGCGAAGATCACAGCTCCTCGGTCTGCCGGTGCCGGTGGTGCTGAGTACGGTGAGCGGGTGCCGAAGAACAAGAACGCGTTCTCATCTCTGGCCGCGCGGCGGCGCCGGGCGGTCACCCGTGCCGTGCACGCGGGCTGGCGCTGGGTGCAGCGCTCGGGCGCGGTGACCGCGGAGCGCCCCGGCCGGCTGCTCTTCGGGTCCATCGGTACGGGCACCAGGCTCGCCTTCCCGCAGGGCACGGTCTTCGGAGAGCCCTGGATCCATCTCGGCGACCACTGCATCGTCGGCGAACAGGTCACTCTGACGGCCGGGATGATGCCCGATCTGGATCTCGGGCCCGAGCCCATCCTGCGGATCGGCAGCGGCGTCGTCCTCGGCCGCGGCAGTCATGTCATCGCGGACACGGCGGTGACCATCGGCGACGACTGCTATTTCGGCCCGCATGTCTACATCACGTCCACGAACCACAGTTACGACGATCCGGGTACGCCCGTCGGCAAGCAGTGGCCGCGGATGGAGCCGGTGGAGATCGGCCCCGGCTGCTGGATCGGCACCAACGCCGTGATCCTGCCGGGTGCGAAGCTCGGCCGTAATGTCGTGGTGGCGGCGGGCGCGGTGGTGCGCGGACAGGTGCCGGACCACGCGGTGGTGGCCGGGGCACCCGCGCGCGTGGTGCGCAGCTGGGATCCGGACCTGGGCTGGCAGCCGCCGCTGCGGACACCGGCTCCGGTGCCGATCCCGGAGGGCGTCACGCCCGAGGAGCTGCTCGCGCTCGCGGAGTCGGCGTACGACGAGGACGACGCTCCGGCCGCCGGGCAGAGTCCGGCGGCCGGTCAGTAGCCGACTCGCTCGCGGTGCGCGGGAGTTCAGCCTCCGGCGAGCAGCACCGTGCCGATCAGGGCGAGGCCCGCTCCCGCCGCCTGCACCCCGCGCAGCCGTTCCTTGAGGACGCCGCGCGCGGCGAGCGCCGTGACGACCGGATACAGCGAGGCGAGTACGGCGGCCACGGTGACGGGGCCGGTCTGCGCGGCCACCGAGTAGGTGCCGTTGGCGGCCACATCGGCGAGGCCGACGAAGGCGAGGGCGGGCAGGGCGGCCCATACGACCTTCATGCCGCCCTCTTCCGGCAGGGCCTTCGCACCGCGCTTCACGGAGACGCAGAGCGCGCCGCCGCCCACGACGACATTGGTCACCCGCTGCACGAACAGGGCGAGGAAGAGCCCGGTGAGCGTGGTGGAGGCCTCCGCGATCAGGGCCATCACCGCGCCGAACCCGAAGGCCGCGAGGAGCGTGAGCAAAATGGCCTGGCGGCGGACGGCGGCGCCGCGGAACTCGGGCCCGCCCGCGAGCAGGATGCCGACCACGGCGACGGCGATACCGCCGTACTGCAGCAGTCCCGGGCGTTCGCCGAGTACGAGGCCGACGCCGACCGGCACCATCACGCCGATCGAGCCGAGCGGCGAGACGACGCCCATCGGGCCGAGGGCCAGGGCCTTGTAGAAGGAGAGCATGGCGACGGGGCCGACGGCGCCCGCGGCCACCGCGTACCAGAGCTGCGGGCCCCACTCGCTGAATCCGCCGGTGGCCACGACGATCGCGCCGAGCACGACGACCGCGACGCACTGCGAGACGACCACCACGGTCAGGGCGGGCATACGCCGGGTCAGCAGTCCGCCCCCGAAGTCGGCGAGGCCCCAGAGAAGGCTGGTGGCCAGGGCCAGGAGTGCGGACATGCGGTGACCTCGCAGTACAGTGTGGTGAACGGTTTGGTGCACCACACCGTAGTGCAGTGAACTGAACTCTGTCATCCAAAATATTGGACGGAATGTGTCGGACCTCGACCAGCTCACCCAGTCGCTCGCCCGCAACCTCAAGCGCTGGCGCGGCGAGCGGGGCTTCACGCTGGACGCACTGGCGGCGCGCGCGGGTGTCAGCCGCGGCATGATCATCCAGATCGAGCAGGCGCGTACGAACCCCAGCGTCGGCACCACGGTCAAGCTCGCCGACGCGCTCGGCGTCAGCATCACCACGCTCCTCGACTACGAGCAGGGCGCGCAGGTGCGGGTCGTGCCGAAGGAGCAGATCGTCCGCATGTGGTCGACGGACGCGGGCAGTTACACCCGCCTTCTGGTCGGCACCGAGACGCGCGGCCCCTTCGAGCTCTGGTCCTGGCGGATCATGCCGGGCGAGAAGAGCGAGTCCGACGCCCACCCCAAGGGCACCGTCGAACTCCTCCATGTCACCGCGGGCGAGCTGAGCCTCGTCGTGGACGGGGAGCCGCACACCGTGCCGGCCGGCAACTCCGCGACGTTCGAGGCGAATGTCCCGCACGCCTACCGCAACGACGGTGATGCGCCCGTGGAGATGACCATGGCCGTCTCCATCCCGCCCGCGAGCTGAGACGGGCGTGCGGCGGCCCGGGGCGCGCTGTTAGCTTCTCGCCATGCCCAGCGCGCCCATCGGCAACTTCGACAACGCCCGCCCCGCACCCGACTGCCTCGGCGAGCTGACCGCACCGGTCGCCGACGCCGTACGCCAGTGGCGCGGCGGCGTCCCCGCCGAGCAGCTGATCTACGTCGACAGCGACCCGGAGATCGCCGACACCGCCGTCTTCGTCGAGCACTACGGCCAGGAGCTCCTGGAGCAGTCGGCGAACTGTGTGGTCGTCACCGGCAAGCGCGGCGGCGAGTCGAGCCTCGCGGCCTGTGTCGTGCTGTCGCACACCCGGGTCGATGTCAACGGCGCCGTCCGCCGTCAACTGGGCGCCCGCAAGGCGTCGTTCGCCCCGATGGACACCGCGACCGGCGAGAGCGGCATGGAGTACGGCGGGATCACGCCGATCGGCCTGCCCGCCGACTGGCCGCTCCTGGTGGACGCTGCCGTCGTCGATACGCCGTACGTCCTGATCGGCAGTGGCCGCAGGCGCGGCAAGCTGATCGTCCCCGGCAAGATCTTCGCGGAACTGCCGGGCGCGGTCGTCATCGAGGGCCTCGGCGCCCCTGCGGCCTGACCCGCGCCGGGGCGGGCAGCGGCTCCGGAACCTGAGGCGCCCGAGCGCTGAGCGGGACGTCCGGCAGGGTGCCTGCGGGTGCGTCGTGGCTGGTCGCGCAGTTCTCCGCGCACCTGTGCAGGGGCATCAGCCGCGCCGGGTCTACGGGCGCCGGGAGTCCCCGGCCGCCGGGCCGAACCGCTCCCGCACGTCCGCGCGTTCGGCGAGCTTCGCCGGGAAGCCGGGGCCCATTTCACTGTGCACGGAGTCGGCCGTGAGCGGCTCGCGGCAGTGCTCGCAGACCACCGCCGCCCGGGTCTCATGGCCGCACTCGGTGTGGCGCAGCGTCACGGGGGCGCCCGCGGTCCCGGTCAGCCAGCGGTCGCCCCAGGCCATCATGGCGGCCAGGACGGGAAAGAACTCCCGCCCCTTGTCCGTCAGTTGGTACTCGAACCGCTCGGGGCGCCGCTGGTAGGGCACCCGCTCCAGCATGCCCTCCTCGACCAGGCGCTGAAGCCGCGCGGTGAGGGTGTTGCGGGCCAGGCCGAGGGAGCGCTGGAAGTCGTCGAAGCGCTTGATGCCGTAGAAGGCCTCGCGCAGTACCAGCGGCGTCCACCAGTCGCCGAGCAGATCCATGGTGCGGGCGATGGAACAGGGCCAGTGGGCAAGGGAAGTCCGCTTCACCCCGCCCACGATAGAGGGTTGTCCAACGGGACCCACAGCGATACCGTCCGGTAAGTTGCTCTACAGGACTCACTCAGGAACCAGTCAGGAACTGCTCAGGAACCACTGAGGACTTACTCTGCCCGGGAGTACCGAGATGACCGAAGCAGCATGGCGCACGTCCGCCTGCATCCTCTGCGAGTGCAACTGCGGCATCGAGATCCAGCTCGACGGACGGCGCCTCGCACGGATCAGGGGCGACAAGTCCCATCCCGCGTCGGCCGGTTACACCTGTGAGAAGGCGCTCCGCCTCGACCACTACCAGAACGGCCGCCACCGTCTCACCTCGCCGCTGCGCCGCCGCCCCGACGGCACCTTCGAGGAGATCGACTGGGACACGGCGCTCGGCGAGATCGCGCAGCGGCTCACCGCGGTCAAGGACACCCACGGCGGCGAGAAGATCTTCTTCTTCGGCGGCGGGGGACAGGGCAACCATCTCGGCGGCCTGCACACCCGCGCCCTGCAGTCCGCACTCGGCTCGCGCTACTTCTCCAACGCGCTCGCCCAGGAGAAGACCGGCGAGATGTGGGTCGACGGAAAGCTCTACGGCGGCCACACCAAGGGCGACTTCGAGCATGCCGAGGTCGTCCTCTTCCTGGGCAAGAACCCCTGGCAGTCCCATAGTTTCCCGCGTGCGCGACCGGCCCTGCGCGAACTCGCCAAGGACCCGGACCGCACCATGATCGTGATGGATCCGCGGCGCAGCGAGACCGCCGCCATGGCCGACCTCCATCTGCAGGTCAGGCCGGGAACCGACGCCTGGTGTCTGGCCGCGATGCTCGCCGTCCTCATCGAAGAGGGCCTGCTCGACCGGGAGTTCATCGCTGCCCACACCACCGGCACCGAGGGAATCGTCGAGGCCCTGACCGAGGTGCCGGTCACCGAGTACGCCGAGCGCTGCGGCGTCCCCGAAGAGCTGATCCGCACCGCCGCCCGGCGCATCGGCACGGCGGTCAGCGTCACCACCTACGAGGACCTCGGCACCCAGCAGGCCCCGCACAGCACCCTGGTGTCGTATCTGAACAAGCTGCTGTGGATCCTGACCGGGAACTTCGGCCGGCCGGGCACCATGTATCTGCACTCCGCGTTCGCGCCGCTCACCGGCCCGTCCGCGGGCGGCGGCCGCAAGAGCAGCCGCGGCCGGCGCACCCCGGTCACCGGGGCGAAGATCATCGCGGGCCTCGTGCCGTGCAACTCCATCGCCGAGGAGATCCTCACCGACCACCCCGAGCGCTTCCGTGCCATGTGGATCGAGAGCGCCAACCCCGCCCACTCGCTTGCCGATTCACCCACCTTCGCCCGCGCACTCGACGCCCTCGACCTGGTCGTGGTCGTTGACGTGGCGCTCACGGAGACGGGCCGGCACGCGGACTACGTGCTGCCCGCGGCCAGCCAGTACGAGAAGTGGGAAGCCACCTTCTTCAACAGCGAGTTCCCGCACAACTCCTTCCAGCTGCGCCCGCCCGTCCTCGACCCGCTGCCCGGCACCCTGCCCGAACCGGAGATCTACGCCCGCCTCCTGCGCCGCCTGGGCGCCGCCCCGCCGGAACTCCTCGCCACCCTCACCGAGGCGGCGCGGCTGTCGCGGCCCGCGTTCACCAAGGCCTTCTTCGACGCCGTGGCCGCGGACCCGGCCGTACTCGGCCTCGCTCCTCATCTCCTGTACGAGACCCTCGGCGCCGCCCTGCCCGAGCACCTGCGGGCCACCGCCCCCGTCTGGGGCCTGGCCCAGCTGTGCGCCCTGAACCATCCGGACGCGGTACGCCGGGCGGGATTCGCCGACGGCGACGAGCTGTTCGACGCGATCCTGGAGCGTCCTTCGGGGGTGACGTTCACGGTGGACGAGTGGAGCGACGTCTGGAACTACGTCCGTCGCGAGGACCGCCGCTTCACCGTGGACATCCCCGAACTCACCGAGTGGCTACGGCAGTTGAAGGACGACGAGCCGAGGTCCTGCGGGGACTTCCCGCTCGTCCTGGCCGCGGGGGAGCGCCGCTCGTTCACCGCCAACACCATCTACCGTGACCCGCGCTGGCGGCGCCGCGACCGTGACGGCGCGCTGCGCGTCAGCCCCGCCGACGCCGAACGCCTCGGGCTCGCCACGGGGAGCGCGGCCCGCCTGGTCACCGAGCGCGGCAGCGCCCAGGTCGTCGTCGAGGTCACCGACATGATGCGCGCCGGCCATATCTCCCTGCCCAACGGCCTCGGCGTCGACCATCCCGAGCACGGCAGCGCGGGCGTCGCCCCCAACGAGCTGACTTCCCTGCACCACCGGGACCCGGTGGCCGGCACGCCCTGGCACAAGTACGTGCCGGCCCGGGTCGAGCCGCTGGAGACGGCCCCCGTGGCGCAGGCGCCGGTCAGCTCCGGGGGCTGACCTCGGCCGCGGCGGCCGGCCGGACGGCGGGCCGCCGCGCCTGACGGAGGACGCCGGGAGTGAGCGTCCGCAGCACGGCACGGCCCGGCGTACGGGCCGAGAGGGCGGCGCTCGTGTCCGGGGTGCGAGCCACTCGGCGGGCGGCGGCTCGCACGCTCAGCACCTCCCCGGGCTCCCTGGTCCCGTCCCCGTCCTCGCCGGGATGCGCGAGGTCTTCGCGTACGAGGTCGTCACGCACGAGGCCGTGGTACGTGGGGCCCGCCACTTCGGCGAGCAGCGCGGAGAGCAGCCGGTCGCACTGCCGCGCGTAGCCCTCCGCCGAGGGATGGAAGCCGTCCGCTCCGACCAGCCGGTCCCGCTCGCTCCGGAACCGCGGATCCGCGAACGACACGATCCGCGCCCCGTGCCCGAGGACCGCACCCCCCTGCAGCCGCCCGAGGCGTTTGCTGCGCCCTGTCAGCAGGCGTCCGACCGGGTCCGGGATGGCGCCTCCCGCGCCGGAGTCGGGGCTGACGGCCACGACCACCGCGGCCTCCTCGGCGCGCAACCGCTTCACGTACCGGCCGAGTTCGGCTGCCGGGCGGCGCAACGGCACGGGCATGAGCGTGTCGTTGGCGCCGGTCATGACGACGACGGCGTCCAGGCCGTGCCGCAGCGCCTGTTCCACCTTGGGCGCGAGCGCCTTGGTGCCGGCGCCGGCGCGTGCGTACACCCCGAGCTGTACGGGGCGCCCCGTCGCCGCTGCCAGCTGCCGGGCGAGGAGCCGTCCCGGAGTCTGTTCCGGTCCGGCGACACCGAGGCCGAGTGCGGTGGAGTCACCGATCAGGCCGAGCCGCAGCACGGGCCCCGAGGGTCCGCCGGGCGGGCTGTAGAGGCCGTTGACCGCGTGGAAGGCGCGCGGGTCGATATGCCGCAGGGAGCGCAGGAAACAGCGGGCGTAGGTGCGGGTGACGGCTCGGGTCAGTCGCTGGGAGAGGGAACGGGCCATGGGTGAGGGCTCCTTGACGGGGTCTCAGGGGTGAGGGGTTCGCGAGGAGGGGGAGCTGCGTGAGGGGAGGGAGATCTGGGGGCGGAGGGGGAAGGGCTCAAGGGGGTGGGCTCAGGCGAGCGCGAGGGTGACGGCGGCCCTCGGTGCGTCCGCGGTCCGTGCCGTGTCCGCCGCGCGGGCCGCGAGGTGGCGGGCGATGCGCTGGGCGCGGCAGTTGCCTGCGCCGGATACGAAGCTGACGGAGTGCACGCCGATGGACCGCGCGAGGTCGAAGAGACAGTCCGCGAGGGCGGTACCGATGCCGCGGGACTGCCAGCGGTCTTCGACGAGCAGGGCCAGCTCCGCGCTGCCCGGCGTGTTCGTCCCCAGGAGATGTCCGACGGCGACGGTGTGGTGCGGGGGCACCGTCAGACTCACGAGGAGGGTGCAGCCGGCCCGCGGATCACTGAGCTGTTGCCATATGCGGGGCCGCAGTTCGGGAGTGCCGCAGTGGTAGCGCAGCGCGCGGCTGGCCGCCGAACAGCGCCGGTGCAGATCGCGGACGGCCGCGTAGTCGTCCGTCGTACCGACGCGCAGAGCCAGGTCCAGGGGACCGGCGCCGCTGCGGCCGGGCGGCAAAACATAATGAGCCATATGTGGAAACGTGCCATCCGGTTCCCGCGAAACCGGGGCTCCATCCCCCTGAAGCGTTAATTAGCCCCCTCTATTTCATTCGTTCGGAGGCTCATGGGGCTGTTGCGGGCCTTGCTCGGCGCATGATGGCGGCCGCAAGAAACATAGTGCGCGTTACGTCGGGCTATGGAGTCGAGCAGTTCTCCGAAGCCGCCCTCAATAAGCCGTTCTCAGGAAGGCACAGATGTCCGCCACCGCTCTCGGTGCTCCCGCCACGGGATCGCGTATCACCGCCGTCGCCCACCACCTGCCCGGTCCTCCCGTCTCCAACGGCGAGGTCGCGGCGCGGGCCGGTGTCGCCGAGGACTGGATCCGCCGACGCGTCGGCATCGAGGCCCGCCACCACGCCCGCGCGGAGGAATCCGTGGTCGACCTGGCCGAGGTGGCGGCGGCCAAGGCCCTTGCCGCCGCCGGATGTTCGCCCGACGAGATCGGGCTCGTGATCCTCGCCACCTGCTCCATGGAGTCCCCGATGCCGACCGGCGCGGCCCGGCTCGCCGCGCGCCTCGGCCTCGACCACTGCGGCGCCTTCGATCTGAACGCGGCCTGCGCGGGCTTCGGCTGCGCCCTCGCCGTGGCCGACCAGGCGGTGCGCTCAGGGGCCGCGGCCCATGTCCTCGTCGTGGGCGCCGAGAAGATGACGGCCTGGGTCGACGCGGGCTGCCGGGCCACCGCCCCGATCTTCGCCGACGGCGCGGGAGCGGTGGTCGTCAGCGCGGGCACGTACCGGGGGATCGGCCCGGTCGTGTGGGGGCACCGGGGCGAGGACGCGGAACTGATCGCCATCCCCGACCGCGCGGGCACGGTGGAGATGCGGGGCCAGGAGGTCTACCGCTGGGCCACCACCGACCTGGGCGCGCTGCTGCGCAGCGCCTGCGACCAGGCGGGCGTAGCACCGGAGGACCTGGCGGCCTTCGTGCCGCACCAGGCCAACGCGCGCATCATCGCGCACCTGGTCAGGCAGCTGGAGCTGACACCGGACACGGTCGTGTCGACGGACATCACCCACTCGGGCAACACCTCCGCGGCCTCCGTGCCGATCGCGCTGTCCAAGCTGGTGCAGCGGGGCACGGTGCCGTCCCGTGCCCCGGTGCTCCTGTTCGGCTTCGGCGCCGGGCTCACCTGGGCGGGGCAGGTTGTGCTCTGCCCCTGACCGGGCCCGGGTCCTGCCCGGGCCCGTACCCGGCGCCGCCGCCCGGATTCACCGCGGCCGCAGGGCGATCTCACCCCGGGCCCGCACCAGCGAGCCCTGACTGATCGTGAATCCGAAGCGGGAACCCATCGGGGTGCCGTCGATCCGGGTGAGCGGCTCCCAGTCGGTGAACTGCGCCGTCTCCATACGCATGCCCACGACCCCGGGCGCAGGCCCGCCGCCGGCCTCCGTCTGCTCGGCCCGGCTCAACAGGGCCGCCTGCCGGGCGGCTTCGAGCAGCAGTATCCCCGGGACGTGTTCCGCCACATGGTCGAAGAAGTAGGGGTGCCGCAGATCGCAGGGCGCGATCAGCACGTCGCCCGCCGGGTTGCGCGCGATCACCACGTCGCTGTCCCGGACCGCTCCCACCTCCGTGCAGTGCGGCCGTACGAAACCCTCCGGCAGAGCACAGTCCGGCAGCCCCGGCGCGCCCGACCTCAGCCTGCGGTAGACGGCCGGGCTCAGCAGGGCAGAGCTGCCCTCGCAGTGGGCGAACACTCCGCCGTCGTGCACGAATTCGGTGCGGATCGTGAAGGACCGGAGCTGTGGCCCGGCCGCCGGGTTCCAGGTGAAGTCGGTCCGCACCAGAACGTCGCTGGCGCCTCTGACCTCGCGGGGTTCGCGGTCCGGGTCGATCTCGAGGCGCATGTCGTTGATCACGAAGTGCGACTCGCTGCCGGCGCCGAGAAACAACTGCGGTACCGCAAGGCCCAGTTGACGTGCCGTCTCGGCGACCATCACCGGACTGTGCCGGCCGTCGGGCGTCTTCGGGTACGTCGGGTGGGAGCAGGGCCACTGGGCCGCCGCGAGGAACTCCGTGTGGGACAGACGGGTCACGGAGGCGAGCACGACCTCGGCCATGGAGCGCCGGTGTACCAGGTCGCGCGGCACATTCGACTGCCAGTGCAGTCCGAACCCGGGTGCCGCGGAGACGTCAACCTCGATATTGGTCATAACATCATGCAATCAATGATTCTGGGGCCTACCTGCCCTTGTGCCCCGAAGTCCCGGTAGATTCGCCCGACAAGATCAATCGAACGGTCGAGGGGTGCAAGATGCAGGACCGGGCGGCCGCCACTCGGCGGGCCATCATCGAGGCCGCAGCCCGCCTCTTCGACGAACTCGGCTATGCGGCCACGAGCATCAGCGGAGTCGTCTCCGCCACGGGTTTCACCAGCGGCGCCGTCTACTTCCACTTCCGTAACAAGGAAGGCCTCGCGCGCGCGGTGGTCGAGGCGTACCACGACAGCTGGCCCACAACCGTGGCGCGCTACACGGCACTCGACGGTTCGGTCCTCACCCGCACCGTCGCCCTCAGCCTCGCCGTCGCCCGCGGTTACCGCGAAGACCCCATTGTGCGCGCGGGCTCGCGCCTCTGGTTCGAGCGCAAGGCCATGTCGAGCCCGCTCCCCACGCCGTTCGTGCGCTGGATCGGGGTCACGGAGCAACTGCTCACCACCGCCCGCGACAGCGGCGAACTCGACACCGACGCGGACCTCAAGCGCTTCTCGCAGGTGCTTGTCGCGGGGTTCTTCGGCACGTTCAGCGTCGCCGAGGCGCTGGAGGCGCAGCGCGAGATGGAGAGCCGGGTGCTCGACCTGTGGAGCGCGTTCCTGCCGGGGCTCGGGGTCACGGACACCCAGGCGGTCCTTGCGGAGGCGGCCGCGCTCAACGCCGCCGCCACCTAGTAGCCTGGCCCGTCGAAGAAGGGGCGCCGCCCGGCGGAGCCCCCGCGACGAGGGAGGTTGATGAATATGGCCTGCGCCGTGGTTCTTCGTCATGCCCTCGTCCGGGCCCTCTGAGGTCGGTCACCGACCGCGGCCCGGTCATCTCGACGACCTGGAGACACGCGTGTCCTCTTCTTCCTCGTTTTCCTCGTTCATCTCTCCTCTCCCCGCTTCCTCGTCGCCCGCCTCCGCGCTGTACACCGAACGGCTCGTGCTGCGGCGCTGGTCCCTGGCCGAACTGCGGGCCGTCACCGACCCGTGGGCCCGGCTCGCGCACTGGGCACAGGACTATCCCGCCGACGGTGACCGGGTCATCGCGGGCTTCCTCGCCGAGTGCGACGACCCGGCGGCCGAACTCGCCGCACCCTACGGGCACCGGCAGATCATCGAACGTGCCAGCGGCCTCGTGGTGGGCGCCATCAGCCTGATGTGGCCGCCGGACGACGGCCGTATCGAGCTCGGTTACGGCATCGTGCCCTCGCGCCGCGGCCGTGCGTACGCACCGGAAGCCGCCCGCGCCATGGTCGGCTTCGGCCTGGGCGCACCCGGCGTCCACACGGTCCACGCGGACGTGGAGCAGGCCAATCCCGCGTCGGTACGGGTCCTGGAGAAGGCCGGTCTGACGCGCGGGGTGAGCGTGGCTGGCCTGGTGCGGTTCCAGGCCACCAGGGCGGAGCCGTCCGGCAGCTGACGTGAGGGGCGGCGGTGCGCCCCGTGCCGCCGCCCCCGGCGTACCGTCCCGAACTGGCCGTCTCCGCCGAAACGTTGATCCACCGGCGGTATGTGCGGGCCCTGGTCCACGGGCTACGGTGGGCTCTGCGGCGGCGGAGCGGTGCCGGAGGGGCGCATCGCCGGGGACGCCGGGGACGGGGAGTGCCGGGTGCTGGAGCCACTGTCGCTGACGGCCATCGGGGCGGTGCTCGGCGCGCTCGGCAACGGCGTCGCCAGTGAGGCCGGCAAGCGGCTCTGGGAGTCCGCCGGAGGCGTGGTGCGCCGGATAGCGGGCCGCGAGGTGGCCGCGCCCGCCGGGCCCCAGGATCAAGCGGCGGTGGCGCGCCTCGTACACGAAGCGGTCGGCCGTGACCCCGAACTGGCCCGCGCCTGGGCGGCACTGGCCCATCGCGTTCCGCCCGTCCGGCGGCCGGAGGCCAGGCCCCGTGGACTGCCCGTGTCGAGCCGGCACTTCACCGACCGTGAACAGGCCATGAAGGTGCTCGACCGGGAGGCCGGACGCCGGGCCGACGGACGGCCGAAGGTCGCCCTCCTGCACGGCCCCGAAGGCATCGGGACCAGCGCCCTCGCCGTCCACTGGGGCGCCCGCGCCGCCGGGCTCTTCCCCGACGGACAGCTCTACGCCGATCTGCGCGGGCCGGCGGGCGGCGGTCAGAGCCCGGGGCGCGTACTGCACAGCCTGCTGCGCCAGTTCGAGCTGCCCGAAGAGGAGATACCACCCGCCTTCCAAGGGCGCAGAGAACTCTTCACCCGATGTGTCGAGGACCGCCGGGTGCTGCTCGTACTCGACCACGCCCATTCAGCGGCGCAGGTCGAGCCGCTGCTCACCGCCGCGCCCGAGGTCTTCACGCTGGTGGTGGCCCGCCGTCCGCTGACCGGTCTCGACGCGCTGCCCGTGCCGGTCGGCCCGCTCACGGACAAGGACGCACGGCGGCTGCTCACCGCGCTCGTCGGAGGCAGATCCGCGCTCGCGCCGCACCGCGCCGAGCTTCCCGCCGTCCTCGCCCGCTGCGGCGGTTCACCGTTCGCGCTCCGCGCGGCCGTGCCCCGGCTCGGCGCGCACGGCTCCGTTCCCCTTCCGGCACAGCGCGCCCAGGAGGCCGACACCATGGCCGACGACCACCCCGTACAGGCCGCCGCCGAAGACGCGTACCGCACACTCGGCCCCGAAGCGGCCCGCCTCTACCGGCAGTTGGGGCTGTGGGAGTGGCCCGCCTTCGATGCCGCGGCCGCCGCGCGCACCCTGCGCGCCGATGAGCCGCTCGCCGCCGGGCTCCTCGAAGAACTCGCCGCCGTCCGGCTCCTTGAAAGGACCGGCGACGGCCGCTACCACTACCGCCCGAGGGTCAGACGGCATGCCGAAGCCCTGGCCCACGCGGACGGCATGGCGGCCTGCGCCGCAGCCGTCGCCCGGAGCGTCGAGGGCTACGCGCGCCTCGCCGCCGGTGCCGCACGGGCGGCGCTGCCGGAGAGCTGGCGCGTCCCCGACCTGCCGACGGGCGCCGCCACACCGGTGTACGCCGACCGGGGCGAGGCGCTTGCGGCCCTGGTCGCGGAGCGGGAGAACCTCGTCCAGGCCGTCCGTGCCGCCGACGAGTTCGGCGACCCGGAAGCGGTGTCCCTGCTGTGCCGGGCGCTGTGGCCCCTGCAGTTGAAGGCCGGCCACCACGAGGCGCTGCTCCCGGCCCTGCGCACCGGGGCGCGCACCGCCGACGCGCACTTCCCCGGCACGCGTGCCTCGGGTGCGCTCCATGCCCAACTGGCCCTGTCCTTGGCCGAGCTGCGGCACTTCGACGAGGCGGAGCCGGAGGCGCTCGCGGCCGTGCGGGACGAGCGGGCCGCCGGGCATGTGCGCGGACAGGCCTCCGCCCTGGAGTTCCTCGGCCTGCTGCGGCTGCGGCAGTGGCGCTTCGATGAGGCGTACGGCTGTTTCGAGGACGCCGAAGCCCTGCTCGGGGAGATCGGGCCGGCGGATGAGGGCGCGGCCGATGTGCCGCGCGCCCGCGCCCTGTTGGAGCGCCACCGCGGCCGCGCCCTGAGCGGCCTCGGCAGGCATGAGGAGGCGGCGGCACGACTCGGCGCCGCGCTGCGGTTCTTCCGCGGCACGGGCGAGGCCTACAACACCGCCCGCGCCCTCACCGACCTCGCCGAGAGCCGCCTCGCGAGCGGGGGCGGGGAAGCCGCGGCCCCGTTGATCGACGAAGCGATCGCGCTGCTCACGGCCGAAGGCGCCGAGTACCACCTGGCGCATCTGCGGACGTTGCGCGGGGGCGGTGCGGTGGATTGAGCGGTGTGGCGGATTGAGCGGTGCGGTGGATTGAGGTGACGGCCGGTCACCTCGCCCGGTGGCGCTCACTCGGCGCCGCTCACCCGGCGGTGCTCACCTCAGCCCGGTGAACGGCATCGCCCAGGCGCATGGTCAGGCCGCCGTCGACCAGTTCGGCCGGGGATTTGCCGCCGGCGATCCAGGCGTGCACGGCGGAGGCGTACGCGGCCGGGTCGGCGTCACCGCCTGGGTCGGCGTCATCGGCGGGGTGCGCGGAGGCGGCAGGGTCCGCGGAGGCGGCGGATTCCGCGGAGGCGGCCGGCCGCGCCCGGATGTGCAGCAGCTCCCCGCCCCTGGTGCGCACTGTGCACGTGTGCGGCCCTGTGATGTAGGCGGCGAGGGCGCAGTGGGGGTGGCGAGCGAGGACTTCCGCCGTCCACTGTGCGGGAGTTCCCAGGCGCGGGTCGTCGGGCGGCCCGGAGCGGAAGATGAGGTCCGCGGTTTCGAGACGGTCCCGGTCGCGGGTGTCCTCATGGACCGCCGTATGCACTTCATCGTCGCAGTCGCCGTCACTGTCGGGCTCGTGGACGGCGTCCGGGTGGCGGGTGACGGAGACTTCCGCGGCCGCGTCGAGGCGGGTCAGGACGCGCAGGGGCGCCGTCGGGTCGGCCTGCTCGTACGCGGGCAGGGGCAGCCGTTCGAGCGTGGCGGGAGTCCCGGGCTCGTCGGCGCCCATCAACTCGTAGAAGAGCCTGCGCAGTTGAGCGGCCGAGTCGCCCGGTGCCGATGTCGTGAACCGGGCGGGGCCGGGCATCGGTGTGTGCCGTGCGAGCAGTGTCTCCAGCTGTCTCCGCAGGGATGCGGCGGCGTCCAGACGCGGCGCGTGGCGCACGAAGTCCGCCGTGGGTGAGCCCGGGTCGAGCTCGGACAGGGGCGCGGAGGCGAGCAGTACGGGGGTGCCGAGCGCGGCCGCGTAGAAGGTGACGGCCCCGTGGTCGCCGATCACGGCGTCCGCCGCGATCAGTGCCTGCCGCCAGCCGTCGAGCGGGTCGACGAGGGTGAGACCGCTGCGCCGTGCCCGGTCGAGCCAGGCGCGGATCTGCCCCGGACCGTGGCCGTGCCAGATGTTGGGGTGCAGCACGGCCGCGATCCGGTACTCGTCGGTGGGCAGCTCGGCCGTCAGACGGGACAGCAGCGCGGGCAGGACGTCTCCGGCGGGAGCGCCGTCACCGAAGAGGGACGCACGGCTCCAGGTGGAGTTGATCAGGACGAGGCGCTGGCCGCGCCGGACGCCGAGGGCGCGGCGGAAGCGGGCGCGCAGGGGAGCGGCGGCCAGGATCCGGTCGTAGCAGGGATCGCCCGCGAGGACGGCGGTGGGGGCGGCTTCGGGGCAGGCGGCGCGCAGCCGGTCGAGCTGCTCGGGATGGGACAGGACGAGGGTATCCGCGACCGGCTTGCCCTCGTGCAGCAGCCACTCGGGCGAAAGCCCGAAGACGGGCGCCGGGCGCCGCGGTGAGGCCGTGGGGGTGTGGGAGTGTGGGGGTGTGGGGG
>NZ_JBHTCF010000038.1:11469-38556 GCF_042665355.1 Streptomyces monticola | reverse complement strand
CGAGGTCCCCGAGACCGTCACCGCACTCGCGCGGGCAGCCGTACGGGGTGTGGGCGTCGACTGGGCGGCGTACTACGACGGCAGCGGTGCACGCCACGTCGACCTGCCCACATACGCCTTCCAACGTGAGCACTTCTGGCTGGTGCCCGAGGCCCGTACCGACGCCCGCAGTCTCGGTGTCGATCCGGCCGGTCATCCGCTGCTCGCCACGTCGGTGGAGCTCGCGGACCGTGAAGAGCTGGTGTTCACCAGCAGGCTTTCGCTGAGCAGCCACCCGTGGCTGGCCGATCACAGCATCAGCGGCACGGTGCTCGTACCGGCGACGGCGTTTCTCGAACTGGCCGTGGCGGCCGGGGACCAGGCCGGTGCCGGGCGGCTCGCCGAACTGACCCTGGAGGCTCCGCTGGTGCTGCCCGAGGGGCGGGCCGTGCGGGTGCAGGTCGTGGTGGCCGCGCCGGATGCCTCGGGTCTTCGGCCGTTCAGTGTGCACTCGCGGCCCGACTCGGGGGACGACGAGCCGCAGCCGTGGACACGGCACGCTTCCGGTGCCCTCGACCCGGCGCCCGCCTCCGCACCGGTGGCGGAGCTGCCGCAGCAGTGGCCGCCGGCTGAGGCCGTCGCGGATCCGCTGGACGGGGTGTACGAGCGGCTCGCCGGCCTGGGGTACGAGTACGGGCCCGCGTTCCAGGGCCTGCGCGGTGTGTGGCGGGCCGAGGGGCGCACCTATGCCGAGGTGGCACTGCCCGCCGAACTGCACGAGGAGGCGGCCCGGTTCGGGATTCACCCGGCGCTCCTGGACGCCGTGCTGCATCCGGTCGTCCTGGCGGTGGCCGACGGCGGGCGGCCCGAGGAGATCCGGCTGCCGTTCGCGTGGAGCGGCGGCGTACTGCTCGCGTCCGGGGCGAGCGCGCTGCGCGTCGTCATCACCGAGGCGGGTCCCGACGCGGTGCGGCTCGACCTGTTCGACTCCACGGGTGCGCCCGTCGCCGTCGTGGAGTCGCTGACGCTGCGCCCCGTCGCCAAGGACCGGATCGCGCCCCGGGCACAGGGTCCGGGCGACGCGCTGTTCCATGTGGACTGGCCCGCGGTGGCCGCCGCGGACGGGTCCGGGCTGCGGATCGCCGAGCTCGGCGGGCGGGGTGCGGACGGACTGCCCGAGGTGCCCGAGTCCGACGCGCTGCTCGTACGGATCGACGGCGGGGACGACTTGGACGCCGCGCACCTGAATGTGCGGCAGGCGCTCACGGTGACACAGCGGTGGCTCGCCGACGAGCGGTTCGAGGGCTCACGTCTGGTGTTCGTCACCAGCGGCGCCGTCGGTGTGCTGCCCGGCGACGAGGTGCCGGGGCTCGCCGGGGCGCCGGTGTGGGGTCTGGTCCGGTCGGTGCAGTCCGAACACCCCGGCAGGGTGGTGCTCGTCGACACCGACGGCGGCCCGGGGGCGGAGGATCTGCTGGCCGCCGCCGTGGCCACCGGTGAGCCGCAGATCGCGGTGCGCGGCGGTGAGCTGCGGGTGCCGAGGCTGACGAGGGACGCCCTCGGAGAGCCGGTGGGCGCGCCCGGGTTCGACCCGGAGGGCACGGTCCTGGTCACCGGGGGCACCGGTGGTCTGGGGGCGCTCTTCGCCCGGCACCTGGTGAGCGAGTACGGCGTGCGGCGGCTGCTGCTGACGAGCCGCCGCGGGCCCGAGGCCCCCGGTGCCGACGCGCTGACGGCTGAGCTGTCCGGGCTGGGCGCCGAAGTGACCGTGGCGGCTTGTGATGTGAGTGACCGTCAGTCCCTGGAGCGGGTGCTCGCGGGGCAGTCGCTCACCGGTGTGGTGCACACGGCGGGCATCCTCGACGACGCGACCGTGCACTCACTGACGGCCGAACAGCTCACGGCCGTCCTGCGGCCCAAGGCGGACGCCGCCCGGTATCTGCACGAGCTGACCGAGGGACAGCCGCTGAAGGCGTTCGTGCTGTTCTCGTCGGTGTCCGGCATCACCGGCACCGCCGGGCAGGCCAACTACGCCGCCGCCAACACCTACTTGGATGCGCTCGCCGCGCACCGCCGGGCCCGTGGCCTGGCCGCCACGTCCCTGGCCTGGGGGCTGTGGGACGGCACGCACGGCATGGGCGCGGGGCTCGGCGAGGCCGATCTGGCGCGCTGGACCCGCGCCGGTGTCGCGCCGCTCGACCCGGACACCGGACTCGCCCTGTTCGACACGGCGCTCGCCGGCGGCGCGGCCCTGGCCGTGCCTGCCCGGCTCGACCTGGCGCGGCTGCGGGCCGCCGCAGAGCTGCCGGCCGCGCCGCTGCGCGGCCTGGTGCGCAGCCGCCGCAGTGCCGCCCGGACCGCGCAGGCCGCCGGTGACGGCGGTTCGTGGGCCGGGCAGATCGCGGCCCTGCCGGAGGATGAACAGCTGGGCGCCGTCCTGGAGTTGGTGCGCGGTGTCGTCGCCGGAGTGCTCGGGCACGCGGGCGCCGACCGGATCGATCCGGAGCGGGCCTTCAAGGACATCGGCTTCGATTCGCTCGCCGGTGTGGAGCTGCGCAACCGGCTGACTGCGGCGACCGGTCTGCGGCTGCCGGCGACGCTGGTGTTCGACCACCCGTCGCCCGCCGCGCTCGCCACCTATCTGCACGGCAAGGCGGCCGGTGCGCAGCCGGCCGCGGCGCCCGCGCCGGTGCGCCGGGGCGCCGTGGACGAGCCGATCGCGATCGTCGGCATGGCCTGCCGCTTCCCCGGCGGCGTCGACTCGCCCGAGGGGCTGTGGCGCCTGGTCTCCGAAGGCACCGACGCGATCAGCGAGTTCCCCGTCAACCGCGGCTGGGACCTGGACGCGCTGTACGACCCGGACCCGGAGAAGACCGGCACGTCCTACACCCGGCACGGCGGATTCCTGCACGAGGCCGACCAGTTCGACCCGGCGTTCTTCGGGATGTCGCCGCGTGAGGCGACCGCGACCGACCCGCAGCAGCGGCTCCTCCTGGAGACGGCGTGGGAGACCTTCGAGAGCGCCGGTATCGACCCGGCCCTGGTGCGCGGCTCGCGTACCGGGGTGTTCACGGGCGCCATGTACGACGACTACGCGTCGCGGCTCGCGAAGAGCCCCGAGGAGTTCGAGGGCTTCCTGCTGGCGGGCAATCTGTCCAGCGTGGTGTCGGGGCGCCTGTCGTACACGTACGGCCTCGAAGGGCCCGCCGTCACCGTGGACACGGCCTGCTCGTCGTCGCTCGTGGCGCTGCATCTGGCGGCGAACGCGCTGCGGCAGGGCGAGTGCGACCTCGCGCTCGCCGGCGGTGTGACGGTGATGTCGGGGCCGAACACCTTCGTGGAGTTCTCACGCCAGCGCGGTCTGTCCACCGACGGGCGCTGCCGCTCCTTCTCCGCCGAGGCCGGGGGCACCGGCTGGGCCGAGGGTGTGGGACTGCTCCTGGTGGAGAAGCTGTCCGACGCGCGCCGCAACGGGCACCGTGTCCTGGCGGTGGTGCGCGGCACGGCCGTCAACCAGGACGGTGCGAGCAACGGTCTGACCGCGCCGAACGGCCCTTCGCAGGAGCGTGTGATCCGCGAGGCGCTCGCCGCCGCCGGACTCCGGCCCGACGAGGTGGACGCCGTCGAGGCACACGGCACCGGCACCAGCCTGGGCGACCCCATCGAGGCGCAGGCGCTCCTGGAGACCTACGGGCAGGACAGGCCCGACGACCGGCCGCTGTACCTCGGGTCCCTGAAGTCCAACATCGGGCACGCGCAGGCCGCGGCGGGTGTCGGCGGTGTCATCAAGATGATCGAGGCCATGCGGCACCGGACGCTGCCGCGCACGCTGCACGCCGAGAACCCCTCGCCGCACATCGACTGGGACACGGGCGCGGTGGAGCTGCTCACCGAGGAGCGGCCGTGGCCCGAGACCGGGCGTCCGGCGCGCGCGGGTGTGTCGTCGTTCGGTATCAGCGGCACCAACGCGCATGTCGTACTGGAGCAGCCGCCGGCCGAACCCGCGGTGCCCGGAACGGAGTTGACGGACGAGGACGGTGGCGTACTGCCGCTGTTGCTGTCCGCCAAGGACGAGGTCGCGCTGCGGGAGCAGGCCCGGCGTCTGCACGAGCACCTGGCGGGGCGGCCCGGACTGCGGCCGGTCGACGCGGGGTTCTCGCTCGCCACCACGCGGGCCCGCCTGGAGCAGCGCGCCGCCGTCGTCGGTGCGGGACGCACGGAACTCCTCGACGGCCTGCGGGCGCTCGCCGACGGCGGGCAGGCACCGGGTGTGGTGCGGGCCGGCGGCGGACGGCGTGGCCGCACGGCGTTCCTGTTCACCGGGCAGGGCAGCCAACGCCTGGGCATGGGACAGGAGTTGTACGAGACGCATGAGGTGTTCGCCCGGGCCCTGGACGAGGCGTGCGGCTATCTCGACCGGGAGCTGCCGTATCCGCTCAAGGATGTGCTGTTCGCCCGGCCCGACTCGGCGGACGCCGCCCTGATCGGCCAGACGGTGTTCACGCAGGCCGCGCTGTTCGCGGTGGAGACCGCGCTGTTCCGGCTCGCCCGGCACCACGGTCTGACGCCGGACTTCCTGCTCGGCCACTCCATCGGCGAGGTCGCCGCCGCGCACGCCGCGGGCGTCCTCGACCTGGCCGACGCGTGCACCCTGGTCGCCGAGCGCGGCCGCCTGATGCAGGCCGCCCGTGAGGGCGGCGCGATGGTGGCGCTGCAGGCCGGCGAGGAGGAGGTACGGGCGCATCTCGCGCAGTACGACCCGCGGGCCGTGGCGGTCGCGGGTGTCAACGGGCCCCGGGCGACGGTGGTTTCGGGTGACGGGGAGCTGGTCGACACGGTCGCCGCGCACTGGCGTGAGCAGGGTCGCAAGACGAAGCGCCTGCCGGTCAGCCATGCCTTCCACTCCCCGCACATGGAGGAGGTCCTGGAGGAGTTCAGGGCTGTGGCCGCGGCCCTCACGTACCACGAGCCGCGGATCCCCGTCGTGTCGAACGTGACGGGTGAACTCGCCTCCGCCGCGCAGCTGGCCTCGCCCGACTACTGGGCGACGCACATCCGTGAGGCCGTGCGCTTCTACGACGGCATCCGCTGGCTCGAGGCACAGGACGTCACCGAGTTCATCGAGCTGGGACCCGACGGCGTGCTCACCGCGATGGCGCAGGACTGCCTGACCGAGGACGCGGGCCTTCTGGTGCCGGTCCTGCGTTCGGGGCGGCCCGAGCCCGTGTCGTTCGCGGGGGCCGTGGCGCAGGCGCAGCTGCGCGGCGCGGACACGGACCTCGCGGCGCTCTTCCCCGGCGCCCGGCGTGCCGATCTGCCCACCTACGCGTTCCAGCACGGGCGTTACTGGCTGGAGGGCCCGGCCACCGCGGGTGACGCGGAGGGCTTCGGGCTTGTCTCCGCCGGGCATCCGCTGCTCGGCGCGGCGGTGCGGACCGCGGACCGGGACGCCTATCTGCTGACCGGCCGGATCTCCCGGCGCAGCCACGCCTGGCTCGCCGACCACGCCGTGCACGGCATGGTGCTCGTGCCCGCGACCGGGCTCCTCGAAGTGGTCCTGGCCGCCGGTGAACAGGTCGGCTGCGACCATGTCGTGGACCTCACGCTGTCCGCGCCCCTGGTCCTGCCCGAGCAAGGCGCCGTACAGCTGCAGGTGGTCGTCGGCGAGCCCGACGCCGCGGGCGGCCGGCCCGTCACCGTATACGCCAGGCCGGACGGCGACGGCACGGACGAGCCGTGGACGGCGCACGCCGAGGGTCTGCTCGTCGACGATGCCGCACCGGCCGCCGGGCTGACCGCCTGGCCGCCGCCCGGCGCACGGGAGGTGGACCTCGACGGCGCATACGAGCGGCTCGCCGCCATCGGCTACGGCTACGGGCCCGCGTTCCGCAATCTGCGGCGGGTGTGGCAGGGCGAGGGCGAGCTGTTCGCCGAGGTCGCCGTCGGCGAGGAACTGCGCGCCTCCGCGGGGAAGTTCGGGCTGCACCCGGCGCTCCTCGACGCCGCCCTGCACCCGCTGCTCCCCGGGGTCGCCGAGGAGGGGGGCACCTCGTGGCTGCCGTTCGCCTGGTCCGGGGTCAGCCTCACGGCCACCGGTGCCACGGCGCTCCGGGTACGCCTGGCCCTGACGAGCCCGGGTGACGGGTCACTGCAGGCCGAACTCACCGTCGCCGACGGCACCGGCGCTCCGGTCGCGGCCGCCGAGTCCCTGCTGCTCCGCCCGCTGTCGAAGGAGGCGCTGCGCGAGGCCGGTGCGGCCGCCGCACGGGACGGGCTGCTCCGGGTCGGCTGGACGGAACTGCCCGCCACGGCGGCCGGTTCCGGTGACACGGCCGGCTGGGCGGTGCTCGGCGACGGGTCCGTGGACCTGGGCGTCGACACCGCGTACGACAGTCCTGGCGCGCTCGGCGCGGAGCTCGACGCGGGCCGTGCGGCGCCACCGGTCGTGCTGCTGCCCGCACTTGGCGGCTCCGCCGACACGGCGCCGCTGCCCGAGCGGGCCCGGGGCGCCGTGCAGCGGATCCTGGAGTCGGTGCAGGGGTGGCTGGCCGACGAGCGCGTGGCCGGCTCCCGGCTCGTGGTCGTCACCCGGGGCGCGGTGGCCGTCGGCGCCGAGGACGTGAGCGACCTCGCGCACTCCGGCGTGTGGGGTCTGATCAGGTCCGCGCAGACGGAGAACCCGGACCGGCTCACGCTGGTCGACCTCGACCCGGCCGACACCGCGGTGGCGCCCGCCGGTGCGCTGCCCGCCGCGGTGGCGAGCGGCGAGGCGCAGGTCGCGGTGCGCGGCTCCGCCCTGTCCGTGCCGCGCCTGGCCCGCACCACCCCGGAGTCGGGGGCGGACGGGCCGCGCTGGGACGCGGGAACGGTCCTGGTGACCGGTGCCACCGGCACCCTCGGCGCCGTACTCGCCCGCCATCTGGTCACCGAACACGGCGCGCGCAGGCTGCTGTTGCTCAGCCGTCGCGGCCCGGACGCGCCCGGCGCGGCCGAGCTGCGCGCGGAGCTGACCGGTCTGGGCGCCGAGGTCGACGTCGCGGCCTGCGATGTCACCGACCGCCGGTCCCTGGCCGGGGTCCTGGACGCGATTCCCGCGGAGCATCCGCTGACGGCGGTGGTGCACACCGCGGGTGTCCTGCAGGACACCACGGTCGGGCAGCTCACCGCCGGGCAGCTGGAGCAGGTCCTGCGGCCCAAGGTGGACGCGGCCTGGCATCTGCACGAACTCACCCGGGACCGTGAGCTCTCCGCGTTCGTCCTGTACTCGTCGGTGGCCGGCCTGGTCGGCACCGCGGGCCAGGCCAACTACGCGGCGGGCAACACCTTCCTGGACGCCCTCGCCGCGCACCGCCGCGCCCAGGGTCTGCCGGGCACCTCGCTGGCCTGGGGCCTGTGGGGTGAGAGCAGCACCATCTCCGGCGGGCTCGACGAGACGGATCTGCGGCGCCTGGCCCAGCTCGGCCTGCTGCCGCTCGCCACGCAGGACGCGATGTCGCTGTTCGACGCGGCGCCCGCGACCGGCGAGGCCGTGCTCGCGGTCAGCCGTCTCGACGCGGCGGCGCTGCGGGCCCGGGGCGCGGGCCTTCCGCCGGTCCTGCGGGCCCTGGCGCCCGCGGCGCGGCGCGGCAAGGCGGCGGCGAGCAGCGCGGCCGCGGGCACCGCGGCGGGCGATGAGCCGCTGGCCCAGCGGCTCGCCGGGCTCGCCGAGAGCGAGCGTGAGCGGTTCCTGACCGAGCTCGTACGCGCCCAGGTGGCGGCCGTGCTCGGCCACGGGGACGCGGGCGGCATCGCACCCGACCGGGCCTTCCAGGAGCTCGGGTTCGACTCGCTGACCGCGGTGGAGCTGCGTAACCAGCTGAACCGCGCGACCGGTCTGCGGCTGCCCACCACGCTCGTCTTCGACCATCCGTCGCCGCAGGCCCTGGCCGCCTATGTACTCGGCGAACTCGCCATCGATGAGACCTCGACCTCGGCGGCCGATCCCGTCCTGACCTCACTCAACGGCCTTGAGACGGCGATCGGTTCGGCCTCCGACGACGACGCACGCGAACGGATCACGGCCCGCCTGCGCGAACTCCTGGCGGCGGCCGAGTCCGCGGGTGCCGCGGGCACGGCGGACGACTCGGACCTGGACGCGGCGAGCGACGAGGAACTCTTCGCGCTGCTCGATGAGGGGGAGTGAGCGACTTGCCGGCACTCCCTGCCCGTCCGGCGGCATTTTCAGCCCGTCCGGCGTTTGAGGACGAGCCCGCAGGGCGATCTGAGGGCGCCACGGACGACGGTGCGCAGAACAGTCCGGACGGCGCCGCCGACGACGGCACGCAGAACAGTCGAGACGTCGCCCACGTACACCGAACACATACTCCCGGGGAGCTGAAGAACCGTGGCTGATGAGGCGCAACTCCGCGACTACCTCAAGAAGGCCATCGCCGACGCGCGCGACGCCAAGCGGCGCCTTCGCGAGGTCGAGGACAAAGCACACGAGCCGATCGCCGTCGTCTCCATGGCCTGCCGCTATCCGGGCGGCGTCGCCTCACCCGAGGACCTGTGGGACCTGGTCGCCAAGGGCACGGACGCCGTCTCCGACTTCCCGGCCAACCGCGGCTGGGACCTGGAGCGGCTCTACGACTCCGACCCGGACCGGGCCGGCACGTCGTACACCCGCGAGGGCGGGTTCCTGCACGACGCGGACCAGTTCGACCCCGAGCTGTTCGGCATGTCGCCGCGCGAGGCGCTCGCCGCGGACCCGCAGCAGCGGCTCCTCCTGGAGACCGCGTGGGAGACCTTCGAGCGGGCGGGCCTGGATCCGCAGTCCCTGAAGAGCAGCCGTACCGGCGTGTTCACGGGCGTCATGTACAACGACTACGGCTCCCGGCCGCATCTGCCGCCGGAGGGCTTCGAGGGCTATCTGTTCAGCGGCAGCGCGGGCTCCGTCGCCTCCGGCCGGCTCTCCTACACGTACGGCCTCGAAGGGCCCGCCGTGTCGGTGGACACCGCCTGCTCGTCGTCCCTGGTGGCGCTGCACATGGCCGCGGGCGCGCTGCGGCGCGGCGAGTGCGATCTGGCCCTGGCGGGCGGCGCCACGGTGATGTCGACGCCGGTGGCGTTCATCGAGTTCTCCCGGCTTCGCGGGCTCGCCGCCGACGGCCGCAGCAAGTCCTTCGCGGCGGCCGCGGACGGCACGGGCTGGGCCGAGGGTGTGGGCCTGCTCCTGGTGGAGCGGCTCTCGGACGCGCGCCGCAACGGGCACGAGGTGCTCGCGGTGATCCGTGGCTCGGCCGTCAACCAGGACGGCGCGAGCAACGGCCTGACCGCGCCCAACGGGCCCGCGCAGGAGCGGGTGATCCGGCAGGCCCTGGCCGACGCCGGACTCACCGCGGCCGATATCGACGCCGTCGAGGCGCACGGCACCGGCACCCGGCTCGGCGACCCCATCGAGGCGCAGGCGCTGCTCGCCACGTACGGCAAGGGCAGGCCCGAGGGCCGGCCGCTGTATCTGGGCTCCCTGAAGTCCAACATCGCGCACGCGCAGGCCGCAGCGGGCGTCGGCGGGATCATCAAGGTGATCCAGTCGATGCGGCACGGTGTGCTGCCCAAGACCCTGCATGTCGACGAGCCCACGCCGATCGTCGACTGGGACGCGGGCGACGTCGAGCTGCTCACCGACGCCAGGTCCTGGACCACCGAGGACGGCCGTCCCCGGCGCGCGGCGGTCTCGTCCTTCGGCTTCGGCGGCACCAACGCGCATGTCGTCGTGGAAGAGGACAAGCCGCCCGTCGGCGACGAGGAGCCGGAGCAGCCCGACGAGCAGCCGGCGGCCGTCCTTCCGGGCGCGGTGCCGTGGCTGGTCTCGGGCAAGACGTCGGGCGCCCTGCGCGACCAGGCCAGGCGGCTCTACGCGTACGTCAACGCCACCGAGGAACTCGCCTGCCCCGACGTGGGGTTCTCCCTCGCCACCGGCCGGGCCGCCCTCGACCACCGGGCCGCGATCACCGCCGCCAGCCGCGACGAGCTGCTCGCGGGGCTGCGCGCGCTGTCCCAGGACACCACGCATCCGACGCTGCTGCGCGGCACGCGCGGCAGCGGCCGCACGGCGTTCCTCTTCACCGGTCAGGGCGCTCAACGCGTCGGCATGGGGCGGGAGCTGGCGGCGGCGTTCCCGGTGTTCGCCACGGCTCTCGACACCGTGGCGGCGGCGCTCGACCCGCATCTGGAACGGCCTGTCCTCGACGTCATCGCCAGCGGCACGGACCTGGACGCCACCGGCTTCACCCAGCCCGCGCTGTTCGCCGTGGAGGTGGCGCTGTTCCGGCTCGTGGAGTCCTGGGGCGTCAAGCCCGACTATCTGGCCGGGCACTCCATCGGTGAGATAGCCGCCGCGCACGTCGCGGGCGTGCTGTCGCTCGATGACGCCGCGAAACTCGTCACCGCCCGGGCCCGGCTGATGCAGGCGCTGCCGCCCGGCGGCGCCATGGTCGCCGTGCAGGCCGCGGAGGAGGAGGTGGCACCGCTGCTCGCCGGGCGCGAGTCGGAGGTGGCACTGGCCGCGGTGAACGCACCGCAGTCCCTGGTGGTCTCCGGCGATCAGCACGCCGTGCACGACATCGCCGCGAAGCTCCAGGAGCAGGGCCGCAAGACCAAGCGTCTGACCGTCAGCCATGCCTTCCACTCCCCGCACATGGAGCCGATGCTGGCCGCGTTCCGGGAGGCGGCGGCCGCGCTCACCTATCACGCGCCGCGGATCCCGGTGGTGTCCACGCTCACCGGTGCGACCGCATCGGGCGACGATCTGACCACCGCCGACTACTGGGTGCGCCAGCTGCGCGGCACGGTCCGCTTCGCCGACGCCCTGCACACCCTGGAGGCCGAGGGCGTCACCACCACCCTGGAGCTGGGACCCGATCCGGTCCTGACGGCCCTGGCCACCGCCACCATGACATGTGCGGTGCCGCTGCTTCGCCGGGACCGGCCCGAGCCGTCCACGGCCACCGCGGCCGTGGCCGCGCTGCACACGCACGGCACGCCCGTCGACTGGCAGGCCTACTACGGCCCGAGCGGGGCGCGCCGGGTGCCGCTGCCCACGTACGCCTTCCAGCACCAGCGGTACTGGCTGGAGCAGTTGCCCGCCAAGTCCGGTGCCCTGGAGTGGGGGGCGGACGGGCATCCGCTGCTCGGCTTCCCCATCACCGTGGCCGGCACCGGGCAGACCGTGTTCACCAGCCGGGTGTCCCTGCGCACCCACCCGTGGCTCGCCGGTCACCAGGTGCTCGGCCGTCCGGTGCTTCCGCCGGCCGCCCTGGTGGAGCTCGCGGTGCGGGCCGGGGATCTGATCGGCCGGTCCACGGTGGCGGAGCTTGAACTGCTCACGCCGCTTGTGCTGCCCGAAGAGGGCGCCGTACAGCTGCAGTTGAGGGCGGATGCGGCAGGCGACGACGGCCGGCGCCGGCTTGCGGTGTCGGCGCGGCCCGACGACCCGGAGGCGGAGTGGACACTGCACGCCGAGGGCCACTACCTCGGCGGCACGCCCACCACGCCGCCCGCCCCCGCGGCCGCCGACGCCGGGCCCGGCGAGAGCACCGAGGCCAGGCTTCCCGCCGAACTGCAGGCGGAGGCGGGCACCTACGGTCTGCACCCGGTGCTCCTGGACGCGGCCCTGCCCGGCTTCACCGCCGAACCGGGCGCGGACGGCGTCAGGGTGCCGGCGCGCTGGACCGGGATCCGGCTGCACGCCACCGGCGCCACCGCCGTCGAGGCCCGCACCGCACCGGCGGGCGAGGACACCGTCTCGCTGCAACTGGCCGATGTGTCGGGCGGGTTGATCGCCACGGTGGACTCCGTGACGTACCGCGAGTTCCCGGCCGAGCGGTTCGCCGCCGCGAGCGGCGCGGGCCGGGACGCGCTCTTCGAGCAGGCCTGGGTGCCGGCGTCGCTGCCGCAGCGCTGTGAACACCCGACGTGGGCGGTGCTCGCCGCGGGCGGCCCGCAGGACGACGCTTCCCTCGGTGCGGGCGGCTCTGCCGGTCCGGCTGCGGACCGCTACGACGACATCGCCGCCGTCGCCGACGCGCTGGCCTCCGGGCGCCCCGTCGATGCCGTCCTGCTGCCCTGGCCCGCCACCCCCGGCGCCCCGGAAGCCGCCGTGCGCGCCGCGACCGGACGTGCTCTCGAGGTGGTACGCGGCTGGCTCGGCGACGAGCGCCTGGAAGGGACACCGCTGGTGGTGGTGACCTCCGGCGCGGTCGCCGCCGGGCCGCAGGAGGACGTCACCGACCTTGCGGGCGCCGCCGTGTGGGGCCTGTTGCGCTCGGTGCAGTCCGAGGCCCCCGACCGGATCGTCATCGCCGACGCCGACACCGGCGCCCTCGACGCCATGGGCGCCCTGGCGGCCGTGGTCGCCGGCGGCGAGCCGCAGGCGGCGGTGCGCGACGGCGCCGTGCTCGTACCACGCCTGAAGCGGGTGCCGGCCGCCGACGATGGCGGCCGGGCCCAGGGCCTGGGCGGCGAAGGCACCGTACTGATCACCGGCGGCACGGGCGCGCTCGGCGCCGAGTTCGCCCGCCACCTGGCCGCCGAGTACGGCGCCAAGCGGCTGCTCCTGGTGTCCAGGAGCGGTGAACACGCGGACGGGGCGGCCGAGTTGGCCGAGGAGCTGCGGGGTCTGGGCGCCGAAGCGGTGTTCGCGGCCTGTGACGTGGGCGACCGCGAAGCGCTCGCCGCGGTCCTGGCCACCGTGCCCGCCGAGCATCCCCTGACCGCCGTCGTGCACACGGCCGGTGTCCTCGACAACGGCCTGGCCCGCGGGCTCGGCGCGGAGCAGTTCGACTCCGTGCTCCGGCCCAAGGCGGACGCGGCCTGGTATCTGCACGAGCTGACCCGGGACGAGAACCTGTCGGCGTTTGTGCTCTTCTCCTCCGCCGTGGGTGTACTCGGCGCTCCGGGCCAGGCCAACTACGCGGCCGCCAACGCGTTCCTCGACGCGCTCGCCGCGCACCGCCACGCCCTCGGCCTGCCCGCGTCCTCGCTCGCCTGGGGTGTGTGGGAGCAGGGCGGGATCAACGCGCGACTGGACGAGAAGGACCTCAACCGCCTTGCGCTCGGCGGCTTCACGCCGCTCACCCGGGCCGAGGGCCGGGCCCTGTTCGACCGGGCCACGGCCGACGAGCGGGCCGCCCTGGTCGCCATGCCGGTGAATCTGGCCGCGGTGCGGTCGCAGGCCCGGATCCCGGCGCCGCTGAGCGATCTGGCCGGGGCGGGCGGCCGCCGGGTCGCGCACTCCGCCGTACCCGACACGCCTGCCGCCGCCCAACTGCCGGAGCGGCTCGCCGAGTTGACCGAGCGGGAGCAGGAGCAGCTGCTGTTCTCGCTGGTACGCACCGATGTGGCGGCCGTACTCGGACGTACCGACCCCGATGGCATCGAGCCCGAACGCGCCTTCCAGGAGCTGGGCTTCGACTCGCTGACCGCCGTCGAGCTGCGCAACCGGCTCGGCACCGTGACCGGTCTGCGGCTGCCGCCGACGCTGGTCTTCGACCACCCCAACCCCGCGTCCCTCACCAGCTATCTGCGGGAGCGGCTCACCCCACAGGAGCCCGATTCCCAGGAGGTCTTCCTCACCGCGCTCGACCAGCTCGAAGGCCTCCTTCCGGCCCTCGACGGCGACGCCGAGGCCTGGTCCGCCACCGTCTCCGCACGACTGCGCGCCCTGATCGGGCGTGTGGAGTCCGCCGCGGCGGGCGAGACGGGCGCCGAGGACGGCGCCGACGCGGCCGAGGCCCTCGCCTCGGCGTCGGTGGACGAGATCTTCAGCTTCATCGACAACGAACTCGGCTCCTGAGGCCACTGATCCCGCCGCCCCTTCCTCGTCCAAGGAGAGTCAGGAACGCGATGTCCAACGAAGAGAAACTGGTCGACTACCTCAAGCGGGTCACGGTCGATCTGCAACGGGCGAACCGCCGCATCGCCGAACTGGAGGCGGCCGAGGCCGAGCCCATCGCCGTCGTCGGTATGGCCTGCCGCTTCCCGGGCGGCGTGGCCTCGCCCGACGGGCTGTGGGACCTGGTCGAGCGCGGCACCGACGCCATCTCCCCCTTCCCCTCCGACCGCGGCTGGGACCTGGAGCGGCTCTACGACCCGGACCCGGCCACGCCCGGCACGTCGTACGCCCGCGAGGCCGGGTTCCTGGACGGCGCCGCCCAGTTCGACGCGGGCTTCTTCGGGATCTCACCGCGCGAGGCCGCGGCGATGGACCCGCAGCAGCGCCTCCTCCTGGAGACCGCGTGGGAGACCTTCGAGCAGGCCGGGATCGACCCGTCCTCGCTGCGCGGCAGCCGTACCGGGGTGTACGCGGGTGTCATCGAGCAGAGCTATCTGGGCCTTGAGGGGCCGCACGAGTTCGAGGGCTATCTGCTGACCAGCAAGCTCAACAGCGTCGCTTCGGGCCGGATCTCCTACACGTTCGGCCTGGAGGGCCCGGCCGTCTCGGTGGACACGGCCTGCTCGTCGTCGCTCGTGGCGCTGCATCTGGCGGCCACGGCGCTGCGCCGCGGCGAGTGCGAACTCGCGCTCGCGGGCGGTGCGACGGTGACGGCGACCCCGGGCGGTTTCGTGGACTTCTCCCGGCAGAGCGGCCTCGCGCCCGACGGGCGGATCAAGTCCTTCGCCGCGGCGGCCGACGGCACGTCCTGGTCGGAGGGCGTCGGTCTGCTGCTCGTGGAGAAGCTGTCCGACGCGCGCAAGAACGGGCACCGGGTGCTCGCGGTGATCCGTGGCTCGGCCGTCAACCAGGACGGCGCCAGCAACGGCCTGACCGCGCCCAACGGTCCGTCCCAGGAGCGGGTGATCCGGCAGGCGCTCGCCGACGCCGGGCTCGCCCCCGCCGATATCGACGCCGTCGAGGCACACGGCACCGGCACCCGGCTCGGCGACCCCATCGAGGCGCAGGCCCTGCTTGAGACGTACGGCCAGAACAGGCCCGCGGGGCGGCCCCTCTATCTCGGCTCCCTGAAGTCCAACATCGGCCACACCGTGGCCGCAGCGGGCGTCGGCGGGGCCATCAAGATGATCCAGGCGCTGCGGCACGGTGTGCTGCCCAGGACGCTGCACGTCGACGAGCCCACGCCGATGGTCGACTGGGAGGCGGGCGCGGTCGAGCTGCTCACCGAGACCCGGCCCTGGCCCACGGTGGACCGGCCGCGCCGCGCCGCCGTCTCCGCGTTCGGCGTGAGCGGCACCAATGCCCATCTCATCCTGGAGCAGGCGCCCGCCGAAGAGCCGCAGGAGCGCCCCGGGCCGCCGCCGGCCGGCACCGCGCCGTGGCTGCTCTCCGGCCGCACCCCGACCGCGCTGCGCGAGCAGGCCGGGCGGCTGCACGCGCATCTGACGGAGCGGGAGTTCTGCCCGGTCGACGTGGGCCACTCGCTGGCCACGGGGCGGGCCGCACTCGACCACCGTGCCGCCGTCACCGGCGCGGGCCGCGACGAGCTCCTCGCCGGTCTGCGCGCCCTCGCCGACGACGAGACGCACCCGGGCGTGATCCGGGGTGCGCGCGGCAACGGCCGCACCGCGTTCCTGTTCACCGGGCAGGGCGCCCAGCGCCAGGGCATGGGCGGCGAGCTGTACACCGCCTTCCCGGTGTTCGCGCAGGCCTACGAAGAGGTGTGCGCCCAGCTGTCGAAGCATCTGGACCGGCCGATCTGCGAGGTCACCGCGACCGGTGCGGGCCTGGACTCCACGGCCTATACGCAGCCTGCCCTGTTCGCCATCGAGGTGGCCCTCTTCCGGCTCGTGGAGTCCTGGGGCATCACCCCCGACTACCTCGCGGGCCACTCCATCGGTGAGCTGGCCGCCGCCCATGTCGCCGGTGTGCTCTCCCTCGAGGACGCGGCGACCCTGGTCGCCGCGCGCGGCCGGCTGATGCAGGCGGCCCGCCCCGGCGGCGCCATGATCGCCGTACAGGCCCCGGAGGACGAGGTCGCCGAGAGCCTCGACGCGTACCCGGGACGGCTCACGGTCGCGGCCGTCAACGGGCCGACGGCCGTGGTGATTTCGGGTGACGAGGACGCCGCCGAAGCGGTCGCGCAGCTATGGCGGGAGCGCGGCGCCAAGACCTTCCGGCTCACCGTCAGCCATGCCTTCCACTCCCCGCACATGGACGGCGTCCTGGATGAATTCCGGGAGGTGGCCGCGTCGTTGACCTACCACGCGCCGCGTATCCCGGTCGTCTCCACGCTGACCGGGCGGATCGCCACGGGCGACGACCTGACCACCGCCGACTACTGGGTGCGCCAGCTGCGCGGCACGGTCCGCTTCGCCGACGCCCTGGACACACTGGCCGCCGAGGATGTCATGAGCACCCTCGAACTCGGCCCCGACCCGGTGCTCACCGCGCTCGCCTCCGCGAACATGGCCGGCGCGGTGGCGCTGCTGCGCCGCGGGCGGCCCGAACCGGCCGCCGTCACCGCCGCGTTGGCGACCCTGCACACGCACGGCACGGCCGTCGACTGGCGGGCGTTCTACGAGCCGACCGGCGCGCAGCGCGTCGACCTGCCCACGTACGCCTTCCAGCACCAGCGCTTCTGGCACGACGTGACGGCCGCCGCGGAGCAGCACACCGGGCTCGGCCTGCGGGCCACCGGGCATCCGCTGCTCGGCCCCGCCGCGCCCGTCGCCGGCGCCGACCAGGCGGTGTTCACCAGCCGGGTGTCGCTGCGCACCCACCCGTGGCTGGCCGCGCACCGGGTGCTCGGCCGGCCCGTGCTCCCGCCCGCCGCGCTGGTGGAACTGGCGGTGCGCGCGGGTGATGAGTTCGGGGCCACCTCGCTCGACGAACTCAGTGTGCGCAGCCCGCTGGTGCTGCCCGAGGCCGGTTCCCTGCAGCTGCAGGTGGGTGTGGGCGCCGCGGACGCGGCGGGCCGCCGCCCGGTGACCGTGCACAGCCGGCCCGACGACGATGACGCCCCGTGGACGGCGCACGCCGACGGCACGCTCGGCGCCACCGCGGCCGGTGCGCCCTTCGAGCTGGCCGCGTGGCCGCCGGAAGGCGCCGAGGAGGTCGCGCTCGGCGAGGCGTTCCGCGCGGTGACCGCCGCCTGGCGGCACGACGGTGCGCTGCTCGTCGAACTGCGGCTGCCCGAAGGGGAGTCGGCGGCGGACTTCGTGCTGCACCCGGCGCTCCTCGACGCCGCGGTACGTCCGGTGGCGTACGGCGCGGCGGCCGCGGGCGGTGAGCCGCCGCTCGCCGTCCACTGGCGTGATGTGCAGGTGTACGCGTCCGGGGCCTCGGTCCTGCGGGTGCGTATCGACCCCGACCAGGCGGGCGGCGCGCGGGTGCGGCTCGCGGACGCGGGCGGGCAGCCGGTCGCCGAGATCGGCTCGGTGGCCGTGAAGCCCGTCACCGCGGCCGAGTTGGCCTCGTCCCTCGACCGTCATGAGGACGCGCTGTTCCAGGTCGACTGGGCACCGCTGGCACTGCCGTCGTCCGACGGGGACGGCGCGCGGGGTGCAGAGTGGGGTGTCCTGGGGGCGCCCGAGCCGGGCGTCGCCGCCTTCGCAGGGCCCGCCGAGGTGGCAGATGCCGTCGCCGACGGCCGCGCACCGAGCTTCGTGGTGCTTCGCCCGGAGGCGGCCGCGGGCACCGCACCCGCCGAGGCCGCCCACCAAGTCACCGCCTCCGTCCTTGAGTCGGTGCAGCAGTGGCTGGCCGACGAGCGGCTCGAGCAGGTACCGCTGGCCGTCGTGTTCTCCGGTGCGGTCGCGGCGCAGCCGGGGGACGACATCACCGATCTGCCGGGGGCCGCCGCCTGGGGTCTGCTGCGCTCGGCGCAGTCGGAGCACCCGGGCCGGATCTTCCTCGTCGACACCGGGGCCGACGGCCACGACAGGGGTGCCGTCGCGGCCCTCGTGGCGGCCCGTGAGCCGCAGGCGGCGCTGCGCGCGGGCCGTGTGCTTGTGCCCCGGCTCGCCAGGACGGCGGCGGGCTCGCTCGGCTCCGGCGTGTCCTGGAACCCTGAGGGCACGGTCCTGATCACCGGCGGTACCGGCAGCCTGGGCGGGCTCTTCGCCCGCCATCTGGTGACCGAGCAGGGTGTACGTCATCTCCTTCTGACCAGTCGACGCGGTGAAGAGGCCGCCGGTGCACGGGAGTTGGCGGAGGAACTCACCGCGCTCGGCGCCCGCGTCACGATCGCCGCGTGCGACGCCGCGGACCGGGACGCGCTCGCCGCCGCCCTGGCCACCGTGCCCGCCGAGCATCCGCTGACCGGTGTGGTGCACATGGCCGGTGTCCTCGACGACGGTCTGATCACCGCGCAGACCCCCGAGCGGCTGCACGCGGTGCTGCGCCCCAAGGTGGACGCGGCCTGGCATCTGCACGAGCTGACCCGGGGCGACGATCTCTCCGCGTTCGTGCTCTTCTCCTCGGTGGCCGCCGTGGTCGGCGGCCCCGGCCAGTCCCCGTACGCCGCGGCCAACCACTATCTGGACGCCCTGGCGCAGCACCGCCGCGCCCAGGGGCTGCCCGCGACCGCCATCGCCTGGGGCCTGTGGCAGCAGAGCGGCGGCATGAGCGGAAACCTCACGGAGACCGACCTCAAGCGCATCGCCCGCACCGGGTTCCGGCCGGTGCCCGAAGGGCAGGGCCCGGCCCTGTTCGATCTGGCGCTCGCCCATGAGCGGGCGGCGGTCGTGGCCACTCCGGTGGATGTGGCGGCGCTGCGCGAGCAGCGCGGGCCGGCCCCGGCGATCCTCTCGGCGCTCGCCCGGGTGCCGGGCCGGCGGACCGCCGCGGTCAGCGCGGAGCCCACCGTCTCGCTCGCCGAGATCCTCGTGGGCCTGGACGAGGCGGAGCAGCGCAAGGCCGTCCTGGAGGCGGTGCTCGACCGGATCGCGGGTGTGCTCGGCCACCCCGACACCTCCGCCCTGGAGGCCGAGCAGCCACTGACCTCTCTTGGCTTCGACTCGCTGACATCGGTCGAACTCCGCAACCGTCTGGGCGAGTTGACGGGCGGGAAGCTCCCGGCGACCTTGGTCTTCGACCACCCCACGCCGCTGGCTCTCGCGGCCTATATCCGGGGCCGGCTGCTCGGTGAGGGCACGGACGAAGCGGACGGTTCACCGTCGGCCGCCGTGGACTTCGCGGCCGAGATCGTGCTGCCGGACGACATCCGCCCCGCGGAGCGGACGGTCACCGTGGCCGACGACCCGCGGGAGATCCTGCTGACCGGCGCGACCGGGTTCCTCGGCGCGTTCCTGCTGCGGGATCTGATGCGGCAGACCTCGGCCCGGGTGCACTGCCTGGTGCGGGGCACGGACGCACAGGACGCGCTGGCCCGGCTGCGGGCCAACATGGAGTGGTACCGGCTGTGGGACACGGTCGACGAGGAGCGGCTCTCGATCGTCGTGGGCGATCTGTCGGAGCGGCAACTCGGCCTCTCCGACGAGCAGTTCGACTCCCTGTCACGCACGGTCGACGTGGTCTACCACAATGGCGCGCGGGTGCACTGGCTGCATCCGTACACGGCCCTGCGCGCGGCGAATGTCGCCGGTACGCAGGAGGTGCTGCGCCTCGCGGCCCGGCATCGCACGGTGCCGGTGCACTACGTCTCGACCGTGGGTGTCTTCGACGGTCCGCGCGAGGACGGCGAGCCGCTGAAGGTGACCGACCCGACGGGCCCGGCGGAGCTGCTGCCCAGCGGCTATCTGCAGAGCAAGTGGGTGGCGGAGCAGATCATCGAGCTCGCCCGCGGCCGTGGCCTGCCGGTCTCGGTCTACCGGGTCGATGTAATCTCCGGCGACACGGTGAACGGCGCCTGCCAGACCCGGGACTTCGTGTGGCTGAGCCTGAAGGGCATCCTGCAGTCGGGGGCCGCGCCGGCCGGTGTCGAGGGCCGTTTCCACCTGCTGCCCGTCGACTACGTCAGCGGCACGATCCTGACGGTCTCACGGCAGCCGGAGTCCGCGGGCCGCACCTTCCATCTGTTCAACCAGAGCTCCCTGAGCCTCGGCGAGTGCGTCGAGAACCTCAGGCGACTCGGCTACGAGCTGGGAGAGCTGGACTGGTCGCAGTGGCGGGAGCGGGTGCAGTCGGACCGTGAGAACGCGCTGCAGCCGCTGCTGCACGCCTTCGAGTTGATGACGTCCGACACGGACTCCTTCTATCCGCCGATCGACACTTCGGAGACGGAGGCGGCCCTCACCGACACCGATGTGAACTGCCCGCCGCTGACATCGGAATTGTTCGCCCGGTACGCGGAGTTCTTCGTGGAGGTGGGCCACTTCCCGCAGCCGCGGGAGAAGGTGGCGCAGGCGGCGTGAGGTCCGCCTGACGAACGGCGCACGCAGGGGGCGGGGCGGCTTCTCGGAGCCGTCCCGCCCCCGTACACGACAAGGCAGAGGGTGAGCATGGCAGTCACTGAGGGATCCGTCCTCGTCATCGGCGGCACCGGGAAGACCGGCCGGCGCGTGGTGCGGCAGCTGACCGAGCGCGGCCGGCGGGCCGTCGCCGCGTCCCGCTCGGGGGAACGGCGCTTCGACTGGCGGGACAAGAGCACCTGGGAACCCGCCGTGGCGGAGGTGCGGGCGGCGTATCTGGTGGATGCGCAGACCGAGGACGCCGCCGCGCTGATGGCCGAGTTCGCCGAGGTGGCGGTGCGTGCGGGGGTACGCCGTCTCGTGCTGCTTTCGGCCCGCGCCTGGGAACAGTCCGACGCCCCGGCGGCCTTCGCGGTGGAGGATGCGGTACGCGCGTCGGGCGCCGAATGGACCGTGCTGCGGCCCACCTGGTTCGCGCAGAACTTCAGCGAGGAGGCGTTCCTGCGCGACGCCGTGGCCGCGGGCCGGGTCGAACTGCCCACCGGCGACGGCCTGGAGCCCTTCATCGACGCCGAGGACATCGCGGCGGCGGCGGCGACGGCCCTGGTCGACGACGGACACGCCGGCGAGGTCTACGCACTGTCGGGCCCGCGTCTGATGACCTTCGGCGACTGCGTCCACGAGATCGCCGCGGCGACCGGCCGCGACCTCACCTATGTCCCGGTCTCCCCGCCGCAGTACGTCACGCATCTGCTCGGCCGCGGCTTCGACAAGGAGTACGCGGAGTTCGCCGCCGACCTCCTCGGCGCCGTCGCGGACAACGGCGGGGCCTATCTCTCCGATGGCGTCCAGCGCCTCCTCGGCCGCCCGCCGCGTGACTTCACGGCCTACGTACAGCAGACGCTGCCGAGCGGAGTCTGGCAGGGCTGACCGGGCACCGGCCCGGTCACCTCCTGGGCCGGCGGGCCTGCCTGATCTCGCGGTCGATCGCCCAGGCGTCCGCCACGGTGCCCACGTGCCCGAGCTTGTCGGGGTTGATCACCGAGCGGATCGTCTGGATCTGTCCGTCGAGTACGTCGAGCGCCAGGGCGTAGAGCACCTTGCCGTCCCGGTCGCGGAAGATCGCGCCCGGCTGGCCGTTGACGTCGTGCGGTTCCATCGACACCTCGACCTTGGCGAGCCAGGGGAAGAACGCGGCGAGCAGCCGGGCCACGTTGTCGGCCCCGTTGATGGCCCTGGCCAGCTGCGGGGCCTTGCCGCCGCCGTCGCCGACGAGGGACACATCGGCGGCGAGCAGTTCCTGCAGGCAGTCGACGTCGCCTTCGCGGAGCGCGTCGAAGAACCGCGCCGCCAGCCTGTCCCGCTCCTGGCGGTCCGCCTCGAACCGGGGGCGCCCCGCGTCCATATGGCGCCGGGCCCGGACCGCGAGCTGGCGGCAGGCCGCTTCCGAGCGGCCCACCGCCGACGCGACCTCGGGAAAGCCGAAGGCGAACACCTCCCGCAGGACGAACACCGCCCGCTCGAGCGGGCTGAGCCGCTCGAGCAGCAGCAGGGCCGCCATCGACACCGAGTCGGCCAGCTCGGCCGACCGCTCGGGGTCCTCGTAGGGGTCGGTGAGCAGTGGCTCGGGGAGCCACTGCCCGACGTACTGCTCACGGCGCACCCGGGCCGAGCGCAGTACGTCGATGGAGAGCCGGGTGACCACGGCCGAGAGATAGGCCTTGGTGGACGTGGGTTCGGCCGTGGTCGCCTCGTAGCGCAGCCAGGTCTCCTGGACCGCGTCCTCGGCCTCGCTCACACTGCCCAGAATCCGGTAGGCGATCGAGAACAGCAGCGGCCGCAGCTCCTCGAACTCCTCGACCTTGGCGGTCACTTCGGCTCCTTCTTCCTTCTCTGCCACTTCTTCTTCCCCGGACCGATACTGCCGGTCAGTGGGCCTGCTGGAACTGGCCGGCCTCGTAGTCGCCCGCGGGCTGCCGGGCGATGATGTTCAGCCGGTTCGCCGCGTTCATGAAGGAGACCAACATCGCCAGGGCAGTGAGCTGCTCCTCGTCGTAGTGCTTGGCGGCGTACGCCCACACCTCGTCCGACACTCCGCTGCCCGCGTCCGCGACCCGGGTCCCCTCCTCCGCGAACTCCAGAGCGGCCCGCTCGGCCTCGGTGAAGACGGTCGCCTCCCGCCATGCGGCGACCAGGTTCAGGCGTACCGCGCTCTCGCCCGCGGCGGCGGCTTCCTTGGTGTGCATGTCGATGCAGACGGCGCAGCCGTTGATCTGGCTGACGCGCAGCGCCACCAGTTCCTGCGTCGCGGCCGGCAGCGGCAGTTCCTGCATCGCCTTGCCCGCCGCCATGAGGTACTTGACGGCCTTGCCGGCGGCGGGGCTGGCGAGGTAGTTCAGTCGCGCGTCCATGGGGTGCTCCTCTGTGCTCGTCAGTGGCTTACGCCCCTGGGACGAGACAGCCCGGACTCCTGTGACATGGACGGTGACACCTCGCGCGACGGGGACGTGCGGGAGGGCCGGGGCCCCACATCCCCGGCCCTCCCGCGGCCTTTCGCCGGCCCTTGCGCGGCCCTTAGACGCCGAGGGCCGAGCCGCCGCTGACGTCGAGGACCTCGGCCGTGATCCAGCGGGCGTCGTCCGAGGCGAGGAAGGCGACGACATCGCCGATGTCGTCGGGCTGGCCCACACGGTTGAAGACGGAGACGGACGCGATGTGGGCGCGCGACTCCGGGTCCTTCACCCACGGGTTGGCATCGGTCTCGATGGTGCCGGGCGCCACCGCGTTGACGGTGATACCGCGGGAGCCGAGGCCCTGCGCGAGAGTGAGGGTGAGGGTGTCGACCGCTCCCTTGCTGGCCGAGTAGGCGATCACGTCGGGGATGGCGACCTTTGTGACGCCGGACGAGATGTTGATGATTCGGCCGTTGTCGCGCAGGCGCGACAGTCCGTGCTTGACGATGAAGAACGGCGCCTTCGCGTTGATCGCGAAGACCCGGTCGTACTCGGCCTCGTCGATGACGTCGATGAAGCCGTTGGATACGACACCGGCGTTGTTGACCAGGATGTCGAGGCCGCCCTCCGGGGCGAACTCGGTGATCTGCTCGTCGAAGGCCGCCCACAGCGCCTCGGCGTCGCCGGGTGTGCCGAGTTCCGTGCGGAAGGCGAAGGCGCGGCCGCCCTCCTCCTCGATCGTGCGGACGGTGTCCTTGGCCGCGGTGGCGTCACTGCCGTAGTGCACCGCGACCAAGGCGCCCTCCCTGCCGAGGCGTTCGGAGATTCCGCGTCCGACGCCGCGGCCGCCGCCGGTGACGAGTGCCGTCTTGCCGCTGAGCTTTCCCATGGTCGTACTCCTGTCGAGACGTGAAGCGATGAATGAGGTGCTGCGTGAGGCGATGCGTGCGGCGTCGTATGAGCCGGTATGTGTCAGGTGAGTCGGTATGTGTCAGGCGTGCCGGGCCGTGCGCAGCGGGCGGGCCCAGTACGCGAGGTCGTCGAGCAGCCGCTCGGCGGCCGGTTCGCAGTGGCCGGGGTCGAGAGGGCGGCCCCGGGCGTCGAACGGTTCGCCGTCCCCCGGCAGATCCACGGCGCCCCGCACGGGCGTGGCGCCGGCCGCCGAGAACAGCTGCCGCAGTTCGTCCGCCGTACAGCCCGGTCCGTACGAGACGAACGCGACCGGCTTGGCCCGCCACTCCTCGTGGAACCACGCGACGGTGTTGCGCAGCGCCCACGGAACCCCCTGGGCGCCTTGCGGGGTCACCACCGCGAACGCGTCCGCGTCGGCCAGCCACGGCGCCAGTTCCCGTACCGCCGGTGGCCGGATTCCGTTGTGCTCGGGTCCGGCGGCGGGGAGATGTGCGTGGGCCAGGTCGATGACGTCCACGTCGAAGCCGCCGTGCAGACAGGCCAGCCTGGCGAACCAGTTCGCCGCGGCCGCCGCGGATCGCCCCTGGTGAACGCTGCCGATGATGATGACGAGTGACAGGTGGTCGTCGCCCGTCTGCCGGCTCCTGTCTGCGGTGCTCCGGTTCATCGTCGGCCTCCTTCCTCGGCGACGCTGCGGTGCGGTGTTCACACCTTGCGCCGAGGGCCTTCGGAAACCCTTCCGAAATGCTTCGGCCGGATTCGGGACGGCTTTCGGCCGCCCTTACGGTGCGGTGCGGCCGCTGGTGCGCTGTGTTTCGGCCGGTTCCGCCGTGGCTGGTGATGATCTGCCGATGACCGGGGGAAATGCCGTAGTCGCACCGCGAAAACGGCCGCCACCAGGGCGGTCCCGTGTACGCGGCTACGGTTTTCGTATGCGCTTTGGAGTCTTGGGGCCACTTTCCGTGTGGAGGGCGGACGGCACTCCGGTACGCATCCCGGAACTGAAGGTCCGCACCCTCCTCGCCGACCTCCTCGCGCACGGCGGGAAGTCCCTTGCGGCACACCGGCTGATCGACGATCTGTGGGGCGACGCCCTGCCCGTCAACCCCTCGGGCGCGCTGCACTCCAAGGTCTCCCAGCTGCGCCGGGTCCTGGAGAACGCGGAGCCGGGCGCCCGTGCGCTCGTGGAGTCGCGCCCGCCGGGCTACGCGCTGACGGGCGCCGCCGACGCCGTGGACGGCGACCGGTTCACGGCGCTGCTCGCGCGGGCCCGCGCGACGGCCGAACTGCCGTTGCGGCGAAGGCTCCTTGACGACGCCCTGGAGCTGTGGCGCGGCCCGGCGTTCGCGGACTTCGCCGAGGAGCCGTTCGCGCGCGCCGCGATATCCCGGCTCGAGGAGAACCGGCTCGTGGCCCTGGAGGAGCGGGCCGAGACCCGGATCGCGCTCGGACAGCACGCGGAGGTGGTCGGCGAGCTCGCCGACCTGGTCGTACGCCATCCGCTCAGGGAGCGGCTGCGCGCCGCCCATCTGCGGGCCCTGTACGGTTCGGGCCGCCGCAGCGAGGCGCTGGCGGGCTACCGCGAGGTGCGGGAGCTGCTCGCCGACGAGCTGGGTCTCGACCCCGGCCGTGACCTGGCGGAGCTGCATCAGGCGATGCTCCAGCAGGATCCCGATCTGGACGCGCCGCGCGCCCCGGCCGCCGCCGAAGCGACCGAAGCGACCGAAGCAACCGAGGCGGCCACAGCGGCCGCAGCAACCGAAGCAGCCGAGGGCGGTGCGCCGGCCGACGCTCCTGCCGAAGTGGCCGATGCCGTACGGAAGATGCCCCGGGTACCGCTTCCGCTCACCGGTCTGGTCGGGCGGGCCGACGCCGTCGCCGAGGTGCGGTCGTTGCTCGCCGCACACCGCCTGGTGACGCTGACGGGGCCCGGTGGCGTGGGCAAGACCCGACTCGCCCTGGAGACGGTGCGGGACCTGCCCGTGCTCCATCCGCGGGAGTTCCCCGACGGCGTACGCCTCGTGGAGCTGTCGGGGCAGCGGCGGGGCGGCGGCTGTGCGGCCGTGGCCGAGACGGTGGCGGCGGCCGTCGGCGTGCGCGACGACCTGACCTGGGGGCCGCGGGAAGGGGGCGGGCGGGCCACGGTCACGGAACGCCTTTGCGGCGTGCTCGCCCCCAGGTCGATGCTGCTCGTCCTGGACAACTGCGAGCATCTGGCGGGCCCCGTGGCCGAGTTGGCGGACGCGCTGCTCGCCGCGGCCCCGGGCCTCCGCATCCTGACGACCAGTCAGGAGCCCCTCTCGCTGGCCGGCGAGGTGCTGTGGACGGTGCCGCCGCTGCCGCTCGACGACGCCGTGGAGCTGTTCACCGCCCGGGCCGCGGCCGCCGTCCCCGGCTACCGGCCCGGCCCGGACGACGCCGAGGCCGTCGCCGCGATCTGCCGCCGGCTGGACGGCATCCCGCTGGTCCTCGAGCTCGCGGCTACCCGGGTGCGCGCCCTGGGCGTTCCCGAACTGCTCGCCCGGCTCGACGACCGCTTCCGCGTCCTGGCCGGCGGATACCGCGGCGCCCCGCCGCGCCAGCAGACCCTGCGGGCGGCGATGGACTGGAGCTGGGATCTGCTCGACGAGCCCGAGCGCATCGTCCTGCGCCGGCTCGCGGTGCACGCCGACGGCTGTTCGCTGCGGGCCGCCGAGGCGGTGTGCGCCGGCGGCGAAGTCGCCGAGGAGGAGGTGCTCGGGCTGCTCGCCGCCCTGGTGGACCGCTCGCTGGTGGTGGTGGCCAAGGGGCCGCACGGGCCGCGCTACCGGCTGCTCGAATCAGTGGCCGCGTACTGCCTGGAGCGGCTGCGCGAGGCAGGTGAGCTGGACCAGGTACGGCTCGCCCACGCCCGCCACTACAGCGCCCTCGCCGAACAGACGACCCTGTCCGGGACAGCCCCTCTCCCGGCCGAACTGTCCGAGGCACCCCGACTCCCGGCCGAACTGTCCGAGGCACCCCGACTCCCGGCCGAACTGCCCGAGGCACCCCGACTCCCGGCCGAACTGCCCGAGGCACCCCGACTCCCGGCCGAACTGTCCGAGGCACCCCGACTCCCGGCCGAACAGTTCTGCCCGATCCCAGCCGGGCAGGACAGCCCGCTACCGACCGGGCGGACCGGCCCGCTCCTGCCTGGGCAGGGCAGCCCGCCAATGGCCGGGCACACGAGCCCGCTCCTGACCGGGCAGAGCACCCCGCCAATGGCCGGACAGACCGGCCCACTACTTCCCGAGCAGGACAGCCCGACCCCGGCCGGACGGACCAGCCCACTCCTGACCGGGCAGAGCACCCCGCCAATGGCCGGGCAGACCGGCCCACTGCTCCCCGGGCAGGACAGCCCGACCCCGGCCGGACGGACCAGCCCACTCCTGACCGGGCAGAGCACCCCGCCAATGGC
>NZ_JBHTCF010000038.1:0-11371 GCF_042665355.1 Streptomyces monticola | reverse complement strand
GCCGGGCAGACCGGCCCACTGCTCCCCGGGCAGGGCAGCCCGGCCCCGGCCGGACGGACCAGCCCACTCCTGACCGGGCAAGTTGAGCCCTTGCCGCCCGGGGGCGACCCGCATCGTCGGCTTGCGTGGCTTGATGCGGAGACGGCGAATCTGCGGGCCGCTCTGGACAGCGCCCTGCGCGCCGAAGGCGCCGAGGGTGCGCTGCTCGCGCTCCGGCTCACCTGCGCCCTGTCCTGGTACTGGATGCTGCGCGGCCGCCTGGCCGAGGCCCGCAGGTCGCTGCGCGCCGCCCTGGACCGTGCCGAGGAGCACCCCGGTGCCTTGTACGCGCGGGCCGCGGCCTGGCACATCGGCGTCACCGCCCTCGAAGGCGCCGCCACAGGCACTCCACGGACCCTCGCACCGGCGCTCGAAGGTCTCGCCGGAGCGCAGGTGCACGCCGGTGAGCCCATGGCGGCGGCCGCGCTCCTGGGGGCGGCAGCGGCGGCCAGACAGTCCGCGGGAGCGCCACTGCCCGTCGACGGGCAGAGCGATGTCCTGCGAATGTGCGAAGCGGTACGGGATGCCATCGGCGAGGCGGAGTTCAGCGCCGCGTACGACCGCGGCCGGACGCTCTCACCGGAAGCGCTGAAGGCGCGGGGCGTCGTCGCGGAGCTGCCCGGGCCTGCGCACCAGGCCGAGGGGGCCCGCCGGGCGAACGGCGTGCAGCAGCCGGACGCGCGGCTTCCACTGCATCGCTGACGGCAACGGAATGCCCGCCTCCGCCACACTTCACCGGTAACTCGCGCAATTACTCCGCGCTGCCCCAAGCGTGAGCGCAGCGTGACCACTGGGGCCGACGGGACACCTACCCTCCGATGATGTTCCCTTCGTTGCGCATTCAACTCCCCTCCTGTGTGCGGCGGTTGGGAAAGCCCACCAGTTCCGCAAGCACCGGAGGTAGACAGCCATGGGGGATTTCTCGCGCCGGAATTTCGTGAGAGACGCCGCGGTTCTCGGCGGCGCCGCCGTGGCGCTGCCCGCCATCGGCCCCGGCGGGAGCACCGCGACGGCGGCCGCGGGGGCCGCGGAGACGGCCGCCACCGGTGTCGCAGCCGACGCCCCCGTCACGGTCCGCAAGGGCGAGAGCCGCTACCCGAGCCTCGTCTCCGGTGCCAATCTGCGCTTCACCGGCAGCCCCGACCGGATCCATGTCGTCAGCACCGCCGATCAGGTCGTGCAGGTCGTGCAGGAAGCGGTGGACGCCGGACAGAGGATCGCGGTGCGCAGCGGCGGCCACTGCGACGAGAACTTCACCACCAGCGACGGGATACGGGTCGTCATCGACATGGCGGGCATGGACGCCGTGACGTACGACGACGGGCGCGGTGCCTTCGCGGTCGAGCCCGGCGCACGGCTCGGGCAGGTCTACCGCGTGCTCTACAAGGGCTGGGGCGTCACCATCCCGGGCGGTGTGTGTCCCACGGTCGGCGCGGGCGGCCATATCGTCGGCGGCGGCTACGGCGCCCTGTCGCGCCGCTTCGGCCTCACCGTGGACCACCTCTACGGCGTGGAGGTGGTCGTGGTGGACGCCGCGGGCCGGGCCAAGAAGGTGGTGGCCACCCGTGAGCCCGACGACCCCAACCGGGAGCTGTGGTGGGCGCACACCGGTGCCGGCGGCGGCAACTTCGGTGTCATCACGCGCTATTGGCTCAAGTCCCCCGGCGCCGGCCCGGCCCCCGGCGACCAGTTGCCCAAGCCGCCGTCCGAGGTCCTGGTCACGGACATCAGCTGGTCGTGGGAGGGCATGACGGAGGCGGCCTTCTCGCGGCTGCTGCGGAACTTCTCCCAGTGGTACGAGCAGAACTCCGACCCCGGCTCGGCGCATACGAAGCTGTTCAGCAGGCTCACGCCGCAGCACCGTTCGGCGGGCGGCTTCCGGCTGACCGCGCAGCTCGACGCGTCGGTGCCGGACGCGGAGAAGGTGCTCGACGCGCACCTCGACGCCGTGAACGCGGGCACCGGCCTCACATACAGCGTCAGCGACCGCAGCAAGGTGCCGTGGCTGTACGCGGTCACCGACTGGTTCGGTCTTGTCGAGGCGAGCATGCCGCGCTGGAAGGCGAAGTCGGCCTATCAGCGCAAGGCGTTCACGGATGCCCAACTCAAGGCGCTGTACCGGCACTTGACACGTGACGACTACGCCAATCCGTATGCCTTGGTGGCGATGGTCGGCTTCGGCGGACAGATCAACGCCGTGGACCCGGCCGCCACGGCCGTGGCCCAGCGCGACTCGGTGCTCAAGCTGCTCTACGTCAGCCACTGGACGGACCCGGCCGACGAGCCGAAGGACATCTCCTGGGTCCGTGGCATCTACCGGGATGTGCACGCGGAGACCGGCGGAGTGCCGAGGCCCGGCGGCGTCACCGACGGCTGCTACATCAACTACCCCGACTCCGACCTGGCCGACCCGGCGCTCAACGACTCGGGCGTGCCCTGGCAGCAGCTCTATTTCAAGGACAACTACGGGCGGCTGCAGCAGACCAAGGCCGAGTGGGACCCCCGCAACCTCTTCACCCACGCCCTCGCGATCCAGGGGAGCACCCTATGACTCTGACCGCCCCTGTCGAGACCCCCACCGCCCCCGCGGGCGCTCGGCAGCAGCGCAAGTCCCTGAACACGCTGACCGGTATGCGGTTTCTCGCGGCCCTGTCGGTGTTCTTCTTCCACATCACGATCCTCGCGGACACCCTGCCGTACGGGATCGACCTGATCCATATCTTCGAGGACGCCTCGGCGCGCGACACCTACGTCTCGCTCTTCGGCGCGATCGGCTTCACCGGGGTCTCGTTCTTCTTCGTCCTCAGCGGCTTCGTCCTGGCCTGGGCGCAGCGGCCGACGGACACCGTCACACAGTTCTGGCGGCGCCGGTTCTTCAAGATCTATCCGCTGCACCTGGTGACGTATCTGATCGGCCTGGTCGTCCTGACCGGCTGGAAGTTCGAGGGCGGCCCCGGCAGCCCCGACATCCCGGGGTTCTTCCTGGTGCAGGCGTGGATCCCGGATGTGCGCACGCTGCTCGGCGCCAACGCGGTCAGCTGGTCGATCTCCACCGAGGCGTTCTTCTACGCCCTGTTCCCGCTGGTGTTCCCGCTGCTCATGAAGGTGCGTCTGGACCGGGTGAAGTGGTGGATCGTGGGGCTGCTCGCCTTCCGGGTGGCCTGGGCGGTGCTCACGGACCTGACGATGTCGGAGACCGATCCGTACGCGTACTGGTTCAACTACGAGTTTCCGCTGCCGCGCGTCTCGGAGTTCTTCATCGGTGTGCTGATCGCCCGTCTCGTCGTGGCCGGCCGCTGGCGGAACCCCGGCATGCTGCCGTCGGTGGCGCTGCTCGTGGTCGGTGAGGTGATCGCCCTCAAGGTGCCGCTCGCCTACGCACAGGCACCGGCGACCATCATCCCCGTGATGATGGTGATCGCGGCGGGCGCGGCGTCCGATATGAAGGGCCGCAAGTCGTTCCTCAGCGGACGCCTGATGGTGTGGCTCGGCGAGATCTCCTTCGCGTTCTATCTGATCCATCTGATCGTCCTGATCGGTGTCCGCAAGCTGCTCGGCCCGGAGAACTCCTTCAGCGTGCCGGGGGCGCTCGGCTATCTGGCCGTCTGCCTGGCCGTGACCGTCGTCCTGGCCGCGCTCCTGCACCGGTACGTGGAGCAGCCGGTGATGCGTCGCTGGAGCCGGCCGAGCCCGCACAAGCCGGCCACCATCTCCGCCTCGCTCCCCCGCTGACCAGCGATTCCTCCTCCCCGACCGTCCCGCAAGACGGTCCGAAGAAGACCATAAGGGGACCGAAAGGAGGTCGTGTCACGGTGCTGGAGGCACTGGATCTGAGACACCGAGAGGACCACTCATGAACGGCCACGGGACGACTGCGTCCAAGGCGGGAGCACGTCAGTGGATCGGCCTGGCCTTTCTGCTCCTGCCCACCATGCTCCTCACCGCCGACCTCGGCGTGCTCTGGCTGGCGACCCCGCCACTCGCCGCCGACCTGGGCCCCAGCAGCACCCAGCTGCTGTGGATCAATGACATCTACGGCTTCGTGATGGCGTGCCTGCTGGTCCTCTTCGGCAACATCGGTGACCGGTTCGGCCGGCGCAAGCTGCTGCTCCTGGGGCTCGTGGCGTTCGCCATCGCGTCCCTCGTGGCCACGTACGCGCCCAACCCCATGACGCTGATCCTGGCCCGTGCGGCCCTCGGTGTGGGCAGTGCCGCGATCATTCCGTCCACGCTCGCCCTGATCTCCCACATGTTCACCGACGCCCGGCAGCGGGCCAAGGCGATCGCCATGTGGGTGACGGCGCTGTCCACCGGTATCGCCGTGGGCCCCGTGGTCAGCGGTGTGATGCTGGAGCACTTCTGGTGGGGCTCGGTGTTCCTGGTCGGCGTGCCGGTGATGGTGCTCGCGCTGATCGTGACGCCGATCGCGGTGCCGGAGTTCCACAACGCCGACACGAAGAAGCTCGACGGCATCAGCATGCCGCTGCTGGTCCTGACCCTGCTGCCGCTCGTCTACTCCATCAAGCGCATCGGGGAGTACGGGATCGACCAGTGGATGCTGCTGTCCCTTGCGGTGGCCGTGCTCTTCGGGGTGCTCTTCATCCGGCGCCAGCAGCGGCTGTCCAATCCGCTGCTGGAGCTGCGGCTGTTCTCGGACCGCACGTTCACCACGGCCCTGGTGCTGCTCTTCATCGGCCTTGCCGCCATGAACGGTGTCGAGTACGTGGTGCCGCAGTACTTCCAGCTGGTGAACCAACTGCCGTCGCTGCAGGCCGGGTTGCTGATGATGCTGCCCGCAGCGGGGCTGGCCCTCGGCTCGCAGCTGACTCCGCTGCTCGCCCGGCGGATCCGCCCGGCCTATGTGATCGCGGGCGGTGCGGCGGTGTCGCTGATCGGCTTCGCCCTGATGACCCAGCTGCCGTCGGACGGCTCCGGGACCGCCATCGCGGCGACCGGCACCACCGTGATGATGACGGGCCTGGCCCCGATCACCGTCTTGTGCACCAACATCGCGGTGAGCGCCGCCCCGCCGGAGAAGGCGGGACAGGCCTCCTCGATCGGCCAGACCGCGTACGAGCTGGGTCTTGCCTTCGGTGTCGCGGCCACCGGGAGCATCATGGCCGCCGTCTACCACAACGACGTCAAGTCGGCGGCACCGCAAGGGGTTTCCGAGGACAAGGTCACGGAGATCGCCGACAACGTGAGCGGCGGCGCCACCATCGCGGACGGTCTGCCCGGCGGCGTCGGCGAGGTGATGGGTGACGCGGTCCGGGCCGCGTTCACCTCGGGCTTCCATGTCGCGGCGATCATCAGTGCGGGACTCGCGGCCCTGATGGGCGTCCTCGCAGTGCTGCTGCTGCGGCGGGTGCCCGCGACGGGTGGACCCGCCCAGGACAAGCCGGCGCAGAGCGACGGCGGCACCGGGACGGACCCGGTGACCGAGCCGGTGCCGACGGCCGCGTCCAGCTGACGGCTGACGGCTGACGGCTGAAACACCCGCGGCCGCGTCCAGCTGACGGCTGACGGCTGAAACACCCGATCCCTTCTCGGGGGCCGGGGTGCGGCGGACCTGAGACGTATCGGACCCGCCGCACCCCGGCCCTTCTACCATTCCCAACTCCCTTACATTAGGCGGCTGTTATGACGGCGACCGAATCCAGGACCGGATCCAGGAAGGCCCTCCTCGTCCTTTCCCACCCGCGCCGCGACTCCCTGACGGGCCTGTCGGGCGAGCGGGCACGTGAGCAGCTGGAGCGGCAGGGCTACACCGTCGATGTCCTCGATCTGCACGCGGAGGGGTTCGACCCGCGGATGCCCGTCGCGGACGAGCCGGACTGGCACGACCCCGGCAAGCGGTACTCCGACGAGGTGCACGCACACATGGACCGGATCGCCGCCGCCGACGCGATCGTGGTGGTCTTCCCGGTCTGGTGGTTCGACGTACCGGCGATCCTGAAGGGCTGGATCGACCGGGTCTGGAACCACGGTTTCGCCTACGGCGCCGAGCCCACCGCGCTCGCGGCCAAGCGCATCCTGTGGGTGGGCCTCGCGGGCGGCTCGCAGAAGTCGTATGCCGAGCAGGGCCTGGACGCGATGATCGATCTGCATCTGCGGGTGGGGATCTCGGAGTTCTGCGGCATCAAGGACATCACCGTGCGCCTCGTCCACGACACCGTGTCCGACGACCCGCAGGAGCAGGTACGCCGCCACGTCGCCGAGTCCACGGACCTGGCCATGGCCGACTTCCTTGACACGGCGGGCGCCTGACGGCACTTCAGATCCGGCACCCGGGGATGACAGCGGGCGGCCGCCACAGCACTTTCGCTGTGGCGGCCGCCCGTTGCGGTGTGGTGTGCCGCGCGGTGTGCGTCCGGGTGGCCGTCGTCCGTCCCCCCGACGGCGCCGACGTCAGCCGTCGGGGAGGTTTCGCGGCCACTCGGAAGTCCACCCGCCCGGACCCCGCCCCCGTGGGAACGGCTTCCCGGTGAACGGGAGTCCGGACGGTCCGGACCGGGCTCCGCGGTGGCGCTCGGTCACAGGCGCCGGGGCTCGGTCCGGGTGGCGTCCGCCGCGGCCGGGCCGCGGCGGCGCCCGGGGTCAGGCGACCGTCTGGGTCTCCTGGTCGGTGCGCTCCGTGGTGACGGGCGCGGGGACGTGCTCCTCCTCCGGCGCGGGGGTGTCCTTGCCGATGGCCGGGATACGGCGCAGGAGCGTGATGGCGATCAGGGTGGTCGCCAGGGCGAAGGCGGCACTGACATAGGCGGTGGTGTGGAAGCCGGCGGCGAAGGCGTCACGGGCCACGGCGAGCAGCTCGTCCCCGGCAGCGGCCGGCAGGTCCCGCGCCGCCGCGGTGGCGCCGCCGATGGTGTCCCGGGCCGCCTCCGCCGCCTCGGCGGGTACGCCGGCGGGCACGGAGTCCGCGACGTCACCGCGGTAGACGGCGACGGCGACGGAGCCCGTGACGGCGATACCGAGGGCCAGGCCCAGGTCGTATGCGGTCTGGCCCGCGCCCGCGGCGGCCCCGGCCTTCTCCGGCGGCGCGGCGCCGACGGCGAGGCTGGTGCCCAGGACGCTGATCGGCGCGACCCCGAACATGATGATCGTCAGCCCGACCGCGGACGGTACGACACCGGACGCGTCGGGCTGCGCGGTCGCCGTCAGCCAGAAGCCGACGAGGGTGATCACGGTGCCGCCCGCGATGACGAACGCGGGCCTGACGCGACGGGCCACAAGAGGGGTCAGCTGGGATCCCAGGATCAGGCCTGCCGCGCTCGGCAGCAGCCACAGGCCCGCCTCCAGCGGACTCAGCCCGCCGGTGACGAGCAGGAACTGCGGCACCAGGTACTCGACGCCGTTCAGCGCCATCATGCCGAGGAGCAGAGTGAGCAGCGCCCCGGTGAAGACCCGGTTGCCGAACAGCCGCATGTCCAGGAGCGGTGCTTCCAGATGGCGTTGGCGGCGTACGAAGAGCGCCGAGAAGAACACGCCGATGACCACGGCCACCAGGTAGGTGGCGCTCCAGCCGAACTCGGCGAACTTCTTGATGCCGTAGACCACCGGCAGGATGCCGAGCAGGAAGAGCACCACGCTGGCCAGGTCGAAGCGGCCGGGGTTCGGGTCGCGGTATTCGGGCACGATCGTGAGGACCACCGGGATGGCGACCACCATGATGGGCACGGCGAGCAGGAACACCGATCCCCACCACCAGTGCTCCAGGAACACCCCGCCGATGACGGGGCCGACCGCGATGCCCACGGACAGGGCGGTGACCCACATGGCGATCGCGGTGGCGCGCTGGCGCGCGTCGGCGAACATATGGCTGATCAGGGACAGGGACGAGGGCAGGACGGCGGCTCCGGCGACACCGAGCAGCGCGCGGGCGACGATCAGCATCTCCGGGGTGGTGGAGTACGCGGCGAGCAGGGACGCCGCCACCACCCCGAGCGAGCCGTACACCAGCAGCCTGCGGCGGCCGAGCCGGTCTCCCAAGGTGCCCATGACGAGCAGGAATCCGCAGGTCATGAACCCGTAGAGGTCGGTGGTCCACAGGAGTTGGGAACTGGACGGCTGCAGATCGGCTGTCATGGCGGGAGTGGCCAGCCACAGCACTCCCAGGTCCACTGTCATCAGGGCGACGGGGAACAGCAGCACAAGGAGGCCGAACCACTGCCGTAGTCCGGCGCGCGGCTCCTGCCCCGGAACAGGGTTCGAAGACATACGACGTCCTTTCTGCATGCATGAGCACGCACATGACATGACCGACGGAGCGGTGGACAGGGCCGCGCAAAGGTCCGCTCATCGGCGGTACTGAAGAGGAACTCGGCGCGCGACGGCACCCTTCCCGTCCGGGCCGAAGAACTCGAGTTGGCTCAAAAAGGACGTCAGGGCAGACGCACGGACAGTGCGTGCCGAAACAGATCACGCGGGTCCCAGCGCTCCTTGACCCGCTGCAGCCTCGGGTAGTTGTCCTTGAAGTACAGCCGGTGCCAGGGGATTCCCGAGGTGTTCAGGGACGGGTCGGCGATGTCCGAGTCGGCGTAGTTGATGTAGCAGCCGTCGTTCACACCGTCGGGGCGCGGTACGCCGCCGGTCGCCGCGTACACATCCGCGTAGGCCTCGCGCACCCACTTCTCGTGGCGGGTGTCGTCATCGGTGCCGGTCCAGAGGCTGACGTAGAGGATCTTCATATGCGAGTCGCGCTGGGCGACCGCGGTGGCGTCGGGCGCGACGGCGTTGATCCGCCCGCCATAGCTGATCAGATCGATGAGGGCGGTCGGGTGCGCGTAGTCGGTGCGCGTCAACTGCCGGTACATGGCGGCGATCTGGTCCTCGGGCATGGTCTTGCGGACGTACGCGGCCTTCGCCTTCCAGCGGCAGATCGCACTCTCGACGAAGCCGAACCACTGGGTCACCGCGTACAGCCACGGCGCCCTGGTCCGGTCACCGACCTGGTACGTCACGCCGGTCCCCGCGGAGACCGCGGCGAGGAACTCGTCGAGCAGCCCCTCGGCGTCGGGTGCGGCCGTGTCGACCTGGGTGCACATATGGAAGGAGCCGGCGGCCCGGTGCTGGAGCTTGAACTGGCTGTAGAGGAAGCGGCCCCTGGAGTCCGGCCCGGAGTTGCGCGCGTGCCATGCGTCGAAGTTGCGCACGAGCCGCTTGAACGACTTCTCGTCCAGGTCCTTCCAGGACCAGCTGACATCGGAGACCAGGACTTCGGACGGTGCCCGGGGCAGCAGCTTCGCCGGGTCGTCGCCGGTGGCGTCCGCAGAGCGCAGCCAATAGCGGGTGATGACCCCGAAGTTGCCGCCGCCGGCGCCCGTGTGGGCCCACCACAGCTCGCGGTTCGGGTCGTCGGGCTCCCGGGTCGCGACCACCGCACGGGCCTTGCCGTCCGCGGAGACGGTGACGACCTCGACGCCGTACAGGTGGTCCACGGTCAGGCCGAGCGAGCGGGACAGCGCGCCGTAGCCGCCGCCCGTGATGTGCCCGCCCGCGCCGACCGTGGGACAGGTGCCGCCCGGCAGGACGACGCCCCAGCGCTTGTAGAGCGTGCGGTAGACGGAGCCGAGCATGGCGCCCGGCTCCACGGCGATGGCGCGGCGCTGCTCGTCATAGGAGATCTGGGTCATGCCGGACATGTCGATGACCGCACGGATATCGCCGTCGGAGACGAAGGGCTCGTTGCAGTGCCCGCCGCTGCGCACGGCGATCCGCAGTCCCTTGTCGACGGCGTCCTGTACGGCGCGCACCACTTGAGCGGTGCTGCTGACGAGGCATACGTAGTCGGGCCTGCCCACCCAGCGCTGGTTCGCGCCGGAGACGAGGCCCGTGTAGCGCGGGTCGCTGCGGGAGATCCGCACCGCCTGCGCGGGCGCGGGACCGGCGGCCGCGGTGGCCGCCGAAGCCGCGGGCAGCGCGAGGGCGCCGCCCGCCGCCGCGGCACTGGCGAGCAGGCCGCGGCGGGATAATCCGTTCATGAGGTCCTCCATGGGCACAAACAGGTCAAGGGAAGGGGGACCTCTGGTACATGACTGTTCCGCATCTCTGATCCCCCGTGTGACGTACGAAGCCCGGCGCGTGCCCACATGGCCACGGCCGGGCTCCGGCAACTGAACTGACGTGGTGTCAGCCCTGCCAGCTGTGTGGGGCTTTGTAGCCCGGTACGCGTTCGAGACGGCGCCAGCCGGCCTTGGCCGGGTCGGGGCGCTCGGACGGCGCCTGCGCGTACGCGGCGGCGCGGGCCATCAGGAACGCGGTGAGGGCCGCGAGCTCTTCGGGCTCGGCGTGGCCCTTCTCGACCCGTACGTGAGGTGTGTCCATCGTGGCCTCCTGTCTGCTGGGTCTGTCTGCTGGGGCTGTCTGCTGGGTCTCTATGTGGGTGGGTTGCCGTGCTTGCGGGACGGCAGGCTGGCGTGCTTGTTGCGCAGCATCGCCAGGGAGTTGATGAGGACCTCGCGGGTCTCGGCGGGGTCGATGACGTCGTCCACGAGACCGCGCTCGGCCGCGTAGTACGGGTGCATCAGCTCCGACTTGTACTCCTTGACCATCCGCACCCGCATGGCCTCGGGGTTCTCCGCCTCGGCGATCTGGCGCCGGAAGATGACGTTGGCCGCGCCTTCCGCGCCCATGACCGCGATCTCGTTGGTCGGCCAGGCGTACGTGAGGTCGGCACCGATGGACTGGGAGTCCATGACGATGTACGCACCTCCGTAGGCCTTCCTGAGCACCAGGGAGATCCGCGGCACGGTGGCGTTGCAGTAGGCGTAGAGCAGCTTCGCGCCGTGCCGGATGATGCCGCCGTGCTCCTGGTCGACGCCCGGCAGGAAGCCGGGCACATCGAGGAGCGTGATGATCGGGATGTTGAAGGCGTCGCACATCTGCACGAAGCGCGCGGCCTTCTCCGAGGCATGGATGTCGAGCACACCGGCAAGGGACTGGGGCTGGTTGGCCACGATGCCGACCACCCGGCCGTCCATCCGGGCCAGACCGCAGACGATGTTGCGGGCCCAGCGTTCGTGGACCTCGAGGAAGTCGCCGTCGTCGACGATCTCCTCGATGACCTGGTGCATGTCGTAGGGCCGGTTGCCGTCGACGGGCACCAGCTCCAGGAGCCGCTCCCCGCGCCGGTCCGCGGGGTCTCCCGACACCTCGGCCGGGGGGTTCTCGCGGTTGTTGGACGGCAGCATCGAGAGCAGATACCGCACCTCTGCGATGCAGGTCTCCTCGTCGTCGTACGCGAAGTGCGCGACGCCCGAGGTCTCGGCGTGCACATCGGCGCCGCCGAGGCCGTTCTGGGTGATCTCCTCACCGGTGACGGCCTTCACGACGT
>NZ_JBHTCF010000037.1:0-56473 GCF_042665355.1 Streptomyces monticola | reverse complement strand
TGGCGCCGGCCGGGGCGGGAGCCTCGCCGGGTCCGCCGTCCCGGTCCGTGGGCCGCGGCGCCGCCGGGGCGGCGCTGCCCGCGTCCGGCCCCGCGTACTGCGGCGGCACGGGCGGCGGACCTGCGGGGCGCGGCGGGACGGTGGGCATCGAGGTGGCGCCGCCGTGCTCGGGCCCTGCGGCGCCGGGGGCGGACGCCGCGTCCGGGTCGGCCTGCGGGAGGGCGCCGGTGTCGCTCGCGGGCGGCTCGTCGGGCAGCCGGGTCGCCGGGTTCGGCGGGGGCGGCGAGGTGGGACGTGGGGGGATGGGAGCGCGCCGCGCTTCTGTGCTCATGCACCCCCCGCTCCTTGTACTCGGACCCGGCTCGATCGCCTTTGGGGACAGGCCCGTTCCTTCCCTGCGTGCGCGTCACTCTACGGGCTGATGCAGGTGAGGCGGGAACCCGTCCGGCCGTCACGGGCGATCTGTCCGGATCATCCCCCTACCCTCGGGTAGATGCGTCTGGCAGGCTGCGCCCATGACTGCCCGTGCCGTGCCCGCCCGTGCCGCCGACCGTGCCCGCTACGACCGGGCCACCGCTCATCTCGACGCCCCCGTCGCCATCGTCGACCTGGAGGCCTTCGACGCGAACGCCGCGGATCTCGTCCGCCGTGCCGCGGGCAAGCCGATCCGCGTCGCGAGCAAGTCCGTGCGCTGCCGTGCGCTGCTGGAGCGGGTCCTGGGCCGTGACGGCTTCGCGGGCCTCATGTCGTTCACCCTCGCCGAGTCGCTGTGGCTGGCCCGCTCGGGCTTCGACGACGTGCTGCTCGCCTACCCCTCGGCCGACCGCGCGGCCTTCGCCGAGCTGACCGCCGATCCGAAGCTGGCGGCCGCCGTCACGGTGATGGTGGACGACCCGGCGCAGCTGCGGCTCATCGACGAGGCAAGGGACGGCGGGCGCGAAGAGGTGCGGGTCTGCCTGGAGTTGGACACCGCGTTCAAGCTGCTCGGCGGCCGGGTGCGGATCGGCGCGCGCCGCTCGCCGCTGCACTCCCCCGCCCAAGTCGCCGACCTGGCCCGCGCGGTGGCGCGCCGGCCGGGGTTCCGGCTCGTCGGAGTGATGGCGTACGAGGGCCATGTGGCCGGAGTGGGCGATCTGCTCGCGGGGCGGCCCGTGCGCTCACGGGCGATCCGCATGATGCAGACCGCGGCCCGCAGGGAGCTGGCGCTGCGCCGCGCTGACGCGGTGCGCGCGGTCCGTGCGGTGGCGCCCGACCTGGAGTTCGTGAACGGCGGCGGCACCGGCAGCGTCCAGCACACCGCCGCCGAGGCCGCCGTCACGGAGATCGCCGCGGGCTCGGGCCTTTATGTGCCGCGGCTTTTCGACAACTACACGTCGTTCAGCGGCCGTCCGGCGGCGCTGTTCGCGCAGCCCGTGGTGCGCAGGCCCGGTGTCGGCGCGGTGACGGTGCTCGGCGGCGGCTACCCGGCCTCGGGCGCGGCAGGCCCGGACCGGCTGCCGGTGCCCTATCTGCCGGAGGGCCTGAAGTACGACCCGCAGGAGGGCGCGGGCGAGGTGCAGACGCCCCTGCTCGGCGCCCCCGCCGACGACCTGCTGATCGGCGACAAGGTGTGGTTCCGGCACGCCAAGGCGGGTGAGCTGTGCGAGCGCTTCGAGGCGCTGCATCTGGTGGAGGGCGACCGGGTGACGGCGACGGTGCCGACGTACCGCGGTGAGGGCCTTACGTTCCTGTAAAGGGCCATACGTTCCTGTGGCGGAAGCCGCGCGGCCCTGCGGGGTCAGCGCAGGGGCTCGATGCCGCGCGTGATCTCGTCGATGACGGACAGCGGCGGACCGTCGGGGCCCGCGTCGAAGGCGAAGCGCACCACGACCATGGCGCCCGCGCCTCCGGGCGCGGGAAAGGCGAGCGACTGGACGTGGCCGCCGGGTCCGGAGGCGGTCCTGACGCGCCAGCGCACGAAGTAGCCGTCCGCGCCCGCCACTTGGACGGCGCCTGCGGCCGCCTTGCGGTGTGACTCCATGCCGTTGAAGGGGCGGCGGCCGATGCGGTCGCGGTCGTAGGCGCGCTCGGCAGCCTCCTCGATGTCCCCCTCGGCGACGGTGCGGGCGCTCGCGTTGTCGGCGGAGTCCTCGGTGTGCGAAGTGACCGTGCCGTGGTGGCACAGGGCGGCGGTGCCCGGACAGTCGTAGGTCTCCACGGTGGTGGCGGTCGGGAAGGAGTCGACCGGGCGGTCCTCGCGCTCCCAGCCGTCGGGCAAGGGCAGGGAGATGCCGGACAGCTGGTCGAGCAGGACGCCCTGGCCGTTCTGGCCGTTCTGGCCGCCTTCATCGCCCTGGTCGCCCTGGTCATCCTGGGACGGTGTGCCGGAGGACGAGGAGCCCGAAGGGGGCTTCGGGGAGGCGGGGGTACGTGCCTCCGGGTCGCCGTCGTCACGGCCCAGGACCACGGCGCCGGTCACGATGGAGGCGACGAGCACGAGGCCCGCGGCACCGAGGGCGGCCGCCTTGGCGCGACGTGACGCCTCGCCGGACCGGCCGGGCGCGGGATGCCCCGGAGGCGCGAGGGCGGGCCCGAAGTGTCCGGGTGGCGGCCCGTCCGGCCCGCCCCGGTCCCGGGTGTGCTCGGTCCACGCGGCCCCGTCCCACCAGCGTTCGAGGGACGGGACCGTGGGGTCCGGATACCAGCCGGGCGGGGTCGTCATGCTCATCCGCACACCCTAGGACGCCCGGTGAAGATCAGTACACGGTGTCCCGCTGGTCCGGGACGACCGAGCCGTCCGCGCGCCGCACCGGCCCCTTGGCGCCGTCCTCCTCGTTGTACGCGGCGGTGGCGCACGGGTAGGGCTCGGTCTTCTTCTTCATCGGCTCGATGAACATCGGGTTGATCACCCAGCGGCCGTCCGCGTTGTCGTAGGCACGGCACATCGCCTCGTCCTTGTTGCGGTTCAGGAGGAGATGGGCGCCGGTGGCGTCGCCGACGAAGGTGACGTCGGTGTCCGCGTCACCGCCGCCGAGGGCGATCCTGCGGGTGGCGTCCTGCTGCTGCCAGGCCTTCGCCCCCTTGACCCCGAAGATCTCCTGGTTGATCCAGCAGCGCTTGCCGTCGATGTACGGGATGGCCTCGCCCTTGGTCCGGCCGACGCCGCCGCAGCCCTCGTTGTAGGGCGTGATGCGGCCCTCGCCGTCGAGGACGCTGCGGATGGCGACGGTGTGCGCACGGTCCACGCCGACCCCCTTCGACCACACCTCGGTGACCGGCTCGGAGCCCGCCGACACGATCCACACGTCGAACCCGGCCCTCTTCAACGTACGGATCAGATCGCGCTGCTGGTCGTAGTAGCGGACGTACGCCGGGATGGTGTGCGTGCCGACCTGGCGGGTCGCGCCGACGGGCGCGGCGAGCGCCTCGGCCCTGGCCTTCCTCGCGTATGTGGAGAGTTCGCCGACGGTGTGACCGCTGAACAGCTGCGGCACCCAGGCGTATTCGGGCACGGTGCGGCGGTGGTTCCACTCGCCTTCGAAGGCGGGGTCGCCGCTCATCGTCCGGGCGTTCTCGCGGATCTCGAAGATCTCGTCCGCGCAGCCGGTGTCGGTGGAGGTGGGCAAGGGCGCGCCGACCGGGACGCCGGTGCCGCAGGCCTCGGTGAGGGCCTTGTCCGCGGCGTCCGTCAGCCACTTGCTGCGCTCGCGCCAGCTCTTGGGGCGCAGGATCTTGTCGTGGGCGAGGGCCCAGGCGAGGGTCGCGTCGGTGACGTCGTTCTTGACGACGGTGTTGTCCCAGTCGAAGGCGGCCACGGGCTTGCGGTCCGGGTGCGGATCGCCACAGCGGCCGCGTTCGTCGATGGTCCGCTGGAGCTTGGCGCGGTTGGCGCCGTACCAGGGCAGATCGGCGGAGAGCCGAGGGCAGGCGGCCTCGGTCACGGTGGCCGGCGGGCTCGCGGCCGCGGGGGTCGCGGCGGGCAGGACGGCCAGGGCGGCGGCCGCGGCGAGGGCGGCGGCGACGGCACGGTTGCGAAGCATGGTGGTTCCTCTGCGGGTGCGGGTCCCGGATGGTGCGTGCACGGTACAACAGCCTTGTGGGGCGGGCCCGGAGGCCTCGCCCCACAAGGACGCCGGAGCCGCCCCCACATGCCGGAGCCGCCCCCTCCACGGCCAGCAGACCGTCCCCTCCGCGGTCAGAGCACCGTGTCCTCCGCGGTCAGAACACCGTGTCCTCCTGGTCGGCGATGACGGAGCCGTCCTCGCGGCGCACCGGGGCCTCGCTGCCGTCCGGCTCCGTGTAGCCGGTGGTGGCGCACGGATAGGACTTGGTCTGCTGCTTGTTGGGCTCGATGAACATGGGGTTGATCAACCAGCGGCCGTCGCTGTCGTCGTAGGCACGGCACATGACTTCGTTCTTGTTGCGGTTCAGGACCAGACGCAGGGCGGTGGCGTCGCGCAGGAACGCGATGTCGGTGTCGGAGTCGCCGGCCGCGAACACCTGGCGGTGACGCGCGGGTTGGACCTTCTCGGCCGCCGCGCCCTCGACGCCGAGGATCTCCTGGTTGATCCAGCAGCGCTTGCCGTCCATGTACGTGACCATCGCGTCGTCGCCGTCATCGACGGTGCCGCAGCCCCGCAGGCGCGGGGTGATGACATCGCCCTCGTGGACGTTGCGGATGCCGATGGCCCGCTCCGGGTCGATGCCCGCGCCGCGCACCCAGGCGTCCAGGACGGGCTGCGGCGAGGCCGAGGTGATCCAGACGTCGAAGTCGGCCTGCTTGAGGGTGCTGACCAGGTCCTGCATCTGCTCGTAGTAGCGCACCCAGCCGGTGACCTTCGCGGAGCCGACCCGCTGCTCGGCGCCGACGGCCGCGTCCAGGTTCTCCTTGCGCGCGGCGGCGGCGAACTCCTCGATCTGCGCCTCGGTCCAGCCCTGTTGCAGCTGGGCGAGCCAGGCGTACTGCGGCTCCATGCGGCGGTGGTCGAACCCGGCGAAGGCGGCGTCCCCCGCCGTGGTCTCGCCGTCCGAGTAGACGGTGCGGATCTCGTCGGCGCAGCCGGTGTCGGATGACGTGGGCAGCGTCGTGCGACCGGCCGGGCAGGCGGCGGCGAGCGCCTTGGCGGCGGCGGCGGTGAGATACCGGCTGGTGGTGCGCCAGTCGCCGTCCTCGGGGGTGCGCAGCTTGTCGTGGCGCAGGAGCCAGAACATGGTGGCGTCGCCGATGTCGTTCTTGACGACGGTGTTGTCCCAGTCGAAGACGGCGAGCGGCTTGTTGCCCTTGAGCTTCGCGCGCTTGTCCCCGTCCGGGCCGTAGTCGTCGATCATCCGCTGCAGCGCGGCCCGGTTGTCGCCGTGCCAGCCGTCGGTGACCGTGAGGGCCGGGCGGTCCGCGTGGTGCTCGCCCTCGATGGCTCCGGCCACCTGGGCGACACCGAGACCGCCGCCCGCGGCGCACAGGGCGACGACTGCGGCCACCAGGGCCCGGCGCTTGTTCTTCCTCGACTCCGGCACTCTCGTTCTCTCCTGCTCAGTCGCTGTGCTGCTTCGGACCGTAGACAGCACAGCCGGGCGCCTCGCGACGCCCGGCTGTCAGTGGGGTGACGTCAAGGTGAACAGGCGCTCTAGACCGGGGTGACGTACGCCCCGGCGATACCGCCGTCGACCAGGAAGTCCGTGGCGTTCACGAACGAGGAGTCGTCGCTCGCGAGGAAGGCGACCGCGGCGGCGATCTCCTCCGCCTCGGCGAACCGGCCCACCGGGATGTGCACGAGACGGCGCGCCGCCCGCTCCGGGTCCTTGGCGAACAGCTCCTGCAGGAGCGGGGTGTTGACAGGGCCGGGGCACAGCGCGTTGACCCGGATGCCCTCGCGGGCGAACTGCACGCCCAGTTCGCGCGACATGGCGAGCACGCCGCCCTTGGACGCGGTGTAGGAGATCTGCGAGGTGGCGGCTCCCATGATCGCCACGAAGGACGCGGTGTTGATGATGGAGCCGCGGCCCTGCTCGCGCATATACGGGATGGCGGCCTTGCAGCAGAGGTAGACCGAGGTCAGATTGACCTCCTGGACGCGCTTCCACGCCTCCAGGCCTGTGTCCAGGATCGAGTCGTCGTCGGGCGGCGAGATCCCGGCGTTGTTGAACGCCACGTCGACCGAGCCGTAGGTGTCGTAGGCCGTCTTGAACAGCGCCTCGACCTGGTCGGCGTCGGTGACGTCCACCCGTACGAAGGTGCCGCCCACCTCATCGGCGGCCTGCTTGCCCGCGCTCTCGTCGATGTCGGCGCACACGACGTTCGCACCCTCGGAGGCGAGCCGGCGGGCGGTGGCGAGGCCGATGCCGCTGCCCGCTCCGGTGATGACGGCGGTGCGGCCGACAAGGCGGCGGCAGATGTTCTGTTCGGTCACAGTGCGGAGCCCTCCGTGCTGATGAAGACGTTCTTGGTCTGGGTGAAGGCGGTCAGGGCGTCGGGGCCCAGTTCACGGCCGAGGCCGGACTGCTTGTAGCCGCCGAACGGGGTCCAGTAGCGCACGCTGGAATGGGAGTTGACGGACAGGTTGCCCGCCTTGATCCCGGCCGATGCCCGCAGGGCGCGGCCGACGTCACGGGTCCAGATCGAGCCGGAGAGGCCGTACGGAGTGGCGTTGGCGAGGGTGATCGCGTCCTGCTCGTCACGGAACGGAAGGAGCACCGCGACCGGGCCGAAGATCTCCTCCACCGCGGCGGGAGCGTCGGGCGCCTCGCCGGTGAGCACGGTCGGCGGGAACCAGAAGCCGGGCCCCTCGGGTGCGGTGCCGCGGACTCCGGGCGCGTCGTCGGGCACGAACTCCCGCACGCGGGCCAGCTGTCCGGCGGAGATGAGCGGTCCCATCTGGGTCTTCTCGTCCGCCGGGTCTCCCACGACGACCGCGCGCACCGCTTCGGCGAGGAGCGCGGCGTACTCCTCGTACACCGACTCCTGGACGAGGATCCGGGTGCGGGCGCAGCAGTCCTGCCCGGAGTTGTCGAGGAACGCGAACGGGTCGGCGGCGGCCTTCAGGTCGGCGTCGGCGAAGACCACGTTGGGGCTCTTGCCGCCGAGTTCCAGGGTGACGGGCTTGACCTGCGCGGAGCAGCGCTCCATCACCTCCCGGCCGGTGCGGGTGGAGCCCGTGAAGACGATCTTCGCGACCCGCGGGTGGTCGACCAGGGCCCGCCCCGCGACGCTCCCGAGCCCGGGCAGCACCTGGAGGAGACCTTCGGGAAGCCCAGCCTCCAGGGCGAGTTCGGCGAGCCGGAGCGCGGTCAGCGGGGTCGTCTCCGCGGGTTTGAGCACGACGGCGTTGCCCGCGGCGAGGGCCGGGGCGAAGCCCCAGGCGGCGATGGGCATCGGGAAGTTCCAGGGGGCGATCACGCCGACCACGCCGAGCGGTTCCTGGAGGGTGACGTTCCAGCCGCCGGGTGCCGGGATCTGCGCACCGTTGAGGCGTTCCGCTCCCCCGGCCGCGTACAGCAGCAGGTCGCGTACGTTCCCGGCCTCCCAGCGGGCGTTCCCGGCGAGGTGGCCGGCCTCGCGGACCTCGAGGGCGGCGAGCTCCTCGATGTGGGTGTCGACGGTGTCGGCGAAGCGGCGCAGGAGCCGGGCCCGGTCGGCGGCGGCCGTGGCCGCCCAGGTCTCCTGGACGGTGGCGGCGCGTGCCACGGCCCGGTCGACAGCGGCCGCGTCGGCGGCCGGAACGGTCGCGACGACCTCCTCGGTCGCCGGGTTGAGTACCTGAAGTTCCTGGAGCAAGAGGGGGTTCCTCACAGACGTTCGAAGGAGCGGCGCAGCTCCCAGTCGGTCACCGCGGCGTCGAACGCGTCGAGTTCGACCCGCGCCATGTTGCGGTAGTGCGCGACCACTTCGGGCCCGAAGGCGGCCTTGGCGACGGGGCTGTTCTCCCAGAGCTCGGCGGCCTCGCGCAGGGTGGTGGGGACATGCTCGAACTCGGCGGTGTAGGCGTTGCCCGGGCAGGCCTCGGGGAGTTCGAGTTTCTGCTCTATGCCGTGGAGCCCGGCGGCCACGAGCCCGGCGACCGCCAGATACGGGTTGACGTCACCGCCCGGGAGCCGGTTCTCGAAGCGCATCGAGCGGCCGTGGCCGACGACACGGAGCGAGCAGGTGCGGTTGTCGTAGCCCCAGGCGACCGCGGTCGGCGCGAACGAGCCGGGCTGGAAGCGCTTGTACGAGTTGATGTTGGGGGCGTACAGGAGCGAGAAGTCCCGCAGCGCGGCGAGCTGTCCGGCGAGGAAGTGCCGCATCACCGGGGACATGCCGCCCGGGTCGTCGGCGGTGCCCGCCATGGCGTTGGTGCCGTCGGCGTCGGCGAGCGAGAGATGGATGTGGCAGGAGTTGCCCTCGCGCTCGTTGTACTTGGCCATGAAGGTGAGCGAGACACCCTCCTGGGCGGCGATCTCCTTGGAGCCGGTCTTGTAGACGGCGTGCTGGTCGCAGGTGACCAGGGCCTCGTCGTACTTGAACGCGATCTCGTGCTGGCCCGGGTTGCACTCGCCCTTGGCGGACTCGACGGTGAGGCCCGCGGCCCCCATCTCGTTGCGGATCCGGCGCAGGAGCGGCTCGATACGGCCGGTTCCGAGGACGGAGTAGTCGATGTTGTACTGGTTGGCCGGGATCAGGTCGCGGTAGTTGCGGTCCCAGGCCTCCTCGTAACTGTCCTTGAAGACGATGAACTCCAGCTCCGTGCCCACCTGTGCGGTGTAGCCGAGCTCGGCCAGGCGCTCCAGCTGGCGGCGCAGGATCTGCCGGGGCGCGGCGACGACGGGTGAGCCGTCGTCCCAGGCGAGGTCGGCCATGAGCATCGCGGTGCCGTCGTTCCAGGGCACCCGGCGCAGCGTGGACAGGTCGGGGTGCATGGCGAAGTCGCCGTAACCGCGGTCCCAGCTCGACATCTCGTAGCCGTCGACGGTGTTCATCTCGGTGTCCACGGCGAGCAGGTAGTTGCAGCCCTCCGTGCCGTGCTCGAGCACCTCGTCGAGGAAGAAGCGCGCGGCGAACCGCTTCCCCTGCAGCCGGCCCTGCATATCGGGAAAGGCAAGGACGACGGTGTCGATCTCGCCGCTCGCGACGAGGGCGCGTAGCTCCTCGACGCCCAGCGGGGCTGTGCGGTCTGCCACGGGGACTCCTCCTTCGGCGGCCTGAAGGCCATAAGGTATGCCTGCAGACCATTCCTTGGGAAGGGGGAAACGCTCGATGTCCACGGTCGACGGCACGGGTCGCGTCGCACAGGTCCTGCGCCCGGTGCGCGCGGGCAACGGTTTCGAGGAAGCCCTGGAACAGATCCTGCAAGTGGTCCGGCTCGGCCTCGTCACCGCCGATGAACGCCTGCCTCCGGAGCGGGAGTTGGCGGACCTCCTCGGCATCAGCCGGGTGACGCTGCGCGAGGTGCTCAAGGTGCTGCAGGACCAGGGTCTGGTGGAGAGCAGGCGTGGCCGCTACGGCGGAACGTTCGTCCGCGCCAGGCCGGAGGGCGCGGGCGGCGAGGACGAGCTGCGGCGCCGTGTGCAGGGCGTCGACGTCGAGGACGTGCTGCGCTTCCGGCAGACCCTGGAGACCGGCGCCGCCGAACTCTGCGCCGCCCAGGGACTGCTGCCGGACGAGGAGGAGCGGCTGCTCGCGGCGCTCGCCGCCACCCAGGACGCACCGCTCACCGAATACCGCAGGCTCGACACCCTGCTGCATCTCACCCTGGCCGAACTGTCCGGCTCCCCCACGCTCACCGCGCAGTACGCGTCCGTCCGTGCCACCGTCAACGACCTGCTCGACTGCATTCCGCTGCTCGTACGCAACCTGGAGCACTCGCAGCAGCAGCACGCGGCGCTCGTCGAGGCGGTGCTCGAAGGGGACGCGGACGGCGCGCGGGAGATCATGCGGGAACACTGCGGGGGTACGGCGGCGCTGCTGCGGGGCTTCCTCGCGTGACCCGGGAGGGCCGCGGCGCCCCCACCGCGGCCTCGCGTAACCCGAAAGTAACGCACGGGTCTTGCGTTCCGGCCGCCCGCACCGCAAAGGTATGGAGCCATTCCATTGGCCGATGCGGGGAGCCCCTGCCATGACGCAAGCACGCCCAGAGGGCAACAGCGAGAGCGCGCCACCCGGCGCCGGGAACGGACCGGGCACCACGGGCGACGACTATCTGGAGCGGCGCGAGCTGCGCCGCGGCAGCGCGGGCTGGCTGCTGCTCACCGGCCTCGGCGTCGCCTATGTCGTGTCCGGCGACTTCTCCGGCTGGAACTTCGGCCTGGCGGAAGGCGGTTTCGGCGGGCTCGCGATCGCCACCGTGCTCATGGGCGTGATGTACACGTGCATGGTCTTCTCGCTCGCCGAACTGTCCTCGGTGCTTCCGACCGCGGGCGGCGGCTACGGCTTCGCGCGCCGGGCGCTCGGCCCCTGGGGCGGGTTCCTGACCGGTACGGCGATCCTCATCGAGTACGTTCTCGCGCCCGCCGCCATCTCGATCTTCATCGGCGACTACGTGGAGTCCCTCGGCCTGTTCGGCCTGGAGTCCGGCTGGCCGCTGATCCTGGCCTGCTTCCTGATCTTCATCGGGATCCACTTGTGGGGCGTGGGCGAGGCGCTGCGGTTCAGCTTCGTGGTGACCGGGATCGCGGTGGCGGCGCTGCTCGTCTTCGCGGTCGGCGCGTTCATGGAGTTCGACGCGTCCGGGCTCAATGACATCAAGGTCGACACGTCCGCCTTCGGGGCCAACTCCTGGCTGCCGTTCGGACTGCTCGGCATCTGGGCGGCGTTCCCGTTCGGCATGTGGTTCTTCCTCGGCGTCGAGGGCGTACCGCTGGCCGCGGAGGAGACCAGGGACCCGGCCCGTACGCTGCCCAAGGCCATCCGCTGGTCGATGCTCATCCTGGTCTTCCTCGCGCTGCTCACCTTCTTCGCGTCGGCGGGCGCACGCGGCTCGGCCGCCATCCAGGAGGCGGGCAACCCGCTGGTCGAGGCACTGCAGCCGGGCGGCGAGGCGACGACACTCAGCCGGATCGTCAACTACGCGGGCCTGGCAGGCCTGGTGGCCTCGTTCTTCTCGCTCATCTACGCCGGCTCGCGCCAGCTCTTCGCACTCTCCCGCGCGGGCTATCTGCCCCGGTTCCTGTCCCTGACCAGCCGCCGCAAGGCGCCCTATCTGGGGCTCCTGGTGCCCGGCGCGATCGGCTTCGCACTCGCCGCGGGCAGCGGCGACGGCGCGCGGATGCTGAACGTGGCCGTCTTCGGCGCCACCATCTCGTACGCCCTCATGTCGCTGTCGCATATCGTCCTGCGCCGCCGCGAGCCGGAACTCCAGCGCCCCTACCGCACCCCCGGCGGCATCCTGACCTCGTCCATCGCCCTGGTCCTGGCATGCTCGGCCCTGGTGGCGACGTTCCTGGTGGATGTGACGGCGGCGCTCATCGCGCTCGGTGTGTACGTCGTGGCCATCGCCTACTTCGGGCTCTACAGCCGCAAGCACCTGGTGGCGAAGGCCCCCGAGGAGGAGTTCGCGGCACTCGCGGCGGCCGAGGCGGAGCTGCAGCGCGACTAGCGGGCCACGGCCGGAGACGGGGCGGGCACCCGAACTGGTCGTACGAAACCGGAACGTCCGCGGGCGCAGCCGAGTTGGCAGACAGCGAGGAGTCCGTGGACTCCGGCACGTACACGGGACGCGGGACACGGGAACAAGGGAGCGTGAGTGGTGGCCAGGCCGTTGATCGGGGTCAGTACGTATCTGACGGACGCGCGCTGGGGCGTGTGGGACCTGGAGGCGGCGCTGCTGCCCGCCGGTTATCCGCGTCTGGTGCAGTCGGCGGGCGGGCTCGCGGCGATGCTCCCGCCGGACGACCCCGACCGCGCCGCCTCCGTCGTCGACCGGCTCGACGCGGTGGTCGTCGCGGGCGGCCCCGACGTGGAGCCGGTGCGCTACGGCGCCGCACCCGACCCGCGCACGGGCCCGCCGGCCCGCGCCCGCGACACCTGGGAACTCGCCCTGATCGACGCGGCGCTCGCCTCCGGCACCCCGCTCCTCGGCATCTGCCGCGGCATGCAGCTGCTCAACGTCGCGCTCGGCGGCACCCTCGTGCAGCACATGGAGGGCCACGCCGTGCAGGAGGGCGTCTTCGGCCGCCACCCGGTGAAGCCCGTGCCGGGCACCCTGTACGCCTCGATCGTGCCGGACGAGGACCAGGTCCCGACCTATCACCACCAGGCCGTCGACCGCGTCGGGCGCGGCCTGGTGGTCTCGGCCCACGCCTCCGACGGAACCGTGGAGGCGGTCGAACTCCCGGGCCCCTCCTGGGTGTTGGGAGTCCAATGGCACCCGGAGATGGGCGAGGACCTGCGCGTCATGCAAGCCCTGGTCCAGGCGGCTTCCTGAGTTTCCCGCACGAGGAGGGCGCGCGGGACCGGTACCCATAACCTGGGGTTATGTCCTCATAGCCGCATGATCCCTAGTGGCCACGCGCACCACGGCGCACGCTGGAGCCATGGCCAGTCACGCGCACCCCCGCCCCCTCCCCTCACCCTCGCCGTCCCACTCCCCCGCGGCCACCGCACCCCTGCGCTCCGGAGCCCTGCGGCATCTCGGCCCCAACTGGTACGCCACCGTCATGGGCACCGCGATCGTCGCCTCGGCCGGTGCGGCGCTGCCCCAACCGGTGCCGCGCGGCGTGGCCGTGGCCGTGTGGGCGCTGTCGGTACTGATGCTCCTGACGCTGCTCACCGCCCGCGCCGGACACTGGCTGCACCATCGCGACCAGGCCCGCGCCCATCTGCTCGACCCGGCGGTGGCCCCGTTCTACGGCTGTCTGTCGATGGCGCTGCTCGCGGTCGGCGGCGGCACCCTCGCCGTCGGCAGGGATGTCATCGGTGAGCGGGCGGCGGTGGCCGTCGACGCGGTCCTGTTCACCACGGGCACCCTGATCGGACTGCTCGCCGCCGCCGCGATCCCGTATCTGATGGTGACCCGCCACAAGGTCGACCCCGGCACCGCAAGTCCCGTATGGCTGCTGCCCGTTGTCGCCCCCATGGTGACGGCCGCGCAGGGGCCGCTGCTGCTCCCCCACCTGCCGGCCGGCCAGTGGCAGGAGGCCCTGCTGCTCGGCAGCTACGCGACGTTCGGCCTGAGCCTGCTCGCCACCCTGGTGATGCTGCCGATGATCTTCGGCCGCCTCATCACCGGCGGCCCGCTGCCCCTCGCCCTGACGCCCACCCTCTTCCTGGCCCTCGGTCCGCTGGGCCAGTCGACCACCGCCGTCAACGCCCTTGCCGACGTGGCACCGGGCGCGATCGGCTCCTCCTACGCCCATGCCTTCGGCGCCTTCGCCGTGGTCTACGGCGTGCCGGTGATGGGCTTCGCCCTGCTGTGGCTGGCGTTCGCGGGCGCCCTGGTGATCCGCGCCGCCCGCGCCGGCATGCGCTTCACCATGACCTGGTGGGGCTTCACGTTCCCCGTCGGCACCTGCGTCACCGGCGCGTCGGGCCTGGCCAGGCACACCGGCCTGACCGCTTACGGCTGGCTCGCGACGGCGCTGTACGCCTTCCTCGTGGCGGCCTGGGCCACGGCGGCGTCGGGGACGGTGCGAGGTCTGGTGTCGGGGCGCCTGCCGGCGGCTCCGCTTCATGCGGATCACGGCTCCGCTCCTCAATCGACGAAGCGCGGCAGGAGGCAAACCCAAGCCCGTCCGGCGTTTGAGGACGAGCCCGCAGGACGATAGACGGCAACCAGGTCGACCGCGCGGTCATCAACCGCAGAGAGCGGGCCTAGGCCAGAGCCGCCCGCAGCTGCGCTCCCAGCACCTCGGTCGCCCGCGCCAACGACGGTCCGTACCAGGTGAGATGACGGCCGTCGACCAACGCGGCGGGCACACCGGGAAACGCCTCCGGCCCGTCCTCGGCGGAGAAGCGATACGGCTCGTCGGGCAGCACGAGCACCTCGGGCCGCGCCGCGCGCAGCTCGTCCAGAGGGATACGCGGATAGCGGTCCGCGTGCGAGGCGTACACATTGACGACACCGAGGCGGGCCAGGAGGTCACCGGCGAAGGTGTCACGGCCGAGCACCATCCACGGCCTGCGCCAGATCGGCACGACGGCCCGTACGTCCGCGAGGCGCGCGGGCGCGTGCCAGGCCTCGGCCGCCACGTCCAGCCAGCCGGGCCGGCCGAGACGGCAGCCGCGCACCAGGACCCGCTCCAGCTCTTGCAGTGCCGACGGCAGATCACGGATCTCGGTGACCAGGACATCGAGCCCCGCGGCGCGCAGCGCGGCCAGGTCGGGGGCGCGGTTCTCCTCCTCGTTCGCGAGCACCAGGTCGGGGGCGAGCGCGACGATGCGCGCCACGTCGGGGTTCTTGGTGCCGCCGACGCGCACGGCGCCGTGCGCGTCCAGGTCCGGCGGATGAGTGCACCAGTCGGTGACCCCGGCGAGCAGCTCCGGCGCGCAGGACGCCACCGCCTCGGTGAGGGAGGGGACGAGCGAGACGACCTTCACCGGCGGGCCCCGCGGCTCACTCCGGCTCGGCCTTGATGTGCTCGGCGACCGCGACCACCAGGACGCGGGTGTCGGGCACCGCGGCCCGCCAGCGGTGGCGGACGCCACCGGACAGGAACATCGTGTCGCCGCGCGCCAGGCGGTAGGCGCGGCCTTCGGCCTCGACCTCCACGGCGCCCTCGGCCACGTACATCAACTCGTCGTTGCGGTGCTGGAATTCACGGCCGGCGTCGTGGTCGCCGACGAACTCCAGGGCGTGCAGCTGGTGCTGGCCGCGGATGAGTCTGCGGGTGCTCGCGGAGTCCTGCGTGTGGTCCGCGCGGACGACCTCGACCGTGCGCTCCGCGTCGGCAGCTGAGAGCAGCTCGACGGCGGTGGTGCCGAGGGCGTCGGCGACGCGCTCGAGGGAGGTGCTGCTGGGGCGCGCGCGCTCGTTCTCGATCTGGCTCAGGAACGGCACCGAAAGGCCGCTGCGCCCCGAGACCGCGGCGAGCGTCAGGCTCAGTGCCCTGCGACGGCGGCGGATGGCCACGCCGACCCGGGCGGATTCCTTGTCGTCCATGCTCCGGCCCCCCTCGAGTGCGTGCGGTCGGACGGTGTGTTCTGCACCCTACGCAAGGCGCGCGGTTCGCGCCTCGTCAACTGCTCTCCTGCTCCAGGTGCCCGATCCGACGGCCCGGCGAACCTCACTCTCTCCGTTCACACTCGCGGAGCGGTCGAGCGGGCCTGTCGGCGGTCGGGCGGATCCGACCGTACAGCGGGGCACCCCTGACCGGGCAGGTCCCCGGACAGCGCCGGTCAGGCACGGGGCCGGTACCGGTCCGGCACCGGTCATGCCGAGAAGACCAGAAGATCGCGGACGGCGTCCACGCGGGCCGGGGCCAGATCGGTGAACGCGATGACTTCGGCAAGTCCGTCGAAGCGCCCCATCCGCGCCCTGACCGTCACCACGGACTCGGCCTCCGCGGCGCTGAACCCGAGGTGCGTGACGAGGACGGCCGCGGGCACGGTGTTGAGGTCGACGAGCCCTCCGTCGTCGTAGCCGCGCGGCAGATCGGGACGGCCGATGCGCAGATCGCGGGCGGCACCGGGGTTCTTGTCGAACAGCTCGCGGGCCTCGCTGCGGCGCGCGGCACGGGCGAGGGCGGCGGAGACGGCGGCGCGGTTGGTGTCCTGGACGCTCTCCCCGTCGCGCAGCAGCAGGAACGCGATCACGGTGTGCACGAGACCGCAGAACCACACGGCGACGAGCAGCCAGTCCCAGGGGCTGTCGACGTTCTCGTCCTCCGGCATGAACACGAGCCCGGCGAGCGCCGCCACCGCGTACAGCGCCGCGGTGAGGCCGTAGGTCCAGCGGCGGGTGCGGGCCGCGAGCCAGCAGAAGGGCAGCCAGGCGAGCAGGCCGACGGAGAGCAGGGGCACGAGTCCCCACAGGAGGGCGCGTCCGGTCCTGGGGCGACGAGCGGTGGTGGCGGTCGCGGCGGCGCCCACGGGGGCATCCACGGGTGTGTGAAGGTTCTGGCTCATCTCCCTGCCGAACCTACATAAGGGCACCTTCACACCCGTCGGGACGTTAGTCCTTCAGCTTCCGCCAGAAGACCAGTTGCCCCGCCTCGCCGGGCGCCGAGCCCTCCTGCGGGATGAACACGCTCAGCAGCACCGCGGGTTCACCGTCAGGCGCCGTGATGAGGCTCGCGGACGGGTTGGCGAAGGCCTGGCTGCCGCCGTGGGTACGCAGGTCGAGCCGGGCGGCGAGGCCGCGCCGGGCGTCGTACACATAGGTGCGCCAGCTGCCGAAGTCGTCCCGCCACCGCTGGCCCTCGATCAGGACCAGCTCGCGCCCCGCCAGGCGCAGCGGGGCCCGGTCGCCGATGTTGCCGTGGTTGCCCCAGGCCCGCAGGGCGCCGTCGAGCCGCCGGTCGGGCTCGGCGTGCCAGGTCCTGAAGTCCCTGAGGGTGGCGGTCAGTTGGCGGTCGGTGTCGCAGCCGGCACGGTAGTGGCCGGTCAGCTCGACGGTGCCGCCGTGGACCGCGGTGATGCTGGGGGTGCCCTCGGCGCAGCGGGACAGGGTGCGCGGTGCGTCGAAGGCGCGCGTGGCGCGGCCGGTGAGCAGGGCGTCGAGGTCCGCGTAGCGGCGTACGGCGATGTGGTTGCGCGGGTCCTTCTCGTACGCGAGGACATAGCCGCCCGCCGGGTCCTTGGCGAGGGAGGCCTGGTGGGTGCCGGGTCCGAAGTCGTGCCGGCGGGTCCAGTGCCGCAGGTCGGCGGAGGTGGCGACGGCGGCGTGGAAGCGGCCGTCGTCCAGGACCGAGTGGTAGACGGCGAGATAGCTGCCGTCGGGGGCCTGCTCGATCTCGGCGGCGTCCATGGTGCGCCCGGTGTCGTCGCGGGCCGCGTACTCATGGCCGTCGGCGGCGCGCACGTCCTGGGTGAGCGAGGCGAGCCGGGCGGCGGCCGCGGATATGGGGGCGGCGTCGGCGCGCCCGACCTGGATCAGGGCGATCAGGAGGGCGAGTGCGAACACGGCCGCGGCGGCGAGACGCACGGGCCGGGGCGGGGTGGTCACTGAGACGTTCCGGCGGCGGTAGGGGCGAGGGCCCGGTCGAGCGTGACGGGGCCCTGTCGAGCGTAAGGAAGAGCTAAGGACATCCGGAACGGACCGAGGGGTGGGCTTCGCCACAGGACCGAAGGCCCCGGGCGACGCCCACCCCTCAGGGAGCGGATGACCGGTTACGCGACCGGTGCCATCCGGTCCTCCATGCCCGGGTGGCCCTTCAGCCACGCGGCGACGGCCTCTTCCTCATGGCCCTTGCCGCGCTTCTTGATCTCGTTCTCCAGGCTCGACAGCTCGCCCTCGCTCATCTTGAAGTTCTTGAACCACTTCGAGAGCTGCGGGTACTGCTTCGGGAAGTCCTTGCTGCCGATGTTGCGGATCGTGTCGCCCTTGCCGAACAGACCCTTGTCGTCCTTGAGCTTGGTCATGTCGTACTCGCTGTACGCCCAGTGCGGCGTCCACAGGAGCACGGCGACCGGCTCCTTCTTGGCGTAGGCGCGCTTGAGCTCGGCGAGCATGGCCGGCGTGGAGCCGTCGACGAGCTCGTACTCCTTGTCGAGGCCGTAGCCGGGAAGGATCTTGTCCTTCATCGTGGTCATGATGCCGGCGCCCGGCTCGATGCCCACGATCTTGCCGTTGAACTGGTCGGCCTTGCCCTTGAGGTCGTCGAGCGTCTTCACGCCCTTGACGTAACTGGGCACCGCGACCTCGAGGGAGGTCGGGCTGTACCAGGAGCCGAGGTCGCTCAGATCGTTCTTGTGCTTGTCCCAGTACTGCTTCTGCGTGGTGGGCAGCCAGGCGTCGAAGTTCACGTCGAGCGCGCCCGAGGCGAGTCCGGCGTAGACGGGGCCGACGTCGGACTGCTTGAGGTTCAGCTTGTAGCCGCGCTTCTCCAGGACGTTCTTCCAGAGGTACGTGACCGCGACGTCCTCGTCCCACGGGAACCAGGCGACGTTGACCGGACGTGCGGCCTCGCCCTTGCCGCCCTCGGTGGAGGCCTGCTTCTTGACCGGGGCCAGCTTGTCGACCAGGCCGGGGTTCTTCTTCAGCCAGGCACGGACGGCGTCCTGCTGCTGGCCCTTGCCCGCCTTGTTGATCTCGGATTCAAGGCTGGTGAGCTGCTTCTCGCTGAGCTTGAAGTTCTTCATCCACTTGGCGACCTCGGGGTTCTCCTTCGAGAAGCCCTTGCGCGCCACGGAGTGCACCTGGTCGCCCTTGCCCCAGGCGCCCTTCGGGTCCTTGAGCTTCTTCAGGTCGAAGTCGCTGTAGGCCCAGTGCGGCGACCACAGGGTGGTGACGATGGGCTCCTTCTTGGCGTACGCGCGCTTCAGCTCGGCGAGCATGGCGGGCGTCGAGCCGTCGACGACCTCGAACTCGCCCTCAAGGCCGTACTCCTTGAGCACCTTGTCCTTGAGCAGCTTCATCATGCCGGCGCTCGGCTCGATGCCGATGATCTTGCCCTTGAACTTGCCGCCCTGGCCCTTGAGGTCCTCCAGGGAGTCGATGCCCTTCATGTACGAGGGCACGGTGAGCTCCAGGGAGGTGGGGCCGTACCAGTCGCCCAGGTCCTCGAGCTTGTCGCCGTACTTCTTCCAGTACTGCTCGTGCGTGGTGGGCAGCCAGGCGTCCGTCTGGAAGTCCAGCTGGCCCTGGGCGAGCGAGGTGTAGAGCGGACCCGCCTCGAGCTGCTTGGCCTCGGGCTTGAAGCCGCGCTGCTCCAGGATCTCCTTCCAGAGGAAGGTGGAGGCGACGCCCTCGTCCCACGGGATGTAGCCCATGGAGATCTTCTTGCCCTGGCCGACGTCGGTGCCGTCGGCGGCCGTGCCGGAGCCGGACTTGCCGATGACGTTCATACCGCCCGCGACAAGACCCAGGATCACGACGCCGATCACCGCGAACGCGGGGCGCGGACGGTAGTTCCAGATCTTCAGGCCCTGGGCGGCGCGCAGCTTCACGGCGGCACGGCGGCCGAGCGGCGAGACCTGGCTGCCGAGGGAGCTGCTCATCCGGTCCAGGTAGATGGCGAGGATGACGATGGAGACACCGGCCTCGGCGCCCAGACCGATGTCGAGCTGGCCGATGGACTGGTTGACGTCGCCGCCGAGACCGCCGGTGCCGACCATGCCCGCGATGGCGGCCATGGACAGGCCCAGCATGATGACCTGGTTGACGCCGGCCATGATCGTGGGCAGGGCCAGCGGCAGCTGTACGCGGAGCAGGGTGCTGCGCGGCGAGGTGCCGAACGCCTCGGCCGCCTCGACCAGTTCCTTGTCGACCTGGCGGATGCCCAGCTCGGTCATGCGGACGCCGGGCGCCAGGGCGAAGATCAGGGTCGCGATGATGCCCGCGGCCGAACCCATGCCGAAGAAGAGAATGGCCGGGATCAGATAGATCATCGCCGGCAGCGTCTGCATGAAGTCCAGGACGGGCCTGACCAGACCGCTGACCGTGTTCGAGCGCGCGGCCCAGATGCCGAGCGGCACCGAGATCACCAGCGCGACGATGGTGGCGACGAGCACCAGGGACAGCGTGATCATCGCGTTGTCCCAGAGTTCGAGCGAGATGATCAGCCCGAAGCCCGCGAAGGTCAGCACACCGGCGAAGAGCCCGCGCAGCCACCAGGCGACGACGGCGAGTATGCCCACGAGCAGCAGCGGCTCGGGCGCCGAGAGAACGGCGTTGATGCCGTCGTAGAGGCCGGTCACGACCGCCTTGATGGCGTCGAACAACCAGCTCATGTGGTCGAGGAGCCAGGTGACTCCGCTGTTGACCCAGTCTCCGAGGGGGACCCTAGGCACGAGCGGCCACCTCCTCGGCATCGCGCGGACCGTCTTCGTCGGCGGAGTCCGCCTTCGTCGTTCCGGAGGTGGCGCCGCGGGGCGCGGGGACGGCGTCGCTCTTGTCCCCGGCGGTCTTGCCCTCGGCGGCCTTGCCCTCGGCGGTCTCGCCCTTGGCGGTCTCGCCCTTGGCAGCGTGCTCCTCGGCCGCGTGCTCCTCGCCCTCGCCGAGCGCGGACAGCAGCTGCTCGCGCGAGACGACACCGGAGAGCTCGCCGTCGGCGCCGGTCACGGCCACCGCGGCGTCGCTGCTCGCGGACGGCGTGAACAGCTCGACCAGCGGGGTGTCCTCGGTGACGGTCGCGGGCGCGTCGGCAAGGACCTCCTTGGCGGAGACCCCGGCCTCGGGCTGCTCCATGATCGCGCCCGCGGTGAGTACCCGGGAGCGGTCCACGTCCTGGATGAAGGACGCGACGTAGTCATTGGCCGGCCGCACCAGGATGTCCTCGGAGCTGCCGATCTGGACGATCCGCCCGTCACGCATCACGGCGATCTGGTCGCCCAGACGCATGGCCTCGTTGAGGTCGTGGGTGATGAAGACGATGGTCTTCTTCAGCGTCTTCTGCAGTTCGAGGAGCTGGTCCTGCATATCGCGCCGGATCAGCGGGTCGAGGGCGCTGAACGACTCGTCCATGAGCAGCAGATCGGCGTCGGTGGCCAGCGCGCGGGCCAGGCCCACGCGCTGCTGCATACCGCCGGACAGCTCGTCGGGCCAGGACTTCTCCCAGCCCTCGAGGCCGCACAGGCGCAGCGCCTCGGTGGCGCGCTTCTCGCGCTCGGCGCGCGGGAGGCCCTGCACTTCGAGGCCGTACGCCGCGTTCTCGAGCACGCTGCGGTGCGGGAACAGCGCGAAGTGCTGGAAGACCATGCTGATCTTCTTGGAGCGGACCTCGCGCAGCTTGCGGGCGCTGATGTTGGTGATGTCGTCACCGTCGAACAGCACTCGGCCCGCGGTCGGTTCGAGCAGTCCGTTGAGCATCCGCAGAAGCGTGGACTTGCCGGATCCCGACAGACCCATGACGACGAAGATCTGGCCCGGCTCGACGGTGAACGAGGCATCGATCACCGCGGCGGTGGTGCCGTCGGCGCGGAGCTCCTCGCGGTCGCTGCCGCTTTCGAGTTTCCGCACCGCGTCATCGGGTCGTCTGCCGAACACCTTGTACAAGTGCTCGGCCTGCAGCCTGGACATAAAGCCTCTCGGTTCGTACGTGCGACGGCCCGCCTCCCCCGCCGGCGGGCCGTGGAGCGGCGCGGGTTCGGCCCGCTCACCGGGAAACGGACTAGTTGAATCCGTCAATCGGTTCGCTCCGGCTGCGCGCCTGCCCCTGCCGAAACGGATCAAACGCAAGAGTGTTCCAGTTCACAGGGGTATCGCCGCAGGTCACCGCTTTGTGTGTATCCAGCAACCGACGGTCACGACACGTCCTGCGACGGCTGCGGGGACACTGTCAGTACCGGTGCGAGGACACTGTCAGCACCGCTGCGGGGGCGCTGTCAGCACCGCTGCGGGGGCGCTGTCAGTGGGGTGCGGCATGATGCCGGGTGTGACGCAGCAAACTCGACGGCTCATGCTCCTCGACACCGCCTCCCTCTATTTCCGCGCCTATTTCGGCGTCCCGGAATCCGTGAAGGCCCCGGACGGCACCCCGGTCAACGCCGTCCGGGGGCTGCTCGAATTCATCACCCGCCTCGTCCAGGACCACCAGCCGGACGACCTGGTCGCATGCATGGACGCCGACTGGCGCCCGCAGTGGCGCGTGGACCTGATCCCCTCGTACAAGGCGCACCGCGTCGCCGAGGAGATCGCGGAGGGCGCCGACGAGGAGGAGATCCCCGACACCCTCTCCCCGCAGGTCCCGATCATCGAGGACGTCCTGGACGCCCTCGGCATCGCCCGCATCGGAGTGGAGGGGTACGAAGCGGACGACGTGATCGGCACCCTCACCGACCGCGCCGCAGGACCGGTCGACATCGTCACCGGCGACCGCGACCTCTATCAACTGGTGGACGACAAGCGCGGCATCCGCGTGCTGTACCCACTGAAGGGCGTGGGCTCCCTGCAGCTCACGGACGAGGCGGTGCTGCGCGAGAAGTACGCGGTGGACGGCGCCGGTTATGTCGACCTGGCACTGCTGCGCGGCGACCCGAGCGACGGCCTGCCCGGCGTGCCCGGCATCGGCGAGAAGACCGCCGCCAAGCTGCTCGCCCAGTACGGCGACCTGGCCGGCATCATGGCCGCGGTCGACGACCCGGCATCGAGGCTCACACCTTCGCAGCGCAAGCGTCTCGACGAGTCGCGCCCCTATATCGCCGTGGCACCGAAGGTCGTCCGGGTCGCCACCGACGTCCCGGTCCCCGCCAGCGACCTGGCTCTTCCGCGCGAGCCCCGCGACCCTGCGGCCCTCGACGAGCTGGCGGCGCAATGGGGTCTCGGCGGATCCCTGCAGCGACTGGTCTCCACTCTCCAGGACTGAGGTGTTAACTTAGGCTTACCTAAGCAAGCCAATGGTCAGGGGAGGCCTCCGTGGCAGAACGTCCGGCCCGTAAAGCGCCGAAGGCCCATCTCGCGGAGGTGGTGCGCACGGAGCGTCTCACCCCGCATATGCAGCGCGTGGTGCTCGGCGGTGCGGGACTCGCCGAGTTCGAGGCGGGGTCCTGCACCGATCACTACATCAAGCTGCTCTTCCCGGTCGAGGGCGTGACCTACCCCGAGCCCTTCGACATGCAGCAGATCCGCGCCGAGTTCCCGCGCGACCAGTGGCCCACCACCCGGACGTACACGGTCCGCGCGTGGGACCCCGAACTCCGGCTGCTGACCGTCGACTTCGTCGTGCACGGCGACGAGGGCCTGGCCGGTCCGTGGGCGGCCGGCGTCAAGGCGGGCGAGCAGATCCGCTTCCTCGGCCCCGGCGGCGGGTATGCGCCCGAGCCCGCGGCCGACTGGCATCTCCTCGCCGGTGACGAGAGCGCCCTGCCCGCCATCGCCGCCGCCCTGGAGCACATTCCGGCCGGTGCGCCGGTGCACGCCTTCGTCGAGGTCGAGGGCCCCGAGGAGGAGCAGGACGTCAGCTCGCCCGACGGCGCCCGGATCACCTGGCTGCACCGTGGCGCGCGCCCCGTCGGCGAGGCCCTCGTCGAGGCCGTGACCGCCCTGGAGTTCCCCTCCGGAGACGTGCAGGCCTTCGTGCACGGCGAGGCGGGCTTCGTGAAGGAACTGCGGCGCCTGCTGCGTGTCGAGCGCGAGATTCCGCGCGAGCGCCTGTCCATCTCCGGCTACTGGCGCCTCGGTCACAACGAGGACGGCTGGCAGTCCTCCAAGCGCGACTGGAACGCACAGGTGGAGGCGGAGCAGGAGAACGCCACCGCGGCGACCGCCTCCTGAAGCAGCAGGGCGCTCACCCTGCCTCGGTACGGCCCGCACCCTGCCTCGGCTACCGCAGCACCCTGCCTCGGTACGGCGCACCCACCTCCGGGCCGAGCAGGGCCCCCGCCTCCAGGGCCGAGCGCGGGGCGCCCGCCCTCCGGGACAAGCACAGCGCCCGCCACCGGTGCCGAGCGAGGGGCGCCCGCCCTCCGGGACAAAGCAGGACGCCCGCCTCCAGGGCCGAGCGCGGGGCGCCCGCCCTCCGGGACAAGCACAGCGCCCGCCACCGGTGCCGAGCGAGGCGCCTGCCTCCGGGCCGAGCAGGACGCCCGCCCCGTACCCTTGCTCCCGTGCCCCGACGCAAGCCCAAGGTTCCGCCCGCACCGCTCCCCCAGCGGGACGGAATCGACCCGGTGCGGCTGCGGCTGCCGCTCGACGGGGCCTGGGACACGGTGCGGGCCCATCTCCTCGACCGGCTTCCGGTGGGCGAGGAGATCGTCGACGCCATGCTGGGCCGGGGTGAAGTGGCGGGCACGGACGGCCCGTTGACGGCCACCACCCCGTACACCGGCGGCGCCTATGTCTGGTTCCACCGGCCGCACGCCCCCGAGCCCCCTGTGCCGTTCCCCCTCACGGTGCTCCACCGGGACGAGCACCTGGTCGTCGCCGACAAGCCGCATTTCCTCGCCACCACGCCCCGGGGCAGCCATATCACCGAGACCGCGCTCGCCCGGCTGCGCCGCGATCTCGGGCTGCCCGAGCTGACCCCCGCACACCGTCTCGACCGGCTCACCGCGGGCGTCGTGATGTTCACCGTGCGCCCCCGGGACCGCGGGGCCTACCAGCGCCTCTTCCACGACAAGCAGGTACGCAAGGAGTACGAGGCGGTCGCGGCGTACGCTCCACAGCTCGCCCTGCCCCGTACCGTGCGCAGCCGCATCCAGAAGGACCGCGGCGTGATCGCGGCGTACGAACTCCCCGGCGAGCCCAACAGCGAGAGCCTGATCGAGCAGGTCGAGCACCGCATGGGCGGACCCGACGGGCCGCTCGCCCGCTATCGTCTGCTCCCCCGCACCGGCCGCACCCACCAGCTGCGGGTGCATATGAACGCGCTCGGCATCCCGATCCTCGGCGACCCCGTCTACCCGGTCGTCACCGACCCGGCCCCGGACGACTTCACCCGGCCGCTGCAACTGCTCGCCCGCGTGCTGGAGTTCACCGATCCGCTCACCGGGCACGAGCACCGCTTCGAGAGCCGCAGGACGCTGGGGGCGTGGACGGACTACACCGGCTGGGCGGGCCTGCCCGAGCGCTCCGCGGGAAGCCCGGTATGACATCTGCGGGTGCGTTGTGGCTGGTCGCGCAGTTCCCCGCGCCCCTTTGGGGCACTTCCCCTTTGGGGCACTTCCCCCTAGCCGCCTAGCTCTCCTTCACGCCCCCGCGGCCGGGGCTCCCCACGCCTCGTCCCGCAGCGGAAACCCCGCTATCCGCAGCACCGCGTCCGCGGTCGCCTCGGCGAAGGCCGCCACGGGGCGGTCGGGGTCGGAGCGGCGGATGAGGATGACTCCCTCGACGAGGCCGAAGACCAGATCGGTGCGCAGGGCCAGTTCCGCCGCGCCGAGCCCGCCGCCCGGTCGGCTGCGATGCAGCAACTGACGGTAGGCGCCCTTCAGTTCGGCCCGCATCCGGTGGAACGGCGCAAACCGTTCGGCCCGCACCTCCGGCAGCAGATAAAGCGCCCCCAGGTTGTGCCGGCCGCCGCACAGCAGCTCCACGTCCGAGCGGCACAGCTGCCACAGCCGTGCCTCGGCCGGCCGTTCACTCTGCGCGAGGAGGGCGGCGGCCAGGACGAGCGAGGGCTTCACCGTCGACTCGAGCAGCTGGGCGAGGAGATCTTCCTTGCCCGAGACGTAGTGGTACATGGTGGCCTGGCGCATTCCCGCCCGCTCGGCCACGGCGCGGGTCGTGGTGGCGCCGAAGCCGAGGGTGGTGAACAACTCCGCGGCGGCGTCCAGGAGTTCGCCGCGCGGAGTCAGCCCGCGGTCGGGCCGCTGCTCGGCCCGGGGCCGGCCGACCCGCCTTCCGGTGCCGCTCATGCGGAAGATCTTCCCGTCCTTGTCATGCGGAAGATCGTCGCACGGGCGTCCGAGCGCACCGGCCGATAGCGGCCACCGCGCATATGCCATGGGCAGCGCACGCCCCGGCGCCCGGACCAGCCGCCTCACGGGAGCAAGGACACGGGAGCAAGGAGTCGGGAGTCAGCCCACCGACGAGTACGCCACCACACCCCGCAGCAGGGCGTCCACCGCCTTGCGGGCGTTCTTCGCGACCGTGCCGCCGCCCTCCGACGGGGCCGCCGCGGAGATCTGCCCGAGGACGTCGATGACCTGCTTGCACCAGCGCACGAAGTCACCCGCGGGCATCTCCGCCTCGCGCAGGACCTCGTCGAGGCTCTTGTCGGACGCCCACATGTACGCCGCCCAGGCGAAGCCAAGGTCGGGCTCGCGCTGCCCGACACCCTCGGCCTGGTTGATCCGGAACTCCTCCTCCAAGGCGTCGAGGCGCCCCCAGATCCGCACCATCTCGCCGAGCGCGGCCTTGGCCTTGCCGGAGGGCAGCTTGGGCGCGAGCGCGTCGTCGCTCACCCTGGCCTCGTACACCAACGCCGAGACGCAGGCGGCCAGTTCGGCCGGGCTCAGCCCCTCCCAGACACCGGCGCGCAGACACTCCGACGCCAGCAGGTCCAGCTCGCCGTAGAGCCGGCCCAGGCGCCTGCCGTCGTCGGTGACCTCGTCACCGCGCAGATAATCGAGCTCGGTGAGCAGCGCGACGATACGGTCGAAGGTGCGCGCGATGGTGTTCGTACGCCCCTCGATACGGCGCTCCAGCTGCCTGGTGTCGCGCTTGAGGCGGTGATAGCGCTCGGCCCAGCGGGCGTGATCCTCGCGCTCGTCGCAGCCGTGGCAGGGATGCGCCCGCAGTGCGGCGCGCAGCCGGGCGATCTCGCGGTCGTCGGCCGCATCCGACCGGCCCTTCTTGTGCCGCTCGGGCCGGATGTGCCCCGCCTTGGTGCGCAGCGCGGACGCCAGGTCGCGCCGTGACTGCGGGGAGCGGGCGTTGAACGACTTGGGGATCCGCATCCGCTCCAGGGCCTCGACCGGCACCGGGAAGTCCATTGACGCCAGGCGCTTGACCTGCCGCTCGGCGGTGAGCACCAGGGGCCGGGGGCCGTCGTGGTGCTCGAAGCCGCGGTGGCCGTTGGACCGCCCGGCGGGCAGGCCCGGGTCGAGGACGAGGGCCAGGCCCGCGAACTTGCCGGTGGGCACATGGATGACATCGCCCGGCTTGAGCTTCTCCAGGGCCGCGGCGGCGGCCGCGCGGCGCTGTACGGCGCCCTGCTTGGCCAGTTCGTTCTCACGGTCCTTGAGCTCGCGGCGCAGGCGCGCGTACTCCTCGAAGTCGCCCAAGTGGCAGGTCATGGAGGCCTGGTAGCCCTCAAGGCCCTCTTCGTTGCGCTGCACCTGGCGGGAGATGCCGACGACCGAGCGGTCCGCCTGGAACTGCGCGAAGGACGTCTCCAGGAGCTCGCGGGAGCGGTGGCGGCCGAACTGGTGCACCAGGTTGACCGCCATGTTGTACGACGGCTTGAAGCTGGAGCGCAGCGGATAGGTCCGCGTACCGGCGAGGCCCGCGAGGTGTTCGGGGTTCATCCCGCGCTGCCACAGGACAACGGCGTGGCCCTCGACATCGATGCCACGGCGGCCCGCACGGCCGGTCAGCTGGGTGTACTCACCGGGGGTGATGTCGGCGTGCTGCTCGCCGTTCCACTTGACGAGCTTCTCCAACACCACCGAGCGCGCGGGCATGTTGATGCCGAGCGCCAGGGTCTCGGTGGCGAACACGGCCTTGACCAGACCGCGTACGAACAGTTCCTCGACGACCTCCTTGAAGGTCGGCAGCATGCCCGCGTGGTGCGCGGCGATTCCCCGCTCCAGGGCCTCGAGCCACTCGAAGTAGCCGAGGACGTGCAGGTCTTCGTCCGGGATGGACGCGGTGCGCTCCTCGACGATCTCGCGCACCTTGGCGCGGCCCTCTTCGTCATTGAGCCGCAGACCCGCGTACAGACACTGCTGCACGGCGGCCTCGCAGGCGGCGCGGCTGAAGATGAAGGTGATCGCGGGGAGCAGCCCTTCGGAGTCGAGGCGGTCGATCACCTCGGGTCTGCCGGGCGTCCAGATCCGTGACCTGGAGCGCCGCTCGCGCTCGCGGTCGGCCTCCCTGATCCGCTTGCCGCGGCGGCGGTCGCGGCCGTACGAAGGACGGCTGTCCTCCATGCGCGCCATCCGCGTCAGATCGGGGTTGACCGCGCGCTTGCCGGACTCCGCCTCTTCGAAGAGGTCATACATCCGGCGGCCGGCGAGCACATGCTGGAACAGCGGCACGGGCCGGTGCTCGGAGACGATCACTTCGGTGTCGCCGCGCACGGTGTCCAGCCAGTCGCCGAACTCCTCGGCGTTGGACACGGTGGCCGAGAGGGACACCAGGGTCACCGACTCGGGAAGGTGAATGATCACTTCTTCCCAGACGGCACCGCGGAAGCGGTCGGAGAGGTAGTGCACCTCGTCCATCACGACATGGCCGAGGCCGAGCAGCGACTGCGAGCCCGCGTACAGCATGTTCCGCAGGACCTCGGTGGTCATCACCACGATCGGCGCTTCGGAGTTGACGCTGTTGTCGCCGGTGAGCAGGCCGACCTTGTCGGCGCCGTAACGCCGGGCCAGATCGGCGTACTTCTGGTTGGAAAGGGCCTTGATCGGCGTCGTGTAGAAACACTTCTTGCCCTGCCGCAGGGCGAGGTGGACGGCGAATTCGCCGACGATCGTCTTGCCGGAGCCGGTGGGCGCCGCGACCAGGACGCCCTTGCCCGCCTCCAGCGCCTGGCAGGCCTCGATCTGGAAGGGGTCGAGACCGAAGTCGTACATCTCGCGGAAGGATGCGAGCGCGGTGGCCTGCTCGGCAGCCCGCTTACGTGCTGCCGCGTACCGCTCGGCCGGTGAGAGGTCCTCTGTCATCTTGTCTTCGAGCCTACCCGCCACCACTGACAGAGGTCGCGATCTTTGTTCAGAGAGCAAGTACCCGCACGGCCCCCGGCACGCACTCGGCCGTCAACGGCAGCGTCCCGAGCGGCTCCCCGTCGGCGTACCCGGTGATCCCGGCCGCCGCCAGAGTGATCTTCGCGGCCCGGTGCACGGTGACCTCGGGGTGCTCCACATGCGTGCCCTTGTAGACCTGCGGAAAGACCTTGACGAGCGTCGTACGGCTGCAGTCGCCGACGACCCTGATGTCGAAGAGGCCGTCGTCCTGCTCGGCCCCGGGGCAGATCCGCATACCGCCGCCGTAGGACGTCCCGTTGCCGACGGCGACGAGGGTGGCCTCGATCTCCCGCTCCGGCCCGTCGTCGAGCGCGATGCGGAACGGGAAGGGCTTGAACGAGGCGAGTTCGGCGAGCATCGCCAGGTCGTACTTGAACCGCCCGGCCGGCCATCGCATCCGGTTGCCGCGGTCGTTCACCCGGGAGTCGAAGCCGGAGGCGAGCACGGTGCCGAACCAGCGCCCGCCGGCCAGGCCGAGGTCCACCTCGCGCAGCCGGGCGCCCTTGAGCGCCTCCGCGGCCACCCGCCCCGCGGCCTCGGGGTCGCGCACCGGCAGGCCGAGGGAGCGGGCGAAGTCATTGCCGGTGCCGACGGCGATCACACCGAGGGGGGTACGCGTCCCGGCGACGGCCTGCAGGGCGAGGTGCGCCATGCCGTCGCCCCCGACCGCGATCAGCGCCCCGGTGCCTCCCTCGACGGCTGTGCGGGCGCGGGCGAGGGCGTCGTCGGCGTCGCTGCCCAGGACGGTACGTACGGAGAAGCCCGCTGCCCTGAGTGCCGAAGCGGCCGGCTGCGCGGCGTGCGCGCCCCGGCCGCGTCCCGCGGTGGGATTGACGAAGAGAGTGATCTCGCTGGTCACTGGACGTCCCCCCGGACGAGGTCTGGGCCAGGACCCTACAAGATCAGGTCACATCGTCGAAACCGTTGGTCCTGCGGTCCTTGTCCGAGTTCGCCTGCTCGGGGAGGGCCGGGGCGGCGGCGACGGCTTCGACCTCGTCCACCGCTGCGGGGGTCAGATCGATGTCGGACGCCTCGTCGTCGGAGAGCCCGGCGTCGGGGTTGCTCCGGCTGCGCCTGCGGTCGTTGACCATGCAGATGCCGAGGGCGATGAAGTACAGGGCCACGATGGGCGCCGCCAGCGAGAGCATGGTCAGCGGGTCGCCGGTGGGCGTGGCGAAGGCCGAGAAGAGCGTGATGCCCAGGACCATGATCCGCCACCAGGAGGCAAGCCGCTTGGCCGTGAGCACTCCGGTGAAGTTGAGCAGTACGAGCAGCAGCGGCAGCTCGAAGGCCAGACCGAAGACGATCACCATGCGTACGACGAGGTCGAGGTAGTCGTCGACGGGCAGCAGGTTGCGGGCGTTCTCGGGCGTGAAGTCGAGAAGGATCGTCGCGGTCTGCGGAAGGATGGTGTACGCGAGAACGCCGCCCCCGAGGAACAGGGGGGCGCCGACGCCGACGAAGCTCAGCGCGTACTTCTTCTCGTGGCTGTGCAGGCCGGGGGCCATGAAGGCCCAGAGCTGATAGAGCCAGACCGGGGTGGAGAGCACCACACCCGCTACGAGGGAGACCTTGAGCGCGATCGAGAAGGGCGCGATCAGACCGTTCACGGTCATGTCGGCGCACGGTTCGCCGTTGGCCTGCCGGGTCGCGCCGTCGGTGCAGCCCACCGACGTCAGGATCGGCCTCAGCATGAAGTCGATCAGGTCTTTGTAGAAGAAGGCCGCGACGATGGTGATGACCAAGATGGCCACCACGGAGATCAGCAGCCGGTTACGCAGCTCACGCAGGTGCTCCGCCAGGGGCATACGCCCTTCGGCATCTCTCTCCTGCTTGCGGGCAGACTTGAGCAACCCACGTCCCTCGTCTCGTGCAGCGGCCGTCTGTGGAGTGCGTCAGTTCTGCGTCGTGTGGTTCGGCTCGGTCACGGGACGGGAGCTGGACACATCGCCGGGCGCGGCCTGGATGGTGCGCGGGGCGGCCTGCTGGGGCGCCGAGTCGGTGGTGCCCTCGGTTCCCTTCGTGGAGTCGTCGTCCTTCTTCATGGCCTTGGCCTCGCTCTTCAGGATGCGAGCCGACTTGCCGAGCGAACGCGCCATCTCGGGAAGCTTCTTGGCACCGAACAGCAGCAGGATGACGGCGATGATCAGAACGATCTCGAGGGGCTTCAGATTGCCGATCATGTGCGCTTCCTTCTCACGAGGCGGCAGGTGGGCGACTACTGCCGGAAAGGGCGGACCGGGATCCGGCCTCCGTACTGACAGCGATCGTAACGCGTAGGGGTGAACGCCGGGCAATCCCCGTGCGTACTCTCAGTTGCGGCCCTGGCTCGGGCTCCCGGAGCCGCGCTCTGCAGCGTACCCGCACCGGCCGTGGAGTTGACAGGCCGAGCACCTAAAGTGCATCTCGCCCACTGCGCGCCATGTCGGTCGCAGCTCGCTCCAGGTCCTCGGCGGCGCTGTTGATCTTCTGTGCGGTGACGGCGACTTGGGCCCCCAGGCGCCGCACCTCGAAGAAGACCCGCACGGCGAGGACGCCGAGCACGGCGAGTCCCAGAAAGCCGAGCGCGATCGCGGTCATGGGCCAGAGCATGCGCGCCAGCCTAGCCGGTGGAGTGCAGGCGCAGCGTCCGCACCCCGCCGCCGGTGAGGAGTTCGACGATGCGCTCACCTGCGGGCTTGCGCACGGCGGTGTCGCACTCGGGGCAGGTGAAGGAGTAGAAGGTGGTGCGGCGGCTGGCGCCGATCGCCAACCTGATGGCACCCGCGGAGAGTTCGAAGCGCGCCCGACAGTCGGGGCAGGCGGCCTTGAAGAGCACGGGGCGCCCCTGCCGGGGGACGCCCGGGGCGCCGGCCGCGGTGGTGACGGCCGCAGCGCCGACGGCCACGGAACCACCGGAAACAGAAACGCCCGAATGAGGCGCACCGGACATAAGCGACATACTCAAGCTCCCTGTTCCTGCCCGTCGTACGCCACGAGCGCCTCCCGCGCCGCCCGCTGTGCGCTCTCCGCGAGGTCCCGCGGAGACACGATCCGCCCGTCCCTGCCGAGCCGCAGCGCGAGGCGGCGCAGTGAGGCCGGGTCCGGGGTGCGCAGCGTGATCCGCAGCCCGCCGTCGGCCAGCTCCTCGGCGCTGTCGTGCGGGTAGTACTCGGCGACCCAGCGCCCGCCGGGGCCCACATCGACGACCACCTCCGGGTCGTCCGCCGAGGGCTGCACAAGCCCCTCGGAAAGATCACGCAGCTCCAGCTCGGGCGGCGCCGCCGCCTCGTCCAGGATCCGGATCTCGGCGACCCGGTCGAGCCGGAAGGTGCGCCGCGCCTCGGAGCGGTAGCACCAGGCCTCCATATACGTATGCCCGAGGGCGAAGAGCCGGATCGGGTCCACCTCGCGCTCGGTCAGCTCGTCGCGCGCGGGCGAGTAGTAGCGCACCCAGAGGCGGCGCCGCTCGGAGATCGCCCGGTCCACCTCGGCGAAGACCCCGCCCTCCGACTCGAAGGTGACCGAGAGCCGGTCGCTGGCCCCGGCCGCCTCGCCCGCCGCGGCCTCCAGCTTGGCCGTGGCGCGAAGCAGCGCCTCGCGGTCGCTCTCGCGCAGCCCCGGCAGCGTGGCCACGGCCCGCGCCGCCACCAGGAGCGCCGTCGCCTCGTCCGCCGCGAGGCGCAGCGGCGCGGCCACGTCGTCCGCGTTGTGCCACCAGATGCGGTCACCGTCGGTGTCGATGTCGAGGAGGTCACCGCCGCGGAAGCTGGTCCCGCACAGCGGCAGTACGTCGAGGTCGGAGATCAGCTCGTCCTCGGTGATCCCGAAGGCCCGGGCGACATCACCGACGCGGGCACCGGGGCGCTCGCGCAGATACGTCACGAGGGACAGCATCCGGCGGGTCTGGTCGATCGCGTTCGCGGCCATGATCTGTTCGCTCTCCCCCTCAGTCCTTGGCCACGGCGCGCAGCCGATCCACGACATCCGCCCGCAGCTCGGCGGGTTCGAGCACCACCACATCGGGCCCGAACTCCACCAGCCAGGCATCCATGCCATGACCGTACGGAATCTCCAACTCGTCCCACCCGTCGCCCAGTTCGCGTATCGCCGTGGCCTTGGCGCGCAGCGGGTAGCCCGCACCGGAGCGCAGCTTGAGCAGCGCGGAGCGGTCCGCGATCTCCCCGGCCCAGCTCGCCACGGTCTCCCGCACGGTCACCACATCGGGCACGTCGGCGGTGAACTTACCGGCCCGCGAACGCACCTTGCCGGTGATCCGGGAGAGCCGGAAGACCCGCTCGGCGCCGCGGTCGCGGTCCCAGCCGGCCAGATACCAGTGACCGCGCCAGCACTCCAGGGCCCATGGTTCGACATGCCGGGTCTCGGGGCGGGCGGCGGTGGCCTTGCGGTAGTCGAAGACGACCGGACGGCGGTCGCGGCAGGCCAGCATCAGCGGCTCGAAGGCGGCCTCGTGCACCGGAATCCGCGGCTCGAGAGCGCTGTGCGCCTCGTACGGATCCACTTCCTCCGGCATTCCGGCGGCCCGCAGCTTCTGCAGGGCGCCGCTGGCGGCACCGGCCAGACGTGCCTGCTGCCAGACCTTGGCGGCGAGACCGAGGGCCGCGGCCTCCTCGGCATCGAGGGTGACGGCCGGCAGCCGGTTGCTGTCCCGGCGGGCCAGATAGCCGGTGTCGCCCTCGAGGTTCTCAACTGTCTCGATGACCAGGCCGAGTTCGCGCAGATCGTCCTTGTCGCGCTCGAACATCCGGTTGAAGGAGTCGTCGGAGCCGGCTTCGAGATAGGCCTCGATGGAGCCGCGCAGCTCTCGCTTGCTCAGCGGCCGCCGGGTCCCAAGGAGGCAAAGGGCCAGATTCATCAGTCGCTCTGCCTTGGCAATCGCCATCGACGCCCTCTCCACCCTCCCGCACACGCTGCTCTACGATCGCTGACCGTACCGCCCCACGGTGTGCAGGCAAAAGCCGAGGACCTGGGGTGCATCCCGAAGGGGCCCGTCGCGGGCGGTACGGGGAGACCAGAGGGCCCCTGCCAGGAGGCAGGGGCCCTCGAACTGTTCGCGTCCGACCGAACACCGGTCAGCGCGGCAGTGGTGTCACCGTGCTCAGACCGCGACCAGGTCGCAGACGAAGATCAGCGTCTCGCCGGGGGCGATCCGGCCGCCGCCCGCACCGCGGTCGCCGTAGGCCAGGTGCGGCGGGATGACCAGCTGACGCCGGCCGCCGACCTTCATGCCCTGCACGCCCTGGTCCCAGCCGGAGATGACCTGTCCGGCGCCCAGCTGGAAGGCGAGCGGGGTGCCGCGGTTCCAGCTGGCGTCGAACTCCTCGCCGCTGGAGAAAGAGACGCCCACGTAGTGGACCTGGACGGAGTCGCCCGCCTTGGCCACCGGGCCGTCGCCCTCCCAGATGTCCTTGATCTCCAGGTCCGCCGGGGGCTCGCCACCGGGGAAGTCGACCTCGGGCTTGTCGATGCTCACGTGAATTGCTCCTGCTTCTACGAATGTGCAGCCGGGACAGTCTTACATCTTGGCTGGGATGTCCTGTGCACCTTTCCTCAGGACATCCGCCCTCACATCTTCGCGAGGATGTCCACGGAGAAGACGAGCGTGGACTTGGCCGGAATGCCCTGCTGTTCCTTGTCGCCGTACCCCAGGTCCGGCGGGACCACGACGAGGACGCGGCTGCCGACCTTCTTGCCGGTCAGGCCCTGCGACCAGCCCTTGACGACCTCGGCGAGCTTGAACTGGGCGAGCTCACCGCGCTTGTACGTGGAGTCGAACTCCTTGCCGCCGTCCCACAGCACGCCCTTGTACTGCACGAGGACGCCGTCGGAGACCTTCAGCTCCTCGCCGTCGCCTTCCAGGATGTAGTTCGCCACGAGCTTCTTGGGGGCGTCCTTCTTGGGCACGTCGATCGAGGGCGCCTCGCCGTCGGTGCCGGTGCCCACCTTCGGCAGGTCGACGTTGTCCTGGGCGATCTGCTTGCCCTTCGCGGAGCTCTTCTTGTTGAAGGTGCCCACGACGTCGACGACGAAGACCAGGGTGTCCGTGCCCTTGATGCCGCCCTGCGGGTTGCCCTGCGCGCCGTACCCGAGCGCCGGCGGAATGGCCATCTCGACCCGGCTGCCGATCTTCTTGCCGACCAGCGCCTGGTCCCAGCCCGGAATGACCTGGCCGACGCCGATCGGGAAGATGGCGGGGACACCGCGGTCGTAGGAGTTGTCGAAGACCTTGGCCGTGTCCCAGATCTGGCCGAGGTAGTCGGCCTGCAGATAGTCGCCCTTGGCGACCTCGGCGTCCTTGCCCTCGATCAGGGTCTTCACCGCAAGGTCCTTCGAGGGCTTGCCCGAGCCCTTGGCCACGGTCGGCTTCTCGCCGAACTTGGTGCCCTTGGAGACCTCGGGCAGCGGACCGTCCACGATCTTCGCGGTGGGCTCCGCGGAGTTGGAGGGGCCGTCGCTCGGCTTGGACTTGGACTTGTCGGCCTTGTCATCGCCGCAGCCGGCGAGCGTCAGCAGTCCGGCGGGCACGGCGAGGAGCAGGGAGCGTCGGCGCACGGTGGGCCTCATCATCGGTCGATCTTGCGGTCGGGTGCGCGCAACTCTACGACGTGAGAAGGGCGCCGTACGAGGAACGTACGGCGCCCCGCGTTGCGTTCCGGCCCGCTCGGGCCGGAACACTCGCGTGCTGTCACATGCCGGCGATCAGCTTCTCCACCCGGTCGTCCACGGACCGGAACGGGTCCTTGCACAGCACGGTGCGCTGCGCCTGGTCGTTGAGCTTCAGATGCACCCAGTCGACCGTGAAGTCCCGGCGCTGCTCCTGCGCCCGGCGGATGAAGTCACCGCGCAGCCGCGCCCTGGTGGTCTGCGGCGGCACCGACTTGCCCTCGAAGATCTTCAAGTCGTTGCAGATACGGGCGGCTTGCCCCTTCTTCTCCAGGAGGTAGTACAGGCCACGACGGCGGTGGATGTCGTGGTAGGCGAGGTCTATCTGCGCGACCCTGGGGTGCGACATGGTCATGTTGTGCTTGTCGCGGTACCGCTCGATGAGCTTGTACTTCATGACCCAGTCGATCTCGGTGTCGATCTTGTCGAGATCCTCCTGCTCGATGGCGTCGAGCGTACGGCCCCACAGTTCGAGCACCTGCTCCACGGTGCCGGTGCGGATGCCCCGGCGCTCGCAGAAGTCGACGGCCTTCTCGTAGTACTCGCGCTGCACCTCGAGCGCCGAGGCCTCGCGGCCGCTGGCCAGGCGCACCTTGCGGCGTCCGGTGATGTCATGGCTGACCTCGCGGATGGCCCTGATCGGGTTCTCCAGGGTCAGATCGCGCATCACCGTGCCCGCCTCGATCATGCGCAGCACGAGGTCGGTGGCGCCGACCTTGAGCAGCATGGTCGTCTCGGACATGTTCGAGTCACCGACGATGACATGCAGCCGGCGGTAGCGCTCGGCGTCCGCATGCGGTTCGTCGCGGGTGTTGATGATCGGCCGGGAGCGGGTGGTCGCGGAGCTGACGCCCTCCCAGATGTGCTCGGCGCGCTGGCTGACGCAGTACACCGCGCCCCGGGGGGTCTGCAGCACCTTGCCCGCGCCGCACAGCAGCTGCCGGGTGACGAGGAACGGGATGAGGATGTCGGCGAGCCGCGAGAACTCCCCGTGCCTGGCCACCAGATAGTTCTCGTGGCAGCCGTAGGAGTTGCCCGCCGAATCGGTGTTGTTCTTGAAGAGATAGACGTCGCCCGCGATTCCCTCCTCGTGCAGGCGGCGTTCGGCGTCGACGAGCAGGCCTTCGAGAATGCGCTCGCCCGCCTTGTCGTGGGTGACCAGCTCGGTCACGTTGTCACATTCGGGTGTTGCGTATTCCGGATGTGATCCCACATCGAGATAGAGGCGGGCGCCGTTCCGCAGGAAGACATTGCTGCTGCGGCCCCATGACACAACACGGCGGAAGAGGTAGCGCGCCACTTCGTCAGGTGACAGGCGGCGCTGTCCCCTGAACGTGCACGTGACGCCGTACTCGTTCTCCAGCCCGAAAATGCGGCGGTCCATGACTGAACATTACGCCTGATGCCCCGCACTGAAACCGGGTTCGACAGCACCGTTTCGATCACTTTCCGACGAGCCGGTGATACGCACACCAGGTCCGGGCGCCGTGAGTACCCGCGCCGTAGTCACCAAAACCAGCAGCGCCGCCACTCCCCCGGCTCCCGCGACGGCGAACCCCGCCGCGGTGTTCCCGAACTCGATCGCCGGTCCCGCGACGCCGGTTCCGACCGCGGCGCCCACACCGAAGGTGGTCACCAGCCAGGAGAACGCCTCGGTGACCGTGCCGCGCGGCGCGTGCCGGTCGACCACGATGAAGGCACAGGCGAGCGACGGCGCGAGGAACACCCCGGAGACGACGGCCAGAAGACACATCGGCAGCACATCGGGGGTGAGGGTCAGCGGCAGATAGCCGAGGGCGAGCAGTCCGACCAGGATCCGCAGGCGCCGCTCCGGCGGCCCCGCCCACTGCCGCGCCCCGTACACGGCGCCGCCGACCAGGGCGCCGAGACCGAGCCCCGCCATCAGCCAGCCGTACACGGACGCCTGCCCGTGGTCGTCGCCGTACGCCACACCGGCCACGGTGATCGAGCCGAGCGCAAGGCCCACGAAGAAGAACGAGCCGAGCAGGGCGAGCAGTCCGGGCGAGCGCAGCGCCCCGAGCCAGTGCGCCTCCCTGGGCGCGGAGCACCACGCACGGGACGGCTCCGAGAGGACCACGGACAGCGCCCCGAGCACACCGATGACGTTGATGACAAGGAGTGCGGCACCGGGCGACCAGAGCGCGACGAGCAGCGTGACCAGCAACGGGCCGACGGTGAACATCACTTCCTGCGCCACGGCGTCCATGGCGTAGGCGGCGTGCACCTTGTCCTCGCGCCCCAGGACATCCGGCCACAGCGCCCGAAGGCCGCCTTCGAGCGGCGGCGTGAAGAGTCCGGCGACGGTCACGGCGGCGTACGCGGACAGCAGGGAGCCGATACCGACGAAGGCGAAGGCGGCCATGCCGAGGGCCGAGAGAACGGCGGCGGGCAGCATGACGCGCGGCTGTCCGCGCAGATCCACCGCGCGCCCGAGCAGCGGCTGGCCGACGGCCGTGGCCAGTCCGTACACGGCGGCGAGCGCACCGGCGAGCGTGTAGCTGCCGCCTTCGGCGCGGGTGAACAGCACGATGGCGATATGCCCGGTCGCGTTGGGCAGCCGGCCGACCAGCGTTCCGGTCAGCAGCCTGGCCGCGTGCCGTGTCCGCAGCAGCTCCACGTATCCCGTGGCCATGGACCGCCCCTCTCCCGCACCCTGTGAGGTTTTACGTATAACGTCGTGCGCCATACGTACCATGTGCGCTGTCCGGCGGTCCAGCCCACGGACAGCGATACGCCCCCGCGCGCGGCGTACGGCACCCGTCGGGGCAGGGCTCGACGCAGCACGGCCGACAGCGCTGCAGACTCGACTCAGCACAGGAAGGGAGCGGCCGTGACACGGCCCACCAGCAAGGACGTGGCCAGAGCCGCGGGCGTCTCCCAGGCCGCCGTCTCCCTCGTGCTCGGCGACAAGTGGCGCGGCCGGGTCTCCGAGGCCACCGCGGGCCGGGTCCGCGACGCCGCAAGGGAGTTGGGCTACCGGCCCAACCTCGCCGCCCGCAATCTGCGCCTCGGCCGTACCCGCACCGCGCTGCTCGTCGTCCCCGCGCTCACCAACGACTTCTTCGCGCGCGTCTACACCGGCGCCGCCCGCGTCGCCGCCGAACACGACTTCGGCGTGGTGCTCTACCCCTCGCCCGAGGGCATCGGCCCGGCCAGGGACCCCTTCGCCTCGGCCCGCGCGGCCCTCGACGGAGTGATCGCCTCCTCCATGGCCGCCCAGGCCCTCACCGACATCCACGGCGCCGGTCTGCCCCTCGTCATGCTCGACAGCGACCCCACGGACCCGACCGCGGCCGCCCATGTCAACGTCGATCTCGCCGGGGCCATGCGCCTGGTGACGGAGCATCTGCTCGGCCTCGGCCACCGCCGCTTTCTGCACCTGGCGTCCAACGTCGACTCCTGGACCTTCGCCGTACGCGCGCGTGCCATCACCCACGGCCTGCGCCAGGCGCCCGACGCCACCCTGCGCACCGCCCGCGCCCCGCACTCCGTGCACGGGTCCATGGAGGCGGCGGGCCGCGCCCTGGCCGAACCCGGCCCACGCCCGACGGCGGTGATCTGCGACGACGACATCATCGCCGCCGGCACCCTCAAAGCCGCCCGCCGCACGGGCCTGCGCATCCCGGAGGACATCTCCGTCACCGGTCTCGACGATCTCGCCCTGGCCACGGCCGTCGACCCGGAGCTCACCACGGTCCGGCTGCCCGCGGAACGCGTCGGAGAACGCGGTATGCAGGCTCTCCTGGCCGTCCTGGACGGCCAGGAGCCGCAGATCGACGCCCTCCCGGTGGAACTCGTCGTCCGGGACTCCACAGCGCCTCCCGGCCCCTGACACACCCGTGCCCCCGTACCGCTCCTGGAGCGGTACGGGGGCACGGCGCAGACGGCTGAAGAGTGCGGAGGGAGTTCTACTCCTCGCCCTCCTCCTCGTCGGACGGCGCGTCCGTGGGTGTGGACGCCGCGCCGTCCGCCTCGAGCAGCCGGGCGAGCTGCCGGCCGACGACACGCTTGAACTTGCGCTGCTGCGGGCGCGTACGGTCGAGGACCGCCACTTCGAGCCGCTCGGCGGGAATCTCCCGCTCCCCGCCGTTGGGCTCCCGCGAGAGGGCCTGCACGGCGAGCTTGAGCGCCTCGGCGAGGCTCATGCCGTCCTCGTGGCGCTGGTCGAGATAGGTGCTGATCTGCTCCGCGTTACCACCGACCGCCACCGAGCCGTGCTCGTCGACGATCGAGCCGTCATGCGGAAGCCGGTAGATCTGGTCGCCCTCGGGGGTCTCCCCGACCTCGGCGACCACCAGCTCCACCTCATACGGCTTCTCGGCGTTGCTGGAGAAGATCGTGCCGAGGGTCTGGGCGTAGACGTTGGCGAGACCGCGCGCCGTCACGTCGTCGCGGTCGTAGGTGTAGCCGCGCAGGTCGGCGTAGCGGACTCCGCCGATGCGCAGGTTCTCGTACTCGTTGTACTTACCGGCGGCCGCGAAGCCGATCCGGTCGTAGATCTCGCTGAACTTGTGCAGCGCGCGGGACGGGTTCTCACCGACGAACACGATGCCGTCGGCGTACTGCAGCACGACCAGGCTCCGGCCGCGGGCGATCCCCTTGCGGGCGTACTCCGCCCGGTCGGCCATGGCCTGTTGGGGTGAGACATAGAACGGCGTCGACACCGGCTATCCGTCCCTTTCTGTCAGTGGCGAGTGCATTCCGGGGTCCGAAAAGGCTTAGAGGAGCGCGGCGCGGGGGCCGTCGGGCTGCTCCAGACGCCGCTCCAGGATCGCGCGGGCGATCTCGGAGGACTCCTCGTCGGTGAGCTTCCGGAATCCCTCGTCGGTGATGACGGTGACGATCGGATAGATCCGGCGGGCCACATCCGGGCCGCCCGTCGCGGAGTCGTCGTCCGCGGCGTCGTACAGCGCCTGGATGACCAGGGTGGTGGCCTGCTCCTCCGTCAGATCTTCCTTGTAGAGCTTCTTCATCGCCCCACGGGCGAAGATCGAGCCCGAACCGGTCGCGGCGTAACCGTGCTCCTCGGAGCGGCCGCCCGTGACGTCGTACGAGAAGATCCGGCCCCGCTCGCGGTCGATGTCATAACCCGCGAACAGCGGCACCACGGCCAGGCCCTGCAGCGCCAGACCGAGGTTGGAACGGATCATCGTGGACAGCCGGTTGGCCTTGCCCTCCAGGGAGAGGGTGGCGCCCTCGACCTTCTCGAAGTGCTCCAGCTCCAGCTGGAACAGCTTCACCATCTCCACGGCCAGACCCGCCGTGCCCGCGATGCCCACGGCCGAGTGCTCGTCGGCCGGGAAGACCTTCTCGATGTCGCGCTGCGCGATCATGTTGCCCATGGTGGCCCGCCGGTCACCTGCGAGCACCACGCCGCCGGGAAAGGTGACGGCGACGATGGTCGTGCCGTGCGGCGCCTCAATCACGCCCTTGACGGGCGGCAATTGACGATTGCCGGGCAGCATCTCCGGCTGGTGCTCGGAGATGAAGTCCATGAATGACGAGGATCCGGGCGTCAGGAAGGCCGCTGGTAGACGCCCGGTGCTACGGGGATTGGCTTCCACGAGTTTCCTCCCAAGTAAGCGATGGCCCGACTCAGTGCGTCGGGATCGTCCCCAACTTGCCGGTGGCCGAATTGCAGTTGAAGCAGAGTACGCCTCGGACCCTACCCGCCATATGGCAATGATCCACATGCACGGCCGGGGCCTTTGGGCAGATCACGCGGGCCCCGGCACGGGACGCCGCGCGAGGCGTGTGCGCGGTCGGCACCGACCGCACCGCACAGCACACCCGCACTTGGCGTCCTCACCGGAGACCCGCTCGTTGCGCCTTCGATCCGAAGGAGGGCCGGGTTACTGGCCGCCCTTTTGCACGAACGACCGCACGAAGTCCTCGGCATTCTCTTCGAGCACATCGTCGATCTCGTCCAGAACCGAGTCGACGTCGTCGCTCAGCTTCTCCTGCCGCTCCTTGAGGTCTTCCGTTGCCTGCTCGTCCTGAGCCTGCTCCTCGACCTCCTCGGTGGAACGCGTCGCCTTCTGCTGTCCGCCGTCAGTGTCCTTGGTCGCCATCTGACTCACCCCGCTCGGTGTCGACGTTCGACGTTCTTGATCAGACCCTATGCCGTAGGTCCGACATTGGCCCCGCACTTTCTTCAACGTGCGGGGCCCACCCTTGTGATTCCCGCGCCGGGGAACTTTCAGGCGCCTCTCAGCCGCCGGATAGGACCCGGACCAGGTCTTCCGCGGTCCTGCACCGGTCAAGGAGCTCCTTGACGTGATTACGCGTTCCGCGAAGCGGTTCCAGGGTTGGGACCCGCTGGAGCGAATCACGGCCCGGCAGGTCGAAGATGACCGAGTCCCACGAGGCCGCGGCCACGTCGTCCGCGTACTGCTCGAGGCAGCGGCCGCGGAAGTAGGCCCTGGTGTCCTCCGGCGGCTTGCTCTCGGCACGCTCCACGTCCGCCTCGTCGAGCAGGCGCTTCATCTTGCCGCGGGCCGCGAGACGGTTGTACAGGCCCTTGTCGGGGCGTACGTCGGCGTACTGGAGGTCGACGAGGTGCAGCCGGGCCGCGTCCCAGTCGAGCTCGTCACGCCGGCGGTAGCCCTCCATGAGCTCCCGCTTGGCGACCCAGTCCAGTTCCCCGGACAGGCTCATCGGGTCGCTCTCAAGGCGCGTGAGGACGTCCTCCCAACGGGCCAGGACATCCTTGGTCTGCTCGTCGGCGTCGGCGCCGAAGCGCTCCTCGACGTACTTGCGGGCCAGCTCGAAGTACTCCATCTGGAGCTGCACGGCTGTCAGGGTGCGGCCGCTGCGCAGCGTGATCAGGCGCTTCAGGGACGGGTCGTGGGAGACCTGGTGCAGGGTGCGCACCGGCTGGTCCACGGCGAGGTCCACGGCGATGAAGTTGTCCTCGATCATCGACAGGACCAGGGCGGTGGTGCCGAGCTTCAGATACGTCGAGATCTCGGAGAGGTTCGCGTCGCCGATGATGACGTGCAGCCGGCGGTACTTCTCCGCGTCCGCGTGCGGTTCGTCGCGGGTGTTGATGATGGGGCGCTTGAGGGTGGTCTCGAGGCCGACCTCGACCTCGAAGTAGTCGGCGCGCTGGCTCAGCTGGAAGCCGTGCTCATGGCCGTCCTGGCCGATTCCGACCCGGCCGGCGCCGGTGACGACCTGCCGGGAGACGAAGAACGGCGTCAGGTGGCGCACGATGTCCGAGAAGGGGGTCTCCCGCTTCATCAGGTAGTTCTCGTGCGTGCCGTAGGACGCGCCCTTGTTGTCGGTGTTGTTCTTGTAGAGGTGGATCGCCTGGGCACCAGGGAGCTGGGCCGCGCGCTCGGCGGCCTCGGCCATGATGCGCTCGCCGGCCTTGTCCCACAGGACGGCGTCCCAGGGGTTGGTGACCTCGGGCGCGCTGTACTCGGGGTGTGCGTGGTCGACGTAGAGACGTGCGCCGTTGGTGAGGATCACATTGGCGAGGCCGATGTCCTCGTCGGTGAGCTGGCTGGCGTCGGCGGCCTCGCGGGCGAGGTCGAAGCCTCGCGCGTCCCGCAGCGGATTCTCCTCCTCGAAGTCCCAGCGGGCGCGGCGCGCCCGGTGCATCGCCGCCGCGTAGGCGTTGACGATCTGGGACGAGGTGAGCATGGCATTGGCGTTGGGGTGGCCGGGGACGGAGATGCCGTACTCCGTCTCGATGCCCATTACTCGCCGTACGGTCATGCGGCCCTCCTTGCCCGGCGGCGCTCCCCTGTGGGAACGGCGCTCAAGTACCGCTGGTTCTCCGGTGCGTGTGCGGTGCCCGTCCCCGCACTGCGCGACTCGGTGGTACCGAAGAGCCTAGAACGCCTCTGCGCTGGTGGGGAGATCAATTCAGTCATTGCTCTTGCTCCGGTTCTGGCCTGAAAAACAGTCGGCTGCGGGTACCCCGTGAAGGGCACCCGCAGCCGCCCTGCCATTTACAGGTACTGACCGGTGTTGGCCACCGTGTCGATGGAGCGTCCGGTGTCCGCGCCCTGCTTTCCGGTGACGAGCGTACGGATGTAGACGATCCGCTCGCCCTTCTTGCCGGAAATCCGGGCCCAGTCGTCCGGGTTGGTGGTGTTGGGAAGGTCCTCGTTCTCCTTGAACTCGTCGACGCACGCCTGGAGGAGGTGCGCGACGCGGAGGCCCTTCTGGTTGTGTTCGAGGAATGCCTTGATGGCCATCTTCTTGGCGCGGCCGACGATGTTCTCGATCATTGCGCCGGAGTTGAAGTCCTTGAAGTACAGGACTTCCTTGTCGCCGTTGGCGTAGGTGACTTCAAGGAAGCGGTTCTCTTCGGATTCCGCGTACATCTGCTCGACGACGGACTGGATCATTCCGGCGGCGGTGGCGACGCGGTCGCCGCTGTGCTCGACGAGGTCGTCGTCGTGCAGCGGCAGCGTGGACTTCATGTACTTGGCGAAGATGTCCTTCGCGGCCTCGGCGTCCGGGCGCTCGATCTTGATCTTCACATCGAGGCGGCCGGGACGCAGGATCGCCGGGTCGATCATGTCCTCACGGTTGGAGGCGCCGATCACCACGACGTTCTGCAGGCCTTCCACGCCGTCGATCTCGGCGAGCAGCTGCGGGACGATGGTGTTCTCCACGTCCGAGCTGACGCCCGATCCACGGGTGCGGAAGAGCGACTCCATCTCGTCGAAGAAGACGATGACGGGAGTGCCTTCGCTGGCCTTCTCACGGGCTCGCTGGAAGACGAGGCGGATCTGCCGCTCGGTCTCACCGACGTACTTGTTGAGGAGCTCGGGGCCCTTGATATTGAGGAAGAAGCTCTTCCCCGCGGCCTGTCCGGTCACCTCTGCGACCTTCTTGGCAAGGGAGTTGGCGACCGCCTTGGCGATCAGCGTCTTGCCGCAGCCGGGCGGGCCGTACAGCAGCACGCCCTTGGGCGGCCGCAGTTCGTGCTCCTTGAAGAGGTCCGGGTAGAGGTACGGAAGCTCGACCGCGTCGCGGATCAGCTCGATCTGGTTGCCCAGACCGCCGATCTGCTCGTAGCCGATGTCCGGGACCTCTTCCAGGACCAGCTCTTCGACCTCGCTCTTGGGCACGACCTCGTAGACGTAGCCTGAGCGGGGTTCGAGCAGGAGGGCATCGCCCGGCCGGATGTTGATGTCGAGCAGGGGCTCGGCGAGCCGCACCACCCGCTCTTCATCCGTGTGCCCGACCACCAGGGCGCGCTCGCCGTCCTCGAGGATCTCCTTGAGGGTGACGATGTCCCCGGCGCGCTCGAACTCCATGGCCTCGACCACGTTGAGCGCTTCGTTGAGCATCACTTCCTGGCCGCGCCTGAGCTCTTCGACCTCCACGCTGGGGCTGACGTTCACCCGGAGCTTGCGGCCCCCGGTGAAGATGTCACAGGTGCCGTCCTCATTCGCCTGCAGGAAGACACCGAAGCCGGCCGGCGGCTGTGCGAGCCGGTCGACCTCTTCCTTGAGGGCCACGATCTGGTCGCGGGCCTCACGGAGCGTGTTCGCGAGTCGCTCGTTCTGCGCGGATACGCCGGCCAGGTTGGTCTGCAGCTCGACGATCCGCTCTTCGAGAATCCTCGTATGCCGCGGAGAGTCGGCGAGCTTGCGTCGCAGGACGGCGATCTCCTGCTCGAGATAGGCAATCTGACCGGCAGGGTCATCGGACCCTCGACCCGGGCGGATGCCGCGGTTCATGTCGTCGTCGTGGGCTGCCACGGTCCTCACCTCCTCCAAGGGGAGCTGGACGCTTCCTGACCCTACCTGGGCCGGTACGGATTGAAACCCCTAGATCACAAAGACGTCGGGGCGTGTCCGATCTTCACCCTTGCGCACTCCCTCACGCCAGGTAAATACCCACCGAACAACATCGAAAAGCGAGCGGTTGTATCGTCGAAACGTTCAACACCCGTCAGGGCTGGCCCGACTTGTAAGTCACAGGCCGTCGCGGGGCGTGAGATACAGGCGACCGATCTGGAGAGATGACCGTGCAGCACGAGGCCCCGGCAGCCGACGTCGACGAGAGGCTCGAGGTCTGGATCGACCAGGACCTGTGCACCGGCGACGGGATCTGCGCGCAGTACGCGCCGGAGGTCTTCGAGCTCGACATCGACGGTCTGGCCTATGTGAAGAGCGCGCAGGACGAGCTGCTCCAGGAGCCGGGCGCCACAACGCGCGTACCACTGCCGCTTCTCAAGGATGTCGTGGACTCCGCCAAGGAATGTCCGGGCGAGTGCATCCATGTACGACGCGTCTCGGACAGCGTCGAGGTGTACGGGCCGGACGCGCCGTAGCGGTCCGGCCACCGCACGTAGGTGTCAGACGCTCTTGGCGGCTGGCTGCTTGGTGCGGACGAACGACCCGTCCTGCCACTGCCACTTGGCTTTGTCCTGCTCATCGGGGCAGCATCGCGGCACGTCGGGCGACGAGTAGCCGAGCAGGGTCGCCGTGACCGCGCCGCCGCTGACGGCGAAGTCGCTGACGCTGAGGCGTTCCTTGGGGGCGACGAGGGTCGCCACGACGCGCGCCCTGCCGTTCTCCGGCTGGGCGATGACGTAGACGCCGCTGGGCGGGGTGCCGGAGCCGGAGGCGCAGCGGACCACCGCGACGGTCTCCGGGCGGCCGTCGCCGTCGAGGTCACCCGAGGCCTTCTTCTGGACCTGGGGTGCCGTGACGCCGCACTGCTGTGGGTAGTCGACGGTGTTGGGATCGGGGGCGGAGGCGGTGCTCACGGGCGGTGGGCCCGCCTGGGCCGCGGTGGCGTTCTCGGGCTGCAGAAAGGACGAGCCCGCGACGACGGCGGCCAGGGCCGCCGCGGTGGCGAGCCAGTGGACGGGGCGGGTGGTGGTGTGCGCCAGTTCCGGGACGGCGGGGTGCTGCACTAGGAGTGTCTCCTGTGAGGGCTGTGCCGGTGGGGGTGCCCTGCATGGTGCCATACGTCACAGTGTGGTGGAACGCCGGGGTCCGGTGAGGCTGCGTCAAGGATGGGTCAAGTCAACGTCAAGGCGCCGCCGTCGAGTTCCGTGGAGACTTCGGGAACTCTGCGGCGGCGCCTGTTCGTTGTGTGGTGCCTGGTGCCTCTGTTCTGAGTGCGGGTCAGCGGGCGGAGGGCGTACCGCCGTCGGCGTTCGGGCCGGTGTAGTCCTCGCCGTAGGCGCCCTTCGACGGACGGCGGCGGCGCAGCGGCGGCTCCACTCCGTCCGCGAGGCGGCGGGCGGTGAGCAGGAAGCCGGTGTGGCCGATCATGCGGTGGTCCGGGCGGACGGCGAGGCCCTCGATGTGCCAGTTGCGGACCATCGACTCCCATGCCGTGGGCTCGTTGAAGCAGCCCATCTCGCGGATGGACTCCACGGTGCGCGCCATCTGCGTGGTGGTCGCGACGTAGCAGCACAGGATGCCGCCGGGAACGAGCGCCTTGGAGACGGCCTCCAGGCACTCCCAAGGGGCGAGCATGTCGAGGATGACGCGGTCGACGTCGCTGTCGGACAGGTTGTCCTGAAGGTCACCGACCGTCAGCTGCCAGGCGGGGTGGGGGCCGCCGAAGTAGCGCTCCACGTTCTGCTGCGCGATGTCGGCGAAGTCCTGGCGGCGCTCGTAGCTGTGCAGCATGCCCTGGTCGCCGATGGCGCGCAGCAGGAAGCTGCTGAGCGAGCCGGAGCCGACGCCTGCCTCCACGACGCGGGCGCCGGGGAAGATGTCGGCGAAGGACAGGATCTGTCCCGCGTCCTTGGGGTAGACCACGGCGGCGCCGCGGGGCATGGACAGGACATAGTCGGGGAGCAGGGGGCGCAGCGCGAGGTAGGCGACGTTTCCGGTGGTGCGGACAACGCTGCCCTCGGGTGCGCCGATCAGCTCGTCGTGCGGGAAGGAACCCTTGTGGGTGTGGAAGTTCTTTCCCTCTTCGAGCGTGAACGTGTAGTGGCGGCCCTTGGGGTCGGTCAGCTGAACCTGGTCCCCGACCTTGAAGGGCCCGCGTCGGCGGGCGGCACCGGTCGGTTCGGACATGTGACCAGGGTACCGGCCCCGCGCCGGGCGGCCGACCAGGGTGGTGGCCGCCGGGAGCGCGGGCGCGGGCGTCAGTTCGGGCGGGCCATCGCCTTGACGAAGGCACGCTCCACGTCGGCGGTGGACAGTACGCCGTAGATCTCGCCGGTCTCCTCCACCACCAGGTATTCGGTGGCGGGGGTCGCGCGCAGGGTGTCGATGAGTTCCTCGCCGGCGAGCTCGGCCGAGACCCGCATGCCCGCGGTGAGGTCCTGGGCGAGACCGCTGACCGCCACCCAGGGGCGGCGGTGCTCGGGGACGCCCACGATGGCAGCCTCCCGGACGACGGCGGTCGGGTCGCCATGGCCGTCGACGACGACGAGGGCGCGGGCACCGGCCTCATTGGCGCGGCGCAGCGCCTCCGACAGAGGGGTGTGCGACTCGACCGGGACCGCGCGCCGGGTGAGGGTGCGGGCGCGCAGCTCCGGCAGGTGCTCGCGCAGACGGGCCATGCGCAGGCTGTTGCCGGCGCCGGTCCAGATGATCGCGGCGAGGATCGCGGCGAGGAGGGCGTCGGTGACGGTGTCCATGCCGACGGAGTCGGAGGCCGTGTCGCCGAGGGCGCCCGACTGGGTGAGCAGCGGCAGGCCGATGAGGACGCAGACGGCGAGCGCCCGGCCGACCCAGGCCGCGGCGACCGTGCCCGTCATGGGCTTGCCGGTGATCTTCCAGACGACGGCGCGGAGCATCCGGCCGCCGTCGAGGGGCAGACCGGGGAGCAGGTTGAAGACCGCCACGATCAGGTTGGAGATCATGAGTCCGGCGATCAGGACGCCGGGGACGGTGCCGGGCTCGACGGCGTACATGCCCCCGTAGAACACGGCGGCGAGTACGAGCGAGAGCAGCGGGCCGACGAAGGCGAGCACGAACTCGCGGCCCGGGGTCTCCGACTCCTTCTCGATCTCCGATACGCCGCCGAAGAACTGCAGTTGGATACGGCGCACCGGGAGCTTGTAGCGCAGGGCGACGACGGTGTGGGCCAGTTCGTGGACGAGCACGGAGGCGTAGAAGGCGACCGCGAAGAAGAGGGACACGAGATAGCGGGCGGCGCCGAGTTCGGGCAGCACACGGTCGAGCTGGCCGCCGAAGACCCAGGTGATGAGGGCTGCGACGAGGAACCAGCTGGGGGCGACGTAGATGGGTACGCCGAAGATGCGGCCCATGAGGAGTCCGCCGCCGGGCTCACGGGTACGCGCCGGTTTGGCGGGCCCGCCCGATGCGGGGGTGCGCGGGGGCTCGGCGGCTTGCCGGGACGGCTCGTCCTTGCGGAGTTGCGGCCTGTCGGGACCGGGCGCTTCGGGGCGCTCGTCCAGGAGCTGATCGCTCCGGGGCTGCTCCGGCTGCGGCCTCGGCTGATCGCTTTCGGGCTGCTCCGACTTCACCTGCTCGCTTTCGCGCTGCTCCGGCTCGGGCCCCGGCTCGGGCTCGGGCTCGGGTTCATCCTTGGACGGAAGCTTCGGGGACTCCTCGGTCACTGCCCGCTCTGCCACAGGCTGGTCTTCCGGCGAGCGCTGCGGTGCGCTCTGTCCGGTGGTGGGGTCCGCTCCCCCGGTACCGGAGCGCGGCTGCCCGCTCTCGTCCACTGTGACCCCTCAGTCTCCTCGTGCGAAGCGTCTCTCGCCGCCACGATCATGCAGTGCGAGAGGGTCCGACGTCGATGGTATGCGGCCGCTGTCAGTCGTGGGTCGTAGGGTCTTCTCCATGGAAAACAGCACCGAGGCTGCCGTGGCCGCCGCGCCCCCGGCGTCGCTCTCGCCTTCCCGGGCAAGCGACTTCATGCAGTGCCCGCTGCTCTACCGCTTCCGGGTCATCGACAAGCTCCCCGAGAAGCCGAGCGAAGCGGCCACGCGCGGCACTTTGGTGCACGCGGTGCTCGAGCGCCTCTTCGACGCGCCGGCGGCGGAGCGCACCGCACCGCGCGCGAAGTCGCTGATTCCGGGCCAGTGGGACCGGCTGCGGACGGCCAAGCCGGAGCTGGAGGAGCTGTTCGCCGGCGACGGTGAGGGCGCGGACGACGAGGGCGCGGGCGAGCGCATGGCCCGCTGGCTGGCGCAGGCCGAGTCCCTGGTGGAGCGCTGGTTCACGCTGGAGGACCCGACCCGGCTCGAGCCCGCGGAGCGTGAGCTGTTCGTGGAGACCGAGCTCGAATCGGGCCTCAAGCTGCGCGGCATCATCGACCGGGTCGATGTCGCCCCGACGGGCGAGGTCCGCATCGTCGACTACAAGACGGGCAAGGCCCCCCGCCCCGAGTACGCGGAGGGTGCCCTCTTCCAGATGAAGTTCTACGCCCTCGTGGTGTGGCGCCTGAAGGGCGTGATCCCGCGCCGCCTCCAGCTGGTCTATCTGGGCAGCGGCGACGTGTTGACGTACGACCCGGTGCAGGCGGATCTGGAGCGGGTGGAGCGCAAGCTGCACACGCTGTGGGAGGCCATCCGGCAGGCCACCGAGTCGGGCGAATGGCGGCCGCGGCCCACGAAGCTGTGCGGCTGGTGCGACCACCAGGCGGTATGCCCGGAATTCGGCGGCACTCCACCGCCGTATCCGCTTCCGGTCAGGGCGCCCGAGTCCGACGCCGGTGCGCAGGGCAGAATGGGGCCGGTCTAGCGAAGGAGAATCACGTGGCGATCCGCGTCCTGCTGGTCGACGACCAGCCGCTGCTGCGCACCGGCTTCCGGATGATCCTGGAGGCCGAGCAGGATCTCGCGGTCGTCGGCGAGGCCGGGGACGGTCTGCAGGCGCTCGACCAGGTGCGTGCGCTGCAGCCCGACGTGGTCCTGATGGACATCCGTATGCCCCGGATGGACGGGGTCGAGGCGACCCGGCAGATCACCGGCCCCGGGCGTGACGGGCCCGCGAAGGTTCTCGTGCTCACCACCTTCGACCTGGACGAGTACGTCGTGGAGGCGCTGAAGGCCGGCGCCAGCGGCTTCCTGCTCAAGGACGCGCCCGCGCATGAGCTGGTGCAGGCCATCCGCGTGGTCGCCGCGGGCGAGGCGATGCTGGCGCCGAGCATCACGCGCAGGCTGCTCGACAAGTACGCCGGGCATCTGCCGTCCGGGGACGAGCCGGTGCCGGACACGCTGCACACCCTGACCGAGCGTGAGGTCGAGGTGCTCAAGCTGGTGGCGCGGGGCCTCTCCAATGCGGAGATCGCGGCCGATCTCTTCGTCAGTGAGACCACGGTGAAGACGCATGTGGGTCACGTCCTGACCAAGCTGGGCCTGCGCGACCGTGTGCAGGCGGCGGTGTACGCGTACGAGAGCGGGCTTGTGCGGCCCGGCGCGCAGTGACCGACTGAGCCCGTCTTGGCCGTCCTAGCTGTCTGAGCGGGACATACGAGGACACACGAGAGCGGGCCGCTCCCTTCGGCTAAGGGGGCGGCCCGCTCTCGTGTGCCGTGCCGGTGTCAGTGCTTCTCCAGCTCCCAGAAGCGGAACACCGTGGAGGCGTCGAGACACCACTCGACACCGGTGACACGGTCGCTGGTGACCGCGTACTGCTTGCCCTGCCACACCGGCAGGACCGGCAGCTCCTCGGCCACCAGGTCCTGCAGCTCGCCGAACTTCGGCTCGGTGGCGGCGCGTTCGCTCAGGGCCGCGGTCTCCGGGATGATCCGGTCGGTGATGGCGGAGTTGGTGTAGTTGTTCTGCAGCACGTTGTCCGCGCCGAAGAACGGCTGGGTGAAGTTGTCGGGGTCCGGGTAGTCGGGGACCCAGCCCTTCACGTAGACGCCGTACTTGCCGGCCTTGATGTCCTTCTCGTACTGCTCGAAAGGCACGGACTTGACGTCGGCGTCGAACAGTCCGCTGGCGTTCAGCTGGGCCGCGATGGCCTTGAACTCCTGGACGGTGGCCGGGCCGTAGCGCGACGGCGTCGCCCACAGGGTGAGCTTCACCTTGCCGTCGACACCTTCCTCGCGCAGTGCCTTGGCGGCCTTGTCGCGCTGCGGCCCGTCGCCGTAGGTGTCGAAGAACGGGGTGGTGTGGGCGGTGATGCCCGACGGGATGATCGAGTACAGCGGCGTCGCGGTGTCCTGGTAGACCTTGTTGACCAGGGCCTCGCGGTCGAGCAGGTACGCGAAGGCCTTGCGTACGCCGAGCTTGCCCGCGACCGGGTCCTTCATGTTGAAGACCAGGTGCTGGACCTCGGCGCTCGACCCCTCGACGACCTCGGCGCCCGACTCGTCGCCGCTCTTCTCGATGTCGGCGATGTCCTCGGCGGCGAGTCCGCGGTAGGCGAGGTCGATCCGGCCGCCCTTGAGGGCGTCCTTCAGCTTCTCGCGGTCGTTGTGGAAGAACTTCAGGGTCAGGCCCGAGTTCTTGCGCTCGGCCGGTCCCCGGTAGGCCGGATTGGCCTTGAAGACCGACTGGTCGTCGCCGAAGGACTCCAGGGTGTAGACGCCGGAGCCGATGGCCTCGTTGTCGGTGCGCAGGCGGTCGGCGGGGTACTCGCGGTGGTCCACGATCGAGCCGGCACCCGAGGCGATCTTGCTCGGGAAGGTGGCGTCGGGGACCTTCAGCTTGAAGACGACGGTCTTCTTGTCGGGCGTCTCGACGCGGTCGATCGAGCCGAGCATGACCGCCGCGGGGCCGTCGGCCGAGTTGATCCTGCGGCTGCGGTCGAAGGAGTACTTGACGTCCTTCGAAGTGAGTTCGTTGCCGTTGCTGAACTTGAGCCCGTCGCGCAGGGTGCAGCGGAAGACCTTCGTACGGGAGTCCGTGAAGCCGCACTCCTTGGCGGCGTCGGGCTCCGGCTGAGTGCCGCCCTTGGGGAAGCTCAGCAGGGACTGGAACACGTTGTTGAAGAGCAGCCACGAGCCGGGGTCGTAACCCGCGGCCGGGTCGGTGGCCAGGACGTCGTCGGACATCCCCATGACCACGCCGTCACCGGCGTCCGCGGAGTCACCCTTTTCGGTTCCGCAGCCGGTGAGCAGTCCGGCGGCCAGCCCCGCGGCGAGGAGCGGAACGGGCCACTGGGTGCGCATTTTCACGTTTTTCCTTAGTCGCTATGTCGCTATGTCGCTAAGTGCTTGATGCCTGTTGCGTGGTGCCTGTTGCGTGGTGCGAATCGCTTGATGCGGGCGGCCTGGTGCGGGTGGCTCGGTGCTGATGCGGAACCGCGGGAGAGCCGAGGCCGAGGGAGGAACTACTCGCCGACGCCGCGCCCGAGCTCCCAGAGCTGCAGGTTCGACGAGGAGTTGAGGGCCCACTGCACACCGGTGATGTCATCGCGTGCGGCGACGTACTGCTTGCCCTGCCACAGCGGCAGCACCGGCACGTCGTTCGCCACGATGTCCTGGACGGCCTCGATGCTGTCGGACGCGCTGAGGCGGTCGGTCTCCTGCCGGGACTGCGGGATGAGGGTGTCGCGGATGGTGCGGTTCGCGTACGGCGAGGCGAGGAAGTTGTCCTTGTCGAGGAACGGCGCGATGAAGTTGTCGGCGTCGGGGAAGTCGGGGAACCAGCCCATGCCGTACACCGCGTACTCACCGTCGAGTTCGGCGGCGCGGAACTTCAGCCACTCGGTGCCCTTGATCTTGACGTCGAACAGGCCGCTGGAGTTCAGCTGATCGCGCAGGAGCTCGAACTCCTTCTTGGTGCCGGCGCCGTAGTGGTCGGTGGTGTAGTTCAGGGTGAGCTTGACGGGGGTCCTGATGCCCGCCTTTTCGAGCAGGGAGCGGGCCTTGTCGGTGCTCGGCACCCCGCCGTACTTGTTGAAGAACGAGTTGGTGTGCCCGGTGATCGTGGCCGGGACCAGGGAGTAGAGCGGCTCGGCGGTGGCGCCGTACACCTTCGACGTGATCTCGCCGCGGTCCACGAGCTGAGCCATCGCCTGGCGGACGGCCTTCTCCTTGACCTCGGGGGCGTCGGTGTCGAACCCGAGGTAGCGCATTTCGAGACCGGACATCTCGACGAACTCGATCTTGTCGGTGGCGTCGTCGGCGAGCTTCTTGATCTGCTCGGGCTGCATGCTGCGGGCCATCATGTCGATGTCGCCGCTCTCCAGGGACTTGCCCATGGCGCCGGCGTCGTCGAAGGACCGCAGCTCGATCTTGTTGTCGCTCTTGGGCTTCAGAGCGCCCTTGTAGTGCGGGTTCTTGGTAAAGACGGCCTTGACCAGCTTGTTCTTCTTGGTCTCGGCCTCCAGCGTGTAGGGACCCGATCCGTCCACGCGGAATCCGTCGCGCAGCTTGTTCGCCTTGTACGACTCGGGGTTGACGATGCCCGCCGCCGGAGTGGCCAGCTTGTACGGGAAGGTCGCGTCACCCGACTTCAGGTGGAAGACCACCTTGTGCTCGCCGCTGGCCTCGATGGTGTCGATATTGGCGAGCAGGCCGGCGGGGCCGTTCTTGTGCTTGATGCCGAGGACGCGGTCGATGGAGAACTTCACGTCCTCGGCGGTGACGTCGCCGCCGTCGGAGAACTTCAGGTCGTCGCGGAGCGTGCACTCGTACCGCTCGTTGCCGTTGTCGGTGAAGCCGCAGCGCTCCGCGGCCTCCGGCTCGGGCTCACCGCCGCCGCGCGGCAGATGCATCAGCGTCTGGATGGTCTGGCGCAGGATGTTCCACGAGCCCGCGTCGTAGGCGTACGCCGGGTCCAGCGGGGCCGGGGCGCTGCTCGATACGGAGAACCGGTCGGTGGTGCCGACGACGATGGCGTCGCCGCTCTCGTCACCGCCGTCGGACCCACCGCAGGCGGTGAGCACGGGGGCGAGCAGGCCGATCACGGCCGGCAGCACCAGAGTCTTGCGGTTCATGCTCGCAGTTCTCCAACGTTCGATCCCATGATCCCGCACGACGGGGTGTGTGCGCGGGGCATGGGAGTTATGGCGATGTTCTCGCGACGACATTAGTCCGCGACGCCAGGAGAGCTGGAGAGGACCGGAGTTGAACAGTAATCACGCAGCGGCAGCAACGATGGACTCACCGATATCCGGACACGGGAAGGTTTCGTGCACCGATCAATGAATCGGGACACAAGGTCACGCATGACCCCCGTTTCCAGCGGGGTACAGCACACGCCTCCCACCCTTGTCGACCCGCCTCGCAGTGATAAACATCACTCGTTCAACTAAGTTGCGGGGCAAGGGAATTCGGCCAGCCGACCGGTGACGGACGATATCCGGATCAACGCGCTGCGTTTCCACGCCAATTACCGGAACACGCTGAGTACCCGGGCCGGTGCATTCCCGTAATGGCTCCGCTGATCAGTTCCGATCGCTTGTTCCGATCAGCCTGTTCCGATCAGCCTGTTCCGATCAGCTTGCGCAGAAAGGGCAGGTCGACTTCTTCGAGTGAGGAGACGACGGTACGTCCGGTGGCCGGGGTGATCGGCGCCACCGACGGCACCGCCACCACCCGGCAGCCCGCGGCCTCGGCGGCCGCGACACCCGTGGCGGTGTCCTCGACGACCGCGCACCGGGACGGGTCGGCGCCGAGGCCCGAGGCGGCCAGGAGATACGGGTCGGGGTGCGGCTTGGTCCGCTCCACCTCGTCGCCCGCGATGGTCAGCGAGAAGTGCTGCGGCCCGAGCGAGTGCAGGACGCGGTCGATGATGCGGCGGTGCGAGGCGGACACCAGGGCCGTGGGCACGTCGTGCGCGGCCAGTTCGGCCAGGAGCCGGGCGGCGCCCGGCATCAGCGGCAGGGCACGGCTGATGCGGTCCTCGAAGCCGTCGTTGAGCAGCACCGTCAGTTCGGGCAGCGTGATGTCGGCGCCGGTGGCCTCGATCAGGAAGCCGGCACTGCGGGTCATCGGTCCGCCGACCACGACATGGCGCCAGGAGTCGTCGAGGGCGTGGCCGAGCCGGGCGAAGACCTCCACCTCGGCGTCCCACCAGAAGCCCTCGGTGTCCACCAGCGTGCCGTCCATGTCGAGGAGCACGGCCTGCAGGGCTGAGCCTTCGGCCGTTCGGGTACCGACTGCGGGGACCGTACTGGTCATCCGGGCACACCTCCATAAGGGACGAGAAGGCCGGTCGGCACCTCCCGCGGGGGTTTCCCGCGAAAGTGCCGACCGGCCTGCACTGGACCGACCAGTGTACGTCTCGTGCCGCCGAAGCGCCCCGGGATACTTGCCCGAGTGCACGGCGGGTCCGCCGGGGGCCGAGCGGACGCCCAGCCGATGCCCAGCGGATATGGGGCGGGAGCCCCGGGGCCCGAGCGCCGGAGCGCCCGCCCCGGTGCGCCTAACGGGCGTTGAAGTACTTCGCCTCGGGGTGGTGGATGACGATGGCGTCGGTGGACTGTTCCGGGTGCAGCTGGAACTCCTCGGAGAGCTCGACGCCGATCCGCTCCGGCTCCAGGAGTGCGGCGATCTTCGCGCGGTCCTCCAGGTTGGGGCAGGCGCCGTAACCGAGCGAGAAGCGCGCGCCCCGGTACCTCAGCGCGAACATGTCCTCCATGGCGGAGGGGTCCTCACCGGCGAAGCCCAGTTCGCCGCGCACGCGCGCGTGCCAGTACTCGGCGAGCGCCTCGGCCAACTGCACGGACAGGCCGTGCAGTTCGAGGTAGTCGCGGTAGGAGTTGGACTCGAAGAGTTCCGCCGTGGCCTCGCCGATCCGGGAGCCGACGGTGACCACCTGCAGGCCCACGACATCCGTCTCGCCCGACTCCTCGGGACGGAAGAAGTCCGCCAGGCACAGGCGCCGGCCGCGGCGCTGGCGCGGGAACGAGAAGCGGGTGCGCTCCGAGCCGTCCTCGTTGAGCAGGATCAGGTCGTCGCCCTTGGAGACGCAGGGGAAGTAGCCGTAGACCACGGCGGCTTCGAGGAGGTTCTTGGTCTGCAGCTCGTCCAGCCAGCCGCGCAGCCGCGGTCGGCCCTCGGTCTCGACGAGCTCCTCGTACGTGGGTCCGTCCCCGGCGCGCGCCTGCTTCAGGCCCCACTGGCCCTTGAACAGGGCGCCTTCGTCCAGCCAGGAGGCGTACTCCTTGAGCTGGATCCCCTTGATGACCCGGGTGCCGAAGAACGGCGGCTTCGGCACCGGGTTGTCGACGGCGACGTCCGAGCGCACCGGGCCCTCGGTCTCGTCGGCCTCCAGGACCGCCGCTGTCGCGTTCGTGGGAACGCGGCGCTGCTTGAGTTCGGGCAGGGTGGCCCCCGGCACGCCGCGCTTGACCGCGATCAGCGCGTCCATCAGGCGCAGGCCCTCGAACGCGTCCCGGGCGTAGCGGACTTCACCCTCGTAGATCTCGTGCAGATCCTGCTCGACATAGGCGCGGGTGAGGGCGGCGCCGCCCAGGATGACCGGGAAGTCGGCGGCCATCTTGCGCTGGTTGAGCTCCTCCAGGTTCTCCTTCATGATCACCGTGGACTTCACCAGAAGACCCGACATGCCGATCACATCGG
>NZ_JBHTCF010000036.1:0-59034 GCF_042665355.1 Streptomyces monticola | reverse complement strand
GCGGGCGGTGAGCTTGTCGTGGCGGCATGCGGTGATCTCCGAGGTGCGTCCGGGCCGCGCTGCTGAGATCCACAGCAGTCGGCCGTTCTCGTCGGTGAGAGCGACGACCAGCAGGCCGTGGCATTTAGAACTCCTAACGAAATGATCTTCGAGGTGGTTGGATCGCTTCGGGACCGTTGATTCGGGGGTGCGGGGTGGCTCGGCCGAAGCCGTGGCATGTTGAGGACGAGTTGTGGGCGGTGATCGAACCGCTGCTGCCGAAAAACGAGCGCCGCACTCGCTTTGCCGGGCGGAAGCGCCATCCGGACCGGCTGGTGTTCCAGGGCATCCTGTTCGTGCTGCACACCGGGATCGCGTGGGAACACCTGCCGCAGGAGCTGGGCTTCGGGTCGGGCATGACGTGCTGGCGCCGCCTGGCAGAGTGGACCGAGGCTCGGGTGTGGCCCCGGCTGCACGAGGTCCTCCTCGCGAAGCTCCGCAGCGCGAACGTCCTGGACTTCTCCCGGGCAGCGGTCGACGGCTCACACATCCGGGCGCTAAAGGGGGCTCCAAGACGGGACGAAGCCCTGTGGATCGGGGCAGGGCGGGCAGCAAACACCACGTGATCACTGATGCCACCGGGATCCCGCTCGCCGCCACCTTGACCGGCGGTAACCGCAACGATGTCACGCAGTTGATCCCACTGCTCCAGGCCGTGCCGCGGGTGCGGGGCAAGCGCGGCCGACCCCGGCGGCGTCCCGACGTGGTGATGGGTGACCGCGGCTACGACGACGACAAGTTCCGCCGCCTGGTCTGGGCCCTCGGTGTGAAGCCGCTGATCGCCCGGCGTGGTACCGAGCATGGCTCCGGTCTGGGTGCGCAACGCTGGGTCGTGGAGCGTGCGTTCGCTCATCTGCACTGGTTCCGCCGTTTGCGGATCCGGTGGGAGATCCGCGACGACATCCACGAAGCCTTCCTTACCCTCGGATGCGCACTGATCCGCTGGAGGCGTCTGGTGTCTACCTCCAGGTGAACCGGCACTCTGGTCAGCGCCGGTTCACCCGGTCAGCGCATGGGCCCTGGGGTCAGCGCAGCCCGCGGAAGGCGCGGCGCAGGTCGTTGACCCAGGCGTCGGGGTTTTCCCACTGGCCGAAGTGGCCGCCCTTGTGGTGGACGTTGACGTCGCGCAGGTCGGCGTAGATGTGGGCGCCGATCTGCCGCATCACCGCCTCGTACTGTTCAGGGGTGTTGATGCCAGGGGAGGCGGAGTCACCGAGGTGCAAGCTGAAGCTGACCGGCACCGTGATGGCCGGGTGGGTCCAGCGTTCCTTGGGCTCGGGGTAGAGGTGGGCGTTCTTGTAGGCGCGCATCGACGGGCCGATGGACTGGGTGATCCAGTAGATCGTGGCGTCGGTGAGGATGTGGTCGACGGGCCAGACCTCCTCGAACTTCGCGTACCGGTCGCTCCAGGTCTTCCACCTCTCCACCAGCCAGGCCAGCAGTCCGGCCGGGGAGTCGTTCAGGCCGTGGGTCGCGGTCTGTCCGTCGAGGCAGGCCACGACCATGTGGGAGACCAGCGTCTCGTCGTACCACTTGTAGTCGGCGCGCAGTTCGGGCGAGGCGTCCTCGGGGATCTGCCGGCCGCCGGTGGGGTCCCAGTACCGGTCGCCCTGGAAGGCCGGCAGTTGGGAGGGCATGCCCAGGTGGACGCCGATGACCTGCTCGGGGTAGGCGTGGGCGAGCTGGGCGGCGACCTGGGCGCCGTAGTCGGAGCCGCAGACCGCGTACTTCTCGTGGCCGAGGATCTCGGTCATGAGGGTGTGGAATCGGTCGGCCATGCTTACGTGGTTGCCGGAGGGCGCGCGCGTGACCTCGGACGGAGCGTTGCCGAGGGTTGGCGAACCCCGCGCGATTCGCCCCGCCTCCCCCGTGGCAGCAAACGCCAACGCCACACTCCTGAGCTCGTTGTTGATCGCCATCGCAGTCCTGGCCGTGATCACCTTCGGTGTCGGTGACGTCGTGGCGGTGGGCCTGGCCCTCGTGTCCGTCCTGGTGCTGCTGGCGGGTCGCCAGCGTGCACGGCATCAAGTGCGGCGGCATCTGGCGAGCCTTGCTTCCGTCAACGTCGGCTCCCCCGCCGCACGGCCGACCGACACCCAGGAACAGCAAGCCTGACGATGGACGATCCTGCTCTCGCCGGCCCCGGCGGCTGCGACGACCGCCGCACCCAGAGCACCCGCGGACGCGCCCGACGGAGAACCCTCGGCGGCCTGCCGACCCGGTCGGGGGCGGCCTTGCTGATCGTGTCGGCCATTGTGACCGAGGCCCGAATCACCGCATGCGCCGAGTCGTTCGGCCTGACCCCACTGCCTTCGCGCTGCCAGGCCGAATGGGAAACTGCGCTGGCGGCAGACCGTCGAGACAGCGCTGTGGTCGTCCACCCGGCAGCCCAGTGTCGTGGCGCTCAGCGCTGGTTCGACACAGGGCGCGTGGTGCCGGATGTCGGCCGCAAGGCCGGGGGGCGAGGGGCTGGCTCCCGGCCAACGCAGGAACAGGTTGGAAGCACCATGAGCGGCACCAGAACAACGCGTTGAGAGGGAACCGAGAAGTCATGACTACGTCACCCCCGGCAGCAGCAGGACCGAATCCCGCAGCCACGGTTATCGGTTCCGAGGAGAAGCGCATCCGTGGCGCCATCCGGTTCGGGAGCGTCCTCCTCGCCGCCGCCATGGCCCTCGCCCTCTGCATCCTCCTGGTGGCGGCCGGCCTCCTGGGCGGGGAATCCCGCCCAGGGATGCTGTTCGGCCTGGTGCTCGCCGTCCTCATCGGCATCCCCGGCATCCGCCTGATCCAGCTGGCCCGCAAGAAACAACCAACCTTCGTGGCCGTCGACAGCACCGGTCTGTGGCTGCACAACGGCGAAGGCAGAGGGCTCATTCGTTGGGATTCACTGGCCGCCCTCACCGTGCAGTGGAGCCCCGGCAGTGACACCACACCAACAGTCCGCTCCCTTGAGCTGTGCCCGAAGGGTCCGGTCGACCGTGACGAGAGTGTGCTCTGGGTCCTGGTCCGCGACGAGGAGCCGCTCAACCCCGGCCTGCCAAGGCTGCGCTACCGGATGGCCGGTCCCGCAGGCTCCGCCGTGGACGGCGTGATCGAAGCCGCCAGGAAACACGCCCCCGCCACGCTCTGGGCCGGCGAGCTCGAGCGCCAGCCCGGCTACGACCCGGGACCGGACCACGAAGGCCACCACGCACGAACCCAAGAGCGCACGACAGGCTGAACACCCAGGACGTGGCGCACGGCCTCGAGGCCGGGGCGGCACAGGACGAGGAGCGCCGGGCTGTTGCGCGAGTGCGTAACCGCGTTTGCTCCGAACACGGCTCTGCGTTCCCTCTACACGCACGGCAGGCAAGTCGATGAGCGGCTTCAAGCAGTGACGTAGGCCGAGCACCGGTCCGAGGTGACCTCCTCCACTCCTACTGGGCGCTCCTCCGTCGCTGGAAGCATGACGAGGGCGCCATGGGGTTCGCTGCCCGAACCGTCCAACCAGCCCGCGCCGCTGCCCGCGCGTTCGCTGCGGCATCCTGGATGGCATCGACGACAGCGCGGCGGGCGACGGTGAGGAGCAGGCCCCGGAGGCATAGCAAAGGGTCCTTGCCCAATAAAACTTGGCTTCGTACCCAATGAAACTTGGCCAAGGTTGCACTTCGCCCCTTGCCAGGCCGACGCTCACTGCGTGCCGGGAGCCTCAACTGCCGAGCGCCTGCCCATTCTTGGGTATAGATCTGCCCTTTCTGGCCCCGACCAGGCTGGACGTGCCACTCCGGGGACGCTCACGAGTCAAGATCATCCACACTGCGGTCAACCTGACAGGTGCGCCCGCTCGCACTTCCCAGGAGTACGGCCCCCAACCGTTCGGGGGCCAACCGTGCCCATCTCTGCTACGCGATCCACCGTGCAAATCGGAACATTCAGGGTGGAAGTGAAGCAAGACACATCAGAGTCATGACACTGAGATTTGGCCAGAAGAATCATCCACTTACGGATTCTCCGGTTTCTCTGCGCATACGATCTCCGGCGGTGATCTCGCACGAATGTACGGATCGCCCTGGGGGTCGATGGCCGCCAGAAACGAATGAGGGGGTACGCATGATTCACATGCGTAAGGCTGTCGCGGTTGCGGCTGGGACTGTCATGGTGCTTGGGCTGGGGGCTCTTCCGGCGCACGCCGAGAACTACCACGACACCTACCTGTCGAACTGGGGTCCTGGCAAGGAGTCGTCCCGCTGGGCCGATAACAACAGGGACTCCGTCAAGACGTCGATTCGTTTCTCTAGCTGCTATACCGATGGCGCCAGCGGCTTCAACTCGGCGACGCTGAAGCTGTCCAAGGATGTTTTTGGGCCGGATGATCACTACGGCAGCAGAACCAACAAGTGCAACACCTCGACCTGGGGGGACCAGTCGAAGGGTGATTACTACTTCACGCTCACCGGGGTCAACTCAGGTGGAGTCCTGACCGTCAAGAGCGTCAGGATCACCTGGTAGAGGCACGATCTGATCCAACCCCGCTGCTCCCGCCAAGACTTCACCTCGGGAGCAGCGGGGCCCTTTCTCGTCGTACGTGCGTGCCGCGGAGACCACTGCGGCGGATTGATGTTGGTGCGAATGACTCTGCACTTCGACGGCGTCGCCTTCTGGTACAACCGCAAGACCGCTGTGCTCTCGGACTTCAACCTGTCTGTCAGTGATCCGGCCACGGTCCTCCTCGGTCCCAACGGTGCCGGCAAGTCCACGCTGCTCGCCCTGGCTGCTTCCCAGTTGGCACCAAAGGCCGGCCGTGTGTCGTGGAAGCGGCTCAGTCCGTCGCGCGGGCGCGACCGGACCCCGTACCGGCGCGCTGTCGCCTGGCTGCCTCAGAGTGTCACCGCCATGCCAGGCCTGACGGTTCGTGAGCAAGTGGCTTATGCCGGATGGTTGAAGGGGATGTCCCGGACAGATGCGTGGGACGCCTCTAGGGAAGCGCTGAAACGCGTGAATCTCAGCGAACTGGCCGACCGGCGCAGCCATCAGCTCTCCGGCGGTCAAGCACGGCGCATGGGTCTGGCGGGGGCTCTTACCCATGAGAGCGAGCTGATCTTGATGGATGAGCCGACAGCGGGCCTTGACCCCACGCAGCGTAAGGTCTTCCGCAACCTCCTGGCGCAGCTGGTTCCCGAGGTGCATGTGCTGGTGTCCACCCACCAGACCGAGGATCTCGCGGACACCTACTCACACGTTGTCGTTCTGGACCGTAGCGCGGTGCTCTTCCAGGGAAGTACCAGGGACTTCCACGGGCTGACGGGCACGGGGCACTTGGGCCTTCGCGAGCAGGCGGAGGCCGCGTACGCGAGCCTCGTGCAACGGGAGGTGTGAGCATGCTGCTGCGCGCTCTCTTGCGCTCCTCCTCGGCGCTCGTGGGCTTGCCCCTCGTAGTGGTCTTCGTTCTGCTCGCGCTTCAAGACGACCTGACGAAGTTCGTGACGGCCAACTACTGGCCCTCGGCCATCGACACCGCGACTTTCGCCCTCCCTTTCCTTGCCACGGCCTGCGCGGCCTTGGGTGCCTGGGAAGGCGCGCGGCTCGACCGAGGGCAAGTGCTGAAGCAGACCGCGGTCCGAACCCCCCTGGGCATCACACTGCCCCTGCTGGTTCCGGTGGTGGCCACGGGGATGATCGGACTCCTGACCGCCGGGATCCTCACCGCCGCGGCGTCAGGCGCTTCCCCCTCCCTCACAGGGACAAGCGTCCTTCTGGTCGCGTTCCTGCTCTTCAGCGCGAATGCCCTCATCGGATACCTGGTGGGGCGCCGCTGGCCCGCCGTAGTGTCCGTGCCCGTGGCTCTTGTCGGCGCGTTCATCGCCAACGCCTATCCCGTGTCCTGGGAAATCCTGTGGATCCGGCACCTGGTCGGCGGCGGGCTGCGCAACTGCTGCGCGGTTGACCAGGTCCTGGACCCTCGAGCACTGTGGAGCGCCGCAACCTTCGCCCTGGCTCTGATCACCGCTGCCGTGATCACCATTCAGTTCCCCCGCAACCCCAAGAGCTGGGCCATTGCGCCGCTCGTCGCTCTGGTTGGCATCGCTGCGGGTTCATACTTCGCCCAGGACTTGGGACCCGATCCCGTACGCGATCGCCCGCGTACCGCTCTGGTATGCGAGAACGGCGCCAGCGTGCGCACCTGTCTGTGGCCAGAGGTCCAGGACCCCGCCGCGCTACGCAAGGAAGTCCAAACAGCCGTGACACGCCTACGGGCCGCCGGGGTAACCGTACCCAGCACCCTCACCATGGCAGCGCGCCCAGCGGGAGGCGAAGCGAAACTCGGCGTACTCACAGATGACACGCCCGACCACGTTCCAGCAGGGGTGGCCTCCGGCCTCTTGCCCGAGTATCCGGCCTGTGCCTCCGACGGCCCGTATCCGGCGGCAGCCGCTCTCGAACCGGTGGCCGCATGGCTCATGCTGACCGCCGGGGCCCCCAGGGAGACGGTCTCCGCCCAGGTTGCCCCAGAGGCGGCCGCACTTGCCCTCAAGGTGAAGGACCAGCCGCAGAAGGTTCAACGCGGCTGGTACGCGACCAACACCCGCGCCATGCAGTCGTGCACCGCCAAGCCGACGCTCGTCATCGGCAAGGAGACCACGTGACTTGGTGGTTGAAAGCACGCGCCACCACGGCCTTCCTCATGACTCTGGCTGTGACAGCACTGTTGGGCATGCTGGCCGGGAACGCGGAACTCCCCATCCCCCTGCTGACAGGCCAGTCAGGGACCTTCCTGGTCGGCCACCTGATCACCGTCCTGCCCGCCGCGACGTTGATGTACGGTCTGAGCCGCGGCGACGCCCGACTGGAAGCCGTGGCCTGCCGACCCATGGGGCCCTGGAACGCGATGCTGGGGCTCGCCGCGGCGGCAGCCGGCGGGACCGTCGCCGCGCTCCTGTACCTCGCGACGAACAGCCCCATCTCCCTCGTCCTGGGCCGAAACACCATCGGCTACATCGGCTGCGCCCTGCTCGCATCAGTCCTCGTAGGACCGCGATTCGCCGCCCCGCTCACGGCCGTACTCCCACTGCTGTGCGCGGCCACCGGCTGGCGGCAAGGAGGTCAGCCCGAACCCTGGGCATGGATCTTGCAGCCTCCCCACTCCACCATCGGAGCAGCAGCTGCTCTCCTCCTACTCGCCCTCGGTGTCGCTGCCACCGCCGCAGGAACCTCACTATCGCGTGCGTCAGGACAGGGGCGCTGACCGGCTGTGGATCGTGGACGGCCCCCTGATCCCGGTCCGCGACCGGACCGTTGGCGCCTCCTCACGCAACTACCGGTTCTCAGCGAATGTGCAGGTCATCATCGACGCCGACACCCGCCTGGTGGTCGCCACCGCGCGGCCGGCGCCGGGAAACAAGGCCGACGCCCACGTGTGGCGGAACTCCGGCCTGGCACAGCACTGCGAAGGCGTCACAGTGCTGGGTGACGGCGCCTACTTCAATACCGGCCTCGTCGTCCCGCACCGCAAACGCCGGCGCCGCCCCCTGTTGCCCGGCGAAGAGGCCGACAACGCCGAGCACCGACGGGTGCGGGCCCGCGTCGAGCACACCTTCGCCCGCATGAAGACCTACAAAATCCTGCGCGACTGCCGGCAACGCGGCGACGGCCTCCACCACGCGGTCCGAGCCGTCGCCCACATGCACAACCTCGCCCTGGCGACATGACCACCACAGCCCAAGAACCGCCCCTGACCTGCCCTAACAAAGCCTTCTGCAACAGCCTTTAAACAGCGTCTCGGAATCCGCCTTCGTCGTGGAAGCCAGTCGCTTTGCCGCTTCCGCTACAGCTTGGCTGTGGGCCCACCTGCGGGGGCAGGGACGTGGCCAACAGCGATCGGGACAACTCATATGCCCTATCCAGCTTCATACCCGGGAGCGTATGCGGCGTAATTCCGCGCTTGCCTTCGTCAGCGAAGTCAGTGCGGTCGAGGGTTGCCGGACCGCCAGTCGGCGAGGACAGCGGCTCCCCCTGGCTTGCCGTACTCGATCTATTACGGCAGCTGAAGAGCACAACCCTCGAGACCGGCCAACACTCTCTCCCCCTGGCACCCCGCCCTCAGCAACTCGACTGCCGCTACGCTTCCCCACAGACAAGGTCAAGATCGCAGCAGTGGCTGGGGCTAGTGGATACCGATACAAGAACTGACAGCATGTCAGCTAAGTCAGCAAAGAGTCAGCATGAGCACGACCAGACCCCCCTCCACATGACGACACCTGCACATCGACCGCCCATCCGCACAGGGGTCCTGACCTGCCAGTTTGCTGGTCAGTCCATGATCAGCATTCGAATGGCTTAGTATTCATGTCTTGGTTCGAATCATTCATCCTCGGACTCGTCCAGGGGCTCACCGAGTTCCTCCCCATCTCCTCCAGCGCCCATCTGCGCCTGACCGCGGCGTTCGCGGGCTGGCACGATCCCGGCGCGGCCTTCACCGCCATCACGCAGATCGGCACCGAGACGGCCGTCCTCATCTACTTCCGCAAGGACATCGCACGGATCCTGTCGGCCTGGTTCCGCTCCCTCACCGACAAGGCGATGCGCAGCGACCATGACGCCCAGATGGGCTGGCTGGTGATCATCGGCTCGATCCCGATCGGGGTACTCGGTGTCACCCTCAAGGACCAGATCGAGGGCCCGTTCCGTGACCTGCGGCTGATCGCCACGACGCTCATCGTGATGGGCATCGTGCTCGGCGTCGCCGACCGCCTCGCCGCCCGCGACGAGGCCGGCGGCCGCCATCGCGCGGTCAAGGAGCGCAAGACCCTGCGCGACCTCGGCGTCAAGGACGGCCTGATCTACGGCGTCTGCCAGGCGATGGCCCTGATCCCCGGCGTCTCCCGCTCCGGCGCCACGATCAGCGGCGGCCTCCTCATGGGCTACACCCGCGAGGCCGCGGCCCGCTATTCGTTCCTCCTCGCGATCCCCGCGGTCCTCGCCTCCGGCGCCTACGAACTCAAGGACGCAGGCGAAGGCCATGTCTCCTGGGGCCCGACCATCTTCGCCACGATCATCGCCTTCATCGTGGGCTACGCCGTCATCGCCTGGTTCATGAAGTTCATTACGACCAAGTCCTTCATGCCCTTCGTCTACTACCGCATCGCCCTCGGCATCGCCCTGTTCGTCCTGGTGAGCATGGGCGTACTGAGCCCGCACGCGGGCGAATCGGCGGGGTAGCGGGGGCCGGCGGGCCGCCCATACGTTCGACGAGAACCGGGCTCTGCCAGCCCTGTCCGGCCCGAAATTACCCCGCGTTCACAGAGATCATCTCCCATTTTCCTCCCATTCGATCTTGAGTGAACGGCAGTTGGGATGCGCATCCTGGCGAGCAAGGGCGAACTGAGCCCGCATGCAGGCGAATCGGCGAGGCAGCCGGGCCCGGCGGGCAAAGCCAGAACGGACGGGGAATTCTATTTCACCGGCTTGACGTCCGCCGCGTAGCAGTCCACGTATTCCTGCCCCGAGAGTTTCTGGATCGCGTTCATGATCTCGTCCGTCGCGGCGCGCAGTGCGGCGCGGCGGTCGGTCATGTTTGCGTAGCGCGAGAAATCCAGAGGTTCTCCGAAACGGACGGTCATCGGTACGGTCCGTGGCCGGCGCCTGCCCGCCGGCAGTGCTTCGAACGTTCCGGTGACGGCGCACGGGATCACCGGTGCCCCGGCACGCAGGGCCAGGGCGGCCACTCCCACCCTGCCCTTGTAGAGCCGGCCGTCGTGCGAGCGCGTGCCCTCGGGGAAGATGCCGAGCAACTCTCCCTCGCGCAGGACCTGCAGGCCCGCATCGAGCGCCGCGTGACCTGCGCCGTTGCCCGAGCGGTCGACGGGGATCCCCCGCAGCCCGCGGAAGAAGGCGGCCATCAGGCGGCCTTTGAGTCCCTTCCCGGTGAAGTACTCGCTCTTCGCAAGGAAGTTGATCCGCCGCTTGATCATCACTCCTTGCAGGAACTGGTCCAAGAAGGACTGGTGGTTTCCCGCGACGATCGCCGCCCCCTCGGCGGGCACATGCGAGAGCCCTTCGACGCGCGGCCTGGACCACCACCGCAGCCACGGTACGAGCACCACATTCTTGAAGAAGAAATAAAACACGGCTGTGAGCCCCTCCCTCTCCTGGCGTGCCCCCGTGCCCGGGGATGTTAGTGAGGGTTCGGCGGTCCCGGGAGAATGCCTCTTCGGCCATACGAGGAATGGGCCGCGCTATCGGCCGGATATCGAGGGCGGGTATTTCTGACTGAGCCGGTAAGGGCCCGTTTCGTGCCGCCCGCGTTGAATTGCGCGGCGCGACGGACGTGATGATGGCGCGAAACCATCGCGCACGAGGAGCGGACCCCGGCCATGTGCCGAGCCCACCGGGAGCGACCGAGGCGTAGCGGATTGTCACACCAACCCCCTAGGCTTGACGCATGTCCCAGACCTCCGGACCTCACCGCCCCCTGCGCGCAGCCGCGGAGATCAACGCAGAGATCCGTGCCCTGTGGGAGCGCACGGACGGCAGGCTCTCCCCCGAGCAACGCCAGGAGTATGAATCGCTCGTGACGGAGTGGGCCGCCGCCATCCGCGCCGGAGCCGTGCAGGCCGCCTGAGCAGCGTGCCGGAGCCGTGCAGGCCGCCTGAGCAGGGTCGCGTGTCCGGGTCTGCCGTCGGTCACGGCCGCCTCGGCCGACCCGGGTCCTGAATTCGTACCGCTTGAGCGGCGGGGACGGCCCTCCCCGGTTTCACGCAGGGAGATTCCGGGACGCGTTGAGGCCCCCGTTCCGGGAAAGGCCGCCGGTTCCCCCGCCCGCGCGCGGCCCCAACCGCCGTACAAGGACGGGGCGTTGGAAGGGCACGAGACACCGCCCCGCGCCGCTGCCTCTCCGTCCCGCCCGTGTCGGAGACATGTGCGGCGAAAGCGAAGACCCTGTGCCGTGCCGGGGTCCGGAGCAACCGCCACCTTAGACCGCCCTCCGCAGCCCGAACAGGCGGCAGTCGGCCAGACAATCCATGCCGGAGCAGGCGCCACCGGAACGGCCTTTACCCGCACTCCGGCCGCAGATCATGATGCAGACATGACCGATGCGGCCGACACCATCGATACGACCGACGCGACAGACGTGACAGACGCCGGAACCGGCGCGGTACGCCTCGCGCGCTACACCAAGGCAGACCTCGTCGAGATCCTCGGCGAAGGCGACGATCCCTTCGGCGTCGACTCCGCAGGCCTGACATGGCTGCCCAAGGAAGAGCACTTCGGGATCAGACTGCGAGGCCGCCTCGTGGCCCACGCCGGACTGCGGACGCTCCCCCTGGTGATCGGCGGCGCCGAGGCGGCGGAGACACAGGTGGTGGGCGTCGGCGGTGTGGCCGTCGCACCCGATGTCCGGGGCCGCGGCCTGGCCCGGCAGGTGGTCGGGGCGGCCTTGGCGCAGGCCCGCACGATGGGGCCGCAGCACGCGTTGCTCTTCTGCCGGCCGCCTCTGGTGGCGTTGTACCGGCGCCTCGGCTGGCAGCCCGTGGAGGCGGAGGTGCGGGTCGAACAGCCCGGTGAACGGGTGGTGACCATGCCCCTGCCCACCATGGTCACCCCGCTGCGCGCGGACGCCCGCTGGCCCGCAGGACCGGTGCGCCTGCTGTCCCTGCCCATGTGAAGACGGCTCTCCGGCGGCTCCCGGCCCCCGGCTCCGCCGCTCGCAGCCCGGGGAGCCGGTCCCGCGAACCGGCCCGACCATCACATGGTTGTGGCTCCGTTCGGGGCTGATCCCCGCATGCCCCTTGGCCTCTGGGCTCCGGCCGACAACACTGACCCGATGACGCAGCGTGTGGACCTTGCGACCGTGATGGACCGGATGGCCATCGACGCTCTGATCTCCGGGTACGCCGCCGCCGTGGACGACGGCGACTGGCCCGCCTACCGTGCCTTGTTCAGCCCCGGCGGACGGGCCGACTACCGCTCATCCGGAGGGATCGAGGGCCCTGCGGGCGAGGTGGCCGACTGGCTGGCCGACACCCTGCGGCTCTTCCCGATGCGCCAGCACCTGATCGTGAACCGCACGATCCGGCTCGAATACGTCGACGGTGACGTGGGCGATTCGGCGCAGGTGCGGGCCGACTACGTCAACCCGATGCGTACCCACGCCGACGGCGGCGCCCCCGACTTCGAGTGCGGCGGCCGCTACAGCTTCTCCGTCCTGCGTACGGCGGCCGGCTGGCGCGTCCTGCAAGTCGTCGTACAGGAGAAGTGGCGGCGCGTGGGCATCCCGTCGCAGGCCGCACCCGTGGCCGACGCCCAGGAGGAGCGCACGCCCGCACCGGCGCCCTCCACCCCGGCCCCGGCGCCCCGGCAGGCCCCCGAGGCGAGCTGAGGCGGAATTCCGGGCACCACGCGCCCGCCACGGCCGGCCCCGTCACACGGCTGAGGGGGAACTTCCCCTTGTCGTCCGAAGATCGTCCCGCCCTCTGTCGGAGATCGCTCCGGGGGCGCACACTGGACGCGTACGCACCGCCGTCCGGGGGCAAGGGAGGCGCGGTATGGACTTCACCGGCGGTTCGCCGGCGGGTGGCTCCCGGGGCGGCGACGCACGGCTGAGGGACACCCGGAACGGCGCCTTCTGGCAGCGCGGGCTCGCCTCGCGCTGGTGGCGGGGCGGCGCCGCGCTCCTGTCGGGGGCCCTTCCCGCGCTCGCGTTCCCGGCGCCCTCCTGGTGGTGGTTCGCCTACGTCGCCCTCGTACCGTGGACACTCCTCGCCCGCTCCGCGCCGACCGCGCGCAGGGCCGCCTGCGACGGCTGGCTCGGCGGGGTGGGCTTCATGCTCGCGGTGCACCACTGGCTGCTGCCGAGCCTGCATGTGTTCACCCTCGTCATCGGCGTACTCCTCGGCCTTCTGTGGGTGCCATGGGGGCTTCTGGTACGCCACTTGCTCGGCGGCCGGCCGTCGGCGGGGCGGGTCGTCGCCGCGCTGGTCGTCCTGCCGTCCGCGTGGCTGCTGGCCGAACTGGTCAGGTCCTGGGAGGGGTTGGGCGGTCCGTGGGGGCTGCTCGGGTCCAGTCAGTGGCAGGTGGAGCCGGCCCTGCGGGTCGCGTCGGTGGGCGGGGTGTGGCTGGTCAGCCTGCTGGTCGTGGGCGTGAACACGGCCGTCGCCGCCCTGGTCGCGGTCGACCGGGCGCGTATCCCCGCGGCCGCCGGGATCGTCGTCACCGCGCTCGCCGTCGGCTCGGTCTGGGCGTGGGCACCACAGCCCGAACGGTCGGGAGCCGCACGGATCGCCGTCGTACAGCCGGGGGTCATCGACGGCGTGGGCGGCGCCGGGAAGCGCTTCGACCGGGAGGAGGCGCTGACCAGGACGCTCGCCGGGCGGGGTGTGGATCTCGTGGTGTGGGGCGAGAGCAGCGTCGGCCACGACCTGGTGGACCGCCCCGATCTCGCCGACCGGATCGCGCGCCTGTCCCGTGACGTGGGCGCCCAGATCCTGGTGAACGTGGACGCGCGCCGCTCCGACAAGCCCGGCATCTTCAAGTCCGCGATCCTCGTGGGCCCCGAAGGACCGACCGGTGACCGCTACGACAAGATGCGGCTCGTGCCGTTCGGCGAGTACATCCCGGCGCGTGGTCTGCTCGGCTGGGCCACCTCGGTGGGCAAGGCGGCCGGCGAGGACCGCAGACGCGGCACGTCGCCCGAGGTCCTGACGGTGGCGGACGGCCTGCGCGTGGGGCCGCTGGTCTGCTTCGAGTCGGCGTTTCCCGACATGAGCCGCCATCTGACGCGCGAGGGCGCGGATCTGCTGCTCGCCCAGTCGGCGACATCGACCTTCCAGGACAGCTGGGCGCCCGAGCAGCACGCCTCGCTGGCGGCGGTGCGCGCCGCCGAGAACGGCCGTCCCATGGCGCACGCCACGCTCACCGGGGTCTCCGCGGTGTACGGCCCGGCCGGCGATCGCGTCGGCGCCCCGCTCGGCACGGACGCGAGTTCCGCCGCGGTCTTCGACGCGCCCCTGGCCGATGGCAGCACGCTCTATGTACGCCTGGGCGACTGGCCGGTGTACGCCGCGCTCGCGGTGCTCGCCGCCCTGTGCGCGGCCGAGGGGCTACGGTCCCTCAGGCGCCCCGCCCGGCGGATTCCCGGGCCTGCAGTACCACCCGCTCGCAGAGCTCATGAGTTGCCAGGGCGTCCCGGGCGCTGAGCACCTTGCCCGCGCGTACCGCGTCGAGGAAGGCGAGCACGGCCTGCTCGATGCCGCGCTGCCGGGCCACGGGCACCCAGTCGCCGCGCCGCCGCACGGACGGCTGGCCCTTGTGGTCGATCACCTCGGCGAGGTTGTGGACCGCGCGCTTGGTGTCCTGGCCCGACACCTCCAGGATCTCCTCGGTCGAGCCGCTGAGCCGGTTCATGATGCCGAGCGCGGTGAATCCCTCGCCCGCCAGCTGCAGCACCACGTGATGCATCAGGCCGTCCTCCACGCGTGCCCGCACGGAGATGTCGTCGACGGGCCCCGGCGCCAGGAAGCGCAGGGTGTCGACGACATGGATGAAGTCGTCGAGCACGAGCGTGCGCGGGTCCTCGGGAAGTCCGATGCGGTTCTTCTGCATCACGATCAGCTCGCGCGGGTGCTCGGCACACTGCGCGTAGCCGGGCGCGAAGCGACGGTTGAAGCCGACGGCGAGGCTGGTGCCGCGCTCCTCCGCCAGCTTCACCAGACGCTCGGAGTCGGCGAGTTCGTAGGCCAGTGGCTTGTCGACGTATGTCGCCACGCCCGCCTCAAGGAGACGCGTGACGATCTCGGGGTGTACGGCGGTGGGCGCGTGCACGAAGGCCGCGTCGAGGCCTTGCGCGAGCAGTGCGTCCAGGTCGGTGTGGCGGCGCTCGGCGGGGACGTGGTGGGTGGCCGCGACGCGTTCCAGGGTCGCGGGGGTACGGGTCTGCAGATGCAGCTCGGCCCCCGGCAGGGTGGCGAGCACCGGCAGATAGGCCTTCTGCGCGATGTCACCGAGCCCGATGCAGCCGACCTTCACGTCCGTCTCCCTGCTGTTCGGTGGACCGCGGCGGCGCGCGCCACGGCCTCAAGTGCGAGATGCCCCGGAAGCATACGTGGACGACCGCTGCGGCGACTGGGGCGGCCACCAGTCCATGACGCTGTCGAAGGTGCTCAGGACCAGGTTGGGACCGAGCTTGTTGACGCCCGCGATCAAAGCGTTGCGCAGCAGGGCGGCCGGTGCGCTCACCGGGGTCGTGTTGACGCGGCCCATGCGGTACGCCTTGCGGACGATGTCCATGGTCCGCGGCAGGCGGTCCTTCGTGTACGCCGCGAGAGCCGCGTCCAAGTCGCCGTCGGGGCGCACGTGGTGGGCGAGGACGACGGCATCCTCGATGGCCTGGTTGCCGCCCTGGCCGAGGCTGGGGGTCATGGCGTGGGCGGCGTCGCCGAGGAGCACGACGCGGCCCTTGTGGTAGGCGGGCAGGGCCTCGCGCATGTAGTACACGTCGTTGCGCAGGACTTGCCCGGGGTGGGCGGCGGCGAGGATCTCGGGCACCGGGTGGTGCCAGTCCCCGAACCTGCGGAGGAGTTCCGCCTTCTCGCCGTCGGGTGCGCGGCCGCCCGCGGGGACACCGGCGGCCGCGTACGCGTACGCCCGGCCGTCCTTCATCAGGTGCGAGCCCCAGATCTCACCGCGGCCCCAGGTCTCGTGCGAGCCGAAGGGCCGCTCGGGGGCCGGCACGACCATCCGCCAGGTGGTGAAGCCGGAGTAGGCAGGACCCGGGTGGGCGGGGAAAAGAGCCCCGCGCACCCCGGAGTTGATGCCGTCGGCGCCGATGACGAGGTCGGCCTCCAGCTCACCGTCAGGGGTACGGACCACTGCGGGGCGGCCGGGTCCGCCGGCGTCGACGAGGTGCGCGGCCTGCGCGGTGCGTACGGCGGTCGACGGCAGCCGGGAGCTCAGCACATCGACGAGGGTGGCCCGGTGCAACAGCACGAGCGCGCCGCCGAAGCGCCGGGCGAGGACCTTGCTGTCGGTGCGCGAGAGCCAGTGGCCACCGGGGGTGCGCAGGCCGCCGTCGCCCTGCCAGGCGGCGAGGTCGCGGATCTCGTCGCCGAGGCCGATGACGTCCAGGGCGCGCTGGGAGTTGGGGGCGAGGGAGATGCCGGCGCCCACGGGCTCCAGCGCGGCGGCACGCTCCAGGACCGTCACCGTCCAGCCCTGCTGGTGCAGTGCCGCGGCCGCGGTGAGACCGCCGATGCCGCCTCCGATCACGATGGCTCGGGCCATTGCTCCTCCTCGTCACATGGCGGCAGGGCGCCGGACACGGTGCACCCCGTTCGCCGCTCACTACATCTGTAGTAAGCGCCTGGAGTGACCGTACTACAGGTGTAGTACGGGGCGGTAGAGTGCTCCGCATGGCAGACCGCTCCCCCAGCTCCCCCAGCACCCCCCACCCCTCCGCACCTGAGACACCCGGCGCCTCGCGGGCCGAACTCATCGCCGACTCCGCGCTCGCGCTCCTCGCCGAGCGCGGCATGCGTGGCCTGACGCACCGCGCGGTGGACGAGGCGGCCGGACTCCCACAGGGCTCCACCTCCAACTACGCGCGCACCCGGCTCGCTCTCCTGGAGGCCGCGGTACGCCGGCAGGCGGAGCTCGAGGCGCAGATGCTCACGCCGGCGGAGCTGCCCGACCCCGCGGGCGGGCTCGACACACTGGCCGACAGCCTGGCCCTCGCCCTGCACCGCTCCTTGGCCGACCAGCGTCAACTGACCGTCTCCCGCTACGAGTTGGCCCTGGAGGCGACCCGCAGACCGGAGCTGCGCGACTACTACGACCGAGCCGGAGCACAGTTCAGGGAGCCCCTGGAGGCGCTGATGAAGGCGGCAGGATCCAAGGAACCGCTGCGCCACGCGCTGTCCCTGGTGGCGTGGTCCGAGGGGATGATGTTCTCCTGCGCGGCCGGCTCGTACCACGCGCGCGTGCCGTCGCGTGAGGAACTGCGCAGCGGGTTCCGGGAGTTGCTGCGGGGGATGCTGGGGATGCCGGGCTGAGGGCGCCTCGCCGCCAGACCCCCGTCACCCGTGCGGGGCAATCCTCGCTGTGCGCCGCGCAGTAGGCCTGGTGGGTCACCTGCGGGTGCGTCGTGGCTGGTCGTGCTGTTCCTCGTGTCCCTTCGGGGCGCGACCGGACGGCACCGGAACGCTTCGAATCTGCCGGGTCGGTCGCCCCAAAGGGTGCGGGACGCTGCAGAGTTGCGCGGGTGCATAGAACGACAGCGACTGCGGCCCTCCTCGCCGCGGTGGCGGTCTCCACCGTCACCGGCTGCGTCTCCGTGGAGCGACCGCCCGTGCCGCGCCCCTGGTCCGGCACCGCTCCGGCGGCTCCGGATCCAGGCCAGGCCGCGGCTCCCATACCGCGCGACAAGAGCAGGACCGAACCTCGGGCCGTGCCCGCGCCCGCACATGAGGCGCTGCGACTGATGAGCCCCGCCAAGAGCGGCTCCCCCGCCGCTTCTTCGGCCGGGGCCGCCATCACTCCCGCGCAGAGCGCCACCACTCCCGCTCAGCCCGGCGCCACACCCGCGCAGCGCCGTACCGCACCCGCCGCGGAAGCGGCGCCGGATCGCCGTCCGGCCGGGCGGGCCCCGCGTACGCCTCGCGCCACTCCGGCAGCCCCGGCCGCCCGGGCCCCCAAGGCGCCGCCCGCCAAGGCCCCACCCGGCGCCGGGGTATGCGCCCTGGGCAAGCAGTACGGCGGCTGGGAACCGGACAGCCCGCAGGCCCGCATCTGCCGGGAGAATTACGGGGGTTGAGGCCCACCGGAGCCCACTGGGGCTCACCCACGCCCTCCGAGCGCGGAGAGGGCGCCGCCTACGACCGTCGTCGCGGCGGTCCGACCGGGCCACCGGGCGGCGGGCCGTCCGGGCCGGTCGCGGGCGGCGGAGGGCCCTCATCGCCCTTCCTGAGCCGCAGTTCGAGGCGCTCGATCGCGGCGCGGACGCCGTCGCCGTACGAGTCGTCGCCGAGCGCGCCGATCGCGCTGCGGGCACGGCGCAGATGGGTTCTGGCCTCTTCCTCGCGGTGCAGCTTCAGATAGTCCGCCGCCAGGTTGAGGTGCAGCGACGGGTAGAGGGCGCGCACCGCGAGCGACCGGTGATGGCGCTCAAGGCGCTTACCGGTGAGCGCATCCGCGGCCGTCAGGGCTCGCAGGTCCCAGGCCAGCTCGTCGGCCGGGTCGTCCTGGGTGTCCGCGATGTAGTGCGCGATGGTGATGCGGTGCAGCGGGTCGCCGTCCTGGCCGATCTCCGTCCAGAGCTCCAGGAGCCGGTTGCGGGCCTCTTCCCGGTCGCCCGCGCGGTGCAGCATGACCGCCTGCCCCGCCCGGGCCATGACGTCGTCGTCAGCCGTCTGTTCCTGCTGCTCCGCCACTGCGTCCTCCGTACTCGTACGACCATCGACGAACACGGACGACGCTAGCCGCCGCCATGGACAAACCGGGGCAGGCGCGGGGCGCTCAGGCGCGGGACTCGGCCAGGTCGGGGATGCGCCAGTCGATCGGGGTGTGGCCGTGGGCCGCGATGGCGTCGTTGATCTGGGTGAAGGGCTGGGAGCCGAAGAACTTCCTTGCCGACAGGGGCGAGGGGTGGGCGCCCTTGACGACCGCGTGCCGCTCGGTGTCGATCAGGGGCAGCTTCTTCTGGGCGTAGTTGCCCCACAGGACGAAGACCGCCGGGTCGGGGCGGCCGGCGACGGCGCGGATCACCGCGTCGGTGAACTTCTCCCAGCCCTTGCCCTTGTGGGAGTTGGCCTCGCCGGCACGGACGGTCAGGACCGCGTTCAGCAGGAGCACGCCCTGCTCGGCCCAGGGCATCAGATAGCCGTTGTCCGGGATCGGGGTGCCGAGCTCGGACTGCATTTCCTTGTAGATGTTCCGCAGGGACGGCGGGGTCTTCACGCCGGGGCGGACCGAGAAGCAGAGACCGTGGCCCTGGCCCTCGCCGTGGTACGGGTCCTGGCCGAGGACGAGGACCTTCACCTTGTCGTACGGAGTGGCGTCCAGGGCGGCGAAGACCTCCTCGCGCGGCGGGTAGACGGGACCCTCGGCACGCTCCGCCTCGACGAACTCGGTGAGCTCCTTGAAGTAGGGCTTCTGCAGCTCCTCGCCGAGGACGCCGCGCCAGGACTCGGGGAGCATGGCGGTGTCGGTCACGTCAACAACCTCCGTTGTGCGGTCACTTCTCACCGGAGAACCTACCTCCGGCCACTGACAACGCTCACCGCGGCGCCCGCCCGCGGCCACTCACCGCCCGTGACAACGCTGCGGGCGGCCGGAAGACCCGGCCGCCCGCGGCGGTCACCACATCAACAGGCGCCTACCAGCTGGTCTTCCGGCTCAGCTCCCACATCATCATGATCGTCGAGGGGTCGAGGGCACGCTCGCCGCCCGCGATCTCCTCACTCGCCGCGACGAACTGCTTGCCCTGCCACAGCGGCAGCAGCCGGGCGTCGTCCACCAGGATGTCCTGCGCCTGCTCGAACTCCTCGACCACGGCGCCGCGGTCGGTCTCACGGCGTGACTGGGGCAGCAGCTGGTCGGTGATGCGCGGGCTCGCGTAGGGCGTGCCGAGGTTGTTGCGCTCGCCGACGAAGGGCGCGATGAAGTTCTCCGGGTCCGGGAAGTCGGGGAACCAGCCACGGCCGAAGACCGGGTACTCGCCGCCGCGGAAGCCCTTCTCGAACTGCTTCCAGGGCCGGCCCTCGATGGTCACGTCGAAGAGCCCGGAGGACTCCAGCTGGCGCTTGATCTCCTCGAACTCGGGCTTGGTGACGGAGCCGTAGCGGTCGGTCGTGTACCAGAGGGTCAGCGGGACCGGCTTGTCGATGCCGGCGTCGGAGAGGATGGACTTCGCCTTGTCGGCGCTGGGCTTGCCGTACTTGTCGAAGAACCCGGTGGTGTGGCCCGCGACGCCGGAGGGGACCATCGAGTACAGCGGCTCGACGGTGTCCTTGTAGACGTTGTGCGCGATGGCGCCGCGGTCGATGACCTGCGCGACGGCCTTGCGCACCGCGGGGTTCTTCGCCCAGCGGTCCTTCGGGTTGAACACCAGGTAGCGGATCTCCGTGCCGGCGCCCTCGACCAGCTGGAGGCCCTGCTGGTTGGCCTGCTTGCCCTGCAGGTCGACGACGTCCTGGGCGGTCAGACCGCGGAAGGTGACGTCGATCTCCTTCTTCTGCAGGGCGCTCACCATGGCGGCGGAGTCCTGGAAGTAGCGGATGGTGACGCCGTTGTTCTTGCGCTCGGCCGCGCCCTTGTAGTTCGGGTTCTTGGTCAGCTCCGCGCTCTGGTCGTCCTTGTAGGAGTCCATCACGTAGGGACCGGACCCGGTGATGCTGTTGCCCTTGCGCAGGGCGTCCGCCGGGTACTCCTTGGGGTCCACGATGGACATGGCCGGCGTGGCGAGCACGAACGGGAAGGTCGCGTCCGACTTCCCCAGATGGAAGGTGACATCCAGGTCGCCCTGCGTCTCGACCCGATCGAGGCTGCTGAGCAGGCCCTCGGGGCCGCCCTTGACGCCGATCTTCCTGATGCGGTCGATGGAGTGCTTCACGGCCTTGGCATCGAGCGTGTCGCCGTCGGAGAACTTCAGGCCCTCGCGCAGCTTGCAGTGGTACGCGGTGTTCGACTCGTCGGTGAACTCGCAGGCCTCGGCCGCGTCGGGCTCGGGGGTCGCCGAGCCGGTGGGGAAGCTCACCAGGGTCTGGTAGACGTTCCTGTACAGCTCCCAGGAGCCGTCCCAGGCGGCAGCGGGATCGAGGGTGCTGGGCGCACTCGTGGTGCCTACGACGATGTTCTGCTCTTCGTCCGAACTGTCGGACGTCACGAGACCGCATCCAGAGAGCAGGGATATGGACGCAAGAGCTGCAGCGGCCTGCAGACTTCGGGTCCGGTTGAACACGCGCACGCTCCTCGATCAACCACGCCAGGGGGGTTGGCGCACCTTACCGCAGCGCCCTGCCGGGCCAACCTTCAGGCCTGGCAGGGCACTTGATGTACGGAGACGTCTCATTCGGCCCGCTAGATGGACCTACGCAACGCCTTGCGCGGTTCGTCAGCCGACGCCCGCATTGAGGAAGATGCCGCCGTCCACGACGAGCGTCTGCCCCGTGATCCAGTCCGACTGGTCGGAGGTGAGGAACGCCGCGGCGCCGCCGATGTCCTCGGGCACACCGAGCCGGCCGAGCGGGTAGGCCGCGGCCGCCTCCTCCTCCCGGCCCTCGTACAGGGCCTGGGCGAACTTGGTCTTGACCACGGCGGGCGCGATGGAGTTGACCCGCACCTTGGGGGCGAACTCGTGCGCCAGCTGCAGCGACAGATTGACCATGGCGGCCTTGCTCATGCCGTACGCACCGATGAACGGTGAGGCCGAGACGCCCGCGACGGAGGCGATATTGACGATCGCCCCGCCGTTCTCGGACTGCCAGGCCTTCCAGGTCTGCTGGGCGAAGCCGAGCGCGGAGATCACATTGGTCTCGTACACCTTGCGCGCCACGTTCAGGTCGAGCTCGGCGATCGGCCCGAACACGGGGTTCGTGCCGGCGTTGTTGATCAGGAAGTCGACCCGTCCGAAGGCCTCCATGGCCCGCGCCACGGCCTCGCCCTGGTGGGCCTCGTCGTGGGCCTTGCCCGCGACACCGATGACCCGGTCGGCCCCGAGCTTCTCGACCGCTTCCTTGAGGGCGTCCTCATTGCGCCCGGTGATGCACACCCGGTCACCGCGGGCGACGAGCGCCTCGGCGATGCCGTATCCGATACCGCGGCTCGCACCCGTGACGAGCGCGGCCTTCCCGCTGTCCTGCACCGTCATGTTCCCAGTCCTTCGCGTCGGTTGAGGGGGCGCGGCAGCGCTAGTTGAGGGGGCCGCCGGCGACGTACATGACCTGGCCGGAGACGAAGCCCGCCGCGTCACCGGTGAAGAAGGCGATGGCGTTGGCGATGTCGTCGGGCCGGCCGACGCGCTGCACCGGGATCTGGGTGGCGGCCGCGGCCTGGAAGTCCTCGAAGCCCATGCCGACGCGGTCCGCGGTGGCCTTGGTCATCTCGGTGACGATGAAGCCGGGGGCGACGGAGTTGGCGGTGACGCCGAACTTGCCGAGCTCCTTGGCGAGGGTCTTGGTGAAGCCCTGCAGACCGGCCTTGGCGGCGGAGTAGTTGACCTGGCCGCGGTTGCCGAGCGCTGAGGAGCTCGACAGGTTCACGATACGGCCGAAGCCCGCGTCCACCATGTGCTTCTGGCAGGCCTTCGACATCAGGAAGGCGCCCCGCAGGTGCACGTTCATGACCGTGTCCCAGTCGGTGGCGCTCATCTTGAAGAGCAGGTTGTCGCGGAGTACGCCCGCGTTGTTGACGAGGATCGTGGGCGCGCCGAGCTCGGTCGCGATCCGCGCGACGGCCGCCTCGACCTGCGCCTCGTCGGAGACGTCGCAGCCGACGGCGATGGCCTTGCCGCCGTTCGCCGTGATCTGCTCCACGGTGTCCTTGCAGGCGGCCTCGTCGAGATCGATGACGGCGACCGCGCGGCCCTCGGCGGCCAGTCGGATCGCGGTGGCCGCGCCAATGCCACGCGCGGCTCCGGTCACGACGGCTACGCGCTGCTCGGTGGTGGACATGCTGGTTCTCCCTCGCCCTTGAAATGCACCCTAGGAATGCGGCTCTCGCGGTCCGGCACCCGGCCGGTGACTCGACCCGGAGGTGAGCGACCGCTTAGTACCTTCAGCAGACGAGACGCTAGAAGCCCTGGCACCCGGTGTCAACGGCCCACTGGGCGGCAGGGCTTCATCTTGGCGCCGATTGCCCTGCCGTGCGTACGAGCAGGGGCTTCCTTGTGTCCGTGGCGACAGGTGCGGCAGCGCGGTGGTCAGCGCACGAGGAGGTCGAGCAGGCGCTCCACTTCCGCCTCAGGGTCGGCGGTCAGACCGGTGTGCACGGGGCCGGGCTGTACGACGGTGGAGCGCGGGGCGATCAGCCACCTGAACCGGCGCCCGGCGTCGTCGCGGGCGGCCTGGCCCGCGTCGTCACCGCCGCGGCAGATGCCCTCGACGGCCCGCAGCGCCGCGCATACGCCCGTGACGTCCGCGCCCGGGTCCAGCGCCCTCAGCTTGCCCTCGTCGAGGTGGGTGCGGGCCGCCACGAACGACTTGGCGCGGCAGTACACCACCACGCCCGCGTTGAACTGCTCGCCGCGCTCCATCCGCGGCACGACGCGCAGCAGCGCGTACTCGAAGACATCGCGCCCGGCGCACACATCGCGCGCTTCACGCACATCACGACCGTCGCGCTCGCTCACTCGCCCGCGCCCTTCTTGCTCTTGGTGGGGTGGGGCCAGGGAGTGGCGTGCTCGGTGAGCCAGCCCGGTGCGTTGGACGCCTTGCGCTCGGCGCGCGGGCCGAGGGTGACGCGCTCGGCAAGCCCCTGCACGCGCGCGTGGAGCACCTCGACATACGCGCGGCGCAGTGCGTCGGGGCTGTCGAAGCCGGGCTCGTCGACCAGCCACTCGTCGGGTACGTCGGCGGCCACCTCGGTCAGCAGTTCCTCGGTGACGCGCGGGGCGAGCTCGGCTGCGGCTGCGGCGACATCGGGCCCGAACGGCGCGAGAGCGTGGTCGGAGGCGTCGTAGGGCTTGGCCGCCGACTTCTGCGCGGTGGGCCAGTTGTGGTGCCAGATCATGCTGGCGCCGTGGTCGATGAGCCACAGGTCGCCGTGCCAGACCAGCATGTTGGGGTTGCGCCAGGACCGGTCGACGTTGTTGATCAGCGCGTCGAGCCAGACCACACGGCCCGCCTCTTCCGCACTCACCTCGTACGCCAGCGGGTCGAAGCCGAGGGAGCCCGGCAGATAGTCCATGCCGAGGTTGAGGCCGCCGCTGGCCTTGAGGAGCTCCTGCACCTCCTGGTCGGGCTCGGACAGACCGATCACCGGGTCGAGCTGGATCTGCACCAGGTCGGGCACCCTCAGGCCGAGCCGGCGCGCGAGCTGCCCGCAGACGACCTCCGCCACCAGGGTCTTGCGGCCCTGTCCGGCGCCGGTGAACTTCATGACGTACGTACCGAGATCGTCGGCCTCGACGATCCCGGGGAGCGAGCCGCCCTCACGCAAGGGCGTGACGTAGCGAGTCGCTGTGACTTCGGTGAGCATGGGCCCACATTACTGTCGGGACTCGGGGTGTCCGACCGGATTCTTCCCTGTCAGAGTGCCCGCCATGGACACACCGGACTTCCCTCTCCAGTTCACCCGCACCCACCGTTTCACGCTCGGGGCGCCCCGCTCCTGCACCGTCTCCCAGGACGGCGAGCGGGTGCTGTTCCTGCGCTCCACCGGCGGCGAGGACCCGGTGAACAGACTCTGGGTGTACGAGGGCGGCGCCGAGCGGATCGTCGCCGATGCCGCGGTCCTGAACCGGGGCGGCACGGTTCCCGAGGCCGAGCGGGTCCGGCGGGAGCGGGCGCGGGAGTCGGCCGAGGGTGTGGTGGCGTACGCGACCGACCGGCACGCGCGCGTGGTGGCGTTTTCGCTCGGCGGCGCCTTGTGGGTGGTCACGACGGACGGCGGCATTCCGCAGCGGATTCCGACGGCGGGCCCCGCCTTCGACCCGCGCCCCTCACCGGACGGCTCCGTGATCGCGTACGTCGCCCACGGCTCCCTGCGCGTCGTGGGCGCCGACGGAACGGACGACCGGCTGCTCGCGGCTCCCGAGGACGCGGCGGTGACCTATGGCCTCGCCGACCATACGGCCGCCGAGTCGATCGGCCGGCACCGCGGCTACTGGTGGGCCCCGGACGGCTCGGCCGTACTCGCCGCCCGCGTCGACCTCTCCCCCGTCACCCGCTGGTATCTGGCCGACCCCGCCCACCCCGGGCGGCCGCCACGGCCCATCCGGTATCCCGCCACAGGCACCGCCAACGCCCGCACGAGCCTGCACATCCTGGGCCTGGACGGCGAGCGGGTGGACATACGCCTCCCCAAGGCGGCGGATCCGGAGCACCATCCGGCGGGCGAGTGGACGGACACCGCCTTCGAGTACGTCACCAGCGTCTCCTGGGACGCGCACGGACCGCTCGTCTGCGTGCAGAGCCGCGACCAGCGCACGGAGTACACCTGCGCCGTCGACCCCGAGACGGGCGCCACCGAACTCCTGCGCCGGCGCCGGGACCCGGCGTGGGTGGGCACCCTGCCCGGTACGCCCGCGCGCACCGGATCCGGCACCCATGTGCACCCCTGGGCCGTGGACGACACCAACGGCCTCAAGATCGGCGACATGTGCACGCCGCCCGGCCTCGAAGTGCGCGCGGTTCTGGGCACCTCGGGCGAACAGGTCCTCTTCACGGCGAGCGAGGAGCCGACGGAGATCCATGTGTGGTCGTACGCACCCGGCCACGGCTTCACACGGATCAGCGAGGAGCCGGGCACACACACCGCCGCCCTGGGCGGCCCCACGCTGGTCCTGCAGAGCAGCACGCATGACGGCGAGGTGGTGCGGGTGCTGCGCGGCGACGGTGACGCCGACTGCGACTGCGACTGCGGTGGTGGCGGTCTCGACGGTTTCGGCGGTCTCGGCGGTGGCAAGGAGCTGGGGCGCATCGACGTCCTGACCCACCGGCCTCTGGTGCGTCCCGCGCCCGCCCATCTGCGCCTGGGCAAGCGCGAGTTGCGCAGCCTGCTGTATCTGCCGACCGGGCACAAGCCGGGCGCCGGGCCGCTGCCGGTCCTGGTCAACCCGTACGCGGGACCCGCCCTGCAGCTCGCGCTCCGGGCCAGGACTTGGCATGCGACGGTTTCGCAGTGGTTCGCCGACCAGGGCTTCGCGGTCCTGGTGACCGACGGGCGCGGCACTCCGGGGCGCGGCCGTGCTTGGGAACGGGCCATCCACGGCGACCAGTTGACCCCCGTGCTCGACGACCAGGTGACCGCGCTGCACGCCGCCGCCGAGCAGTACGGAGACCTCGATCTGGACCGGGTCGCGATCCGCGGCTGGTCGTTCGGCGGCTATCTCGCGGCGGGCGCGGTCCTGCTCAGGCCCGAGGTCTTCCACGCGGCGTCCGCGGGAGCGGCGGTGGCCGATCTGCGCCTTTACGACACGTACGGCAAGGAACGCTTCCTGGGCCACCCCGAGGTACGCCCCGACATCTACGACGACGGCTCCCCCATCACCCACGCCCACCGCCTCACCCGCCCGCTGCTCCTGATGCACGGCCTCGCGGACGACAACGTGGTGGTCGCGCACATGCTGCGCTTCTCCGCCGCACTGCTGAGCGCAGGGCGGCCACACAGTGTCCTGCCGCTGGCCGACGCTTCACATCGCGCCGGCGGCGAAGGGCTTGCCGACACGCTGTTGCGCCATGAGCTCGACTTCCTTAAGAAGTCATTGGAACGTTGAACGACACCGCGCGGTACCGCGTACGTACGAGTGGAGATCCGTACACGGCGCGAGAGCCGTACACGCTGCACACACCCTCACGATGCGGGAGGACGGCATGGCCGTTGCACAGGAGTCCGTTCCGAACGAACCGTCCCGGCGCGTCTTCGTCGCCGCCGCGGGCGCGGCGGGGCTCGCCGCGGCCCTGACGGCGTGCGGCGGATCAGACGACTCCGGTTCGGAAGGCGGCACTTCGGGCGGCGCCACGGGCGGTGGTGACACCGGCGATGCGGACGGTGGCTCGCTCGGCAGCACGGCGGACATCCCCAAGGGCGGCGGCAAGGTGTTCAAGGACCAGGGCGTGGTGGTCACCCAGCCGTCGGAGGGGCAGTTCAAGGCGTTCTCGTCGACCTGCACACACCGCGGCTGCCCCTTGAAGGAGGTGTCGGGCGGCACCATCAACTGCACCTGTCACGGCAGCAAGTTCGACCCGTCGGACGGCAGCGTGAAGAAGGGCCCGGCAACCAAGCCGCTGCCCGCCACGAAGATCACGGTGTCGGGCGACGAGATCAAACTGGCCTGAGGCACGCAAGCGTCCAAGGGCCGGCCTGAGACGTGAGCGCATCCAAGGGCCGGCCTGAGACGTGAGCGCATCCAAGGGCCGGCTTGAGGCACGAACGCATCCAAGGGCCGGTCCGAGACGCGAACGCGCCCGCGGCCTGAACCCACCCCCGCCCCCTTGGCCCACCCCCGCCTCAGGCCCTGCGGGGGTGCTTCCAGGCCGCGAGGATCTCGTCGGTCGCGCTGACCGTGGCCACCAGGGCGAGGGTGTTGCGGATCATCGCGGGGGTGTAGTCGGACGGCACTCCCGCGATGGCGTCCGACGCCACGACGGCCGTATAGCCCAGATTCACCGCGTCGAACACGGTGTTGGGTATGGCGACATTGGCCGAGACGCCGGTGACGACGAGGGTGCGGCAGCCCAGGTTCCGCAGGAGCGGGTCGACATCCGTGCCCGCGATCGGCGAGAGGCCGTGCAGCCTGCGCACGACAAGGTCCTCCTCGGCCACCTCGATGGGCGGCGCGACCCGGACGGCCCGGGTGCCGGACAGCTGCTGCACGGGAAGGCGTTCGGCAGCGCGGAAGAGCCGGGCGTTACGACCCGCTCCCCGGCCGTCGGGCCGCCGCTCCGCCACCGCGTGGATCACCTGCACGGAAGCGGCGTGCGCGGCGGAGACAAGCCGGGCCACATTGCCGAGCGCCCCCGACTCCCGCATCTCCTGGGCGAGTTCGGGCAGGGCGCTCTCCGTGCCGATGACGCCCTGCTGGCACTCGACCGTGAGCAGGGCGGTGGTGGCGGGATCGAGAAGTTCGGCGAGCTGTTCGCTGGACGGCATGAGGCTCCCCCTGTCGCTGTTGCTTTCGCCGGCCGCGGCTGCTTTCACCGGCCGTGGGTTCGCCGGAGGGTAGCCCCCATTGCGTACCGGCGGAAGACACTCCATGCTGGCGCCATACTTTTTCTGACACATAGTCAGTTACGTTGACGGGGCGGGCCCATCGAGTCATCCGAGGCCGGTTCCGGGACACGGATTCGGAGGACGCATGGCCGTCACACAGCGCAGGGGCCGCAAGATCATGATGCCGCCGGACGAGCTCGACGCGTTCCTCGGCGAGCAGCGCACCTGCCGGGTCGCAACCGTATCGGCGGACGGTGCCCCGCATGTCAGCACCCTCTGGTTCGCCTGGGACGGCACCTCTCTGTGGCTGTACTCCATCACGCGCAGCAAGCGCTGGGCCGATCTGCGCCGTGACCCGCGGATCGCCGTGGTCGTGGACGACGGCGAGGACTACGGCGAGCTGCGCGGGGCCGAGCTCTCCGGCTCCGTGGAGTTCGTCGGCGAGGCACCGCGCACCGGTGAGCCGCACCCCGAACTCGACGCGATCGAGCGGCTGTTCGCGCGCAAGAACTTCGGGATCGACTCCATGCCGCACGACGGCCGGCACGCCTGGATGCGGCTCACCCCGGAGGCGATCGCCTCCTGGGACTTCCGGAAACTGGCGACGCTGGGGTAGGCGGCACGAGGCGGAACGGGCAGGTCCCGCCGGGGGGCGGAGCGAGCAGGTCCCCGCCGAGCAAGGATCCGGCCCCGCCGACCGGGGCGGGCCACCGGAAGGAACACGCGCCCTCACCCCTCAGGCGACCGCCTCGCCCGCCGCCTGCAGCGCCGCGACCGCCGCCCTGATCGACGGCCTGCGATCGGCGTCCGCGCGCCACACCGCGTACACATGACGCCGCACTCCCTGGCGCACGGGGAGCACACGCACACCCTCGGGCAGGCTGCCGCGGCCCAGGCGCGGCGTGATGCACACGCCGAGTCCCGCGGCCACGAAGGCGAGTTGGGTGTGGTGCTCCTCGGCGTAGTGACACACGCGCGGCTCGATGTCCTTGGCCCGCAGTGTGTAGAGCAGCCAGTCCGAGCAGTAGGCACCGGTGGGCCAGCAGATCCAGTCGTCCTCGGCGAGCTCCTCGAGGTCGATCTCCGCGCGCGCGGCGAGCGGATGGTCCGCGGGCACCACCACATCGGCCGGGTCGTCGAGGAGAGAGGCCTTGGCGAGGCCCTCGGGCACCGGCAACGGCTTGTTGTACCAGTCGAGGACGACCGCGAGGTCGAGGTCGCCGCGGACCACCGCGGCCGCTCCCACCTCGGGCTCCATCTCCTGCGAGCGCACCCGAAGGCCCGGGTGGTCGGCGCGCAGCGCCGCGAGCGCCGCCGGAAACAGTCCCCGCGCGGCCGTCGGGAACCCGGCGATCCGCAGCTCGCCGACGGCCCGGCCGCGCTGCGCCTCCAGATCGGACTGGGCCAGCTCCACCTGCGAGAGGATCCGCCCCGCGTGCTCGGCGAGCAGGTGCCCGGCGTCCGTCAGGCGCACTCCCCTGCCGTTCTTGGCCAGGAGCTGCTGGCCCACTTCGCGCTCCAGCTTGGTCATCTGCTGGGACACCGCGGACGTCGTCACGTGCAGACCGGCGGCGGCCTTGCTCACCGAGCCGTGCCGGGCCAGGGCATCCAGGGTCCGCAGGCGCTCCAGGTTCAACATGTAAGCAATGCTACGCGATTGGCCGGACAGAATCTCGATTGTGCTACGAGATTCCTTGCTCCAGGGTGAGACCCATGGCCTCCGTCACCCCGTCCCGCACGTCGCGTACACCGCGTACCACCTGCGTCACCACCTCTCCCTCCCCCTCCGCACCGGAGGCCGCGGCCGCTCCCGCGCCCCGGCCCACCGTCGACTGGCGGATCCGCTTCGCCGCCCTCTCGCTGATCTGGGGCTTCAGCTTCCTGCTCATCAAGGTCGGTACGCAGGGGTACGCGCCGTTCCAAGTCACCTTCGGACGGCTCCTGTTCGGCACCGCGGTACTCGGCATCGCGCTCGCCTGGAAGCGCGAGCGGCTGCCGCGGGGCCTGCGCACGTGGGGCCATCTCGCGGTGGCGGCCTTCCTGCTCAACGCCCTGCCGTTCTCCCTGTTCGCCTACGCCGAGCTCACGATTCCGTCCACGCTCGCGGGCATCTGCAACGCCACCTCACCCCTGTGGGGCATGGCGCTCTCACTCGTGGCGCTGTCCGAGGACCGGCCGACCCGGCGGCGCGTCGCGGGCCTTGGCCTCGGCTTCCTCGGGGTGCTCACGGTGCTCGGCGCCTGGCAGGGCTTCCACGGCCTGGACTTCGGGGGTACGGCGATGGCACTGCTCGCCTCCCTCAGCTACCCGGTCGGCTGGATCTACGTGCGCCGCACCCTGGCCGGAAGTTCGCACTCGCACCTCTCCCTGACCGGCGCCCAGCTGCTTCTCGCCACGGTCCAACTGGCCGTCATGACACCGCTGTTCACCTCACTGCCAACCCGGCTCGCGGTCCTGCCGCTGCTCGCCGTCGTGGCCCTCGGCGCGCTCGGCACCGGGCTCGCCGTGCTGCTGCAGTACGGCCTGGTGGCGGAGGTGGGCCCGACGACGGCTCAGATGGTCACGTACTTCATCCCGGTGATCGCCACCGCCGCGGGCGTCGCCCTGCTCGGTGAACGGCTCGCCTGGTCGACTCCTGTGGGCGCCTTGATCGTGATCGCGGGGGCGGCACTGACCCAGGCCAGAACACGGCGCTGAGTCCGTGTCCGCCAGGGCCCCGGGCCGGAGTCGAGCCATCGCCCCTCTCCTCGTCTCCGCCGAAGCACCGCCCCTACCCGTCTCCGCCGAAGCACCGCCCCGCCTCTCCCCCCAGCCCGTCTCACCCGAAGCGGCGGACCGTTTCGCCCCCCGCCGCGGCCGCCACCGCGTCGGCCACCGTCTCGATCTCGGCGGCCGCGAGGGGCGAAACGGTGATGCGCAGCCCGGGTGCCGCACTCATCCGGAAGCGCGCCCCGGGCGCGACCGCCCAGCCCGCGTGCAGGAGCCGGGCGACGGCGCCCGTCTCGTCCGCGACCGGAACCCAGACGTTCATACCGCTGCGGCCGTGCGCGGTCACCCCGCGCCGGGCGAGCGCCCCGATGAGTGCGTCCCGCCGCTCTCCGTACGAACCGGCCACCACGCGCGCGTCCACTGCCTTTTCCGACCACAGCCCGACCACCGCGTACTGCAGCAGCCTGCTGACCCAGCCGGGGCCGAGCCGCTGCCGTCCGCTCACCCGGTCGACGGTCACGGCGTCCCCGGTGAGCACGGCCAGGCGCAGGTCGGGGCCGTACGCCTTCGCGATCGAACGCACCACGGCCCAGCGGTCGGTGGCGCCGGCGAGCGGGTGCAGCGGCAGATCGACGATGCGGTGTCCGTGGTCGTCCTCGATGAGCAGCACCTCGGGGTGCGCGGCCAGCACCGAACGCAGGGCACGCGCGCGTGCCGCACTCACCGCGGCGCCGGTGGGGTTCTGGGCGCGATCGGTGACGACGATGGCCCTGGCCCCCTCCCGCAGCGCGCGCTCCACGTCGTCGGGCAGCGGCCCCTCGTCGTCGACGCCCACCGGGACGCCGCGCAGGCCGAGCGCCGGGATCAGATCAAGGAGACTGCCCCAGCCCGGGTCCTCCAGGGCGACGGCGTCGCCCGGCTTGAGATGCGCGGCGAGCACGCGCTCGATGGCGTCCAGGGATCCGGAGGCCACGGCGACGGGCCCGGCCGGCACTCCGTCCGCGTCGAAGTCCGCTCGCGCCATGCGCGCCAACTCCGGCTCCACCGCGGCGTCCCCGTAGAGCACGGGGTCCCGGTCGCAGCGTTCACCGGCCGCGCCGAGCACTCCGGCGAGCGAGGGCAGCAGCGCCGGGTCCGGATTGCCCGTCGACACATCCCGTACCCCTTCGGGCACCTCGACCCGGATCGCGTCCCGCGCGGTGATCGCGGGTCTGGCCCGCACCCGGCTGCCCCGGCGGCCCGCCGTCTCGATGACCCCGCGCTCACGCAGGGTGCGGTAGGCGGCCGCGACGGTATTGGGATTGACGCCGAGATCTGCCGCCAACTCCCGCATGGGAGGCAGCAGTTGGCCCGGTGCGAGCTCTCCGCCCGCCACTCCGCGCTCGACGCAGGCGGCAATCTCGGCTGCGCGCCGACCCGTGATCCGATACTCTCCTAGCACAAAGCCAAGTATGCACTAGTGCAATCAATTACGCAATGGAGTACGCCATGACCGTGACGTCGGCCGCCGCCACCGGTTACACGCCCACCGACCGGACCGTCCCCACCCGGGCCAAGGAGCGCGCTTCGTACGACCGCGAGCTGGTCCACTCGATACTCGACGAGGCCTATGTCTGCCATCTCGGCTTCGTCCGTGACGGGGCGCCCGTCGTCCTGCCCACGCTGTACGGCCGGGTCGGCGACCGCCTCTATGTGCACGGTTCCACCGGCTCCCGGCCGCTGCGCGCCGCGGGCAAGCCGGACCCGGGCCTGCAGGTGTGCCTGACGGTCACGCATGTCGACGGCCTGGTCCTGGCCAGGTCCGCGTTCCACCACTCGCTCAACTACCGCTCGGTGGTGGTCCACGGCACCGCCCAGCAGGTCACCGACCCCCAGGAGAAGCGCGAGGCCCTGGACGCCCTGGTCGACCACGTGGTGCCGGGCCGCTCGTACGACTCACGCCCGGCCAACACCAAGGAGCTGGCCGCCACCGCAGTCCTCAGCCTCGACCTGAACGAAGTCTCCGCGAAGGTGCGGACCGGCGGCCCCAACGACGACCCCGAGGACCAGGGCCTGCCCCACTGGACCGGCGTCATCCCGCTCACCTCCGCGTACGGCGCCCCGGTCCCGGCCGACGACCTGGCCCCGGGCATCGAACTGCCGGACTACCTGCGGGCTTTGTGACGACGGGCTGCCGGACTGCCGGACTGCCGGGCCTCCGGACCGCCAGCCCGCCGGACCCGCCGGACCGTGTAACACCGGCCGCCTCACCGGGCACGCGCGCGTGGCGCCAAATCCGTCACCACGCGCGCGTGCCCGCAGGCACTACGCGCGCGTGTCCCCGGCCCCGCGCGTCTCGGCCACCGCGAGTCCCGCCACCGCGGCCAGCATCAGGAGCGTGCCCGCCACCATGGCCACCGTCAGTTCCTCACCGAGCAGCAGCACCGCGAGCACGGCCGCGCTCACCGGCTCCAGGAGCATGACCACGGACACCGTGGCGGACCGCACGGCGGCGGCCCCGGCGAAGTACAGGGCGTAGGCGAGCGCGGTCGGCACGGCGGCGACGTACACCAACAGCCCGACGACGACGCCGGGTTGGGCGGTCTGCGGCAACAGCCCCTCCACGGCGCCGAACGGCAGCAGGCACAGCGACGCGACGGCGAAGGTCCAGGTGGTGGTGGCGTAGGAGTCACCGCCTCCGCCGTCCCGCCCCCACCAGCGGGTGAGCAGCGTCATGACGGCGTACCCGGCGGCGGAGACCACCGACAGGAGCACACCGGCCGGACGTACCGTCGCCCCGCCGTCACCGAGTACGAGCACCGCGAGCCCGGCCAGGGCGCCCACGACCGCCGCCACACCGCCGCGCCCCAGGCGCTCGCCCAGGGTCAACCGCGCCCCGAGAGCGATGAGTACGGGCCCCGCGCCGAGCGTCACGACGGTACCGACGGCGAGCCCGGTCGCCTCGACTGCCGCGAAGTACGCGGTCTGGAAGAGGGCCAGTGCCGCCCCGAGCACGGCGATCCGCACGGGCCGCATCCGCCCGCGGCCGCGCCGGCCACGGCGCAGCACCGCGCCCGCGAGCAGCAGCGCGAGCCCGCCCGCGCACCGCCAGAACGAGAGCGAGAGCGGCCCGAGGTCGCTGACCCGGAAGACCAGCGAGGCGGCGGCCCCCGCGGTGCCCCAGGCGGCGCCCGCGACGATCAGATAGAGCAGCCCGCGGCCGACGGACAGCGCGCGAGCGGCAGTTGCCCCGGCGCCAGCTACATCCCGGCCGGCGGACGTCGGCGTAGACCCAAACGCAGACTCAGACTCAGCCGCAGGCGCAGAGGCAGGCGCAGAGGCAACAGAACGGGACTCAGAAGAGGCGGCGGCCCCGGAAGGAGAATCAGAACTGGAAGAACAGGAGGAAACGGCATTCGACACGTGACTTCTCCGCGGAAGACAGAACAGCAGGACTGTCGTCTGCGGGCAGCCGTCGTCGCCCCGGCGCACGGCCGGGTGGAATCCTCTGCGTGAGAGCCGCCCGCGTTACGCGGCAGGCGGCGGAAGCACGAGTGCGTTCGAGTGCATGATCGGGACCTTATGCCGAGGTCCGCGAGGCCGACAACTGGCTTTCCCGGTCCGGCATCCCGCCCGCCACGGTCCCCGCTCCGGGCTTGGAGGGCGTGGAGCTCTGCGCGATGAACGCGCCCACGAGCACCATCGCGCCGCCGACGATCTGCGGTGCCGAGAGATGCTCGCCCAGCATGATCCAGGCGAACACCGTGGCCACGACCGCCTCCAGGCAGGAGACGACCCCGGCCACCTGCGGCGAGAGCCTGCGCACGGCGAGGACTCCGGTGCCGTACGCGAGGACCGTCGCGATCAGCACGATCCAGCCGAGCAGCAGCAGTCCGGGCACGGACGTTCCGTCCATGTCGGCCCGGCCGGTGAGGACCGACCAGTCCATGGTCCAGGGCCTGGCCACGACGGTGAGGACGGCGGCGCCGATGAGCAGTCCGTAGGCGATGACGCCGAGGGGGTTCGGAGCCTTCTCGCCGGCGTCGCTTCCGTGGTCGCCGAGGATGAAGTAACCGGCCTGGCAGACCGCCGCCCCCAGGCCGAGCAGCACCCCGATCACGTCGAAGCGCATCCCGGCCCACACCTCGACGACACAGGCGAGCCCGCCGACGGCGAGGACCACACCGATCGCGGCGGCGCGGGTCACAGGGCGGCGCTGTACGAAGCGGATCCAGCCGAGTACGAGGGCGGGTCCGAGGTACTCGATGAGCAGGGCGACCCCGACGGGGATACGGGAGATCGCCACGAAGTAGCAGGTCTGCACGCCCGCGACGGCCAGGAGACCGAACCCGGCGAGCAGTGCGGGCCGGTTCACCACGAGCGCCCGGTGACGCCAGGCGAACGGCAGCATGATCAGGGCGGCGCCGGCGATCCTCAGCCAAACGACATGCAGCGGGTCGAGACCCGCCTCGATCAGCGGTTTGGCCGCGACTCCCGAACCGCCGAACGCGAACGCCGAGACGAGAGCGAGCCCGAGGCCGACTCCGCGGCCCGTGCTCCCCCCGCTCTCCTTGATCCCCTGAGACGTAGACACCGGCACATCATGACAGCCTCAGTAATGAGCGTCACCACCCATACCCCTGACATCTCAGTGCGCGAGACGGCGCGAGATACATGGGTCCGCAGCCGCGAGATACATGGGTCCGCAGCGCTGTCCCCAGCGAGTATTCGCGGGTCCGGTCCAAGGAGTCGGCCTCGGGCATCCGCGGGTTCCGGTCCAAGGAGTCGGCCTCGGGCGTTCGTGGGTTCCGGTCCGAGAAGTCGGCCTCGGGCGCCCCGCGCCTCAGCCCTGTGGACCCTGCTCGATCCGCAGGGCGAGCGCCTCCGGATCGACTCCCGCGCGGCACAGCACGTCGACCGCCCTGCACTCGGAGTCGCGGGCGAGGGCCGCCAACAGGTCGATACCCGCGGCCCGTTGTTCACCGCGCCGCACGGCCCGCTCCAGGGCCGCCTCCATCGCGGTGGCCGCGGCCGGCGACCACCCCGCGGCCTCCCGCACCACGGGCACGGCACCGGAATCCTCCACCGTGCCCTGCCATTGCAGGCCATATCCGATCGTTCGCTGGACGAGATAGCCGAGGAGCCGGGCGACTTGGTCGCCGCCACGGAAGACTTCGCGTACCGCCGGATCGGACTCCAGGAGGGAATGCAGCAGATGCGCGGTGTCGATCTGCCCGTCACCGTCCCGCACGGCCCGCCTGCGCGCACCGGCGACCACCGACGTCAGCTCGTCGCTGAGCCGGTCGTCCGTGTCTGCGCTGGTGGGGCCGGGCTGAGCGGCCGGGGTGGGGCTATGCACAACCCCCACCTCATCAGCCACGTACGGCCGAAGCATCCCCGGCGGGGAGCATTTGTGCGTCCGACACAGGTTGGGGATGCATGTACGGGTTCTCCTCCTTACGGATGAGATCCAACCGTTCTTCCCCGAGGGGCGCGCGCCGCCTTGCTTCGCTCCCCTTACGCAACCGCCGACCGCCCGGCGCTCGTCCCTTCCGGCACCCGGGCAACTGCCCTCTTCCCAACGAAGGACCCTTCGATGCCCTCCGGCCCGCACGGCACCACCCGCACCGCGGCGGCGCGCGCCCGGCAGGCGGAGGAGTGCGGCTGCTGGCTGGTGTCGTTACCCGCGGTCGACGGCAAGCAGTACGTCTACCGCGTGTACGCACCACCGGACGCGCTGCTCGCGGATCTGTTCTGGGAGGCGTGGCACTGCCACGACGAAGGCCCCTTCCCGCGCGCATCGGATCTGTTCGACGCCGCGGTCATACGCCACATCGGCAGTCTCGCGCAGGCGTGAACGGCACTCTCGCGAACCCTCGCGCACGCCCGCACCAGCCCGCTCCACTGCCGCCGGCCCCCGCCGCCGCACGTCCGTCACGGGCTTCACCATTCCTGACGGCCCGTCAGTCTTGTAAGTTCCGGGCCCCGCCGCTACGTTCCGCGACACCCCAGCTGCGTCCGCCGCAGCGCCCGACGAGAGAGGTGGTCGCACATGGCCGAAGTCACCGCCGAAGCGCGGATCGAGGCGCCCGCAGAGAAGGTCTGGGCCACGCTCACGGACTTCTCCCTCTATGGCGAGTGGAGCACGACCCACACCGGGTTCCCTAAGGGAGCCCCGACCTCGCTCGAAAAGGGCGGCACCTTCGAGGAGAACATGAAGCTCATGGGCTTCCCGGCGGAAGTCACCTGGACCGTAGAGGAGTTGGAGACCGGCAGCACGCTCGCCATCAGGGGCAAGGGCCCGATGGGTGTGAACGTCGGCACGCGCTACTCACTCGTACCCGACGGCGCGGCCACGACGGTCCGTATCGACGGCGAGTTCACGGGCGCAGCCGTCTCCCTGATGGCGGGCAAGCTCAAGGACTCCGCGACCGCCGCGCTCAACGAGTCGCTGCGCAAGCTGAACGCCCTCGCGGTCTGACCGCTCCGCACTCGGCCCCTGGCGCGCCGACAACGGCACCTCCCCCGCTTCGGCAAGCCAAAGGCGGCGCTCCCCGCACCATGCGGGGAACGCCGCCCTGTTCACCTGATCGCGCCGCCGCTCAGTCCTCATCGGCCAGGATGAGATACAGCTTCTTGCGGGCGTCGTTGACGACCGTGAGCGCCTTCTGCCGCTGCTCGGTCGAGCCGGTCTTCCAGACCTGCCCGAAGGCCTCCATCAGACCGAAGCCGGCCTGCCGGATCTCGTTGACCGTCTCCCAGTCGACGCCGCGGCCCGCATCCTCCCAAGGAGCGTCGGGACCTTCGTCGGCCGCGCTGCGGCCGGCCTCGGTGAGCGAGAAGAGCTTCTTGCCGCCCTCGCTCTCGCTGGTGATCAGGCCCTCGTCCTCGAGCAGCTGCAGCGTCGGGTAGACCGACCCCGGGCTGGGCTTCCACGCCCCGCCGCTGCGCTCGGCGATCTCCTGGATCATTTCGTAGCCGTGCATCGGACGGTCCTTCAGGAGCGCCAGGATCGACGCGCGCACATCACCGCGCCGCGCCCTGCCCCGACCGCCGCCGCGACCGCGGCCACCCCAGGGGCCACCGGGTCCACCGGGGCCGCCGAAGCCGGGCCCGAAGGGGCCGAAGGCCGCACGCCGGCCCTCGAACTCGCCCCAGCCGCCGCGGCCTCGACCGCGCTCGCCGGGTCCGAAGGGGCCGTGACCCCGTCCGTGCTCATGCTCATGTCCGTGTCCGTGGGAACGCATGACAATCACTTCCTTTTCGTTGCTGATCGTCGCCGATCACAGTGATCGGCATTGCTCGCGAGCTCTCATGATCCATCACGTATCGCTCGCGATGCCTCAACGATATATCGGAACTGTTCGGATGACAACCCCGCCCGCAGCTACGCGAGCCCTGAGCCCCGAGCTCCCCACCGTCACGCCACGCGCCCCAAAGAGGGCCAGATTCCCGGAATTGGCCTTGGCCTGCACAAACACCGAGGCCGTAGCGTCGATGTCATGAAGATTCGGATCGTCGACGCCTTCACCGACCGCCCCTTCACCGGCAACCCGGCCGGCGTGCTCCTCCTGGACTCGTTCCCCTCGGACGACTGGCTCCAGGACGTGGCCCGGGAGGTGAACCATCCGGAGACCGCCTTCGCGCACCCGCTGCCGCCGGGCGGTGAGGCCGAGTGGGCGCTGCGCTGGTTCACTCCCGCGACCGAGGTCGACATGTGCGGCCACGCCACTCTGGCCACCGCACACGTGCTGCGCTCCACCGGCGCCGCCAAGGGCCCCGTCCGCTTCGCCACCCGCTCAGGTGTCCTCACCGCCACCGCCCACGACGACGGCACCCTCACCCTCGACTTCCCCACCGCGCAGCTCACCGAAGTGCCCCTGCCCGCCGGGGTCTCCGAAGCTCTCGGCACCGAACCGCTGGCGGCGTACGACACCGGCCCCCTCGTCGGCGACCTGCTGCTCGAACTCGCCGACGAGCAGGTCGTACGCGCCCTCACCCCCGACCACAAGGCGCTCGTCGCCCACTCCAAGCGCGGCATCATCGCGACCGCACGCGCCGATGACCCCGCCCGCGGCTACGACTACCTCTCGCGCTGCTTCTTCCCGCGCGTGGGCATCGACGAGGACTCGGTCACCGGCAGCGCCCACACCGCTCTGGCCCCGTTCTGGTCGCCGCGCCTGGGCCGCGAGGAGCTGACCGGTCTGCAGGCATCGCCGCGCTCCGGCCTGGTGCGCACCGCGCTACGAGGCGAGCGCACCCTGCTCACCGGCCTGGCGGTCACCGTCATCGAGGGTGAACTGCGCGCCTGAAGCCGCCACTTGGGCCCGCCTCACGCCGTGGGCAGCCACCCCACCTTGCCCGCGAGCAGCGCGTATCCCACGAACGCCCCCACGTCGAGCAGTGTGTGCGCGACGACCAGCGGGCCGACCCGGCCCCAGCGCCGGTAGAGCAGCACGAAGACGACGCCCATCACCATGTTCCCGATGAAGCCGCCGATGCCCTGATAGAGGTGGTACGAGCCGCGCAGCACCGAACTCGCCGCGAGTGAGGCCGTCGGCGACCAGCCCAACTGGTCGAGGCGGCGCAGCAGATAGCCGACGACGATGACCTCTTCGAGCACCGAGTTCTGTGCCGCGGACAGGATCAGGACCGGGAACTTCCACCACACGTCGGGCAACGCCTCCGGCACCACCGTGAGGTTGAACCCGAGGGCCCTGGCCGCCAGATAGAAGGCGATCCCGGTGGAGCCGATGCCCGCCGCGATCACCGCACCGCGCCCCAGGTCCGGCCAGGGCCTGGTGCGGTCGAAGCCGATGACGCGCAGGCCGGCCCGTTCACGTACGAGCAGATGCGCGACCAGTGCGACCGGCACCAGCGCTGTGGCGATACCGAACAACTGCCAGGTGAGATCAAGCCAGGGACGTCCGGGCGCCGCCGAGGCGTTGAGAGTGGCCGCCTGATCCTTGAGACCGCCCGGTTTGGTCACCGATCCGACAAAGCTGATCAGCGCGGACACTCCGCTCGCACCGAGCGAAAGCGCCAATACGAGGAGCGTCTCGTTCCGGAGGATCCGCCTCGACGGCCGCTCCTGAAGAAAAGAACCGGCCACTGGCCCGACCTCCGCCTGCACACTTCCTCCATCTGTTCAATCCCGCCTCATCCCCATCCTCGCCCCACTAGGGTCTCGAATGCAGGTACGAAGATCGTGCGCGACAGGCCGAGGGGGACGGTACGCCACAGGAGGCGTACTCCCCCTTTTCCTTGCTTCGTCATCCGAGGAGGGGCACCACCGCCATGGGACGTCACAACTCGCCCGACCCTTATGCGCCGGACGCACAGTCGCGTCCCCGCGCACGCCGCCGCACCATCGCCATCGCGACGGTACTGGTGCTCGGTGTCGCGACGGGCACCGGTGTCGCCGCCCGCAACGGCCTGCTCTCCTTCGGCGGCTCCTGCGAGGAGGACGCGATACGCCTCGACGTGGTCGCCTCGCCCGACATGGCCCCGGTGCTGCGCGAGGAGGCGGAGCACGCCCGCGACCAGGACGTCACCTCCGACGGCCGCTGTCTCGACGTACGCGTCCAGGCACAGGAGGCGTACAAAGTCGCCGACACCCTGCGCGACGGCGGCCACCCCGACTTCGAGGTGTGGGTGCCCGACTCCGACCTGTGGGTGGACCGGGCGAGCCTCGGCGGCAATGACGTACCGCTGACCGCCGCGGGCAATATCGCCTCCTCGCCCGTGACCATGGGCATGGTGCCCTCGGCCGCCGAGTCGGTCGGCTGGCCCCAGAAGCAGTACTCCTGGGCCGAGTTGACCGCCATCGCCACCGAGGACGACAAGCTCAGGCTCGGCTCCGCCGATCCGGCCCGCAGCGCCACCGGCCTGCTCGCCCTCACGAAGATCGGCGCGTCGGCGGCGCAGGCCGACAAGCCCGGCAGCGACACCCAGGTCGCCGCCACCGCGAAGGTGCTCGCCCAGCGGACCTCGGACAGCGACGCCCAGGCCCTGGAGACCGTGGCCCGCGACGACTCCGGCACCGAGCAGGGCAACCCGCGGCGCAACCAGGCGCTGATCGTGTCCGAGCAGGCCGCGTTCACGCACAACGCGTCGGCGAGCGAGGAGGGCCAGCTCGAACTCTTCTACCCCGAGGACGGCGCCCCCCAGCTGGACTACCCGTTCACGCTCGTCGACGAGCCGCAGCTCAGCACCGACGAGAGCCGGGCCGCGCTGCGGTTCATGACCCTGCTCAGCGAGGACAAGGGCCGCGGCATCCTGGAGAAGCACGGCTTCCGCTCGGGCGCGGGCGACCCGTCCGACCAGCTGGTCGCCGCCGCGGGCGGGCGCGCCCCGCAGCCGTTCGCCGATGCCACGGCGGAGCCGCCGGCGCCGAAGGAAGTACAGTCGACGCTCGGCCTGTGGACGATCACGGTGCAGAGCGCGCGCCTGACCACCGTGGTCGATGTCTCCAACTCCATGGGCGAGTTGGTGCCGAGCCGCGGCGAATCGCGCCTCGAGGTCACCAAGGCCTCCCTCATCCAGGCACTCGACCAGTTCACGCCGGAGGACGAGATCGGTGTCTGGGAGTTCTCCACGCTCCTGGACGGCGAGAACGACTACAAGAAGCTGGTGCCCACCCAGCGCCTGGGTGACCGGGCGGGCAAGGGCTCCACCCAGCGCGAACGCCTCACCGACGCCTACAGCGGCCTGCAGCCCAAGCCCGGCTACACAGGCCTGTACGACACCGCGCTCGCCGCTTACAAAGACGCCCAGAAGACCTATGTGAAGGGCAAGTTCAACGCCCTGGTGATCCTCACCGACGGCGCCAACCAGGACCCGGGCTCCATCACCCGCAGCGCTCTGGTGGGCGAACTCAAGCGCCTCACCGACCCCAAGCGGCCCGTTCCCCTCATCGCCATCGCGGTCGGCCCGGACGCCAACAAGGACGAGGTCAAGGAGATCGCCGCGGCGACCGGCGGCTCGGGCCACCAGATCGACGACCCGGCCCAGATGCAGGAGGTCATCCTCAAGGCGATCATCGCCGCGGGCGGCAACTGAGCCCGCTCCCCCGCGCCGTCGGCCCGCCACGGGCCACGCCCGCCACGCCCCGGACCGCACCCGCGCCGGTCGACGCCGCCGAACGCCGACCGACACCGCGGTACGGGGCGCGGACCGCCTCCGCACCCCGCACCGGTCACCTCACGCCGACGGCGACCCCGCTCCGACCGCGGGCTCACACCGACCGCGGACTCACGCCGACGGCACCACGGGCCGCGGCACGATGCCCACCGGCCAGGTGTGCACCGGCTCCCCGGCGTGCATCAGCTCGCTGTAGCGGCTCGTGGTGGCGGCAAGGGCCTCCTCCCGGCCGAGGCCGTCCCCCAGTGCCCGGTGGTACGTCGCCGCCTGCCAGGACGCCCCGTTGACCCGCCGTCTGCACCGCTCCTCGATCACCCCGAGGTAGAAGTCACGGTCGGCGGACTCCACGCCCCACGCGTCAAGGCCCGCGGCGGCCAGGGGCAGCAGTTCCTCGCGTACGAGATCGACGGCAGGCCGCACCGAGGTGCCGCCGAACCGGCCAGGACGCGGCCATTCCAGCTCGGCCTCGATGCCGTACCGGCAGGCCGCGTCGAAGTTCGCCGCCGCAGCCGTGAAGGGCAGCCGGGCCCACACCGGCCGGCTCTCCTCGGCCAGGGCCCGCACCACGCCGTAGTAGAACGCCGCGTTCGCGATGACATCGGTGACCGTGGGCCCCGCGGGCAGTACCCGGTTCTCCACCCGCAGATGCGGTACGCCGTTGGCGATGCCGTACACCGGCCGGTTCCAGCGGTAGACGGTGCCGTTGTGCAGGACCAGCTCCGCCAGCTGCGGCACCCCGCCCTCGTCGAGCACCCGCAGCGCGTCCTCGTCGTCACAGATCGGCAGCAGCGGCGGGAAGTAGCGCAGGTTCTCCTCGAAGAGGTCGTACGCCGATGAGATCCACCGCTCCCCGAACCAGGTGCGGGGCCTGACCCCCTGGGCCTGCAGCTCCGGCGGGCGGGTGTCGGTGGACTGCAGGAACAGCGGCGGCCTGGACTCGCGCCACAGCTCGTGCCCGAACAGGAAGGGCGCGTTGGCGCCCACGGCTATCTGCGCCGCCGCCACCGCCTGCGCCGCGTTCCACACGTCGGCGAACCGGCCCGGGGTGACCTGGAGATGCAGCTGCACAGAGGTGCAGGCCGCCTCGGGCGCTATCGAGGCCGAGCTGCACACGAGGCGCTCCACACCCTGGATATCGAGGCAGAAGTCCTCGCCGCGGGCCGCCATGATCTGGTCGTTCAGGAGCATATAGCGGTCGACGTCGGAGAGATTCGCGGAGACCAGGTCGTCCTGCCCGAGCGTGGGCAGAATGCCGATCATCACGATCCCGGCGGCGACTTCATTGGCCTTGCGATGGGCATATGCGAGACCGGTGCGCAGTTCCTCGTCGAGCTGATCGAAAACCCGCCCGCGAAGCCGGTGCGGGGCAATATTCACTTCCAGATTGAACATTGCGAGTTCGGTCTGGAAATCACGGCTCGAGATACGCTGTAGAACCTCCGCATTCAACATCCTCGGCAGCCCGTCGGGCCCCACGAGATTCAGCTCTATCTCCATGCCCATCAGATTCTGCGGACGGTCGAACCGCTTCTCCTCGAGAAGCCTCCGAAGTCCCGCAAGACACTGCTGCAACTTCCGCCGGTAGCGTTGCCGGTCGGACAGGTCGAACGCTCCGGCTGCGACCTTCTCCCCCATCGAAGTGTCCCTCCTCGATTGGGCAGCCCACCGTTCCTGCCGCTGCGTCACGGAGGATGATGCCCAGGCAATGTGATCGATAACGCCCCGCACATGCCCGGCGCCCACTACGCTCAACCCTGGTGGCTCCGGGCACATTCACGGGGCAAGCGGCTAATCGCAGATGCGCCGTGACCACATCTGGTGAAAAACGCCGACGAGAACCGGCCGACCGCTTGACGCACAGCGGTCGAGGTCACGCAGCCGACGCGACGGAGAATCGGGATAAACCCCGCAATGAGCCGTCCGAATAGCGCCTTGTCAGCGATATGCGGGGCGGCTAGACGAAACACTGCCTGAACACACGTCGTATAAACTCCGCGAACGAGGCAGAGAGTTGGCGACCCGTACTCGGGCCCCCCGCCCCTCTGGCCCCGAGAGCTGACAGCGTCGTCCGCATCTGCCCCCGTGCCACCCCCGTGTCACCCCAGCCTGTCGAATGAGAGGCGACCCACCATGCCGCTGCATGTCCCCCCGGCTCCCGCGCCGGCCCTGCGCAGCGTCCTCGCGGCACTCGGTTCCCCCACTGCCGTACGTGAGGCCCGCACCCCGTCCCTGCGCAACGCCCAGGGACCGGCAAGTCCCGAACTCCCGCTTCCGGTACACGTCCTCGACCGTGTCACCGCACGCGGCGGCCCGCCGCGCACCCGCCTCGCCGGCTGGCGCTTCCTGATCCGGTGCGGCGACCGCGCGGTGGCCGCGGGCGACACCAGGCTCACTCCGGACGGCTGGGCGTTCTCGCACTTCTTCGAGGGCCCGTACATCACCGCCACCGAGCGCGCCCTGCGCCAGGCGGAGAAGATGCCCTCGTCCTATCAGCCGCGTCTGCTCTCCGTACCCGAGCTGTACATGCTCACCCTGTGGCTGCATGACGACGTGGACGCCGACGGCGCCTCGGGCAGCCCCAAGGCCACCGACATCCTCGTGCCGCTCGCCCCCGCCCCACCGGGGATCGCCGCCCATCTGCCGCACCAGGTCGCCGAACTTCTGCCGGTCCTGACGCACCGTCTGGCACCCGTGCCCCTGCTCGGCTCACCCGCCTGAGCCCGCACCTCCCGTGCCCCGCAGCCCGCACCGGCCGCGGGGCACAGTGCTGTCCCACCCGCACCGCCGACGGTGAATGCCCATCCGGACTAGCCCCATCCGGCCACCCCTAACCACCCGAAGGGGCAGAGCAGTTGGACTGAACCGTCCGCACGGGTGACGCGTCATACTCCGGTGAGGAGCGCTGCCGCTAAATCCCTGCGGAATCACGTCCGTAGGGCAACACTTAGACCGGACCGACACACAAACGGGGGGCGGCATGAACACCGCATCGAGCCGCAGGACACAGATCTCAACCACGACGCAGCGAAAGAACTCTTCCATGTGCCAGCACCAGCCACCTTGCCCGACAGCCGACTCAGCCGACCGGGAGGCAGCCCTTCTCGTGGCGCACCACCCGGAGCAGGGCTGGAGCCTGCTGTGCAACGGCGTCCTTGTCTTCGAGGACACCGGTGAGCTGCTGCCGGACGGGCAGATCATCGCCCCGCACCGGCCACTGGGTACCGACGAGGTGGTGCGCGCCGCCTAGCAGCGGCGCTTCGAACACAAAGGGCCGGCCCGGAGTGAGATCTCCGAACCGGCCCTCATTTGTGCCCTGAAGCTAGCAGCTCAGCCGCTCAGCCGCCCGGACACATCACACGCTCAGCCTTCGTACGCGTCGATCGGCGGGCAGGAGCACACCAGATTGCGGTCGCCGTAGGCCTGGTCGATCCGGCGCACCGGCGGCCAGTACTTGTCGGCCGCGACCACACCGTCCGGGAAGACGGCCTCCTGGCGGTCGTAGGGATGCTCCCAGTCACCGGCGAGCACGCCCGCGGTGTGCGGGGCGTTGCGCAGCGGATTGTCGTCCGCGGGCCACTCGCCCGAACCGACCTTCTCGATTTCCGCCCGGATGGCGATCATCGCGGCGCAGAAACGGTCGAGTTCCGCCAGATCCTCGCTCTCGGTCGGCTCGATCATCAGCGTGCCGGCCACCGGGAAGGACATGGTCGGCGCGTGGAAGCCGTAGTCGATGAGGCGCTTGGCGATGTCGTCCACCGTGACACCCGTCGCCTTCGTCAGCGGCCTGAGGTCGATGATGCACTCGTGCGCCACGAGCCCGCCGGGTCCCGTGTACAGCACTTCGTAGTGCGGTTCGAGCCGCTTGGCGATGTAGTTGGCGCCGAGCACCGCGACCTGCGTGGCGCGCTTGAGGCCCTCGCCGCCCATGAGCCGGACGTACGACCACGAGATCGGCAGGATCCCGGCCGAGCCCCAGGGGGCCGCCGAGATCGGGCCGACCCCGGTCTCCGGGCCCGCGGCGGGCTGCATCGGGTGGTTGGGCAGATACGGCGCCAGGTGCGCACGCACACCGACGGGACCGACACCGGGACCGCCGCCGCCGTGCGGGATGCAGAAGGTCTTGTGCAGATTCAGATGCGATACGTCGCCGCCGAACCGGCCCGGCTTGGCAAGCCCCACAAGCGCGTTGAGGTTCGCGCCGTCGACGTACACCTGGCCGCCCGCGTCGTGCACCTGAGCGCAGATGTCGGCGACGTGCTCCTCGAAGACACCGTGCGTCGACGGGTACGTGATCATGAGCACGGCCAGCTCGTCGCGGTGCTTCTCGATCTTGGCGCGCAGGTCCTCGACGTCGATCTCGCCGTCGTCCGCGGTCTTGACGACCACGACCTTCATCCCGGCCATCACGGCGCTCGCGGCGTTGGTGCCGTGCGCGGAGGACGGGATGAGGCAGATGGTTCGCTGCTCGTCGCCGTTGGCCCGGTGGTAGCCGCGCACCGCGAGGAGACCGGCGAGCTCGCCCTGTGAACCGGCGTTGGGCTGCAGCGACACCTTGTCGTACCCGGTGACCTCGGCGAGCCGCTCCTCCAGCTCACGGATCAGCGTCAGATAGCCCTGCGCCTGCTCGGCGGGCGCGAAGGGGTGGAGGGCACCGAACTCGGGCCAGGTGACGGCCTCCATCTCGGTGGTGGCATTGAGCTTCATCGTGCAGGAGCCCAGCGGGATCATGCCGCGGTCGAGCGCGTAGTCCCGGTCCGACAGCTTGCGCAGATAACGCAGCATCGCCGTCTCGGAGCGGTACTGGTGAAAGACCGGATGCGTCAGATACGCGTCGCCGCGCAGCAGCCCGCCGGGCAGCGTCTCGGCGGCGGTCACGTCCAGCGCCTCGATGTCGGCCTCGACACCGAAGGCCGCCCAGACCGCGGCCAGCTGGGCCCGCGCGGTGGTCTCGTCACAGGCGATCGCCACCCGGTCGGTGTCCACGAGGCGCAGATTCACGCCACCCTCACGGGCGGCGGCCACCACATCGGCGGCCTTGCCGGGCACCCGCACCGTCAGCGTGTCGAAGTAGGCGCCGTGCACGACCTCGACACCGCCGGCCTCCAGGCCCGCCGCCAGGATCGTGGCGTAGCGGTGGGTGCGCCGGGCGATGTCCTTCAGCCCCTGCGGCCCGTGGTACACGGCGTACATCCCGGCCATGACGGCAAGGAGTACCTGCGCGGTACAGATGTTGCTCGTCGCCTTCTCACGGCGGATGTGCTGCTCACGGGTCTGCAGCGCGAGGCGGTACGCCTGGTTCCCGTCCGCGTCGACCGAGACGCCGACGAGCCTTCCCGGCAGGCTGCGTGCGAACTTCTCGCGCACCGCCATGTATCCGGCGTGCGGCCCGCCGAAGCCCATCGGCACACCGAAGCGCTGCGTCGTACCCACCGCGATGTCCGCGCCAAGGTCGCCGGGCGAGGTCAGCAGCGTGAGCGCGAGCAGATCGGCAGAAACCGTGACGATCGCACCGAGTTCGTGCGCCTGCTCGATCACCGGCTTCAGATCACGTACGGCACCGGAGGCGCCCGGGTACTGAAGCAGCACACCGAAGACACCGCGCTCGGCGACGTCGGCCGGAATGCCCTGCGACAGATCGGCGACGACGACCTCGACGCCGGTCGGCTCGGCCCGCGTCTCGATCACGGCGATGGTCTGCGGCAGCGCGTCCGCGTCGATCAGGAACACACCGTCCTTGACCTTGCCGACCCGCCGGGACAGCGCCATGGCCTCGGCGGCCGCGGTGCCCTCGTCGAGCAGCGAGGCGCCGGAAGTGGGCAGTCCGGTCAGATCGGCCACAACGGTCTGGAAGTTGAGCAGCGCCTCCAGACGCCCCTGCGAGATCTCCGGCTGGTACGGGGTGTACGCGGTGTACCAGGCCGGGTTCTCCATGACGTTGCGCAGGATCACCGGCGGCGTGAAGGTGCCGTAGTAGCCGAGGCCGATCATCGGCGCGAGCACCTCGTTGCGGTCCGCCAACGAGCGCAGTTCGGCGAGGACTTCGGCCTCGGTGCGCTCCGCGGGCAGATCCAGTGCCTCGGCGCTCTTGATCACATCGGGCACCGCGGCCGCGGTGAGCTCATCGAGCGAGCCGTATCCGACCTGGGCCAGCATCTTGGCCCGGGCTTCGGCGTCGGGCCCGATGTGACGCTGCTCGAAGGGGATGCCACGCTCCAGCTGAGAGAGCGGAATGCGAGGGGCAGTCATTGCGGAGGCCTCCTGGTCGATACGACCTGCGAGGGGTACCACGGCGCGGGTACCCGGACGGCCTCCCCCTCTGTCATCTCAACCTGAGAGTTTCACCGGCACGCCCGCTCACTGGCGTCCCGGCTTTCACCGTCGGTGAGAGCGGGAGCCGTCGACGCCCGCCCTGCTTTCCAGAGTGACCTCGTCCGTGCGGTACAGGTGCCTGAGAGATTCCGGGGAGGATTTGCTCCTTCGGCGCCTCCGGACGTCAGCTTTGTCGACCGGAGAGCTCTCCCGCACGGGGTCAGCAGCCGCCTGCCAGCCTACCAGCGCATACCCCTGAGGAAGCCTGGAGAGCTGCCCGAGTAGGCCTCGAGTGGCCACCATCCGGATTGTGCTCTTTCGTAGTGATTACAGATGTGTTGCCGCAGTGACTGCGGATGTGTTGCGAGCTTCTGGAGGGACCGTGCAGACCGATGTGGACCCGCGAAGCCTGATCGGCCGCAAGGCGTTCGACAGCAAGGGCAACAAGCTCGGCACGGTGGACGAGGTCTATCTCGACGACGCCACAGGAGCCCCGGAGTGGGCGGCGATACGCACCGGCCTGTTCAGCCGGGACGCCTTCGTGCCCCTGGAGCCCAGCGAACTGGTCGACGGCACCCTCCGAGTCCCCTTCGAGCGCTCCCTGATCAAGGACGCCCCCGACTTCGGAGTGGGCCGCCATCTCTCCCCCGAGCAGGAACTGCAGCTCTACCACCACTACGGAATCGATATCGCAGCCCCCACAGACGCGCCGCCACCCGACCGCGATTTCGGCCGGATCGCAGGCAGGGACTACCCCGACGACGCCCCCTGACCCGCGTCCTCGCAGAGCAGCGGCGCCGCGGAAACCAGCGGCAAGGGCTCGGACCGCTCGAGCCGGGGATCGTCGGTTCTGAACGTACGCACCCGCCCCGGCGCCGATCCGGGCGTCTCAAACCGCACGGTGACCCGCCCCAGGCCACTGCCCTGCACCCACCCCGGGCCGTACTCGGCATGCCGCACATCGTGCCCCGCCAGCCAGCGACGCTCCGAGGCGGCCTCGGCGCCCTGCTCGGCCCCGTCCCCGCCCGACGGCTCCGCCCCGCCCTGCTCCTGCGCCGCGTCGCTCTCGGCCACGGCAGCGGCCGCCTCGGCACGCTGCGCCACCGCCGTCGCCTCAGCGGCCTCGGCGACCTGGGCCGCCTGCGCCGCCGCCTGCGCGAACAGATCCTCCTGTGTGAAGTCCGCGAGCCCCGAGACCCCCACCCCGAGCAGCCGCACACCGCCCGTGGTGTCCACGGACTCCAGCAGCCGGGCCGCGGCCTCCCGCACCACTCCCGGGTCGTCGGTGGGCCCCCGCAGCGTCTCCGACCTGGTCAGCGTCGAGAAGTCGTACCGCCTGACCTTCAGGACCACCGTCCGGCCCGAGTGCCCGCCGACCCGCAGCCGCTGCACGCACCGCTCGGCGAGCCGGTCCACCTCCAGACGGACCCGCACGCGGTCGTGGATGTCGATGTCGAAGGTGTCCTCCACCGACACCGATTTCGTGTCCCGCTCGGCCACCACGGGCCGCTCGTCGTGCGCGAGGGCCATCGCGTACAGATGCACCCCGTGCGCCTTCCCCAGCAGCCGTACGAGCTCGTCCTGCCCCGCTTCCGCGATCTCCGCGACCGTGGTGATCCCGGCGCGCCTCAGATGGTCGCCCGTCACCGGCCCGACCCCGGGCAGCGTCCGCACCGACATCGGCCCGAGCAGCTCGCGCTCCGTGCCCGGCTCGATCAGCACAAGACCATCGGGCTTGGCATCCTCCGACGCGATCTTCGCCAGCATCTTCGACGCGGCGAGCCCCACCGAGCCCGTAAGCCCGGTCACCGCGCGTATGTCCGCCCGCAGCCGCTCCCCCACCGCGCGCGCCGACCGCTCGTCCGAGGCCGCGCCGCCCGCCTCCAGGTCCACGAAGGCCTCATCCAGGCTCAGCGGCTCCACCAGCGGCGACAGCTCCCGCAGCAACGTCATGACCTGCTCGCTGATCTCGCGGTACAGGCCGAAGCGCGGCACCAGATAGGCGGCGTTCGGCGCCAGCCTGCGGGCCTGGCCCATCGGCATCGCCGAGTGCACTCCGAAGCGCCGTGCCTCATACGAAGCGGTGGCCACCACCCCACGCGGCCCGAGGCCGCCCACGACCACCGCTTTCCCGCGCAGACTGGGCTTGGCTGCCTGCTCCGCCGAGGCGAAGAAGGCATCCATGTCCAGATGCAGAATCGTGGGCGCCGATCTCACGAGACCGATGCTGCCCTACGGCACTGACAATCGGGCGCGATCAGCACTCGCCCATGCCGCGCTCCGCGCGCCCGCAGCTCACCCGGCGCGGTTGCGGCGCCGCGCGAGCTCATCGCCCGGGTGGTTGCCGACCAGCGTCTCACCGGTGTCGATCCGCTCCCCGTGCAGCTGGGACAGCGCGGCCTCCACATCCCGCCACACCACGCCCACGGCGATCCCGAAGATGCCCTGACCGCCCTGCAGCAGTTCGACGACCTCGGCGGGCGACGTGCACTCGTACACCGTCGCGCCATCGCTCATCAGCGTCATCCGCTCGAGATCCGCGAACCCGCGATCGCGCAGATGCTGCACCGTCGTGCGAATGTTCTGCAGCGAAACCCCGGTGTCGAGGAAACGCTTCACGATCTTCAGGACGACAACGTCGCGGAAGCTGTAGAGCCGCTGGCTCCCCGAGCCGTACGCCGCCCGCACACTCGGTTCCACAAGACCGGTGCGAGCCCAGTAGTCGAGCTGCCGATAGGTGATGCCGGCGGCCGCGCACGCGGTCGGGCCGCGATAGCCGACCCTGTCGGCCTGCGCTTCCCCGCCGTCCGCCGGACCGCGCTGCACAGAATGACCTGCAGTAGTGCCATGGAGCGGATACGGCCCGCTCTCCCCCAGACTCTGTCCGGGAGCTCCCCCAGCCGTACCGTCGCCGCTGCTTCTCACGCCGACCTCCGTCCTTGACCTGCCATCTCGACGGTAGGCAGTACCCATGAGCGCGTCAACGAACGCCACACTAGGCACGCCGAGTGATAATCACCCTGAGAGTGGTTTCCACCCCGCCACTGCCGGGAAAGGCTGGCCGAATGGTCCGGCCGGACAGCCCGGCCGACAGGTCACCGGACCGACAGCTCACTGGCTGTTGGTGCCGAAGTCTTCGGGCGAGATCTGGTCGAGGAACTCACGGAACTTCTCGACCTCGTCCTCCTGCTCGTCCGGGATGGCGATGCCCGCATCGTCGAGTACCCCGTCACTGCCGAAGATCGGCGTCCCGGTGCGCAGCGCAAGCGCTATGGCGTCGGAGGGGCGCGCGCTGACCTCGACCCCGCTGGCGAACACCAGCTCCGCGTAGAAGACACCTTCCCGCAGATCCGTGATCCGCACTTCCGTGAGCTCCTGCCCCACGGCCTCCAGCACGTCCTTGAACAGGTCGTGCGTCAGCGGTCTGGCAGGCGCCATCCCCTGCTGGGCGAAGGCGATAGCGGTTGCCTCCCCGGGACCGATCCAGATGGGGAGGTACCGATCGCCTCCCACTTCACGCAGGAGCACGATCGGTTGGTTGGAGGGCATTTCGACCCGGACACCGACGACGTCGAGCTCATTCACACAGCAACCCTAGGACGTGCCCGGCCGGTTTGGGTAGTCGGGCACCCTTCCGGTCAGTGCAGCCGGACTCGCAGCGCTGTCTGCACCAGCGCCGAATGCAGCCGCACCGTGAGGGTCGCGAGCTCCTTCGTACGCGCCTCCGCATGGGCCCTGGTCTGCGGATTGCGGTGCCGCCGCAGCGGTGCTACGACCTGGTCGACAAGCCCCGCCTCACGTTCGGCCGAGGCCCGCATGGCCCGCAGATGCCTCGGCTCGATCCCGAAACTTCCGAGCTGGGCGACGATTTTGGCAACTTGGACGGCCTCGATGTCGTACGCACCCTCGGCCGCCGGCGTGATCAGGCCGTACGACTCCCACTCCTCGAGATCCTCCTCACCGACCTCCGCGGCGGCAAGGAGCTCCGCGCGGCCGACCAGGGCGGCGGTGTGCGCCGCGACGTCGGAAAGTGCGTCAGGGCCGTCCTCAGGCCCCCTCTGGGGCCCCACGGACGGCAGCTGCGCCTGCTCACCGCGCGCCAGCGCGTCCAGGTGCTCCCGAATGACCTTGAGTGGCAGATAGTGATCCCGCTGCATCCGCAGCACCTGAGCGAGCCGCTCCACGTCCTCAGGGCTGAACTTCCGGTATCCGGAAGGTGTGCGCTGCGGCTCGATGAGCCCCTCGGACTCCAGGAACCGGATCTTGGAGATGGTGACCTCGGGGAACTCGTCGCGCAGCAGATTGAGCACCGTGCCGATGCTCACCAGGCGACTGTCCGCGGTGGCGGTGCCGGAATCGGCACCGCCCCTCGGTGTGTGGCGCATGGACCTTCCCTGGGGGTCCCCCCGGACGCTTCCGGGGGCGGGTCAGATGCTCCGCTGGCTCGCGTAGAAGACCAGGCGGTACTTACCGATCTGCACCTCGTCACCGTTCGACAGCGTGACCGAGTCGATCCGCTCCCGGTTGACGTATGTGCCGTTGAGGCTGCCCACGTCGGCGACGGTGAAGATGCCGTCGGCGCCGCGGCGGAACTCCACATGGCGGCGCGACACCGTCACGTCGTCGAGGAAGATGTCGCTCTGCGGATGGCGCCCGGCCGTGGTCAGCTCCCCGTCGAGGAGGAAGCGGCTGCCCGAGTTCGGGCCGCGGCGCACCACCAGGAGCGCAGAGCCGAGCGGCAGCGCGTCCACCGCAGCCTGTGCCTCCGGGGAGAGCGCGGGCGACGGGGTCTGCCCGGTGGTCTCCGAGTCATAGGCCTCGAGACCGGAGATCGAGATGGTCGACGTCGTCTCGGACGGACGCTCAGGCGTCGCCCCGGCGCGCAGCGGCGCCCCGCAGTGGGAACAGAACCGGCTGGCCTCCGCATTGCGATGCCCGCACCTGGTACAAACCGGCAAGGCCGACATGGACGGACCCTCCTGCCGCGCGGCATCGGACGCGTACGAGTCGGAGGAAAAGTCTCCACCCGTACTTGAGGTTGACGGTTCTCCGAAACCTATGCGGCCGGAAGCGGCAGGGTCAACAGAAGACGCGCCCTGACCGCCCGAAACGTCGCCGCCGTGACCGGCGACCTCATCGCGGAACAGCGGACGCTCGGCCCCCTGCTCCTCGGTCTCTCCATGCCGCGGAGCGCGGTGCCGGGCGGTGGCGTTGCCACCGTCCTCGCGTCCGCTCTTGCCGAACAACTTCGCAAACAACTTCACGGGCGATTCCCCTTGACCGAAACAGACCCGCCCGTGGGGCAGGACGAACCCTGAAAACTCACACCGTCGTACATCGGAGACACAGACATCCTCACAACGTCCGCATCCACCGGACAGTTTCCACCACGTACCGCACTTCCCGTGCGGCGACCCCCCGCAACCTCTGGCCCTTGCACGACAGCCCCCATGCGCCCCCGCCTCACTGGGAAGACGACCGAGCGTAGTCAGGACGATTCGCCCGTCGCAAGGCATCTACGACGATCTTGTCCCCGCGTGTCACCGCCACCGTGGCCTGCTCCTTCTCCAGCGTCTGCACGACACCGCCGGGGATGTTCAGCGCGGGTTCGAGGTCCTGCGGCTTGCCGATCACCTTGAACTCGAACGGCGAAGCGACCTTCCGTCCGTCCACGCGCACACCCCCTTCCGTGTCCTCGAGATAGGTGTTGGCCACCACTCGTACGTCGTTGACCTGAATCGCCTCCGCGCCGGCGGCGCGCAGCTCCTGGATCGCGTCGAGCAGCATGTCCGCCTCGACGGCACCCTTGGTGTCGGTGACGGTCAGTGTGATGCCCGGGCCCTGTGCCGCCACCGTGCCCGCGAGCACGCCCAGTTGCCGCTCCTTCTCGACCGTCTGCTTACGCGCCTCTTCGGCCTGGTCCGAGCTGTTCTCCAACTCGGTGCGCTGGTCGTCGAGACGCTGCTTCTCGTCTTCTAGACGCTGTGTGCGGTCATCCAGTTCATCGAGAATGCGAACAAGATCTTCCTGTCGCGCACCACGCAGCGCGCTGCTCTCGCTGTTGGACCGCACCTGGATGGCCAGACCGAGTCCGAGTACGAACAGCAGCAGGGCGACGATGAGTTGGGCCCGGCTCACCCTGGGCGGCCACAGGCTCTGTGCCAGCCTCTGCCGCCCGCTCAGCTGCTCGGCGGGGGCATCGGCGCTGTCCGTGCCGGCCGCGTCCTCAGGGGCCTTTTTCGGCTCCTCCGGGGGCAATTCGTTCCTCATCGGCCTCACGCCCGGAACACGTGCCGCCGGATCGCGGCAGCGTTGGAGAAGATCCGGATACCGAGCACCACGACCACACCCGTCGAGAGCTGGGCGCCGACGCCCAACTTGTCGCCCAGGAACACGATCAGCGCGGCCACCACCACGTTGGACAGGAAGGACACCACGAAGACCTTGTCGTCGAAGATGCCGTCCAGCATCGCGCGCAGGCCTCCGAACACCGCGTCAAGTGCCGCCACGACGGCGATCGGAAGATACGGCTCGACCACCGCGGGCACCTCGGGCCGGACCAACAGTCCCACCACGACTCCCACGACGAGGCCCAGTACGGCGATCACGATGTGCCCTTTCCGGCTTGCGGCTCTGCGTTACGTACGATCAGGCTCGGCGCGGCGGGCAGCCGTACATCTTCCTCGACGGAAATGTTCGTCCTGATACCGAAGTTCTCCTGCAGCGCGTGCAGGTACTGACCGTCGGCGCTGTCCTGAAACCTGGTGCTCAACTGCTGCCCGTCCCCCACCGCGAGCACTGTGTAGGGGGGCGCCAATGGCTTGTTGTCGACCAGTATGGCGTCGCCGGCCGCCCGGATCGCCGACAGCGACGTCAGCCGCTGCCCGTTGATCGCGACGGCTTCCGCGCCGGACTGCCACAGGCCGTTGATGACTTGCTGCATGTCCCGGTCCCGTACCCGGCCGGTGTCGGAGAATCCGGCGCTCTCGCGCGGTCCCCCGCCGCCCTGCTCGGTGTCCTTGGCATCGTCGACCACCAACTTCACGCCAGGGCCGTGCACCTCGGTGGCCCCGGAGAGCAGAGCGACCAACTCGCCCTGGTCGCCGCCGTGCTTCTCCAGTGCCTCGCGCTGCCGCTTGCCCACATCGTCGCGGAGCCCGTCGACATCGGACTCCAACTTGTCGGCCGCCTTGGTCTCCCGCTCGATGCGGTCGATGAGCTCCTCGCGCTCCTTGGCGACGACGGGAGCCGCTATCCGCGCCTGCGCGGCGCCCACGGTCACCACCAGCGCGGCGAGCACCAGGCCGACGGCGAGTCCGAGCTTGGCCCGCAGCGTACGGGGCAGTCCTCCGCCGCCCTGCGCCTGCTTCCGGGCCGCCGCCTCCGCGTAGCCGTCGTCAAGGCTGTGGTCCATGACGTTGGTGAGCAGCGACATCGAAGCATCCGGGCGCGCGGGCGGCTCAGGGGTGCTCCGAACGGGGGGCTGCTGCGGCATGCCGCACATCGTCGCACGTCGCGACCCCTACCTCCGAATGGCCCCACCGGCGTGCCGGGCGGGCCACCGCCCGGCACGCGGCGAGCTCAGCGCCCGGCGCTGTCCACCACAGCCGACCACTCGTCGAGCAGTGCCTGCGCGGAGGCGTCGTCGGGTCCTTCCGCCCACAAATGAGTGACGGCTTCGGCCGGATCGGGAAGCACCATCACCCACCGCCCATCCGCCTCGACGACCCGCACACCGTCGGTGGTGTCCACCGAACGGTCACCGGCAGCCTCCACCACGCGTCGCATCACGAGTCCCTTGACGGCCCACGGCGTGGCCAGGTCCCTCTTCAGCACGTGGGCGCGTGGAATCCGGGCATCGATCTGGCTGAGCGTGAGCTGCGTACGCGCGACGAGCCCGATGAGGCGTACGAACGCGGCCGTACCGTCGAAGACACTGCTGAACTCGGGAATGATGAAGCCACCCCGGCCATCACCCCCGAAGATCGTCGCGTCGTCACGGCCCACCCGGGTCAGATCGTCGGGCGACGTCGTCGTCCATTCCACCTGCGTCCCGTGATACGCCGCCACCTGCTCGGCGATACGCGTGGTCGTCACCGGAAGTGCCACCCGACCGCTGCGTCGCTCGGCCGCCACGAGGTCGAGCATCACCAGGAGGGCGCGATCGTCCTCGACGATCCGCCCCTTCTCGTCGACAAGCGACAACCGCTCACCCACAGGGTCGAACCGCACACCGAACGCCGCCCTGGCCGAAGCCACGATCTCCCCGAGCCGCATCAGACCCGAACGCCGCGCATCGCCCGTCTCCGTAGGCCGCGCCTCGTCGAGGCCCGGGTTGATCGTCAGCGCATCGACACCGAGACGCCCCAGAAGACTCGGCAGTACGAGTCCGGCGCTGCCGTTCGAGGCGTCGACCACGACCTTCAGCTCGGAGTCGGCGACCCCGGTGGTGTCCACATTCCGCAACAGGGATCCCGTGTACGAGTCGTACACACTCGCCGGGAAATGCAGATCGCCGATCTCGCCGGGGAACGCCCGTCGGTACTCCTGCCGTGCATAGACCCGGTCCAGCTTCCGCTGGCTGCCCTGCGAGAGGTCGGCGCCCCGCCCGTCGAAGAACATGATGTCGACGGAGTCCGGCACCCCCGGCGTCGTACGGATCATGATCCCGCCGGCGCTCCCTCGCGCGGTCTGCTGCCGCGCCACCGGAAGCGGCACGTTCTCCAGGTCGCGTACGTCGATGGCGCTGGCCTGCAGCGCCGAGATCACCGCACGCTTCAGCGCCCGCGCACCTCGGGAGTGGTCACGCGCGGTGGTGACCGTGGAGCCTTTCTTCAAGGTCGTGGCGTAGGCACCCGCGAGCCGCACAGCCAGCTCGGGTGTGATCTCCACATTGAGGATCCCGGACACTCCCCGGGCGCCGAAGAGATGGGCCTGACCACGGGACTCCCAGATGACCGAGGTGTTGACGAAGGCGCCGGCCTCGACCGTCTTGAACGGATAGACCCGCACGTTCCCCTGGACAATCGATTCCTCACCGACGAGACACTCGTCGCCGATGACGGCGCCGTCCTCGATCCGTGCGGCCCGCATGATGTCGGTGTTCTTGCCGACGACGCAGCCGCGCAGATTGCAGTGCTGCCCGATGTACACGTTGTCGTGCACGACGGCCTTATGCAGGAAGGCGCCGCTCTTGACGACGACATTGGAGCCCACGACGGTGTGCTCCCTGATCTCGGCATCCGCCTCGACCTTGGCGTAGTCGCCGATATAGAGAGGGCCCCGCAGCACTGCGTCCGGATGGACTTCGGCGCCTTCGGCCACCCAGACACCGGGAGAGATCTCGAAGCCGTCAAGCTCGACCTCGACCTTGCCTTCGAGCACGTCGGCCTGGGCCTTCACATAGCTCTCATGCGTCCCGACGTCCTCCCAGTACCCCTCCGCGACATAGCCGTAGACGGGCTTGCCCTCCTTCATGAGCTGAGGGAACACATCACCGGACCAGTCCACCGGAACATCCGCTTCGACGTAGTCGAAGACTTCCGGCTCCATCACGTAGATACCGGTGTTCACGGTGTCCGAGAAGACCTGGCCCCAGGTCGGCTTCTCCAGGAACCGCTCGACTTTGCCGTCCTCGTCGACGATGGTGATGCCGAATTCCAGCGGATTGGGAACCCTGGTCAGACAGACCGTGACGAGCGCGCCCTTCTCCTTGTGGAAATTGACGAGCTCGGTGAGGTCAAAGTCGGTCAGAGCGTCACCGGAGATGACGAGAAACGCATCGTCCTTGAGTGCCTCCTCGGCGTTCTTCACGCTCCCGGCAGTACCGAGTGGCTTCTCCTCATTGGCATAGGTGAGCTCCATTCCGAGCTCTTCGCCGTCCCCGAAATAGTTCCTGACCAGTGAGGCCAGGAACTGCACGGTGACAACGGTTTCGGTAAGCCCATGCCGCTTGAGCAGCCTCAGCACATGCTCCATGATCGGCCGATTGGCCACGGGTAGGAGCGGCTTGGGCATGCTCGAGGTCATGGGGCGAAGGCGTGTGCCTTCGCCTCCGGCCATCACGACGGCCTTCATGTCGGAAGCGTCCTCCTTGAAGAGACGACTGTCTTGCCGACTTAGCCTGTCCAGACAGGGCCCGCTAAAGGTCAGGTGCGGGTCATGAGCCGGTCACGGGCCGCCCTATCGGCGGGCTGAATCGGCCATGGCGTCCGCCCTGACAAGTCGGCGGACCTGAACCACGTAGAGGATCCCTGCCCACCAGTACAGCGTCGTACCCCATCCTGCGAACGCCCATCCGAAAATAGCAGCGAGTGACGCGATCCAGCCACTTCCATCGCTGAGAAGCAGCAGAGGGAAGGCATACATCAGGTTGAAGGTCGCTGCCTTCCCGAGGAAGTTCACTTGCGGCGGCGGATAGCCATGCCGGCGAAGGATGCCCACCATCACCAAGAGAAGCAGTTCTCGCGCCAACAGCAGAGCCGTCAGCCAGATCGGCAGGATCTCCCGCCACGTCAGCCCGACCAACGTGGAGAGGATGTACAAGCGGTCGGCCGCGGGATCCAGAAGCCGGCCGAGGCTGCTGATCTGATTCCACCGGCGCGCGAGCTTACCGTCGAGATAGTCGCTGACACCGCTGAGCATCAGCACGAGCAGGGCCCAGCCGTCGCTGTTGGGCCCGCCGAACACCGGCCTGAGGATCAACCACAGGAAAAGGGGCACGCCAACGAGACGGGCCATGCTGAGGATGTTCGGGATGGTGAGGACCCGGTCGGTCTGAACACGGGTCTCCTGAACCTCCACCCGGGGGCCTCCTGTGGGAACGTGCCAACGATGCCCCATGACTTTACCCTCCGTACGCGCTCGCACGTGCACAGGGGCCCCATAATGCAGGAAAGCCCCGCACCAATGGTGCGGGGCTTTCCCTCAAAAATAGTTCGGCGGCGTCCTACTCTCCCACAGGGTCCCCCCTGCAGTACCATCGGCGCTGTAAGGCTTAGCTTCCGGGTTCGGAAT
>NZ_JBHTCF010000035.1:20479-61814 GCF_042665355.1 Streptomyces monticola | reverse complement strand
CGGGCGGCGGGCGGGGGCCCGGCTTCAACTTCCTTCCCTGGCGGGGTCCGTCAGGGCTTGACGGCGATACGCCCCTCATCCATGCGAAGCAGCAGCAGCTGCTCGCCGGTCTTCTCCAGGAACTCGTCCACGGCCTGGCGCGAGCCCTGCCAGTAGCCGTAGTCGTCGATGAGCAGGACGCCGCCGGGCACCAACCGCTCGTAGAGGTGGTCGAGTTCGTGCTTGGTGGAGGCGTACCAGTCGGTGTCCAGGCGCAGGATGGAGATCTGCTCGGGCGCCTCGTGCGGCACGGTTTCCTCGACCTTGCCGACCACGTAGTGCATCCGCTCACGCGGGTAAGGCACGTTCTCGAAACCGGACTTGACGTCGTCGAGGTCCGCGACGGCCCAGATCGGCCGGTCCTTGCCCTGGGCGTCGAGCAGCTCCTGTGCGGACTTGCCGTCCCGCCGCAGGTCCTCCTCGGTGGGCGGCGTCATGCCCTCGTAGGTGTCGAAGAGAAACAGCTCGCGGTCGGTCTCGCCGAGGGAGAGCAGGGTCTTGGCACAGGCCTGCATGGAACCGCCGCGCCACACCCCGCACTCCACGATGTCGCCCGGGATGTTGTGCTTCACGATGTGCCGGGTGGCGAGGATGAAGGCGTTCAGGCGCTCGGGCGAGGTCATCGTCCACGGCTTCACCGCGCGGATGATGTCCTTCGCCTCGTCGTCGTAGTCGTCCGGAAAGACCAGGCCCTTGGGCTTCGGCTTGGGTTTGGGCTGCGGCTTGGGGGCCGCGGCCGCCGCCTGAGGGGCCGTGCGCTGGGCGGGTACGGGGACGCGCGTCAGCTGGTATCCGGTGATCTGCTTGAGTACGCCGTTCACTGCGTTTCGCCATGCCATGCGGCGGGACGATACGCGCGCCCCGCCGCAGATGTCACTTTTCGTCAACGTACGACTACCGTGCGTGCGTTGCGCTCGCGCCCACGTCGGACGGGCGCGCGGGCTCGGGCACAGCCGCGGGCCTGCCGCACTCGGCGCGCGCGGCCAGCGGTTCGGGCAACGGAACGCCCTCGACGCCACCGACCCGGTTGGCCCACCAGCGGGTGGTGGCCCGAACAAAGGTCATGGTCATCCGGGGGTAGCGCTTCGGCTTGCGGAAGACGCCGACGGAGTCGCCCCAGTAGGCGTTCTTGGCGTCCACGCTCTTGTAGTCGTGCCGGATGCCCTTGGTCGGCGGGAAGTCGGTGTAGGCCTCGACCAGTTCGAGCCTGGTGTACGCCGCCAGGGCGCGGAACCCGTCCGGGTAGTAGCGCCAGCAGTCCTGCATGTCGTGCACGTGCCCGCGCGAGGGGGCCGTCACGAAGGCCGTGCCGCCGGGCCTGAGGACCCGGGCGATCTCCAGCATCGACGCCCAGAAGAACGGGATGTGCTCGAAGGCCTGCCCGGAGAGCAGGAAGTCGGCGCTGTTCGACTTCACCGGAATGCGGTACGGCTTGCGCATCACGCGGTCGACGTTCGGGCCGTCCCAGACGTCGACGCCCACATAGCGGATGTCGCGGCCCTTGAGGATCTCCTGGTGGGTGAGCTTCTGCCCGTCGGAGATACGGGAGCCGAGGTCGACGACGCGCTGCCCGCCGCCGGTCGGCATGTACTGCTGCACGCAGAGTTCCATCTGCTCGTACGCGGACCTGTGCACGGCTGCCTCTTTCCAACGCTGGTGTACGACTCGTTCGTTGAGGACAACAACGGCCGACACGGCGCGCGGTCACGGGGCTGGGAGTCTCCCGTGGTCACGGGCGGTTACCAGTACGTCCAGGCGTCGGGCTCGTACAAACCACGGCGTACAGGCTGCGTACGTGGTGAACAGGCGCCCCCCACAAGCAGTGTTGGGCCATGCCGACGTCACAGAGATCGTCGCCGAGCTCGCCACGCACGCCGCCACCCACGGCCGCGCCCCCGGCCGAGCCGGGGCCCGAGGCCGGGGCGGGGCCCGAGGCCGGGGCGGGGCGCGGGCTCCTGATCGTGGCCGCGCTCGCCGACCGGTGGGGCGTCCGGGTCGAGGCGCCGCGCAAGACGGTGTGGGCGGAGGTGAACGCCGGGCGAGGTGACAGCCGAGCAGAGGTGACCGTCATGCGGAGGTGACCGCCATGCGGAGGTGACCGCCAGCGTGCCGCCCCAGCGCCCCTGCTCGCAGCGGGCAAAGTAGGCGAATGCAGCGATTTGGGTTCAACATCCGGGCCAATCGGTTCCGGATCGAACGCGTCGTGGCGGGCCGTACCAGTGGCTCGGCAGTGCTTCTCTGGTCGCCCGCCCATCTCTCGCTCCGGGACAGCCGGACACTCAACCTCGCCCTCGATCCGCCCGGACCGGTGGAACCTGGGGACGGGGCCCATCTCCTGATCTCCCGCGGCCGTCGGCGCTACCGGCTTCCGCTGGCCCTGGAACGCCTGGCGGAGGGCGGCGGGCAGCTGCTCACCGCGACGGCCACCCTGCGCGGCCCCGGCGCCGACGGGGCCGGTTTCCGCCTCGCCGACGGCGTGTGGCGGATGACGGTCGTGACGACGGAGGGCGGCCGCAGGCGGCGCCGCGGCATCCGGATGGACAAGGAGCCGCCGCTGCCGCCCACACCGACCGTGCGGCACGCGCCCGACCCCGGCACCGGGGCGCTGATCCGGGTGGTGCGCTGCCGCACCGGGCGGGCCGCCCTGCAGGTGACACGGCCGCAGCCGCGCGCCGAGCTGGTCCGGTTCACGCCGCGCGGCGACGGCGGCACCGTGCACGGCCGCCTGGTCGCGGTGGGGCCGGGCGGCTGGCGGGCCGAGGCGGTCCGGCGCAGGGACGGCGTCGTCGTACCCGTCCAAGCCTCCTGGGAGGGGCCGGAGTTCACGCTGCAGCTGCCGCTCGGCGCGATGGCCGGGGCCGGGCGCGGGCAGTGGGTGTGGGATTTCCGGCTGCTGCGGGAGCCCGGCCGCGGCCGCGGCCCTGCCGAGCTGCCCGTCGGGCGCTGGCTGACGGACGTCCGCAACCCGGCCGCCGCTTTCCCCGCCCCTTTCCGCGTCTTCGCGCTGCCGTGCGGCTCGCTCGTACGGGCCCACGCGCACCTCACGAAGACCGGCGCGTTCGCCGTGACCTGCCTCGACCTCACCGAGGACTCGCACCTCACCGAGAACACGCGCCGCACCGGAATCGCGCACCGCACGGAGACCTCGCACCGCGCCGAGACCTCGCACCTCACGGAGACCTCATGAAGATCACGTATCTGCTCGGCTGGGGCGACGAGATGGGCGGCACCGAGCTGGCCACGTACACCCAGGCCGAGCATCTCGCCGAGCGCCACGACGTGGAGATCCTGTCCGTCTTCAGGACCAGGGACGAGCCGTTCTTCCGCGAGGCCCGTGCGCTGCCGGTGCGCTACCTGATCGACCGCACCGTCACCCCGGAGCGCCCGGTGCGCGACTCGCTCCTGGACGGGACCGCCTGCCGCACCCTCGCCGCGCTGCCCAGCGAACTGATCGCGCCCGCCTGGGAGGACGCCTTCGACCGGCTCTCCGACATCGAGATGGCCACGGCACTGGCCGCGCTCGACACGGACGTCCTCGTCACCACCACCCCCGCCCTGATGGCCGCGGCCGTCACGCACGCGCCCGCGCGGGTCGTGACCGTGCACCAGGAGCACCGGCCCTCGCAGCGCCGCGGCGCCTCGGGCGAGCCGCTGCTGCTGCACGCGCCGCGCCTGGACGCCCTGGTGACGCTCACCGACCGGACCCGGGTGTGGCTCGCGGAGTCGCTCGGCGCGAGCGCACCCGAGCTCGCGGTGATCCCGAACGCGGTTCCCGCCGGCTTCCGGCCGAGCGCCGACGCCGAGAGCCGGACCATCGTGATGGCCGCGCGGCTCACCGGCGAGAAGCGCGTCGACCACGCGATCCGGGCCTTCGGCAAGATCGCGGACGCCCACCCCGGCTGGTCCCTGAGGGTCTTCGGCAGCGGCCGTATGGAGCAGGAGCTGCGGCGGCTCGTCGACGGCCTCGGCCTGCACGACCGCGTCGAACTCCTCGGCCCCTGCCAGGACATGGCCGCGGAGTGGGCCAAGGGCGGGCTCAGCCTGCTCACCTCGGGGCACAACGAGGCCTTCCCGCTGGTGCTCCTGGAGGCCATGGCCGCGGGGGTGCCGGTCGTCGCGTACGACGTGCTCACCGGGCCCGCCGAGATCGTCCGGCACAAGGTGGACGGGCTGCTCGTGCCGCCCGGCGACACCGACGCGCTCGCCGCCGCGATGAGCTCCCTGATGGGCGACCCCGAGACCCGCCGCAGCTATGCGAAGGCCGCCCGCAGCGGTGTCTACGAACGCTTCTCGTCGGCCGAAGTCACCGCGAAGTGGGAGGAGTTGTACGAGCGGCTCGTGGCCCGCAGGGACAGACCGGAGCGCCTCGGTGAGCGCGCCGACCGGGTCGCGGCGGGCATCGGCTCCGGCGGCGCGGCCTTCAGGACCACCGCCCCGTATCTGATCAGCGCCGCCCCCGGCGCCGGTGAACGCGCCCGCGAGGACGAGATCCTCGCGGCGTCCGGCGGCCGCCTCGTGCGCTCGGTGGGCCGGCTCGCCGAGCAGCGCGACGACCTGACCGCGCCGCAGGTGATCGACGCCAACCTCGAACTCACCGCGTCCGCCCTTCAGGCACAGGACGTGCCGTACGCCCTGGTGCGCACCGGCGCCACGGCCCACACCCTGGCCGTCGCCGCCGAGTACCGCGACCGCGCCCTGAAGGCGCTCGCCGAGGCGTGCCGCGACAGGGCGGTCTACGCGGAGCTGGTCAAGCCACGGGACGCCGCGCCGGGCCCGGTGCTCGCCGAACGCCTCGACAGCATCGGCGAGGTGGCGGGCGTGAAGGTCTTCACGCCGGTGACCACCTCGACGCTGTCGCTGCGGTACGGGGCCGCGCAGGCCTGCACGGTGGCGTTCTGGGAGCGGCAGGACGCGGCCGCGGCGTGGCAGGACGGCAGCTGGCTCGGCGCCGACGGCACTGCGCGCACCGCGGACGGGGAGCCGGTGGCCTGGCGGGCCCCGTTCGGCGGCACGCTCGCGGGGCGTGAGCTGCCCTCGCTGCGGCCCACCGCCACCCTGCGGGTCCGGGGCCGTGACTACCCGACCCTCGACGTGTTCGCGCGGCGCCTGGTCAAGGACGTCGACTTCCCCGTCGACGCCGTCTACACCTGGGTCGACGACGCGGACCCGCAGTGGCGGGCCCGGCGCGACGAGGTGCGCGGCGGCGGCGCGGAGTCCGCGGACACCGGCGCGGTGCGCTTCCGCAACCGTGACGAACTGCGCTTCTCCCTGCGCTCGTTGGCGCAGTACGCACCCTGGATCCGGCGGGTTCATCTGGTGACGGCCGGCCAGACCCCGGCCTGGCTGGACACGGACCACCCGGACCTGACGGTGGTCGACCACCGCGAGCTCTTCGCCGACCCCGGAGCCGCGCTCCCGACCTTCAACTCCCATGCCATCGAGACCCAACTGCACCGCATCGAGGGCCTGTCGGAGCACTTCCTCTACTTCAACGACGACATGTTCCTGGGCCGCCCCACCACCCCGGACACCTTCTTCCTCGGCTCGGGGCTGCCCCGGGTCTTCTGGGCGGGGGCGTCCGTGCCCCCGCTGCCGCCGTCGGAGCGGGACGAGGGCTATCTGGCGGCGGCGAAGAACAACCGCGCTCTTCTGGAGCGGGATTTCGGCCGCACGCTCACGCACGGCTTCGTGCACGCCCCCTACGCGCTGCGCCGCAGCCTCCTGGAGGAACTCACCGAGCGGTACGCCGACGAACTGACCGCCACCTCCCGCAGCCGCTTCCGCTCCCACCGCGACCATTCCCTGGTGTCGTCCCTGTTCCAGCACTACGCGTTCGTCACCGGCCGCGCGGTGCCGGGCGGCATCTCCTACGAGTACGTCGACATCGGCAGCAGGAGCGGTCACGCCCGCCTCGGCCAGCTGCTGCAGAGCCGCGGCAGGATGGCGTTCTGCATCGGCGAGGCACCGCACAGCACGCTGTCCGACCAGGAGATGGCGCTCGCGATGCGCTCGTTCCTGACGGCGTACTTCCCGGTCCGCTCGCCCTACGAGCGGGCCTGATCCGCCCCGGCGAGAAACAGCCGCCGCACCACGCGCTCGGCGGCGCCCCCGTCGTCGTAGGGACAGAAGCGCGCACGGAAGGCCCGTCGGAGGCGGGTCGTCGTGTCCGTGTCCCACGCCTCGGCCTGGAAGAGGAAGCGCAGCTCCTCCTCGCTGGTGGCGACGGCGCCAGGGGTGTCGCCCGGCCGCCCCGACAGGAGGTCGAAGTAGGTGCCGCGAGCCAGGCGGTAGGCCTGCCAGTCGGGGGCGTAGGTGATGATCGGGCGGTCCAGGCAGGCGTAGTCGAACATCAGCGACGAATAGTCCGTGATCAGTGCGTCGGACGCGAGGCAGAGCTCCTCCACGCGCGCGTGCGAGGTGACGTCGAGCAGCTGCGGGTGCTCCTCCAGGCCCGCGTGCGTCCCGTAGAAGTAGTGCGCGCGCACCAGGATCACGAAGTCCGGGCCGAGCGCCTGGGCGAACTTCTCCAGGTCGAGCCGGGGCAGAAAGCCCTTCTGGTAGTCGCGGTGGGTGGGCGCGTAGAGCAGCGCGGTCTGGCCGTCGCCGATGCCGAGCTCCTTGCGGACGCGCTGCTCGTCCTCCGAACTGGCCTTGAAATAGACGTCGTTGCGTGGATAGCCGAGGTTCAGGGGCTCGTAGGCGGAGGGGTAGACGCGCTCCCACACCTCGGTGGAGTGCGGGTTCGAGGAGAGGCTGAAATCCCACTGGTCGGTGTGGTCGAGCACCTTCTGAAAGCTGATGCCGTGCGTGCCTGCCGGGTAGCGGCGCTGGTCGAGGCCCATCTTCTTGAGCGGTGTTCCGTGGTGGGTCTGGAGGTAGACCTGCCCCGGCCGTTTCACGAACCCCCCGGGAAAGCTGGAGTTGTTGACGAGATACGTCGCCCGCGCCATCGCCCGCCAGTAGCGCCGCGAGCCCTCGATGACGTACTCGACGCCCTCGGGGACCTTGTGCTTGTGGCGGCTGCTGACCACCCATACGCCGCGGATGTGCGGGGCGAGCTCGCGGGCCTTCTCGTACACGGCGTACGGGTTGCAGGACAGACCGCGGTTCCAATAGGCGCCGTAGACGGCCAGGTTGGGGTCGAGGGGGCGGCGTCTGTCGCCGCGGTAGGCGGCCTTCATGACCTTGGCCCGCAGCTGCCGCTTGCGCCGCGCGAGCGCACCGCGCGCCGCCTTCAGCCTGCTGTCGGCGGTCTTCAGGGCCTGGAACGCGGCGTAGGACCCGGCGGCGAGGGCCCGCTGGCGCTCGCCCACGGGTTCGTACCCCTGCGGCCGGTGCTTGCGGTACAGGCGGGCGGCGGCCCGGAAGAAGTCGGCGCGGTCGGCGGGCCTGATCCGCCCGGGGTCGCCGAGCACATCGAGCAGATGCGCCACGGCGTACGGGAACACCCGCGCCGCGGCGGCCCCGGCGACGGCGGGCGCCGCGAACAGCTCCTCGTAGCGCGAGAGCACCGCGAAGTGCTGCCTCCCCGGCGTCGTGGACACGCTCCCCCCGCGCCGCTTGCGCCAGCGCACGCACACCCGGTCGAGCACTCCGAGCCGCTCACCGGCGAGCAGCGTGGCGCGGTGCACCGGCAGCACGTCCTCGTACGGGTCGGTGCCGGCCGTGAACCGCAGTCCGTGCGCCGCCCAGAAGGAGCGCCGGAACACCCGGTTCCAGGCGACGGGGACGGCCGCAAGGGGATCGTCGCCGGGCGCGTCCCCGCCGCCGCGCACGCTCTCCCACCAGTCGACACGGTCGTGCCCGAAGAGCAGGACGTCCACGTCCCGCTGGTGCAGCGCCCGGTCGATCGCCTGCAGCGAGCCGGGCAGGAGCAGGTCGTCGCCGTCGAGGAAGAGCAGGAAGTCGCCGCGGGCCCGCGCGGCCCCGGCGTTGCGCGCACCGCCCGCGCCCGACCGGGATTCGAGACGGACGAGTTGCACGCGCGGGTCACGCTCCGCATACTCCGCGGCGATCGCGGCACAGGCGTCCTGCGAGCAGTCGTCGACGACGATCAGCTCCAGGTCGCGCAGGCTCTGGGCCAGCGTGGATTCCAGGCATTCCCGCAGGTAGCCCTGGATCCGATGGGCGGGGACGACAACGGAGAAGCGCACCATGGGCACTGACGGTAGTCAGGCGCGTACCGCCTGTCGAAGACCGAAGGCCACTCTTTCGGGCGACCAAAGGCAAAAAGATTGACGTGAGTGGGCAAATGGGACAAATGCACCGTCATATTCGGCGGTGCACCCGAGTGTCTCCGCTGCGAAAGGCCCCTCATCGTGCGATCAGCGCAGCCACGCCTCAGCGTCGTCGTGCCCATTTACAACGTCGAGGACTATCTGGAGGACTGCCTGCGCTCTCTCGCCGGGCAGACCCTGGCGCGCGAGCACGGCATCGAGGTCGTGCTCGTCGACGACGGCTCCACCGACGGCAGCGCCCGTATCGCCCGCGCCTTCACGGACAGCGACCCGCGCTTCCGGTACGTCCGCCAGGAGAACGCCGGCCTGAGCGCCGCCCGCAACACCGGCGTGCGCCACACCTCGCCGGACGCCGAGTATCTGACCTTCGTCGACAGCGACGACATCGTGCCGCACAACGCGTACGAGCGCATGATCGCGAGCCTGGACGCGACCGGCTCCGACTTCGCGACCGGCAACGTGTGGCGGCTCAACGAGCGCGGCCGCCAGCAGGCCTGGCAGTACAAGTGGCTCACCACCGCCAAGCAGCGCACCCACATCACCCGCGACCAGAACCTGCTCTCCGACCGGGTCGCCTGGAACAAGGTCTTCCGCAAGGAGTTCTGGCTGCGCCACGACTTCACCTTCCCCGAGGGCAAGCTCTACGAGGACACCCCGGTGATGATCCCGGCGCACTTCCTGGCCACCTCGGTGGACGTACTGCGCGACCACGTCTACTACTGGCGCGTGCGCGAGGGCTCGATCACCCGGCGCCGCACCGACGTCAAAGGCGTCACCGACCGGATCGCCGCCTGCCAGGGCGTGAGCCGCTTCCTGGGGGAGCGCTTTCCGGCACACAAGAAGACGTACGACGTCTCATGCCTGCGCGATGACTTCGTGTACTTCCTGGAAGGCCTGCCGATGGGCGGGCCCGAGTACCGCGCCGCCTTCCTCGAAGGCACCGCCGCCTTCCTCGCCGAGGCCGAGCCGTCCGTGGTCGAGGCCCTCCCGGTCGAACTGCGCGTCAAGTGGCAGCTGGTGCGCGAACAGCGACTCGGCGACCTCATCGAGCTGCTCGACTTCGAGCAGCACAGCGGCACCGCCTTCCACGTCCGCGGCCACCTGCGCCGCACCGCCGTCCACCCCACCGCGTCGGGCGGCCCCCTTGAGGTCGAGCGGCGCCTGGCCCGCCTCAAGCGGCGTGAACTGCCCGTCGTGGCGCGGGTCCTTGAGACGTCCTGGGACGCCGAGGGGCGGCTGCGGATCGGCGGATACGCGTATGTACGCAACCTGGAGGCCGCCCGTCCGGGGCAGGCCGTCAAGGCCGGGCTCCTCAAGTCCGTGCAGCACAAGGGGCAGCTGCGCACGATCCCGACCAGGACCGTCACCGCCCCGCAGGCCACCGAGAACTCCCGGCAGCAGCTGCACAGTTACGACCTGTCCGGCTTCGAGATGACCATCGATCCGCGCAAGCTCAAGATCCGCGGCCGCTGGCGTCCCGGGAACTGGCTGCTCGGCGTGGTCGTCGGCGGTCACGGGCAGGTGCGCAGGGCCGCCGTACGCTCCCTCGACGGCTCCGCCGCACAGTGCGTGGTGCGTGAACTCGACGACGGCATGCGCCTCGTGCTGGCCTTCAGCAAGGGCCGTCTCGTGCTCAAGGTCCAGGAGTACGCGGCCCGCGTCGAGCGGCACGCGCGCGAAGGGGACGACGTACTGCTCAGCGGCCGGCTCTACGGCGGTCTGCGCGCCGCCGGTCAGCACCCCACCGGGCTGCATCTGAAGCACAAGCACTCGGACGCCGAGGTCACCTGCCCGGTCACCGTCGACGGCACCGCCTTCACCGCGCGTGTGCCGCTGCCCGACCTCGAAGCCGTGCCTCCGGCCCCGCACCTGGCACCGCGCGAGGTCGAGCCGCTGCACGGCGACCGCTGGCAGGCCAACCTGGTCCTGCCCGACGGCTCCCTGAAGTCCGTCGCCGCCGTCACCGACCTGGCGCCGGGGCGGTACGCCACAGGCGCGGGACGCGAGCTGTGCACCACCGCCAACGACACCGGGCAGCTGGTCGTCGAGCTGACCCGGCAGCCCGTCGCCGACACCGTGCGCTGGCTCGACGACGGCACCCTGGCCGTCGAGGGCTCGCTCGCGGGGGCGAGTTGGGGCGCGGCCGAACTCGTACTGCGGCACAGCGCGCGCGGTGAGGAGGTCGCAGTGCCGGTGGAGCGGTCCGGCGACGGTGATGGCGCCTGTTGCGACGGTGACGGCGCCGGTGGGCGCTTCCGTGCCGTCCTCGCCCCGGCCGCCGCCGCCGACGGGCTCCCGCTGCGCGAGGGCCGCTGGTACGCGTTCCTGCGCGAGACCGAGCCGGGCGTCGGCATCGGCGAGGTGCACGCGCGCGACGGCATGCCGGTGCGGCTTCTCACCTCACTCTGCGCCGAACTGCCCCTGAAGCAGAGCCTCGAAGGCCGTGAGTACGCCGCCGACCGCCGCTTCGGCGACCGGCTCCTCATCGACTCGGGCCCGGTACTCGCACCCGAGGAGCGCGGCGCCTACCGCCGCGAGCGGCTGCGCACCGCGCACTACCCCGAGCAGCGCGCGCTCCCCCTGAAGGAAGCCGTCCTGTACTTCGACGGCGACTCCCCGCGCGCGGTGCACGAGGAACTGGTGCGCCGCGGCACCGAGACCGAGCACCTGTGGGTCACCCACGACCAGCAGACCCGGGTACCGACGGCAGCGACCGGCGTCGAACTGCACAGCGCCGCCTGGTACGAGGCGCTGGCCCGCTGCCGCCGCATCGTCACCGCGGGCCACCTGCCGGACTGGTTCGAGCGGCGCGAGGGCCAGACCGTCGTACAGACCTGGCACGGCTCCCCGCTCAAGCGCATCGGCACCGACCTCACGGACACCCTGTACGCCGACCACGGCCATCTCGACGCGCTGCCGCGCCTGTCGGCCCAGTGGAGCGTCCTGGTCACCCCGAACCGCTACGCCATCCCCCACATGACCCGCGCGCTCGCCTACGACGGCGAGATCCTGCAGGCCGGCTCGCCCCGCAACGACCTCCTGTTCGCCGACGACCGCAGCAAGGTCGCGGACCGGGTGCGCACGGAGCTCGGCATCGAGGACGGCAAGCGCGTGGTCCTCTACGCGCCGACCTTCCGCGACCATCTCGCGCTCTCCCGTGGCCGCTTCCGCTACGAACAGGCCCTGGACTTCGGTGACCTCGAGCACTCACTCGGCGCCGACCACGTCCTCCTGGTGCGCAGACATCCCCTGGCCTCGGGCCGTCTGACGGGCGCGAGAGCCCCCTTCGTCCGCGATGTCGGCGCCCACCCGCAGATCGCCGAGCTGCTCCTGATCGCGGACGTGCTGGTGACCGACTACTCGGCCCTGATGTTCGACTTCGCGCACACCGGGCGCCCGATGCTCTTCCACACGCCCGACCTGGAGCACTACCGCGACACGGTGCGCGGCTTCTACCTGGACTTCGAGTCCCGTGCCCCGGGGCCGCTCCTCGGGACCACCGCGGGGATCGCCGCCGCCCTGCACGACCTGGACGGTGTGGCCGCCCGGCACGCCGACGCCTACGCGACCTTCCGGCAGGCCTACTGCGACCTGGACGACGGACGGGCATCCGCCCGGGTGGCGGACAGGCTCATGCGATGACCACGGCCACCCCGACCCGTAAGCACACGCGCGTGGTGCGGGGCGCGACCGCCGTCATGGGCGGCCGCCGCTCCCTGCGTCCCAGCCCCTACCTCGTGTTCGGCACCCTCTTCTGGGTGCTGATGTCGGCGGCCGCCTGGCGGGTGCCGATCTGCTGCGACTTCGGCCAGCACGCGGCGGTGGTGGAACGCCTCAAGGCCGACCTCCTGAACCCCGCCCACCCGATGGCCGACCTGCCGGGCGCGGGCAGCGCGTACTACTCGCCCTACGCGGTCGCGCAGGGCCTGGTGGCCCAGCTCACCGGCCTCGCGGGCTGGCAGGTGGTCAAGCTGACGGGCCCGCTGAATCTGCTGCTCCTGCTCACGGGCCTCGGCCGGGTGGTCAGGACGCTCTCCCCGCGCCCCTGGGCACCCGTCCTGGCCCTCGCCTTCATGGTGCTCCTGTGGGGCACCAAGATGGCCTGGTGGAGCGGCTATCTGGGCCTGATGTCGATGACGGGGCATCTGTCCTTCCCCAGCACCTTCGGCATCGGACTCGCCTTCTGGATCTGGGCGTCGACGGCCCGCCTGGCCCGCTCCGGTGGCCCTCTCGCGGCGTACGCGGGGCTCGGCATCCTCTCTGGCGTGGTCCTGCTCGTGCACCCGATCTCGGCCGTGGCGGCCATGATCGGGGTGGCGGCGTTCGTCGCGGGATGGCAGCGGGACTGGCACGCGCGCGTGGTGGGGCGTTGGGCGCTCGTCGCCGTCGTCGCCGTCCTGGTCGCCACGGCCTGGCCGTACTACAGCGTCTTCTCCCTCGTCGGCGACCAGAGCGTCGACTGGATCCACAAGCAGCTCTACACCGAGATGGACGCCCGCTTCTGGCTGGCCCTCATCGGCCTGCCCGCCCTGTGGCTGCGCGGCCTTCGCGACCGCCGCGACCCGCTGGTACTGATGTTCGTGACGGAGGTCGCGGTCATCGCGTACGGCTGGCTGAGCGGCCACTACACCTACGGCCGCATCCTCGGACTCACCCTGGTGCCCCTGCAGTTCGCCCTCGCCGTCGAGCTGGCGCAGGCCCGGCCCTGGCCGGCGGGGCGGCGCTTCCTCGCCCAGGCGACGGCGGCCGCGGCGGCGCTCGGCTTCCTGGTGCAGGGCGGCGCCGTCGTGCCCAGGTCGGTGGATCCGGTGGGCCTCGACCAGCCGCCGCGCTGGGCCGAGTACGACTGGGCGGCGCGCCGCATCGGTCCCGGCGAGGTCGTCCTCACCGACGGCTACCGCCCGTCCCGTTCCCTGCCCGGCTACGGCCCCAACCTGGTCGCCCCCGCCTGGCCGGACGCCTCCCTGCCCGAGCCCGAACGGGCCCGCCGCCAGCGTGATGTGGCGGCGTATCTCGACCCCGGCTCCACGCGCGCGGAGCGCGCCGCGATCGTCGCCCGCTACCACGTGCGCTGGCTGCTCCTCGACCCGAGCCAGAAGGCGCCGCAGGAGGCCGTGGTGGTGGCCTGGGGGCCGCGGACCGGCGAGGCGCTGGCCCGGGTGGGTCCCGGCCGGCGGGCCGCGTGACCTGCCGCCACTTCCCCGCCTGAGGCTCTGCTTCCGGCCTGAGGTCCTGCCCCCCCTGAGACCCTCACTTCCGCGCCTGAGACCCTCACTTCCGCACCTGAGGTCCTGCTTCCCCGCCTGAGACCCTCACTTCCCCGGCTGCGGCCACCCCACCGGCTGGTCCTGCGGTCGCCGGACGTAGTGCCGCAGCACCCCGCTGCGGGTGGGGAATTCGTCCCGCAGCAGGAACTCCTCGCTCACCACCGTGAACTTGGTCCGCTCCGCCGCGGTCGCCGGATTCCACGCGTCCCGCACGGCGTACGGCTCGGCCAGGAGCCACACGTGGTCGAGGCCCGCGAGCCGCCGCCGCAGCTCACCGGCGCCGACCTCCTCGCCGTACAGCGTCCCGGAGGCGGCGCCCGTCCGGGCCAGGGCCACGTCCTTCACACCGCGGAACTCCTCGGGGTAGGCGAGCGCCGTACGCCGGCCGATGGACGGCAGGAACAACACCGGGTCCCCGTGGCCGAGTTCACGGTCGACGAGCCCGGCCACCGCCGCCGGGTCGTCGGGGCGCTGTGCCGTGGTCCGGTCGGACCGGTGCAGCGGCAGCTGCCAGCAGAAGGCGACAGCGACGACGGCGGCCCCGAACAGCGCACCGACGGCACGCCGGCGGGGACGCGAGCGCATCCGGTGCACGGTCCCCGCGATCCGCTCCGCACCGGCCGCGGCGAGCAGCGGCGCCCCCGCGAGCGCGAAGAACACATAACGGTCCGCATAGAGCGGGGTGTTCTGCGAGACGGTGAACAGCACGGCCGGTGGCAGCACCGCGAGCGGCAGCGCGACCGCGTTGAGGGAGAGGCGTCCGGTGCGCTCCAAGGGCGAGTTGAGCGCGACACAGGCGAGCAACAGGGCTGCGGTGAGGACGAGTTCGGTCGGTCCGGCGAAGGCCTTGAGGAGCGCCTCGGCCCGCCCGGCGCCCGGCGTCTCCAGCCACGCCACCTGCCCGCTCTGCCCCATGGAGAGGCGGACGAGCGGGACGAGAGCCGTGAGCGCGGCGCAGACGGCGACAGCCCAGCCGCGCCAGGCGCGCCGGTCGATCCGCCGCCACGACAGGAGCAGCGTCGCCGCGTGCGCGACCACGAGCAGCACGGCGAGTTCATGCAGCAGCACGGTGCAGGTGACCGTCGCGCCGTACAGGCACCAGTCCTGCACGCGCGCGTGCCGCACGGCCCGCACCAGGAGCAGCGTCGCGCCGGTGGCTCCGGCGGCGACGAGGGCGTAGGAGCGGCCTTCCTGCGCGTAGTAGCCGGTGACGGGTGTGGCCGCGTAGAGGAGTCCCGCCCACAGGCCGACCCGTGGGCGCGCGAGCCGCACGCCGAGCGCGGCGACGAGGCCCGCGGCGGCGGTGGCGGCGAGCACCGAGGGCAGCCGGAGCGCGACTTCGCCGGGGTGCACGGAGAGCACGGCGTGCATCAGGACGTAGTAGAGACCGTGGACGGCGTCGACGCTGCCGAGCAGCCGCAGGATCTCCGGGAGCGAGCGCGTGGCCACCTGGTGGGTGACCCCTTCGTCGCGCCACATGGAGTCGCGGTCCAGGCCCCACAGACCGAGGAGCAGCATCGCGGACGCGGGAACGAGCACGGCCGTCGCGGCCGGCCTGGCGGTGAGTGCCGTCCAGGCGGCGCGGACCGGCCGGTTCGGCAGTGCCGGAGCGGCTGGTCCGGCCGCGAGGGCCGCACGAAGAGTCGTGACCTGCATGGAGTCCACTTTGTACGATTAACCCAAGAATCTTGAGTATTGACGGCATTTCAGGTGGTTTGCGGCCTAGGCTTCCCGTCGATGACGACCACGGCCCCGCATGCCACACCGCTCCCCGAGCCGCTCGGCTCCCCCGGCTCCCCCGGCCCCCACGACCTGCGCCGCCCGGACGCCGCCGCGGCCCGGCTCGCCTTCGCCGCGGCATGGCTGGCGACACGCGCCCTGACCGTGCTCCTGCTCGCCCTCGACGGGCGCTTCCCGCTCGGCGTCGGAGGCATCGCGCGCGAGGTGCACGAGCTCTACTTCCGCTGGTACGGCGTCCTGTCCCAGGGCGGCCTGCCGCTCGGCGATCCGCTGTGGCAGTACCCGCCGGCGGCGGGCCCGGTCCTCCTCTCCCCCGCACTGCTGCCGTGGCTCAGCTACTTCCAGGCCTTCGTCGCCCTCGCGCTGCTCACGGACGCGGTGATCGCCGTGGCGCTCGTCCGGGCCGGCGGCCGGGCCGGACGCAGCCTGCGCGGCGCCGCGCTCTGGGTCGGCGGCCTGCCGCTGCTTCTGCACATCCCGCTGGCCCGGTACGACCTGCACGTGACGGCACTCGCGGTGCTGTCCCTGCTGGCGCTGCCCGCACCGTCGTCCCTGCCCGCTCCCGCGCGGGCACCGTCACCCCTGCGCACCGCCGCGCGGGCGACGTCGCCCCCGCCTGCTCCCCCGCGGGCGACGTCCCGCCGCACGCGCGCGTGGCGCACGTATGCAGCGGGTGCGCTCGCCGCACTCGGCGCCCTGGTGAAGGTCTGGCCCGTGCTCACCCTGCTCGGCACGCCACGGGGGCGCACCACCCGCGAGGCCTGGACGGCGGCACTCTGCACCGCGGCCGCGCTCCTGCTCGCCCTGGCCGCCCTCTTCGCGCACCCCTTCTCCTTCCTGCGCCAGCAGGGCGGCCGCGGAGTGCAGATCGAGTCGCTCGGCGGCACGCTGCTCGCCCTGGCGCACCGCGCGGGCCTGCCGGGCGAGGTGCGCTACCAGTTCGGGGCGATGGAGTACGTCGGTCCGTACGTCGGCGTCGTGGCCCGCGCCTCCCTGCTCGCCACGGCCCTGGCCTTCGCCGCGCTCCTGGTGTGGCGGCTGCGGGCCCGGCGCTGGACCGCGGCCACGCCCTGCGACGCGGCCCTGTGCGCGGTACTGCTCTTCACCGTCACGAGCCGGGTGATCAGCCCGCAGTATCTGATCTGGCTTCTCGGACTCGCGGCAGTCTGTCTGACCTCGCGGGCAACCTCACAGGGGCCGGCGGCCCTCTTGATCGGTGTGGCGGCAGGGGTCAGCACACTCGCGTATCCCGTGCTCTACGCCGATGTCATCGCCGGCACCTGGACCGGCTGCCTCGTGCTCGTGGTCCGCAACGGCCTGCTGATCGGCGCGGTGGCGCTGTCCTGGCGGGGCCTTTGGCGCGACTCCAACCCTTGAACAACCCTTTAGTCGGACAATTGGCGCTAACGGCTAAAATTCCGATCCATGGAAAGCGTCCCGCCTCAGCAGCCCCAGGTCTGCGTCGTCGTCATCGGGTACAACGACGCCGCCCACGTGGCGGACGCGGTGCGCTCAGCACTCGCCCAGGGCCCCGCCGTCCGCGAAGTCATCGCCGTCGACGACTGCTCGTCGGACGGCAGCCCCGAGCTGCTCGGCCGCCTCGCCGCAGCCGAGCCGCGCCTGAAGACGGTCCTGCGGACCACCAACAGCGGCGGCTGCGGCAGCCCGCGCAACGACGGCGTGGACGCCTGCACCTCCGAGTACGTGATGTTCCTGGACAGCGACGACGTGCTGCCGCCGGGCGCGGTCGACGCGCTGCTCACCGCCGCCACCGACCACGGCACCGAGGTCGCGGCCGGCCTGTGCGTACGCCGTGAGCTGCCGTCCGGGCGCGAGGTGCCGTGGCAGCCGGAGCTCTTCGACTCCCCCGCGATCATCGCGCGCCCCGAGAAGCGGCCCCGGCTCGTCCACGACACGCTCTGCGTCAACAAGCTCTACCGCACCGGCTTCCTGCGCGAGCACGGCATCCGGTTCCCCGACGGCCGGTTCATCTACGAGGACTTCGTCTTCACCGCGCGCGTGCTCGCCGCCTCGCCGCGGATCGCGCTGATCTCCAACACGGTCTACATCTGGCATGTCCGCCGCTCCGCCGCCAAGCTGTCCATCTCCCTGGACCGGGCCGGCATCGAGAACTGGCAGGCCCGTATGGACGCCCATCGCCAGGTCGTCGACATCCTGCTCGACGCGGGCGAGAAGAAGCTGGCCCGCGCGGCCCGGGCCAAGTTCCTCGAGCACGGCCTGCGGATGTACACCAAGGAGCTCGACCAGCGCGGCCCCGAGTACCGGCGTGAGTGGTGGGACCGCACGCGCGCGTACCTGCAGACATTCGGGGAGGCCGACTTCGAGCTCGCCCCCGCGCCCGGCCGGGTCATCGGCCGCGTCATCCTGGCCTCGCCCGACCCCGTCGACCTGCCACGCCTGCAGCAGGTCGCGGCCCGCCCTGCCCGGCTCGCCCCGCCCTACGCGCGAGCGTCGGACGGCACCCCGATCTGGTCGGAGCAGCTGCCCCAGGTGACGTTGGAGCATCTCCTGCACCGCCCGATGCGGCTCCTGCCGATCTCGGTCGACGCGGAACTGCGGCCACGCGCGCGTGCCTCCGCCCTGCGCCTTCGCCTGCACGACCTCTACGGACGGATGACCGCCGCCGGGCCGGCCTCCGTCGACATCGAACTCCGGGACCGCGACAGCGGACGCTGCGGCATGCGGCGTACGGCGGCGTGGTCACCGGAATCCGGCTCGGACGCACGCGCCGGCTCCGGCTCCGAGCAGGCCTCCGGCTCCGCGCAGGGGGACGAGGCGCGCACCTGGACCACCGAGGTGCTGCTCGACCTCGCCGCGCTCGAGACCGGCGTATGGGACATCAAGATCCGGGTGCGCTTCGCCGACGGCACCGCGCGGGACACCACGGCGCGCGCCACCAGCGGCCCCGGACTCCTGCGCGCCGCCGCGCGCCCGCACCCCCGCAAGGGCGTCCTGCTCGTGCGGCCCTACGTCACCACCTCGGGCAATCTCGCCATGCGGCTCTCCGTGGGGGCGCGCAGCGCGGGCGGGATGCTGCGGCGCAAGGCGGTACGCCTGCTCGGCCGAGGCTGAGGAACTCGGGTCCGCCGCCGCGCGTTACCGACCCGACGCCGTCCACCACTACCCAGCACACACATCACATCGGAAACAGGGTGACCATGACCTGGCTGATCACCGGCGGAGCCGGCTACATCGGGGCGCACGTCGTCCGCTCCATGACGGAGGCCGGCGAGCAGGCGGTCGTGTACGACGACCTGTCCACCGGCATCGCCGCGCGCGTCCCCGAGGGCGTGCCGCTGGTGGAGGGCTCCACCCTCGACCGGGCGGCCCTCGACCGCGCCATCGCGGAGCACGGCGTCACCGGCGTCGTGCACCTGGCGGCGAAGAAGCAGGTCGGCGAGTCCGTCGAGCAGCCCCTGCGCTACTACCACGAGAACATGGAGGGTCTGCGCACCCTCCTCGAAGCCGTCGTCGAGGGCGGCGTGGGCAGCTTCGTCTTCTCGTCGTCGGCCGCGGTGTACGGCATGCCGGACGTGGACCTGGTCACCGAGGACACCCCGTGCGCGCCGATGAATCCCTACGGCGAGACGAAGCTGGCCGGCGAGTGGCTGGTCCGCGCCGTGGGCCACACCCACGGCCTGGCGACGGCCTCGCTGCGGTACTTCAACGTGGCGGGTGCGGCCGCCCCCGAGCTCGCCGACACCGGCGTCTTCAACATCGTGCCGATGGTCTTCGAGCGCCTCACGGCCGGCGAGCCCCCGCGTATCTTCGGCGACGACTACGCGACACCGGACGGCACCTGCGTACGTGACTACATCCACGTGTCCGACCTCGCGGACGCGCACGTGGTGGCGGCCAGGAAGCTCGCCCAGTCGCCCGGCAAGGACCTGACGCTCAACATCGGCCGCGGCGAAGGCGTTTCGGTCCGCGAGATGATCGACCTGATCAACGAGATCACGGGTTACGGAATCGCCCCGCAGGTCGACCCGCGCCGTCCCGGCGACCCGGCCCGGGTCGTGGCCGCGGCGGACCGGATCTCCGCCGAGCTCGGCTGGAAGGCCCGGCACGACGTACGCGACATGGTCACATCGGCCTGGGCGGGCTGGGTGCGCCTGCACCCGGAGGCGGCCCGGTCCTAGCCGTCCCGGACCACCACACCTCACCTCGCGACGGGGGTGCCCCATTCCGTGGGCGCCCCCGTTTCGCATGCCCGGCGGCCACCGCCGAGCCGCTTACAGCCCCCTACGACCCCCTACACGCCCCTACAACCCCCGGAGCCCCGCCGCCGTGGCCCCCGCCAGCGCCCCCAGATAGCCCTTCGGCAAAGAGGTCCGCACCACCACGGACCGCCAGTACAGCGGCCCCGAGATCAGATCGAGGGCGAGTCCCTCGTCGATGCCCTCGCGCAGTTCGCCCCGCGCCACGGCCGCCTGCACGATGCCGCTCGCCACTCCGTGCTGGCCCTCGCGCAAAGCTTTCTGCAGCGCCTCGGCGATCTCCGGGTTCCGGGCCGCCTCCGCCTGCAGATCCGGGATGATCTGGCCCGCCACGGGGTGGCGCAGGGCGCGCGACGTCACCTCGTAGAGCAGCCGCAGATCGCCTTCGAGTGAGCCGGTGTCCGGGGCCGGCAGCCCCTGCACCGCGACCGCGGAGACCAGGTCGAGCACCAGGTGCAGCTTGGACTTCCAGCGGCGGTAGACCGCCGTCTTCCCCACGCCCGCGCGGCGGGCGACGCCCTCGATGGACATCCGCGCATAGCCGACGGCAGCCAGCTCCTCGAAGACCGCGGCGCGAATGGCCTCGGTCACATCCTCGCGCAGCACGGCCGCCCCGGCGGGGGCTCTTCGACGGGGGCGTTCGGGGCTCGCAGTCATACGGCCAAGCATAGGGCGTGACGACGAAACGGTTGCGTCCCGACGTGAACTCGGCCTACTCTCGACGTGACGACGATACGGGCCCGTCCCGACGTAAGGAGCCGGTCAGCAGTGAGTCAGGTCCTCGACGCCCCGCCGCGGCCGGCCGCGGCACAGCAACCAGCCCCGACCCCGGCCGAGCTCGCCGCCCGCCACGGGCTCTCCGTGAGCAACGCCCGCCCGTCCCTGCCGGTGTACATCCGGCAGTTGTGGGCCCGCCGGCACTTCATCTCCGCGTTCGCCACCGCCAAGCTCACCTCGCAGTACAGCCAGGCGAAGCTCGGCCAGATCTGGCAGGTGATGACGCCCCTGCTCAACGCGGCCGTCTACTACCTCATCTTCGGCCTGCTCATGGGCACCAGCCGGGGCGTGCCGGACTACATCCCGTTCCTGGTCACGGGTGTCTTCGTGTTCACGTTCACGCAGAGCTCGGTGCTCGTCGGCACCCGGGCGATCTCCGGGAACCTGGGCCTGGTGCGGGCCCTGCACTTCCCGCGGGCCGCGCTGCCGGTCGCGTTCTGTCTGCAGCAGCTGCAGCAGCTGCTGTTCTCGATGACCGCGCTCGTGGTGATCCTGTTCGCCTTCGGCATCCCGCTCTCGGCGTCCTGGCTGCTCGTCCTGCCCGTGCTCGCCCTGCAGTTCGTCTTCAACACCGGCCTCGCCATGATCATGGCGCGGATCGGCAGCAAGGTCCCCGACATCGCCCAGCTGATGCCGTTCGTCCTGCGCACCTGGATGTACACGTCGGGGGTGATGTTCAGCCTCGACCAGATGCTGAAGGGGCACGATGTTCCCCACCTCGTCCGCGCAGCCCTGGAGTGCAATCCGGCCGCCGTCTATCTCGACCTGATGCGCTTCGCCCTGATCGACAGCTTCCACGCGAACCACCTGCCGCCGCACGTCTGGGCCTGGGCCCTCGGCTGGGCCCTGCTCGCCGGCGTCGGCGGGTTCATCTACTTCTGGAAGGCAGAGGAGACCTACGGCCGTGGCTGACACCCTGATCAAACCCCAGCGGCAGGCGACACCCGCCGAGTCCCGCACCCCCACCGTCATCGCCGACGGCGTGCACATCGTCTACCGCGTCACCGGCGCGAGCAGCGGCAAGGGCAGCGCCACCGCCGCGCTCAGCCGCATCATGCGCCGCGGCGAGAACCCCGGCGTCCGCGAGGTGCACGCCGTCAAGGGCGTCTCCTTCACCGCGTACAAAGGCGAGGCCATCGGCCTGATCGGCACCAACGGGTCGGGGAAGTCCACGCTGCTGCGCGCGGTCGCCGGGCTGCTGCCCTGCGAGCAGGGCCGGATCTACACCGACGGACAGCCCTCCCTGATGGGCGTGAACGCCGCCCTGATGGACGACCTCACCGGCGAGCGCAACGTGACGCTCGGCTGTCTCGCGATGGGCATGTCGCGCGAGCAGACCAGGGAGCGCTTCGACGACATCGTGGACTTCTCGGGGATCAACGAGAAGGGCGACTTCGTCACGCTGCCGATGCGCACCTACTCCTCCGGTATGCGCGCCCGCCTCCGCTTCTCCATCGGCGCCGCCAAGGACCATGACGTCCTCCTGATCGACGAGGCGCTCGCCACCGGCGACCGCGCCTTCCAGAAGCGCTCGGAGGACCGGATCCGGGCCCTGCGCGCGCAGGCGGGCACGGTCTTCCTGGTCAGTCACAACAACAAGTCGATCCGTGACACCTGCGACCGGGTCCTGTGGCTGGAGCGCGGCGAACTGCGGATGGACGGGCCGACGGAGCAGGTCCTGGAGGCGTACGAGAAGTTCACCGGCAAATAGCCGGTAAAGGGTGCTCGCCTCGAACAACCTGTTTATGCCACTTAGCCTCTAGTTGTCGGGGCCCATCAGGGTCCGCCGTCCCGCCGCAACTAGGAACTTCGCATGGGCCTGACCAGCAAGAAGCTTCTCCTGCTCGCCGTCGTCGCGGCGATCGTGCTCTTCGTGCTGACCATGTGGCTGTGGCCGCGGTTCGCCCGGCAGAGCGTCCGGGCCTGGCTCGGGCGCCTGCTGCTCCTTGTCCTCACCCAGTTCGCCGTACTGTCCGTGGTGCTGCTCTACGCGAACGACAAGTTCGAGTTCTACGCCTCCTGGGACGACCTGTTCGGCACCGAGAAGGGCGAGGGCGTCGTGCAGGAACTCGGCCCCGGCGGGCAGCCCGTGCAGCGCACCGGGAGCGAGCCGCTCAAGGCCCCCGGCGGCCAGGCGGCGGCCAGCGCCGGGCGCCTGGAATCCGTCCGGATCACCGGCGCCACAACCAAGATCGCGGCGAACGCCAAGGTCTTCCTGCCGCCCCAGTACTTCCAGAAGGAGTACGCCAAGCGGGACTTCCCGGTGGTCCTGGCCCTGACCGGCTACCCGGGCACGGTCGACGGGATGATCAACACCCTGGGCTTCGCGGAGAGCGCGCGGGAGAAGGCCCGGCAGAAGAAGATGCCGCCCACGATCATGGTCTTCATCCGTTCGGCGGCCACCCCGCCCCGTGACACCGAGTGCGTGAACGTGCCGGGCGGCCCGCAGGTCGAGTCGTTCTTCGCCAAGGACCTGCCGAAGGCGATCTCCTCCGAGTACCGGGTCCGCACCGGCGCCGCCCACTGGGCCGTCACGGGCTACTCGACCGGCGGCTACTGCGCCCTGATGCTCCCCATGAAGCACCCCGACGCGTTCACCGCGGGCGCCGCACTCTCGCCGTACTTCAAGCCCAAGACCGACGACACCACCGGCGACCTCTTCCACGGCGACAAGAAGCTCGAGCAGTCCTACGACCTCATGTGGCGGCTCGACCATGAGCCGCAGCCCCCGGTGTCGCTGCTCGTGACCAGCAGCAAGAAGGGCGAGTACGACTACGGCAACACCGTGAAGTTCCTGTCGAAGACCAAGGAGCCGATGCGGATGGCCCGGATGTTCCTCGACGAGGGCGGCCACAACTTCAACACCTGGCAGCGCGAGGTGCCGGGCGTCGTGCAGTGGCTCGGCGACAAGCTCAAGCCCGGCTGGGCCGAGAAAGCCTGAACCCGAACTCCGCCCCCACCCGAACCGGGCCCCGCCCCACCCGAACCGGGCTCCGCCCCCCATATGCCCCATCCGGCGGAAAGAAAAGTAAAGCGACCTTATACACTCGAAGGCCGGAATTCCCTAAATAAGGAACCTTCTGCCCCATGCCCAAACTCAGCGTGATCGTGACCGGCGGCGACATCCAGGGGCACCTGCGTGCGTGCCTGGAGAGCGTGGCCGGCCAGCCGTACGACGACCTGGAGGTGGTCGTCGCCACGGCCGACCCGGCCTGCCTCGAACTCGCCGAGGAGTGGGCCGCCCGCGATCGCCGCTTCATACCCCTGCCGCTGCCCGCCGACGCCACGCCCGGGTCCGCCCGGCGCGCCGCCGCCGACGCCGCCAGCGGCGACTATCTGCACTTCCTCTCGGGCAAGGACACCCTGCCCGCGGACGCCGCCCCGTCGATCGCCCAGCGCCTCGACGACCTGGCCGCCGTCCCCGGTGCCCTCGCCCCCGACGTGCTCGTCTTCGACCACGTCCGCTCCTACTGGTGGGACCCGGCCCGCCCCAGCGGCGAATCCAGGATCCTGGCCCAGCCCGGACGCACCCCCTTCGCCCTCGCCGACTTCCCGGCCCTGCTCGATCTCGCGCCGCTGCTCGGCAACCGCGTCCTGCGCGCCGAATTCTTCGCGGCCCACGCCGAGCTGCTCACCGCGGGCACCGACGCCGACCGCCCCGGCGAGGCCGGCAGCGCGGGACAGCTCTACACCGCGTACGCCGCGCTCGTCCTGGCCGACCGCATCGCCTGCCTGGACAAAGTGGCCCTCAACGACCGCCGGCTGCGCCGGGCCAGCCTGCCGCCGACCACCGCCGAACAGCACTTCGCGCTCTTCGAGGAGTACGCGAGGCTGCAGGAGCTCGCCGACGCGCGAGAGCTGCCCGCCTCGGTGCGCGGCGCCCTCTACGAGCGTATGACCGGCGACTATCTGCGGATCATCGCCCGTCCCGGCGCCCTGCCCGCCGCGCTCGCGCCCGAGTACTTCCACCGCGCGTCCGAGCACGCCAACCGCTTCCGGCCCGAGGGCTACGCCAAGCCGGACGGCCTCGACGGGCTGCGCCACACCCTCCTGGAGCGCGACCGCTTCACCGGTTACAAGGCGCTGCAGGCCGCCAACGCCAGGCGGCGCGGCCTGACCTCCACGCTCGCCGCCAAGAAGCGCAAGGTCGGCGCCAAGGTCCGCGACCACCGCTACCGCAAGGCGCTCGCGCAGCCCATCGACGAGAACCTCGCGGTCTTCACCGCGTACTGGGACCGCGGAGTAGCCTGCAATCCGGCCGCCATCGCCGCGAAGCTCGCCGAGCTCGCCCCGCAGATCCACCAGGTGTGGGTGGTGTCGAAGGCCAATGAGCCGCTGCTGCCGCCCGGCACCGACCACATCGTGCCCGGCACCCGCCGCTACTGGGATGTGCTCGCCCGCGCCAAGTACCTGGTCAACAATGTCAACTTCCCCAACTCCGTGATCAAGCGGCCGGGTTCGGTGCATCTGCAGACCCACCACGGCACCCCCCTCAAGCGCATGGGCCTCGACCAGCGCGAGTACCCGGCCGCCGCGAAGGGCCTCAACTTCCGCAACCTCCTGGCCCGCGTGGACAAGTGGGACTACAGCGTCTCCGCGAACAGCCACTCCACGCGCATGTGGGAGCGCGCCTACCCCTCGCACTACACCGAGCTCGACACCGGCTACCCGCGCAACGACATCTTCTACCGGGCCACCGCCGACGATGTCCGCGCCGCCCGCGAGCGCCTCGGTATCGCCCCCGGCAAGACCGCGATCCTGTACGCCCCCACGCACCGCGACTACGAAGCCGGCTGGACCCCGCGCCTCGATCTGGCCCGGCTCAGCGAGGACCTCGGCGAGGACACCGTGCTCCTGGTGCGCGGCCACTACTTCTACGGCGGCTCCGCCTCCCCGCTCGCCCAGCTGCGCAAGAGCGGCCGAGTCATCGACGTATCGACGTACGACCCGGTCGAGGAACTCTGTCTCGCCGCGGACGCGCTGGTGACGGACTACTCGTCGATCATGTTCGACTACGCCAATCTGGACCGCCCCATCGTGGTCTACGCCGACGACTGGGAGATGTACGCCAAGACCCGTGGCGTCTACTTCGACCTGATGGCCGAGCCGCCCGGCCATGTCGCCCGCGACCAGGGGCAGTTGACCGATCTGTTCACCTCCGGCGGCTGGCGCGACGAGTCCGCCGCCAAGCTGCGCGCCGCCTTCCGCAGGCGTTTTTGCGAGTACGACGACGGGCACGCCGCCGAGCGTGTCGTACGCCGTGTCTTCCTCGGGGAGTCCGAGGAGGCAGTCGCCCGCGCTCTCCCGATCGCCCCGGTCGAGGACCGGACGCCCGCACCCACCCCGGAAGAGGCCGCCACCCGATGAGTACGCGCACGAGCACGCCCACCAGCACGCGCAGCCCGATATCGCCCGATGTCACGGTCACGGTGATCGTCTTCAATGACGCCGAGCGCCTGCCGCGCGCGGTCGCGTCCCTGCTCGCGCAGACGCACCGCAATATCGAGATCATCATCAGCGACGACCACTCCACCGACCACACCCCCGAGGTGGCACGGGAGCTCGCGGCCCGGCACGAGCAGGTGCGCTATCTGCGCCTTCCGCAGAACAGCGGCGGCTGCAGCGCCCCGCGCAACCGGGCCATGGAGATCGCCCGCGCCCCGTATCTGATGTTCCTCGACAGCGACGACGAACTCCCCCCGCAGGCCTGTGAGTTGCTGCTCGCCGCGCACAAGGAGCGCGAGGTCGACTTCACCATGGGCCAGGTCGAGCGGGTCCGGGTCGACACCGGCAAGCGCTCCACCTGGATGCCGGACCTGGTCGCCACCCACCGTACGGTCGAGGGCATCGAGGCCGAACCGGGGCTGCTCTTCGAGCATCTGTCGACGAGCAAGATGTACAAGAAGGAGTTCCTCGACCGGCACTCCCTGCGCTTCCCCGAGGGCATCCACTACGAGGACCAGCTCTTCTCGGCCCAGGCGTACTGTCTGGCGCGGGCCTTCACGATCATCCCGAAGCCGGTCTACCGCTGGTACATCGAGCCGTTCGCGGCCGCGGGCGCGGCCTCGATCTCGAACCAGCGCCACAAGATCAGCAATGTCCGCGACCGGATCTACGTACAGACCCTGATCGACTCCTTCCTGAAGGAGAGCGGGCACACCGCGATCCAGGAGGACAAGGACTACAAGTTCCTCAAGCATGACTTCCGGATGTACGCGGGCGACCTGCCGTTCCGCGACGAGGAGTGGCTGCGGGAGTTCGCCGACGCGGTGAACCCGTATCTCGCTCAGCTCTCCCCCGGCGCCTACGCCCGGCTGCCGCGCGCCGAACACGTCGTCATCCGTCTCCTTCGCGACGGCCGCCTCGCGGACGCCCAGCTCGCCGCGCGCGGCATGGGGCACGGGGTGGCCCCGCGCGAGACGGCCACCGACCCGGCGACCGGCCGTGTCTACTGGGGCGACCATGTCCCCGGCTCGGACGACTCACGGCGTGAACTCGACCTGACCGACGAGGCGCTGGACTCCAGGCCGTTCGCGAGCGCGCAGTTCCGGCACGAGATCACCGAGGTCACCAAGGGGACGGGCGCCACGGTCGAGCTGCGGGTGCGGACCTATGACCCGGGGCTGCAGCTCGCGGTCGGCCCGCACACCGCCGCCGTGCACATCTCCCCCGCGGGCCGCCGCCTCACCACGAAGTTCCGGCTCGACCCGGTGCGGCCCGGTGTCTTCGAGGGCACCGTCCGCCTCGACCTGGCCGCGGCACCCCTGCCGGTGCACGGCTTCGCGGGCGTACGCCACCCCGTTCTGGAGCTGGAGGAGAACCGCCGCCGCAACACCGGTCTCCTCCTCGCCCCTCTGGACTTCCCCACCCTGACGGCGGTCGTCCGCTACCGCGGCGTGGCCGCCCACCGGGTGACGGTGGAGCCCGAGGGCCACAACTCCGGTCGTTTCCAGGTGCGTTGGGAGCCGGAAGGCGCCCTGGTCAAGGCCGTCCGGCCGCTCGCTCAGCGCGTGGGCAACCGCGCGGGCGGGCTGCGGCAGGTGGCCAGGATGTTCGCGGCCTGAGGTCTGGGGGCTGACGGGGCCCGTTCGCTGAACGGCACCCCGCAGAGCCCCGCGGTCGGAGCGAAGCCGAGGGTGCCACCAGTGACGTGTTCGTCGCCGGTGGCACCCTCGGTCGTGGTGAGGCGTGGCGGAGCGCTCAGCCCACCACTTCGAACAGCACCTGGCCGTTCGGCCCAGTGGCCACCTTCCGCAGGGCCGGGTCGTCGGCGGCGAGGCCGCCGTCGCTCTTCCACTGCACGATCCACTGCGCGTGGTAGCGGTGCAGGGCGTCGAGGCGGTCGGCGCGGGAGCTGCCGGCGGCGAAGTAGCGCTTCACCGTGGCGAGTCGCTCCTCCTCGTCCGGCAGGAAGAAGTCCGGGTAGCCGGGGGCGACGGTGTAGGGGCCGTACGCCGGGATCTGGCGGGCGGCGCGGCGCGTCGTCATGACGGTGTCGCCGTAGTTCACCCAGGGGGTGATCCACTGGTAGCCCGCCCAGGAGTTCTTGGTCTTCTCGCGCACCGCGTGCGGCAGCGCGTCGGAGCGTACGACATAGCCGAGCGTCCCCGACTGCGTCCAGGCGCCGGCGAGCAGCGCGATGCCCGTGACGGCCGCGAAGGCGTTGCGCAGCAGTCGCGTACCGCCCTCCAATGCCGCTATGGCGGCGGCCAGTTGGGCCGGGATGACCGCGGCGGGCAGGGCGCGGCCCCAGGACCAGTGCCCGGTCAGAGCGCCCGCGGCGACCATCGCCGCACCGAGGGCGAAGAAGATCACCAGCGGGTCGCGGTGGTCGCGGCGCCAGCGGAAGACCAGTGCGGCGACACCGATCAGGACGAAGCCGAGGCGCGGCAGCGTGTCGACGTAGAGGGAGCGGTGGATCTCTTCCAGGCCGCCGACGCCGAAGAGCGAGAAGAAGGAGTAGTACGGCCAGGCCGCGAGCAGGGCGAGCCCCACGGCCATGCCGCCGCCGAGCCGCAGCCAGGTCGCCCTGGTGGGCCAGGGCCGCGCCCCGAGCAGTACGCCGAGGGCGCCGAGCGTGGCGACCACTCCGGAGAACTGGTGGCTGAGCAGGATCACCGCCCAGATCAGACCGAGCCCGAGGAACCGGCTCCAGCTGCCGCCGTGGCGCAGCGACTTGGAGAGCAGCGCCCAGAAGTGGAAGGACAGCGCGAGCGCGAAGGTGCTGGGGTAGGCGAGGGTGAGGGCCAGGGAGCCGAGGCCGAGGAAGCCGCTCCAGGCGAACACCTGCGAGCCCCACAGGAACAGCAGGCACAGGATCGCGAGCGGCGCCGCCGCCCGGCGCGCCGTGAACCTCCGTACGAAATGCCATACGCCGGTGCCGAGCAGCGTCAGGCTCACCAGGGCCGCGAGCCGCAGCACCGTGAATGTGCCGAGCCCGGTCACCTTCGCGAAGGCGCCGAGCAGCACCATCCACGGCGAGTAGTAGGGGCTGTCGGTGTCGGCGGCGACCATCGGGTTGCCCGGGTCGAGCAGATCCGTGCGCAGGCGCTCGATCGTCGCCGCGTGCACCCCGAGGTCGCCGATCCACGGCAGCCGCACCACCAGGAGCAGCAGCAGCCCGCCGAGCAGCACCATGGCGGCGCGCAGCACGGCGCGGGCGGGCCGGGAGCCGGCGGCCGGTTCGATCGGGGCGGCGGCCGTGGCGGCCTCCGCCCGCGTGGGTTCAGTCGCGGTGTGCAGCATGGCCCCGGTGCGCGTCGTGCTGGAAGACCCAGGTCCGGTAGACCAGGAAACGGAACGCCGAGGCGAGCACGATGGACAGGGCCTTGGCGATATTCGAGCCGAGCGGACCGTCCATGCCCGCGCCGTGGTACGCCACGTAGAACAGGCCGCTCTCGACGGCGACGCCGATACCGCTGAACACGAAGAACAGCACGATCTGCTGCTTGGTGCGCGAGGCCCGGTCCCGGTACGCGAAGAAGCGGAAGCCCAGGTAGTTGGTGCAGATGGCGACGCAGCTGGCCAGGACCGTGGCCGTCATCGGGCCCCAGTTCAGGCCGTGGAGCAGCAGGTTGAAGACGACGAAGTTCACGCCGACGCCGCTGCCGCCGACGACGGCGAACTTCACGAGTTCCTTGAACAGCCGGCGCAGGCGCACCCGCAGCGGCCCCCCGGCCGCGGGCGCGGGCGCGGGTGCCTGCGGGGGCGGGGGCGGTCCCGCCGGGGCGGGGGCGGGCAGAGTGTCGGGCATCGTGGTCATGGCAGAGGGGTCACCAAGTCGTCGGTCGTGGGCGCGAGTTGAGGAGGTCAGCGGCTGCCCCGCGAGCGGGCCCGCAGCTTCCACGGCATCGCCATGGACTCCAGCTGCACGGCGAGGTTCATCTTCGACTCACCGACGGTGCGGTCCTCGAAGTGGATCGGCACCTCCATCACGCTGAAGCCGCGGCGCAGGGCCGCGTACTTCATCTCGACCTGGAAGCTGTATCCGGCCGAGCCGACCGAGGCCAGGTCGATGGCGCGCAGGGCGTCACCGCGCCACAGGTTGAAGCCGCCGGTGATGTCGCGGACGCGGGTGCCGAGGATGGCGCTCGCGTAGGCGTTGGCCCAGCGCGAGAGCAGCTTACGGTGCGCGCCCCAGGCGTCGGAGAGGGTGCCGCCGGGGACGTAGCGGCTGCCGACGACGACACCGGCGCCGGTGGCCAGGGCCACGCCGAGCATCTCGCCGACCTTGCCGACCGGGTGGCTGCCGTCGGCGTCCATCTGCAGGACGTACGCGGCGCCCTGCTCCGCGGCCTGGCTCATACCGGCGGCGTAGGCACGGCCGAGGCCGTTCTTCTCGGTGCGGTGCAGGACGCTCATCCGGGGACGCGCGCCGCTTTCGACATCGCGGTTGTAGCGGGTCGCGAGGGTCTCGGCGAGCTCACCGGTGCCGTCCGGGCTGGAGTCGTCGACGACGAGCAGGCTCAGGCCCGGCAGGTCGAGCGCCATCAGCGACTCGGCCATGACCGGAAGATTGCCCGCTTCGTTGTACGTCGGCATGACGACGGTCAGCGCGGTGTCGGCCCAGCCGGCCGGGAGCTTCGCGGCCTGGGAGGCGTGGATCTGATGGTTCACTCGCTTGCCCTTCACGGGGTGGTTCATGGGGGCCGGGTTCATCGGTGCCGTCGGCGGGTTCATCGGTGCTGTTGCCGGGTTCGTCGGTGCCGTCGCCGGGTTCATCGGTGCCGTCGCCGAGTCGACCGGTCGCGGGTTCATCGGTCCGAGGAGAACCGCAGCGCGGCGTCGGGCAGTACTGCCTCGCACCACACACGGGCTCCGGCCCTGAGTTCGTTGTCGGCCCCCACGCGCGCGCCGTCACCGATGACCGCGCCCTGCAGCCGCGTACGCAGGCCGATGGAGGCACCCGCGCCGACCAGGCTCTCGTCGACATGGGCGCCGGAGGCGACGACCGCACCGTCGAGCACGACAGACCCCTGCACCACGGCACCCGCCCCGATCCGGGCCCCCGCCCCGATGACGGTGCCGTCGGCGAGCCTGGCGTCCTCGGCGACCTGCGCGCCCGGCAGCACCAGGGCCTCGCCGCGCCGCCCGGGAACGGCCGGGGAGTCGATGACGCCCCGGACCAGATCGGCCGAGGCCTGCACGAAGGCCTCGGGCTTGCCGAGGTCGAGCCAGTAGGTGTTCTCGACCTTGCCGTGCAGGTGGGCACCGCCGGCGAGCAGCGAGGGAAACGTCTCGCGCTCCACGGAGACCGGGCGCCCGCTGGGGATGGTGTCGATGACCGAGCGCCGGAAGACATAGCAGCCGGCGTTGATCTGGTCGGTGACGATCTCTTCGGGCGTCTGCGGCTTCTCCGTGAAGGCGGTGACCCGCCCGTCGACATCCGTCGGGACCAGGCCGAAGGCACGCGGATCGTCGGCCTTGGCCAGGTGCAGCGTGACATCGGCGTCCATCTGCCTGTGGGTGTCGACGAGGCCGCTGATGTCGAGGCCGGTGAGGATGTCGCCGTTGAACACCAGGACCGGCTCGTCGGGCCCGCAGCGCAGCCGCTCGGCGGCGTTGCGGATGGCCCCGCCGGTACCCAGCGGCTCGTCCTCGACGACGTACTCCAGCGTGATGCCGTACGCCGAGCCGTCACCGAAGTACGGCTCGAAGACCTCGGCCAGATAGCAGGTCGCCATGACGATGTGGTCGACACCGGCCGCGGCCGCGCGCGCGATCTGGTGGGCGAGGAAGGGGACCCCCGCGGCGGGCACCATGGGCTTCGGTGTGTTCACCGTGACCGGTCGCAGCCGAGTGCCTTGCCCGCCGACCAGCAGAATCGCTTCCGTCATCCACTCTTCCCATGCACGTAATTACGGGACAATCAGATCCACTTTAGACCAAATGGAGAACTTAGAGCTATATTGCAAAATTCATGCAAGTTTCTGGTCCTCAGAGGCATCCTTTTGGCCGCAACAGCCGTCCGCGGTCACGTGCCGGTGCCGTTCGACTTGCGGCCACCCGCTGAGCACGCTTCACGTCACAGCGACTGCTCGCACCGGCCCGGCCGGGCACCTCACGGCGACTGCCGGAAGACCACGAGCAGCCCCACCGCGTACCACCCGGCGCACACCGCCCCGCAGCCGTACAGACTCAGCCGCACCGCCCACGGCGCCCTGGCCAGCGGCCGGGCCACGAGGAGCAGGGCGATCGGCAGGAACGGCAGCATGAAGCGGGGCTTGGAGAAGGGTGACCCGGGCGTGCCGACCATCAGCACCCAGGCCCCGGCCAGCGCGATCACCAGCGGCCACGGCACCGACCGGTCGAGGACGAGCGCCACGACGGCCGCCGCGGCCAGCAGGATCAGCGCGAGCACCACGCCCTGCCGCGCGTCGAAGTGCTGGTACGCGGCGGCCCTGCGCACAAACGCGAGCGTGCCCGCCCCGAAGTCGAAGGACTGCCCCCAGGCCCGCTCCGCCTCGAACCAGCCGTCGACCCGTCCCACCCGGCTGCCGATGTAGAGCCAGCTGACGATCAGACCGAGCGGCGCCAGGGCCACCGCGGCCGGCGGCCGCCAGTCCTGCGGCCCCCACTGTCCGCGCCGCCGCCACAGCTCCCACACGGCGGCGGCCATCACCACCCCCACCAGGACGGACGCGGTCGGCCGCACCAGTCCGGCGAAGGCACACAGCACCCCGGCCGTCACCCACCGCCTGGCGAGGAGGGCGACCAGGGCCCAGATCAGCAGAGCGCTGAAGACCGCCTCCGAGTACGGCACCCACAGCGCGAACGCACAGGGCGAGCACGCCCAGAGCGCCACACACGCGAATCCCGCGCGGCGCCCGGCGATCGACCGCACCAGCGTGTGCACACCCGCCGCGGCGACCGCCGCCGCGAACCAGACGACCACCGCGCCCGCGTACGGAAACGGCAGCCCGGTGAACAACTGCAGCGCCCGGATCAGCGCCGGGAAGAGCGGAAAGAACGCGAGCCGCGACCACTCGGGCAGACCGTCGGCGCGGTAGCGGATCTCGCGGGGGTAGCCGCGCTCGGCGATGTCCAGATAGTTGGCGCTGTCCCAGCGGCGCAGCAGTTCCTGGGTGCCGTGCCCCAGCTTGTGGTTGATCAGCACGAGCACCGCGAAGCCGAGCAGGGCGACGGCGAGATAGAGAGCGGCCGCCAGATGCGCCTCATGGCGTACGAAACGGATCGTCACAGGCCGACGGCGCAGCGAACCGGACCTCCGGCGCACCGGGCCCGGGCGCGACGGATCTCCGGGATCGCCCTGGGGCGCCCGCCCCTGCGAGGCCTCCGGCTCCTGCGAAGGCTCCCGCGAGGGCGGCGAAACTATGCTGCCGAGCGTCATCTGCGGCGGACTCTCCGGGTCGTACGAACCTGAGCGCCGCACGAATCGGGCGCCCCGGTCACCATGATGGCCGGAACGCCCGATTGGTTCACTTTGAGCAGTAATGCACTTTCTTGCCCGATGCTCGGTGGCCCTGCCGGGAGTTACCCGGCCGATGCCTCAGCCGTACGCCAGCGCGGCAACCCCAGCCATACGCCAGCGACAGCGACAGCAGCCTCAGCTGTGCGTCCGCAGCAGCGTCCGCATCGTCCGCATCGCCACCGACAGATTCGCCAGGTCGAAGGCGTCCGAGCCATGGATCTCGTCCAGGGTGGTCTTCGCGCGGCCCAGGATCGCCGCGTTCCGCTCCTCCCAGGCCTTGAAGCGCTGCTCGGGGGTCGAGGTGCCGTTGCCCACCGCGAGGACATCGCCCGTGAGGGCGGCGTGCGCCGCGTACAGGTCCTCGCGGATCGCCGCGCGGGCCATGGACTGCCAGCGGTCCGTACGCGGCAGAGCGCTGATGCGGTCCATCAACTGGGTGATGGAGAGCCGGTCGGCGAGGTCGTAGTACACCTCGGCGACATCGAGCGGCGCCCGGTCCATCCGGTCCGCGATCAGCACCACGTCCAGCGTCGGGAACGCGGAGGAGAACCCGGCGACCCGCTGCGCCAGCTCCTCCGGCACGCCTGCGCCGGTCAGCTCCTCGAAGATCTGCTGGTACCACTCCAGGTCCGCGCCGCGCACCAGCTTCGGCAGCTCCGACCAGACCTGCGCCACGCCCTCGCTGAAGAAACCGATGGTCTCGGCGAGATCGATGGGCTGCGGCCGGTTGTTGAGCAGCCAGCGCGTGCCGCGCTCCACCAGGCGCCGCGAGTGCAGCCTGATCCGGGTCTGCACATCGGCCGCCACGATGTTGTCCAGCGCCTCGACCGCGTCCCAGACCTCGCCGAGCCCGAAGATCTCGCGGGCCGCGGTGTGCGCGCGTACGACCTCTTCGAGGGAGGCGCCGGTCTCCTCACGCATACGGTGCAGGAAGCTGGTGCCGCCCGCGTTCACCGTGTCGTTGACCAGGACCGTGGTGACGATCTCGCGGCGCAGCGCGTGGGCGTCGATCTGATCGAGGAACCGCTCGCGCAACGCCGTCGGGAAGTACGCGTGCAGCAGGCTCTGCAGATACTTGTCGTCGGGCAGATCCGTGCCGAGCAGCTCCTCGGCGACCGTGATCTTGGTGTACGCGAGCAGGACGGCCGTCTCCGGCTGGGTCAGACCGAGCCCGGCGCCGAGCCGCTCACGAATCTGGCGGTCGGTGGGCAGAAACTCCAGGGCCCGGTCGAGATAGCCCTCGCGCACCAGGGTCCGCATAAAGCGCTGCTGGGCGTGGAGCATGCTCGGGGACTGCGCGAGGGCATTGGCCAGGGCGGTGTTCTGCGCGTAGTTGTTGCGCAGCACGAGGCGGCCGACCTCGTCGGTCATCTCGGCGAGCAGCTTGTTGCGCTGCTTCACCGTCATGTCGCCGTCCGTCACGACCGAGTTGAGCAGGATCTTGATGTTCACCTCGTGGTCGGAGGTGTCCACGCCTGCGCTGTTGTCGATCGCGTCGGTGTTGACCCGGCCGCCCGCGCGGGCGTACTCGATCCGGCCCAGCTGGGTCAGGCCCAGGTTGCCGCCCTCGCCGACGACCTTGACGCGCAGGTCCGCGCCGTCGACCCGGATCGCGTCATTGGCCTTGTCGCCGACATCGGCGTTGGACTCGGCGCCCGACTTCACATACGTACCGATGCCGCCGTTCCACAGCAGGTCCACCGGGGCCTGCAGGATGGCCTTCATCAGCTCGGCCGGAGTGATCTTCGCGACGCCCGACTCGATGCCCAGGGCCTCGCGGATATGGGCATTGAGCGGGATGGCCTTGGCGCTGCGCGGGAAGATCCCGCCGCCCGCGGAGAGCAGGTCCTTGTTGTACTCCTCCCAGGACGAGCGCGGCATCTCGAAGAGGCGCCGGCGCTCGGCGTAGGAGACCGCCGCGTCCGGGTTCGGGTCGATGAAGATATGCCGGTGGTCGAAGGCGGCGACCAGGCGGATGTGCTCGGAGAGCAGCATGCCGTTGCCGAACACGTCACCCGACATGTCGCCGACGCCGACGACCGTGAAGTCCTCGCTCTGCGTGTCGTGGCCCAGCTCCCGGAAGTGCCGCTTCACGGACTCCCAGGCGCCGCGCGCGGTGATGCCCATGCCCTTGTGGTCGTAGCCCGCGGAGCCGCCGGAGGCGAAGGCGTCACCGAGCCAGAAGTTGTAGGACTCCGCGACCTCGTTGGCGATGTCCGAGAAGGTCGCGGTGCCCTTGTCGGCGGCGACCACGAGGTAGGTGTCGTCCTCGTCGTGACGCACGACGTCGGCGGGCGGCACGACCTCGCCCGCCACCAGGTTGTCCGTGATGTCGAGCAGCGCCGAGATGAAGGTCTTGTACGAGGCGACGCCCTCGGCCAGCCACGCGTCCCGGTCCACACTCGGGTCCGGCAGCTGCTTGGCGACGAAGCCGCCCTTGGCGCCCACCGGCACGATCACGGTGTTCTTCACCATCTGCGCCTTGACCAGGCCGAGGATCTCGGTGCGGAAGTCCTCGCGCCGGTCCGACCAGCGCAGACCGCCACGCGCGACCTTGCCGAAGCGCAGGTGCACACCCTCGACACGCGGCGAGTAGACCCAGATCTCGTACGCCGGCCGGGGTGCGGGCAGGTCCGGGATGGCCTGCGGGTCGAACTTCATGGAGACATACGAGTGCGGCAGACCGCCCCCGGCCTCCTGGAAGAAGTTGGTGCGCAGGGTCGCCTTGATGACCGTGAGGAAGGACCGCAGGATCCGGTCCTCGTCGAGCGAGGCGACCTGGTCGAGGGCGCCGTCGACCTCTTCGAGGAGGCCGTCGATCAGTTCATTCCCCGCGCGCTGGCGGTCCGGGGACATCCGTGCCTCGAAGAGGCTCACCAGAAGGCGGGTGGTGTGGACGTTGTACCGGAGGGTGTCCTCCATGTAGTCCTGGCTGAACGTGGAGCCCGCCTGGCGCAGGTACTTGGCGTACGCGCGCAGGACCATCGCCTGCCGCCAGTTCAGACCGGCGCCCAGGACGAGGGAGTTGAAGCCGTCGTTCTCCGCGTATCCCGTCCAGACGGCGGCGAAGGCCTCCTGGAAACGCTCGCGCGCGTCATCGGCCAAGTAGTCGCCGTTGCCCGATGGCTTGGGCATCCGCAGACCGAAGTCGTAGATCCACGCGGTGGTGCCGTCGCTGGCGCGCAGCTCGTACGGCCGCTCGTCGACGACCTCGCAGCCCAGGCGCTGCAGCACCGGGAGGACCGCGGAGAGCGAGACCTGGCCGCCCGCGCGGTAGATCTTGAACCGTCGCTCGCCGGGTCCGGCGCCCACCGGCTCGTACAGGGAGAGCGCGAAGTCCTTCTCGCCCTGCGTGAGTTGCTCCAGGTGCACCAGGTCGGCGACGGCGGAGCGCGGGATGTGATCGGCCTTGTAGCCCTCCGGGAAGGCGTTGCCGTAGCGGCGCAGGAGCTCCGCGGCGCGCTCCTCGCCGAGCTCGGCGTTCAGCGCCTCGGAGAAGCCGTCCACCCAGGAGCGGGCGGCCTCCATCAGACGGGCCTCGATGCGCTCGGTGTCGGCGTCGGCGAGGTCGGGCAGCTCGGTGCCCGGCGGGACCCGGACGACGAAGTGCAGCCGGGACAGGATCGACTCGGTGTTCCAGGCGGTGAAATCGACGCTGGTGCCGCCGAGTTCCTCCTTCAGGATGTCGATGATCCGCAGGCGTACGCCGGTGGTGTAGCGGTCACGCGGCAGATAGACAAGGGCCGAGTAGTACCGGCCGTACTCGTCCTTGCGCAGGTAGAGCCGCAGACGCCGGCGCTCCTGCAGATAGAGCACGGAGGTGACGATGGCGCGCAGCTCGTCCGGCGGCGTCTGGAAGAGCTCGTCGCGCGGATACGTCTCGAGGATCTGCAGCAGGTCACGGCCGTCGTGGCTGTTGGGCGAGAAGCCCGCGCCCTTGAGCACCTCGGCCACCTTGCGGCGGATGACGGGAACGCGGCGCACGCTCTCCGTGTACGCGGCGGACGAGAAAAGGCCGAGGAAGCGCCGCTCACCGACGACATTGCCCTCGGCGTCGAACTTCTTCACGCCGACGTAGTCGAGGTAGCTGGGCCGGTGCACGGTGGCGCGGCTGTTGGCCTTGGTCAGGACGAGCAGCTTGTGCTCACGGGCCTTGGCGCGGGCGTCGGCGGGCAGCCGGTTGAAGGACGGGCTGACGGGGTGGCCGTGGGCGTCCTCGCCGCTGTGCTTCGGGTCGGAGCGCAGAACGCCGAGACCGGTGCCGGGGACGGCGCCGAGCGAGTCGTCCTCGTTCAGTTCGTACTCACGGAAGCCCAGGAACGTGAAGTGGTCGGCGGCCAGCCAGCGAAGGAGCTCGCGGGCCTCCTCGACCTCCTGGTTCTGCAGGTCGTCGGCGGTCGGCTCGCTGGGCAGCTCCTCGGCGATGCGCAGCGCGGCGTCGCGCATCTTCTCCCAGTCCTCGACGGCCTCACGGACATCGGACAGGATCCTGAGCAGGTCGTTGGTGATCTGCTTCAGATCGGCCCGGTCGGTCTCGCGGTCGATCTCGACATGGATCCAGGACTCGGTGAGCGTGTCATGCGCGTCCGTGGGCGCCCCCGCCGGGAGCACCTCCATCAGCTTGCCGGTCAGATCGCGGCGCACGACGACCTGCGGGTGGATCACCACATGGATGCCCCGGCCCTGCCGGGACAGCTCATTGGTGACCGAGTCCACAAGGAAGGGCATGTCGTCGGTGACGACCTCGACGACGGAGTGCGAGCACGTCCAGCCGTTCTCCTCCACCGTCGGGGTGTGCACCCGGACGTTGGCGGTTCCTTGAGGGCGGGTTTCGGCCAGGCGGTAGTGCGAGAAGGCGGCACCGAAGACATCGACCGGATCGCGGTCGGCAAGGTCCTCGGGGGCCGTGTGCAGGTAGTAGCGCTGGAGGTACGAGAGGACGGTGTCCTGGTCCGGACTCTCCCCCGTGGTGGCCCCCGTCGGAAGTTGCCCCCCGACCGGGCTGTGCTCAGCTACCCGGGCGGCCCGCGCGAGCAGCTCGGCCTTGGCTTCGTCCAGCTTGGTCTGCATGTCCTCTGGCTCCTGTCGCGCGCCGTTGCGTGACGTAGAAGGAAGTGTCGGTTTCGCCAGTGTGGCGAGAAGTGACATAACGCCGCGACGCGGGGTGTCCGGTCTCGGTCGACGGTATGCCGGAAAGTGAGGTGACCGGGGCTGTATCGGCCATTTTCGATTGCCCGCCCCGCACCTGAAGAGCGACGATCACCCGGGCACGGTGGCGCACCGGGCACAGGCCGGGGGCCGCACTGCCCCCGAGGGATATCGCGCTGATCACGAGACAAGGCTATCGCCCCGCACCGGGACCACGTCATGGGCCGTATGTGTACAAAAGAAGGGGCCGAACTTTGACACTCTGGACAGCGACGCGACCACCCCCTGAGTGCCGCCCCCTTGGCAAACCTCCCCGGTGGAGGCACGTTGGCGAAGGCGGGCACGGACCGACGACGGTACGGTCCCGCCCACATACGGCACGGGCCGAATCACGCCGAACGGCATCACGCCAAGGGGAGCGAGCGGCGATGGCAGCGAAGATCCTGATAGTGACCGGTGACGCGGCGGAGTCCTTGGAGGTGCTCTACCCCTACCAGCGGCTGCGCGAAGAGGGCTACGACGTGCACATCGCGGCCCCCGCCCGCAAGAAGCTGCAGTTCGTGGTGCATGACTTCGAACCGGGCTTCGACACCTACACCGAAAAACCGGGCTACACCTGGCCCGCCGACCTCGCCTTCTCCGAAGTGGACCCCGGGCAGTACGCCGCTCTGGTGATCCCCGGCGGCCGGGCCCCGGAGTATCTGCGCAACGATCCCGAGCTCCGCAAGATCCTCAAGTCCTTCTTCGACGCGGACAAACCCGTGGCCCAGATCTGCCACGGCCCCCTGCTCACCGCGGCCATCGGCTGCCTGACGGGCCGCCGAGTCACGGCCTATCCGGCCCTCGAACTGGATATGCAGGCGGCCGGCGCCACCTTCCAGGACTCCGAGGCCGTGGTCGACGGAACTCTGGTCTCGTCCCGCGCCTGGCCGGACCACTCACGCTGGATGCGCGAATTCCTGACCGTGCTGCGGGCGAAGGCGCCGGCGACCTGACCTGACCGTGAGCGCGCGCCCGCCCCGCTGTCCGACAGCCTGAGCCCGCCTGCCCGCCTGCCCGCCTGCCCGCCTGCCGCACGAGCTCAGGCTCTCTCAGGCGGCGAGGCGGGACGGCCTCACTCTCAGGCGGCGAGGCGGGCCGCCTCACGCACCGCTTCGGCCAGGGTGTCCACCACGGGCACCCCCGCCTCCGCGAGGCTCGCCCTGCTGTGCGACCCACCGGTGTACAGCACGGCGAGAGCACCGACATGAGCCGCCGCCACCGCGTCGTCCACGGCGTCCCCGATCACCACCGTGCGCGCCGCGTCCACCGCCGCGAGCGCCGCCACATGCCGCTCCATGTGCTGGGCCTTGCCCGCGGTCGAGTTACCGATACGCCCGTCGACGCGTATGAAGTGGTGCTCGATCCCGTGGGTGCGCACTATCGGCAGCAGCCGGTCGTGCGGTGCCAGCGAGCACATCGACTGCGTCAGCCCCGACGCCTGCCAGTCGGCGAGGAGTTCACCCGCTCCGTCGGCCAGCCCCGCCCCCTCCGCGAGCGCCCAGTAATGCCGGTGGAACGCCTCGTCCATGACGGCCCACTCCTCGTCCGTGGGCAGGCGGCCCATCAGCCGCTCGTAGAACCGCGGCACCGGCACGCAGTACAGGTCCCGGTAGCGCTCGAGCGTGATCGGCGGCAGCCCTATCTCCGCGAACGAGGCGTTCGTGGCCTGAATGACCACGTCGATGTCGTGGAACAGCGTGCCGTTCCAGTCCCAGACGATGTGTGCTGCTTGCTGCTTCCCCATGTCCAAAACGGTACCCGCCCGGCCCGACAGGCCTCGGGGCCTGTGGATAACTCCGGCCTCACCCGACGAGGTTCGGGATCTCCTGCGTCGCGAACCACAGCAGCTCGTGGTCCTCCGCCCCGTCCACCGTGAACTGCGCATCGTCGTCGCCCTGGTCCGCGGCGCCGAGCGCGGCCGCCGCAGCCGCGACATCGGCCTCCGCGTCGTCGGCGTCGACATGCACCGCGGCCGCCTTGGCCAACGGCACGGGACGGGCCAGACGCACCTCGCCGAGCGCCGACGCGTCCAGGCCACGGTCGGGATCCACGGCCGCTTCGGCATCCGGTACGTCCACGGCCACGACGACCCTGCGGCGTGCCGCCGACGGCGTGCCCGCGAGCATCCTCAGCGAGGCGGACGCCGCCCGATTGAGCGCCGCGTACTCGAGTTCCTCGATGTCGTCCGACACGTACCACTCACGCAGCGCGGGCGTCACGGCATACGCGGTCAGCGGCCCGGGGCCCAGCTCGCCCGCCTCGTGCGCCTCGGCGAGGCCGGGGAGGGTCAGGGGTACGTAGACGCGCATGGCCGCTGCTTTCGTCGTCGTGGAACAGGAACTGGTGGAACAGGAACTGGTGGAACAGAAACTGACAGGGTCTGACGGAGTCAGACGGGTCGGACAGGGAATTCAGGACTCCCAGGATACGTGTGGGGTCCCCTATCGAGGTGCCCCTCAGAGCTCCAAAAGGCCACTTGGGAGCCCGGTGCGGACCCCTCCGATGCCAGCTCCCCCAAGGCCCACATCACTCTGATAGGTGGTTCTCCCGGAGGCCTCCGCGGCCCCTGCCGCCGCGTTGCGGGTCATGGCCCCGCACCCGTAGAAGAGGACGTGGCTACTGCCCGGTACACCACCCGGGCCCAGCAAAGACGGGGGCGTCAGCATGACCACCGAGCACACCACGGACACCCGGCCCACCAGCACCAGCCAATCAGCGAGCAACATCCGGCCCACCAACACCGGCCAGCCTGCAAGCAGCACCCGATCCACCAGCACCAGCCAACCAGCAAGCAGCACCCGATCCACCAGCACCAGCCAACCAGCAAGCAGCACCCGATCCACCAGCACCAGCCAACCAGCAAGCAGCACCCGATCCACCAGCACCAGCCAACCAGCAAGCAGCACCCGATCCACC
>NZ_JBHTCF010000035.1:0-20382 GCF_042665355.1 Streptomyces monticola | reverse complement strand
ACCAGCACCAGCCAACCAGCGAGCAGCACCCGGCCGGTCGGCACCGACGGCCGCCCCATCGCCCAGCCCGCGGGCACCGACCGGCCCACGAGCACCACACGGCCGACGGGCACCGGCCGCCCCACACCCACCACCCGTCCCATGGACACTGACCGGCCCACGACCACTACTCGCCCCGCGGACACCGGCCACCCCACGAGCACCACCCGTCCCGCAAGCAGCACTCGCCCACCAAGCGCCACCCGGCCCCCGGGCCGGCTCGACCGGAGCAGGCCCGCCGACCGTCGCGACCAGCGAAGGCCCGCCGTAAAGACGGTGCGGCGCCGCCGTATCAAGCCGCATGAGCTGTTCGCCGAGCGTCTGCTCGCCGTCCTCAGCGGCGAACGCCCCGTGCAGTGGATGCTCAAGTACTCCGCAGGCCGGGGCTACCAGCAGCTCGTGGAACTCGCCCCGCTCACACCCCTGCGCACCCGGGGCACGCGGCCCGTCGTCCGCACCTGCCGGGCACTTCCGCTCCGGCCCGGCGTCGTCGAGGCCAGCGCGTGTATCGCCGCCGGGGACCAGGTGCGCGCCATGGCCTTCCGCCTGGAACAGGACACCGAACTGCGCTGGCGCTGCACCGCGGTGGAGCTCGGCGGCGAGCGCAGGCCGGCCGAGGAGTGAACGCAACGGGGCCGGTGCCCAGCTCTCGCTGGACCCGGCCCCGGCTGGCTACCGCCAGAACTACTTCTTGCGGCGGCGGCCCTTCTGGGCCTTGCGCCGCTCCGCGCGCGTCATGCCGTCGGAAGTGGAGCGCACCGGACCGTCCGGGTCCTCGCCATTGCTGAAGTCGCCCTCGACGACGCCGCCTTCTCCGTCCACCGTGGGTGCCGAGAAGTGCAGCCGGTCCGGACGCTGCGGGGCGTCGAGGCCCTTGGCGCGGATCTCGGGGCGGCCACCGCCCGCGGGCACCGCGTCCTGGACGTCGCCCTTCTCCAGGGACGGCGCCGCGTCCTCGAGCGGGACCTCCTCGACCTGCTGCTCGACCTGGACCTCCAGGTTGAACAGATAGCCGACGGACTCCTCCTTGATGCCCTCCATCATGGCGGTGAACATGTCGAAGCCCTCGCGCTGGTACTCGACCAGGGGGTCCTTCTGCGCCATGGCGCGCAGGCCGATGCCCTCCTGGAGGTAGTCCATCTCGTAGAGGTGCTCGCGCCACTTGCGGTCGAGGACGGAGAGCACCACGCGGCGCTCCAGCTCACGCATGATCTCGGAGCCGAGCTGCTCCTCGCGCTTGTCGTACTGCTCGTGGATGTCTTCCTTGACGGACTCGCTGATGAACTCGGCGGTCAGGCCCGCGCGGTCACCGGCGGTGTCCTCGAGCTCCTCGATGGTGATCTTCACCGGGTAGAGCTGCTTGAAGGCGCCCCACAGCCGGTCCAGGTCCCACTCCTCCGCGAAGCCCTCGGCGGACTCGGCCTGGATGTAGGCGTCGATCGTGTCGTCCATGAAGTGGCGGATCTGCTCGTGCAGATCCTCGCCCTGCAGGACGCGACGGCGCTCGCCGTAGATGACCTCGCGCTGGCGGTTGAGGACCTCGTCGTACTTCAGGACGTTCTTACGCGTCTCGAAGTTCTGCTGCTCCACCTGCGACTGGGCGGACGCGATGGCCCGGGTCACCATCTTGTTCTCGATGGGGACGTCGTCCGGGACATTGGCCATGGCCATCACGCGCTCGACCATCTGCGCCTTGAAGAGGCGCATCAGGTCGTCACCGAGCGAGAGATAGAAACGGGACTCACCGGGGTCGCCCTGACGTCCGGAACGACCGCGCAGCTGGTTGTCGATACGCCGCGACTCGTGCCGCTCGGTGCCGAGGACGTAGAGACCGCCGAGGTCGGTGACCTCGTCGTGCTCGGCCTTGACCGCGGCCTCGGCCTTCTCCAGGGCGGCGGGCAGGGCCGCGGCCCACTCCTCGATGTGCTCCTCGGGGTCGAGGCCGCGCTGACGCAGCTCGGCCTCGGCGAGGTCGTCGGGGTTGCCGCCGAGCTTGATGTCGGTGCCTCGTCCGGCCATGTTCGTGGCGACGGTGACGGAGCCCTTGCGGCCGGCCTGGGCGACGATCGTCGCCTCACGGTCGTGCTGCTTGGCGTTGAGCACCTCGTGCGGCACGCCGCGCTTGGAGAGCTGCTGCGAGAGGTACTCGGACTTCTCGACCGAGGTGGTGCCGACCAGGATCGGCTGGCCCTTCTCGTGCTTCTCGACGATGTCGTCGACGACCGCGTCGAACTTCGCCTTCTCCGTGCGGTAGATCAGGTCGGACTGGTCGAGGCGGATCATCGGCTTGTTCGTCGGGATCGGCACGACGCCCAGCTTGTAGATCTGCTGGAACTCGGCGGCCTCGGTCATGGCCGTACCGGTCATGCCGGACAGGCCGCTCTTGTAGCCGTCGCGCTTGTAGAGGCGGAAGAAGTTCTGCAGGGTGATCGTCGCGAGCGTCTGGTTCTCGTCCTTGATGTCCACCCCTTCCTTCGCCTCGATCGCCTGGTGCATGCCCTCGTTGTAGCGGCGGCCGGCGAGGATACGGCCGGTGTGCTCGTCGACGATCATGACTTCGCCGTCGATGACGACGTAGTCCTTGTCCTTCTTGAAGAGTTCCTTGGCCTTGATGGCGTTGTTCAGGTAACCCACGAGCGGGGTGTTCACCGACTCGTAGAGGTTGTCGATGCCCAGCCAGTCCTCGACCTTGGCGACGCCGGACTCATGGATGCCGACGGTGCGCTTCTTCTCGTCGACCTCGTAGTCCCCGGTCTCCTCGATGCCCTTGAGCTGGTTGCCCGCCTCGCCCTTGGTGAGACGGGTGACCAGCTTGGCGAAGTCGCCGTACCACTTCGTGGCCTGGTCGGCGGGACCGGAGATGATCAGCGGCGTACGGGCCTCGTCGACGAGGATGGAGTCGACCTCGTCGACCACCGCGAAGTTGTGGCCACGCTGGACGAGCTCGTCCTGGGACCACGCCATGTTGTCGCGCAGGTAGTCGAAGCCGAACTCGTTGTTCGTGCCGTAAGTGATGTCGCAGTTGTACTGCTCGCGGCGCTGGGCCGGCGTCATATTGGCGAGGATGCAGCCGACGCTCAGACCCAGGAATTTATGGACGCGGCCCATCATCTCGGAGTCGCGCTCGGCCAGATAGTCATTGACCGTGATCAGGTGCACGCCCTTGCCCGAAAGGGCATTGAGGTAGGTCGGCAGCGTGCCGACCAGGGTCTTGCCCTCACCGGTCTTCATTTCGGCGACATAACCGAGGTGGAGGGCGGCGCCACCCATCATCTGTACGTCGTAGTGACGCTGGCCGAGGACGCGCTTGGCGGCCTCACGGACCGTGGCGAAGGCCTCCGGCAGCAGGTCGTCGAGGCTGTCGCCCGACTTCCCCTCGCTGTCGACCCACTCCTGGTAGCGCTCCTTGTACTCATCGGTGAGGGCGCGCAGCTCGGCGTCGGAGAGGTTGACGAAGTCCTCTTCGATGGAGTTGACCTGGTCCGCAATGCGGTGCAGTTTGCGCAGGATCTTTCCTTCGCCTGCACGCATGAGCTTGTTGAAGACGGACACGAGGGTTGGTCTCCTTGCCGGTCGGGCCTGGCGTGGTCGGTTTCGGTAGCAGCGCGGGCACAACAGGTGGACCCCACCGCAACGGCCATCGTAAGCGAGGACGCCTCCGGCTCGGGAGGGTCGTCGTGACGAAGGCCACCCGCCATCCTCTTTGAGAACGCGCGGGGATCCCGGGAGGTGCCCGTATGACCGTGCAAAAGTTCTGGCGCACGCTCTCCCGGCGCCCGAGAATTGATCGATGGACCCGGTCACACTCACCACCGCACGCCTCATCCTGCGCCCCCTCGGCCCGGACGACACCGACGACTGCTACACCGCATGCCAGGACCCCGACATCCAGCGCTGGACGACGGTCCCGTCGCCCTACGAGCGCGAGCACGCGGAGACCTTCACCCGCCGGATCGCCCCGGACGCCTGGCTCAACAGCAGGGAGTACGCCTTCGCGATCCGCACCAAGGACGAAGGCTCCCTGGTCGGGGTGATGGGGGTCATGACGCGCGGCGAGGGCGCGGCCGAGGTCGGCTACTGGTCGGTGAAGGAGCATCGGGGCCGCGGCTATGTGACCGAGGCGCTGCACACGGTGTCCCGCTGGGCCTTCACCGACGCCGCGGTCGACCGTCTCGAATGGCGCGCCGAAGTGGGCAACACCGCCTCCCGCGCGGTGGCCGAACGCGTCGGCTTCACCGTGGAGGGCACCCTGCGGGCCGGACTTCTGCACCGCGGCACCCGGCGCGACTGCTGGATCGGCGCCCTGCTCCCGTCCGACGTGGAACTGCGGCCGCTCGACCCCTACTTGCCCGCCGAAACCGCGAATTCAGCAGGTCAGGCCTGACTGTCAGAGGCGGCGTCTACGGTACGACCATGACCTCTGTGCCCACCCCCGCCGCCGACACCGCCCCCGAAGTCGGGCTCTCCGCGGACGAGGCCCGTCGTATCGCTCTGCGCGCCCAGGGCTTCCTGGGCGCGCCCGACAGGCGCTCGGGAGTGCGCGGAGTCCTGCGGCACCTGGGCGCCGTCCAGCTCGACACGATCTCGGTGCTCGCCCGCTCACACGAGCTCATTCCGTACGCACGACTCGGCGCCGTCGGCCGCAAGCCGGTGGAGGAGGCGTACTGGACGCAGACCCACGCCTTCGAGTACTGGTCGCATGCCGCCTGCATCCTGCCCATTGAGGAGTGGCCGCACTTCGCCTTCCGCCGCCGCGCCTACCGCTCCCGGCCGCAGTGGCACCACGAGCTGAGTGACGCGGCGTACGACCAGGTCATCAAGCAGCTGCGCGCCGAAGGCCCCCTCACCGCGACGGAGTTGGGCGGCGCGAAGAACAAGGGCGAGTGGTGGGACTGGTCCGAGTCGAAGGTCGCCGTCGAGCGCGCGCTGATGTACGGCGAGGTGGTGTGCGTCGAGCGCCGCGGCTGGAAGCGGGTGTACGACCTCGCGGAGCGCGCCATTCCGGGTGAGCTGCTCCACGACGACCTGGACGACCGGGAGTGCCTGCGCCGCCTGGTGCGGCTCGCCGGTGAGGCGCTCGGCGTGGGCACACGCTCCGACATCGCGGACTATCACCGGCTCAAGGCCGAGCAGTTCGACGCGGTGGTGGCGGACTCGGGTCTGGTGCCGGTGGAGGTCGAGGGCTGGGGCAAGCCCGCCTGGGCGGACCCGGCTGCCCTGCAGAGCCCCCCGCGCGGCCGGCACCGCACGACGCTGCTCTCCCCCTTCGACTCACTGATCTGGGAGCGCGCCCGCACGGAGCGGATCTTCGGCTTCACCCACCGCCTGGAGGCATACGTCCCCAGGCCGAAGCGTGTGTACGGCTATTTCGCGATGCCGCTGCTCGCCGGCGGCCGGCTCCTGGGCCGGGTGGACCCAGCGCGCGACGGCCGGACGCTGGTGGCCCGGCACGCCTCCCTGGAGACACCGAAGGCGGTGGGCCCCATGGCCAAGGCGCTCACCGAGGCGGCCGGGTGGGTCGGCTGCGACCAGGTGCGGGTCGAGCGGGTCACCCCCGCGGAGCTGCACGCACCTCTGACGGCAGCACTCGGCTGAGCCGCCGCGGACCGCTCAGCGGATTTCGAGGATCTTCTCCCGCATCGCGTAGACCACGGCCTCCATCCTGGAGTGCAGCTGCAGCTTCTCCAGGATGTTGCGCACATGGTTCTTCACGGTGTTCTCGGAGATGAACAGCTCCTTGGCGATATCGCGGTTGTTCATGCCCGTGGCCACCAGCTTGAGCACCTCGAGCTCGCGTTCGGTGAGCCGGGGCGCGGGCACAAGGCGGCGCTCGTCGGTGCGCTGGATCATCGACTTGAACTCGGTGAGCAGCTTGGAGGCCATCGACGGGCTGATCTGCGACTGCCCGTCGGCCACCGCGCGGATGGCGGTGGCCACCTCGTCCGTGGAGATCTCCTTGAGCAGATAGCCGGTGGCGCCGGCCTTGATCGCGTCGTAGAGATCGGCCTCTTCATCGCTGATCGTGAGCATGATGATTTTGGCGCTGGGCGCCACTTCCTTGATGGAGGTGCAGGCCTCGATGCCGCCGCGCTTGGGCATCCGCACGTCCATGAGCACGATGTCGGGCAACAGGTCGGCCGCCTTGTCCACCGCCTCGGCCCCGTCGCCGGCCTCCCCTACGACCTGGATGTCCTCCTCCTGCGCGAGGACGATCTCCAGACCCCGGCGGAAGAGCGCGTGGTCATCCACCACAAGGACCCGGATGGGCTCCTTCCGGGGCGTGCCCGCGTCCGCGCCGATGCTGTCGACGCCGTCGTCGGCATCTTCGTCACGCATCGGTCCGAAACTGTCCGCCATCGTTCCTCCCCCTGAAGGCCGAGGCCTGTTCTCCAGATGCCACAACCCGCGTCGGCAGTACACGGGTTGGGCTGCGCGGCCATGATTTCATGCCCGGACACCCATGCGGTGCCCGAAGGGGTCGCACGATGGTGCCCCTGGGGGCGCACACGCGCTCCAGGGGCACCGTCATCGACGTCACCGGGGGCCGTCAGCCACCGAGGGCACCGCCGCCCGCAGCGGCCGACTGCGCCTTGGACACCATCGGATCCGTGCTGAGGTGGATGACGCCGTAGTCATACGCGTGCCGCCGGTAGACGACACTGGGCTCCTTGGTCTCGGAGTCGACGAACAGATAGAAGTCGTGTCCGACCAACTCCATCTCGTAGAGCGCCTGGTCGAGCGTCATGGGCGCCGCGACGTGGGTCTTCTCGCGGACCACCAGCGGGCCGTCGCCCTGAATCTCGAGCGATCCGATCCTCTTGGTCGGCACCGCCTCGTCCTCGTCGACCGGTGCGGGCGAGCCGTCCCCGTTGAGCGTCGCCGCGCCGGGCACCCGGTCGGCCACCTCGGCCGCCGAGAGGCGTCCGGTGCCGCGGCGGGTGGAGCGCTTGCTGTGCTGCTTGCGCAGACGGGCTTCCAGCTTCTCCTGGGCGAGGTCGAGCGCCGCATACGGGTCGCTGGCCGAGGCCTCCGCCCGGATCACCGGGCCACGCGTCCGGAGAGTGATCTCCACACGGTCCGAACGGTCTGCCTGTCGCGGGTTGGGCTCCTTGGACACCTCGACGTCGAGGCTGATCACCTTGCCATCGAGCTTCTGGATCTTCTCCAGCTTCAGCTTCTCGGCCACGTGCTTGCGGAACCGCTCGGGCACCTCGGTCTTGTGGCCCTTGACGACGATGTCCACGCAGAACTCCGTTCCCGGATCGCTCCGCTTCAGCGGGCGGAGCGTCTCCCTTTTGCACCAGACCCCGGTGAACCCGGAGTCTCGGACTCGGTGACTTCCACCTCCTCCTCCCCCGCGAGCAAGATCTCCACCCCACCGGCTCGGGTGATTGCAGAAAACCCGAAGCCGTCATTCCGATATGCGAGGCAGGGCGTCCGCCTTTCCTCACAACCGAACATATCTCGCCTGGACGGATGTCGTCACCCTCTACTGCGGCGTACCTCCGTTCAGGTGAAATGGCACTCTCACTACCAGCAACGATGAAGGTTCTCAGTCAGTTCCGGTTTATTTCGAAGGAATCAGGTGAAGCGGCGACTACCGCTGCGTTCGTTCGAGTCATTACCCGGAGTTCTCCGGGTCCAGGCACCGTTCCTCGAGTGTTCTCCGTGTCCGTTCCGCCGGGTGATTCGGCAGGTGCCGTACCGGCGCGCAACGCACGCGCGGCTTCGGCCAGCGAGGCCCCGGTCGTCATCAGGTCGTCGACCAGGACGACGCGATGCTCCGCGAGCAGCCGCCCCGCACCCGCCGCCACGTCCAGCGCACCGGTCACATTCTCAAGCCGCTGGCGGGAGTTGAGCCCCGACTGGTCGGCGATCCGGCGCCGCTGGCGCAGCACCGGAAACACCCGGGCCCCGACCCCCGTGCGCCGCAGTTCCCGCGAAGCGGCCAGAGCGATCCTGCGCGCCGGATCGTGCCCACGCGCCGCCACCGCCCGCCGCGCGGACGGCACCGGCACCAAGAGCACCGGCCCCGGCAGGCCGCACGGGCCCGTCAGACCGGCTCCGCTCCGGTGCCCGGCCCCTGAGGGCCCGGCTCCCTGCACGCCGGCTCCCGGCGCCCCGGCCACAGCCGTCAGACCGGGTTCAGCCGACGGCCAGGGCTCCCACGGCGGCGCGGGCAGCCCCGCACGCACAGCGCCCGCGAGGGCGGCCCCCAGAGCCTCCGCAAGGCCCAGGGCCCCCCGCTCCTTGTGCGCGAGCAGGACCGCGCGCACCTCGTCCTCATACGGAGCGGCAGCGTGCACCACCGGCAGCCCGGCCGGCTCGGGCACCGGCCGCACCAGACGCGGCGCCCTGCCGCACAGCGCCGCACGGCACGAGCCGCACAGCACCGCGCGAGGCGACCCGCAGCCGCCGCAGTCGGCCGGCAGCACCAGGTCGGCGAAATCGCGCCACCACCCCCGCATGCCCACCACTGTGCCAACGTGAGCCGCGCCCTGCCACCCCTGTGGATAACTCCGCGTACGACCAGGGCTTCTCGACCGTAACTTCGTGGCCAACTCGCGCTGAGCGACGCTTGATCGGCGACCACCCGCCGAGGAACGGCCCCACCACGCCACCACGTCACAAGCACCACGCCACCACGTCACAAGCAGCACGGCGGCACGGCGGCACGGCAGCACGGCAGCACGGCAGCACGGCAGCACGGCAGCACGGCAGCACGGCAGCACCAGGGAACGTACGCCGCACCCGGCGAAGAAGGGGCTCCTACCCGGGATATACGGGCGACGAGCCGTCCTTCACCACCGTCTTCCAGTTCGCCCCCGGAGGCAACCGTACGATCCCGTCCTCGTCGGAGTGCGCCACCAGCGGCAGCCGTTCGTCCTCGGAGGCCGCGATGTCCGTCACGCCGGTGAGCGCGGGCAGGGTCGGCCCCCGCACCACGGAGCCGTCGCTCTGCACGTACTGCAGCTGCTGCACGCCGCCCGCCTCCTTGCCGACGACCACGAGACGGCTGCCGCCCGCCCACGACATGGCGGTGACCTCCTCCATCTGCGGTGCCCCGGGGCGCAGTTCGACGACCGACACCTCGGGAGCGTCCGCCGTGCCCTGACGCTCCACCCGGCCGATCTTCAAGGAGACCTTGTCGTCCTTCTCGACGAGCAGCGCGACCCGCACACCGTCCGCCGAGACCCGCACGGCGTTGATCCGTCCTTCGTTCAGACCGTCGACCTTGACCTCGACGGGCTTTCCCTCGCCCTGGGCCAGCCACAGCAGCCGCTGCCGCTTGGGGTCGCGGTCGGCCACCCACAGATCGCCCCTGCCGTCCCAACTCGGCTTGGTCAGCCGGTCCTTCTCCTCCGCGGCACGGCTGCGCACCTCCGTCTTGTCCAGCTTTCCGTCGGACAGCAGAGAGCCCACGTACAGCGAACGCCCGTCGTTCGACACCCCCGCCGCCCGGTCCTCGGCGCGCGACACGGCCGCCGAACGCAGTTGCCGCTCGCCGCCGCCCAGCGGGCCGGCCACCGGCTCCACGTCGTCCTTGTTCTTCGGCATCCGCACCAACTTGTGCTTGGCGTCCAGGAAGTACTGGTACTCGGGCCCGCCCACCGAGCGGTTGGGCGCACTGGCCTCGGCCTGGTCGGCGTCGAGAACGCACAGCTGCGTGCCGTTGGACCGCTGCAGCTCCACCTGCTCGATCCCGGTGGGCGTCAGGTCCTGGAGGGTGAAGAAGAGCTGGGCCGCCATCTTGGCGCAGCGGTCCGGACGCACCCCGTCGACCTGCCCGTTCAGCGGGACCGTCAGACGGTTCTGGTCATCGGGCGTGAGCGCCTTCGTGCCCTTCTTGAGCGCCGTACCCGTCGGGAACCGTGAACTGACCACCGGGTTCAGCCAGTTGGTCGGCCCGTCGAGGAGCGAGGTGACGGCCTGCGTCACCGGGTCTATCCGCTGGCGCACATAGACCGGGTCCGCGACCATCGCCGGCGGATTCTGCGCCCCGTCCTCGTCCGACGACGATCCGGACGCGAAGTAGTACTTGTTGACCGGCAGATAGAGCCGCTCGAAGTCGGACTGCCCGAGCACCACGCCGTCCGGCAGCGCGTCGATACGCCACTCACCGCCGTCCTGGCGGGAGAGATGGATCGACTTCGCGTACGAGCCCTGCTCCGGCTGGTACGCATGTTCCTCGTCGACCGTGGCGACCATCTCGCCGGCGAGCGCATACCGATAGCCGCCGCCGTCGCGGTCGTTGCTCGTGCCGTTGGGATCCGTGTTCGGGCCGTCCGCGAGCACCGTGGTGGAGCGCTCGGGCTGCCAGCGCCGCGACGTGTCCTCGGTCAGATACTTACGCGCCATCGCGAACTGTGGATCATCGCTGGTCAGGGCCTCAAGGAAGCCCTCGACGATCTCCGCGGGGCTCGCCCCGTCCTGCGGCGGCACGGCGAACACCCGTACTTGGGGCTCCCTCGGAGAGGCCTCGACCGGCTCCACGCCACCGCTGTCAGGCATCGAGGCGCACCCGGCGAGCAGCGCGCCGCCGCAGCCGAGTGCCATGCCGGTGCGCAGAGCACGGAAACGGCCGCGCCGGCCACGGTCAGCGCCCACGAGTGCTCTCCTCTTCCGTCTCCGCCCGCCTGCTGCTGCCGTCATCGTCACGCCGACCGTCATCACCGCGGCCACCGCCACCACCGCTGGCGGCACCTGGTCCGGGCGTGGAGTCGGACGACGCCGTGTCCTGCTCCACGGCCTGGCGCGGCACGACCCGCGCCCCATTGCCGGGCAGCGCTGTCGGATCCGCGCTCGGCGAAGCGAGCCGCGGCGGCACCGACGGCTTCGACGGCACCCGCGCGGGCTCCCGCTCCGCCGACGTCTGCGCGGGCACCGTGGCCAACTTGCCGCTGCCACCACGCGGCAGCCCGGCGTCGTTCAGACCACGATTACGGCGCGAGTCCTCGGGCTCCAGGGGTATCGGCGACCCCCGCAGCGCCTCGTCCGCCGTACGCGGCAGCGTCAGCCGGAACTGCGAACCACCGCCCGGCTCGCCCCAGGCCTGCAGCCAACCCCCGTGCAGACGCGCGTCCTCAAGCGCGATGGACAGACCGAGACCCGTCCCACCGGTGGTACGCGCGCGTGCCGGGTCGGCACGCCAGAACCGGTTGAACACCCGGGTCGCCTCACCGGGCTTGAGCCCCACGCCGTAGTCACGCACGGCGACCGCCACCGCGCCACCCGCGGCGCCGAGCCGCACCACCACGTCCTTGCCGTCGCCGTGCTCCACCGCGTTGACGACGAGGTTGCGCAGCACGCGCTCCACGCGGCGCGCGTCCATCTCCGCCACCACCGGCTGCTCATCGCCGACGACCCTGATCCGGCCGCCCTTGGCCTCGGCCAGCGGCTCCGCCCCGCCTACCACGCGGCGTACGACCTCACGCAGATCCGTCGCCTCCGCCTCAAGTGCCGCCGCACCCGCATCGAACCGGCTGATCTCCAGAAGGTCCGCGAGCAGCGACTCGAAACGGTCCAGCTGATCCGCGAGCAGCTCCGCGGAACGCGCGGTCACCGGATCGAAGTCCACCCGCGCCTCATGAATGACATCGGCCGCCATCCGCACGGTCGTCAGCGGCGTACGCAGCTCATGCGACACATCGGAGACAAACCGCCGCTGCATCCGCGACAGGTCCTCCAGCTGCTGGATCTTGAGCTGCAGATTCTGCGCCATCTTGTTGAAGGCCTCGCCGAGCCGCGCGATGTCGTCCTCGCCGGTCACCTTCATACGTTCCTGCAGGCGCCCCGCCGACAGCCGCTCGGCGATCCCCGCCGCCATCCGCACCGGCGTCACCACCTGGCGCACGACAAGCCAGGCGATCGCACCGAGGAGTACGACGACGAACAGCCCGGCCGTCGCCAGCGTGCCCTTGACCAAGCTCAGCGACTTCTCCTCCTGCGTCAGCGGGAAGAGGTAGTACAGCTGGTACGGGTCGTTGTTGATATCGGTCAGGCGCTTGCCTATGACCAGGCCGGACACCGGCTCCGAGTTGCCGCGCGTGTACACGATCCGCGAGAAACTCTGGTACGCGCCATCACCGCGGTCCACCTGTGTGCGCAGCTCGTCGGGCACGCTCTGCAGCGCCTCCACGTACCCCGAAGCACGCGGACCGCGTCCCCTGCCCGCATCACTGCCCGCGGCGAGCGCCACCACGTGGAAGGCGCTCTGACCGCCGCTGGACAGCTGCGTCACAAGGTCCGACCGCCACTGGACCGCGTTCTTCGGCCCCATGCCGCCGTCCGCGCCTCCGCTGCCGGTTCCCTGACCGTCGGCCACGCTGTCCTGCGCGGCCTTGAAACCGCCCGTGGCCTGGATCTGCGCAGCCTTCTCCTTGGCGTCGAGCAGGCCGTTACGCACCTGCCCGATGACGACGAAACCGAGCAGCAGCACCACTCCGAGCGACATCACCAGCGTGCCGGCGACCACCCGCAGCTGGATATTGCGCCGCCACAAACGCATGACCGGCAGCAGCGGCCGCCGCACCCAGCGCGTGAACAGCCGCAGCACGGGGCTGCCCTGCACACCGTCCTGCAGCAGCAGCCCACCGTCGAGCAACCGCCCGAACCGGGAGGTGCGCCCACCCGGGCCCACCGGCCGCCCCTGGCGGTGTCCCGGCTCCCCGGGCGCCGGAGCGGCACTTTCCCGGGACACGTCAGCTCGGTCCGGCCTTGTAACCGACGCCTCGGACGGTCACCACGATCTCCGGCCGCTCCGGGTCCTTCTCGACCTTGGACCGCAGCCGCTGGACATGAACATTCACAAGGCGTGTATCCGCCGCGTGCCGATAGCCCCACACCTGCTCCAGGAGCACCTCACGGGTGAACACCTGCCACGGCTTACGGGCCAGAGCCACAAGGAGGTCGAACTCCAGTGGCGTCAGCGCGATCGACTGACCGTCCCGCTTCACCGAGTGACCGGCCACATCGATCACCAGATCCCCGATGGCCAGCTGCTCCGGCGCGGGCTCCTCGGACCTGCGAAGCCGCGCCCTGATCCGGGCGACCAGCTCCTTCGGCTTGAACGGCTTGACGATGTAGTCATCGGCGCCCGACTCGAGCCCCACCACCACATCGACGGTGTCGCTCTTGGCCGTGAGCATCACGATCGGCACCCCGGACTCCGCCCTGATCAGGCGGCACACCTCGATGCCGTCCCGTCCGGGCAGCATCAAGTCGAGCAGCACCAGGTCCGGCTTTGTCTCACGGAAGGCTGCCAGCGCCTTGTCGCCGTCTGCTACGAACGACGGCTCGAAACCCTCACCACGAAGCACAATGCCGAGCATCTCGGCCAGTGCGGTGTCGTCGTCGACGACAAGGACTCGTCCCTTCATGACTGACATCATCCCATTAGCTAATCGTTACCTGGCGTGACCTGGCACACAGCTGTGCCAGGCCTTCGGCGGTCACGGGTGAGACGACGCCGTGCTCGGTGACTATCGCCGTCACCAATTCGGGCGGCGTGACATCGAATGCCGGGTTGTACGCCTGCGTGCCCAGGGGCGCCACCGGAATCCCACCTCCCGGCTCCGCTCCCGTCACAGGCACCTGCGGCGCCGTGAACTCCGTCACTTCTTGTCCTGCCCGCTGCTCGACCTCGATCGAGGCACCGTCCGGGGTGTCCGGATCCACCGTCGTCACGGGTGCGACCACGATGAACGGCACATGGTGATACCTGGCGAGCACTGCGAGCGGATAGCTCCCCACCTTGTTGGCCACCGAACCGTCGGCGACGATACGGTCCGCGCCGATCAGCACCGCGTCCACCTCTCCCGCCGCGAACAGCGAGCCCGCCGCGTTGTCGGTGAGCAAGGTGTACGCCATGCCGCTGCGCGCCGCCTCGTACGCCGTGAGCCGTGCTCCCTGCAGCAGCGGCCGTGTCTCATCCACCCACAGTCGCCGCAGCTGCCCCTCACGATGGGCGGCGAGCGCCACCGCGAACGCGGTGCCCTCCCCGCCGGATACCAGCGCCCCGGTGTTGCAGTGGGTGAGAAGCCGATGTCCGCCGCCCGGCTGCAGTTCGTCGAGGAACGCCAGGCCATTCTGTGCCATCCGCCGGCTGGCCTCGGCATCCTCCTCATGCAGGGCCCTCGCCTCGGCCAGGGCCGACGCCGCGGCCTGCTGCTGGTCGGCCCCACCCTCGACGGCCGAACGATACGCCGCCTGCGCCCTGCGCACACCACGCTCCAGGTTCACAGCGGTGGGCCGAGCGGTGGCGAGGGCCTCCGCCGCCTCGTCCACATCGAAGCCTCGTACGGCGGCGAGCGCGACGCCGTACGCCCCTGCGATGCCGAGAAGCGGCGCTCCCCGCACGGCGAGCGTCCGGATCGCCTGCACCAGGGCCGGTGCATCAGTACACACCAGCTCCACTTCCTCGGCCGGGAGCCTGGTCTGGTCGAGAAGCACCAGGACGGGGCCTTCCGGCGGCTCGTCCCAGCGGATTGAAGGGGTAGGCGGCGGTCCGCTGTCCTCATGGGATTGCGCGTACTGATCAGCCATCCGCCCAGTCTGCCCTTTACCTGTCGAACAATTGAAGGTGCGCAGCCCATACTCTGCCCGGTCCCCCGAGGGGCGCCCCGTGGCACGATGGCAGCCAACCTGCCCCCGCAACCGCGGCCGGGCACCGTGAAGGAGCGACGATGAACGACACTCCGGGCTGGGCTTCGCCCGGATCTGCCCCCTCCGACGGACAGGACGGGGAGGCGCCTCGCCCCACCGAGCCGGCCGACCAGCAGGACGGCCCGGCCTTGAAGTGGTCCAAGGAGCAGCCGCCGGCCGGTCAGTGGTCGGCCCCCAGCTCTCCCGCCTCCGGCCAGACACCTCCACCGTCCCCGCCTCCTGGAGGCCACGGCAACTGGGGCGGCGGCCCCGGCGTACCTCCCGGCCGGCCGAACGGAGGCTGGGGAGGCGGCGGTTGGGGCGCGCCCCCCGCCGCGGCCAAACCCGGCGTGATCCCGCTCCGCCCGCTCGGTGTCGGTGAAATCCTCGACGGCGCGGTCTCGACCATGCGCGCCCACTGGCGCACGGTCCTCGGGATCTCGCTCGCGGTGGCCGTGGTCACCGAGATCGTCGTCATCCTGCTCCAGGGTCTGGTGCTCAACACCCAGGGCACCACCGACGCACTCAGCGACCCCGACGCCACCGTCGACGAGCTGAGCCGCGCCCTTGGCAACACGATCCTCGACTCCGGCGTCATCCTCCTCGTGTCCTTGCTCGGCACCTTCGTCGTCACCGCGCTGCTCACGATGGTGACCAGTCGTGCCGTGCTCGGAAAGCCAGTGACCAGCGCTGAAGCCTGGCGCGACGCACGCCCTCAGGTGCCGCGACTGCTCGGCCTCACCTTCTTGCTCCCCCTGCTCGCCGCGGCAATCGTCGCGGTCGGCATGCTTCCCGGTGTCCTCATCGCCGTGGCCGGCGCCTCCGAGGCCGGTGTGGCCCTGGCCGCCCTCGGCGGACTCGCCGGAATCGTCGTCGCCATCTGGCTGATGGTCCGCTTCTCCCTCTCGTCTCCCGCCCTGATGCTGGAGAAGCAGACCGTACGCAAGGCCATGGGCCGTTCCGCCAAGCTGGTCCAAGGCTCGTGGTGGCGGGTCTTCGGCATCCAGCTGCTCGCCGCGATCCTCGTGAACGTGGTGGTGTCGATCATCGTCATCCCGTTCACCGTGCTGGCCGTCGCACTCAGCGGCGACGGGATGAGCGGCTTCCTCACCAGCGGCGCCTCCAATGTCGGATGGACGTTCCTGATCGTCAGCGGCATCGGCTCCGTCATCGGTTCGATGCTCGCCTTCCCGATCACCGCCGGTGTCACGGTGCTGCTCTACATCGACCTGCGGATCCGCCGGGAAGCCCTCGACCTCGAACTCGCCCGCGCCGCCGGTCTCCAGGGCTACGGCTCCGGTACCCCGGGCACCACTCCGGGGAGCTGATGCGGTGATCGCGGCGGGGGGAATCCTCGGGGCGCAGCTCGCGTTGCCGCTGACCGGCGACGAACCGCCGGTGACCATCTCGCGCGACCCCGCGCGTGAGGCGGCCGAACGCGAGCTGTCCAAGCCGATGTACCACGAGAACGACCCGAGCCTCTTCCAGCGGGCCCTCGACCGCTTCTGGGAGTGGGTCGGCGATCTCTTCAACGCCGCGTCCGGCGCGACACCCGGCGGTGGGCTGGGACTTGTGGTGATCGTCCTGGTGGTGCTGTTGCTCTTGGGCATCCTGTGGTGGCGCCTCGGCAACCCTCTCCGTGTCCCACCCTCCTCCGCCGCTCTCTTCGACGACCGCCCCCACAGCGCCGCCGAACACCGCTCCGCAGCCGAGGCCCACGCCGCGGAGCACCACTGGAGCCAGGCCGTACAGGAACGGATGCGCGCCATCGTGCGCTCCCTGGAGGAGCGCGCCCTTCTGGACCCCCGCCCCGGCCGTACCGCCGACGAAGCGGCCTCAGAAGCGAGCCAGGTCCTGCCGTCCCACGCGGACCGACTACGCGCCGCCGCCCGAAACTTCGACGCCATCACATACGGCGGCCGCAGCACCGACGAGCAGACATATCTGCGCCTCACCGAACTCGACCGTGACATCGAGCGGACCAAGCCCGCCCTCAGCGGTGCCGGGGCCGCCGAATGACCGGTACCACCGTCGCGTCGACGTCGACCGCCACTTCCCCACGCCAGGTGTGGACCCGCACCCGCGGTCTCCTTCTCGCCTTCACGATCCTGCTCGCCGCAGGGATCGCCATCGCCGCCGTACGCTCCGGCGGCGAGCACGGTCGGCTCGATCCTCGCTCCGCCGACCCCTACGGCAGCCGTGCCGTGTCCGAACTCCTCGCGGACCGCGGCGTCACCACGCGCGTGGTGACCACCAGCGACGACGCTGCAGCAGCCGCCGGCCCGGACACCACGCTCCTGATCGCCTCGCCCGACCTGCTCACCAAGCGGCAGCAGTCCTCGCTCCGCGCCAAGACCGAGAGCTCCAGCGGCCGCACACTGTTGCTCGCCCCGAAACAGCACTCGCTCGGCCGCCTCGCACCAGGCGTACACGCCGAGCTTCCGAGCAGCGAGTCGACGCTGGAGCCAAGCTGCTCCTTTGCCGAAGCGCGCCGCGCAGGCAGCGCCGACACCGGCGGCGTCCGCTACTCCTCGACCGTCCAGGGCGCGGTTTCCTGCTACACCAGTGACGGCCTGCCCACCCTGATGCGCCTGCCGGCAGGCGACGGCGACACAGTGCTCCTCGGAGCGCCGAACATCCTCTACAACGATCGTCTCGACGAGCACGGCAATGCCTCGCTCGCCCTGCAACTTCTCGGTTCGCGCCCGCATCTGGTCTGGTACCTCCCCTCTGTCGGTGACACCGCGGCAACCGATGGCGGCAACCGAAGCTTCTTCGACCTGATCCCTTCCGGCTGGCGCTGGGGAGCCCAGCAACTCGCCATCGCCGCCGCACTCGCCGCCCTGTGGCGCGGTCGCCGGCTCGGCCCTCTCGTGCCCGAACGGCTGCCCGTAGCCGTCCGAGCATCCGAGGCCGTCGAGGGCCGCGCCCGCCTCTACCGCAAGGCCAACGCCCGTGATCGAGCCGCCAGGGCGCTCCGCTCGGCAACCCGCACCCGCCTGGCTCCGCTCGTAGGCACACCCCCCTCCCAAGCCCACTCCCCCGAGGTCCTGCTCGCCGCTGTCTCCGCCCAACTCCCCGGCACCACCCGGGACCTCCACTCCCTTCTCTTCGGACCTCCTCCGGCCGACGACGCCGCCCTGATCACCCTCGCCGACCAACTCGACGCCCTCGAAAGAGAGGTACGCACCTCATGAGCGCCCCGATCGCCGACTCCGCAGGGAACGCGGACAACGCCCGTTCCTCCCTGGAGGCTTTGCGCGCCGAGATCGCCAAGGCCGTGGTCGGCCAGGACCCCGCCGTCACCGGACTCGTCGTCGCACTTCTGTGCCGCGGCCATGTACTGCTGGAAGGCGTCCCCGGCGTGGCCAAGACACTCCTCGTCCGCGCACTCTCCGCCGCCCTCGAACTCGACACCAAGCGCGTCCAGTTCACCCCCGACCTGATGCCGAGCGACGTCACCGGATCCCTCGTCTACGACGCCCGCACCGCCGAGTTCTCGTTTCAGCCGGGCCCGGTGTTCACCAATCTTCTACTCGCCGACGAGATCAACCGCACCCCTCCCAAGACTCAGTCCTCGCTTCTCGAAGCGATGGAAGAGCGCCAGGTCACGGTCGATGGCACTCCTCGTCTCCTCCCCGAGCCCTTCCTTGTCGCCGCCACCCAGAACCCCGTTGAGTACGAGGGCACTTACCCCCTCCCCGAAGCCCAGCTGGACCGCTTCCTCCTCAAACTCAACGTCGCCCTCCCTTCTCGCCAAGACGAGATCGCCGTTCTCACCCGCCACGCGGACGGATTCAATCCACGCGACCTGCACACCGCCGGAGTGCGCCCAGTCGCCGGCCCTTCCGACCTTGAAGCGGCCCGGACCGCCGTGGCCAAGACCTCTGTCTCTCCAGAGATCACCGGCTACGTCGTCGACATCTGCCGCGCCACTCGTGAATCGCCGTCGCTCACCCTCGGCGTCTCTCCCCGTGGCGCGACCGCTCTCCTGTCGACCGCCCGCGCCTGGGCCTGGCTCACGGGTCGCGACTACGTCATTCCCGACGACGTCAAAGCCCTGGCCCTGCCCACACTTCGTCACCGCGTCCAACTGCGCCCTGAGGCCGAGATGGAAGGAGTCACTCCCGACTCCGTCATCAACGCGATCCTCGCCAACGTCCCCGTACCCCGCTGAGTCGGTCACTCATGGCACCCACAGGACGCGCCGCGCTCCTCGCAGCTCTCGGTACCATCCCCGTCGGCTTCCTCGAACCCAGCTGGACAGGGATCCTCGCCGTCAATTCCCCCCTCGCACTCGCAATGATGTGCGACTACGCCCTGGCGGCGCCAGTGCGAACGCTCCGTTTCACTCGATCCGGTGACACAAACGTTCGACTTGGTGAGTCCGTCGATGTCGATCTCACCGTCACCAATCCCGCCGGACGCCCGCTGCGTGCTCACCTCCGCGACGCCTGGCCCCCGAGCAGCTGGGCCCCCGGCAACGAAGTGGCGGCTTCACGCCACAAGTTGACCGTCCCGCCCGGTGAACGTCGGCGGATCACCACTCGGCTACGTCCCACTCGCCGCGGCGACCGCCAGGCGGAACGCATCACCGTCCGTTCCTACGGCCCCCTGGGCCTGATCGCCCGCCAGGGCAGCCACAAGGTCCCTTGGACGGTGCGCGTCCTCCCACCGTTCAAGAGCCGCAAGCACCTGCCGTCGAAGCTCGCCCGCTTGCGCGAACTCGACGGGCGAACCAGCGTGTTGACCCGCGGCGAGGGAACGGAGTTCGACAGCCTCCGTGACTACGTACCTGGCGACGACACTCGTTCCATCGACTGGCGGGCCACGGCACGCCAGTCGACAGTCGCCGTCCGCACCTGGCGTCCGGAGCGCGACCGCCACATCCTCGTCGTCCTGGACACCGGCCGCACCTCTGCAGGCCGCGTCGGCGATGCCCCTCGCCTCGATGCTTCGATGGACGCGGCTCTGCTTCTCGCAACTCTTGCCTCCAAGGCCGGCGACCGCGTCGACCTACTGGCGTACGACCGCCGCATTCGCGCTCTCGTACAGGGCCGCACAGTCGGTGACCTGTTGCCCGCCCTCGTCAACGCCCTGGCCCCGCTCGAGCCGGAACTCATCGAGACAGACGCCAGAGGGCTCATGGCGACGGCATCGCAAACGGCCCCCCGCCGATCCCTCATCGTGCTGCTGACCAGCCTTGACGCAGCACCTGTCGAGGAGGGCCTACTTCCTGTGCTCTCACGGCTCACCAAACGCCACACAGTTCTCGTCGCCTCGGTCGCGGATCCTCATATCGAGCGCATGGCTAAGGCCCGCGGCAATACGGATGCTGTTTACGACGCATCAGCCGCGGCACAGGCTCAAGAGGAGCGCCGTCGTACAGCGGATCAACTCATGCGGCATGGCGTCACTGTCGTGGACGCGCCGCCGAACGAATTGGCGCCGGCACTCGCTGACTCCTATCTCGCATTGAAAGCAGCAGGACGCCTCTAGCTTTGGGGCTTTGAAGGACGGACCCTTTCCGGGCCATCCGCATAAGGGCATAACGCAGGAAAGCCCCGCACCAATGGTGCGGGGCTTTCCCTCAAAAATAGTTCGGCGGCGTCCTACTCTCCCACAGGGTCCCCCCTGCAGTACCATCGGCGCTGTAAGGCTTAGCTTCCGGGTTCGGAATGTAACCGGGCGTTTCCCTCA
>NZ_JBHTCF010000034.1:0-64366 GCF_042665355.1 Streptomyces monticola | reverse complement strand
CCAGGACTCGACGAGGCGGTACAGCGCGACCTCGATGGCGAAGAGGGCGGGCTGGGTGAACTCGGTGCGGTTGAGCTTCTCCGGGTCCTCGCCCCAGATCACCTCCCGCAGCTCGCCGCCGACCTCGGCGAGGGCGGCCAGTACGGCGTCGAAGGCCTCGGCGAACACCGGGAACGTCTCGTACAACTCACGGCCCATACCAAGGCGTTGGGCGCCCTGGCCCGTGAACAGGAAGGCCAGCTTCCCGGGCTTCGTCTCCTGGATGTCGGCGCCGGGGCCCGTGCCGGAGGCCAGGGCGTCCAGGGCGGACGCCAGGTCCGCGCGGTCCGTGCCGACGGCCACGGTGCGGTACTCGAAGGTGGCGCGCGAGGTCGCCAACGCCCGTGCGGCCGTGGTCAGTTCGCCGTCGGGAAGCGTGTCGAGGAAGGCGCGCAGGCGCTGCGCCTGGGCGGCCACGGTCTGCGGCGTCTTGCCGGAGACGGGCCAGGCGAGCACCGGGGCCTCGTCGGCGGCCGGGGCCGGCTCGGTGACCGGGTCGGCGGCGGGCGGCTCCTCGACGATGACGTGCGCGTTGGTGCCGCTGATGCCGAAGGAGGAGACACCGGCGCGGCGCGGGCGGCCCGTCTGCGGCCACATCTTCGGCTCGGTGAGCAGCTCCACGGCCCCGGCCTCCCAGTCGACCTGGGGTGAAGGCGCGTCGACGTGCAGGGTCTTGGGCAGGACGCCCTCACGGATGGCGAGGACGGCCTTGATGATCCCGGCCACGCCCGCGGCGGCCTGGGTGTGGCCGATGTTGGACTTGATGGAGCCGAGCCACAGCGGCCGGTCCTCGGAGTGCGCCTGGCCGTAGGTGGCGAGCAGGGCCTGGGCCTCGATCGGGTCGCCGAGGGTCGTGCCGGTGCCGTGCGCCTCGACCGTGTCCACATCGGCGGCCGTCAGACCGGCGGCGGCCAGGGCCTGCTCGATGACCCGCTGCTGCGCGGGACCGTTGGGAGCGGTGAGGCCGTTGCTCGCGCCGTCCTGGTTGACGGCGGAGCCCTTCACGACGGCGAGAACACGGTGGCCGTGGGCGCGGGCGTCGGAGAGCCGCTCCAGGACGAGCATGCCGGCGCCCTCGCCCCAGCCGGTGCCGTCGGCGGCGGCGGAGAAGGACTTGCAGCGGCCGTCGGACGACAGGCCGCGCTGCCGGTTCATGTCGATGAAGGTGTCGGGCGTCGACATCACGGTGACACCGCCGGCCAGGGCGAGGGAGCACTCGCCCGCGCGCAGCGCCTGCATCGCCCAGTGCAGGGCGACCAGGGACGACGAGCAGGCGGTGTCCACGGTGACCGCGGGGCCTTCGAGGCCGAGGGTGTAGGAGATCCGCCCGGACACGACGCTGGCGAGGCTGCCGTTGCCGACGTAGCCCGCGAGCTCCTCGGGGACGCGGCCGCCGAGCCGGGTGCCCCAGTCGTGGTACATGACCCCGGCGAAGACACCGGTGCTGGTGCCGCGCGCCGACAGCGGGTCGATCCCGGCGCGCTCCAGGGCCTCCCACGAGGTCTCCAGGAGGAGGCGCTGCTGCGGGTCCATGGCCTGGGCCTCGCGCGGGCTGATCCCGAACAGCTCCGGGTCGAACTCGGCGGCGTCGTAGAGGAATCCGCCCTCTCGCGTGGAGCTCTTGCCGGAGACACCCGGCTCGGGGTCGTACAGGCCGTCGATGTCCCAGCCGCGGTCGGAGGGGAACAGCGAGACGCCGTCGCGGCCCTCGGCGACCAGCTGCCACAGCTCCTCGGGCGTGCTGACGCCGCCCGGGTAGCGGCAGCTCATGCCGACGATCACGATCGGGTCTTCGTCGGTGGCGGCGACGGCCGCGACCGGCGCGGCCGGGGCCGCGGCGCTCTGCTCGTCGGCCGGGGCCAGCTTGCCGCCGATGTGCTCGGCCAGGGCACGGGGCGTGGGGTAGTCGAAGACGAGGGTCGCGGTGAGGCGGAGTCCGGTGGCGGCGTTGAGGCCGTTGCGCAGCTCGACCGCGGCGAGCGAGTCGAAGCCGCTCTCGCTGAACGCCCGGTTCGGGTCGACCGCGTCGGCGCTGTCATGGCCGAGCACCGAGGCGACCTGGGCGCGTACGAGGTCGAGCAGCGCCGCGAGCCGGTCGGCGGGGGAGAGGCCGGAGAGCCGCCCGGCGAGCGAGTCGGCCACGGCGACCGCGGAACCCGCGGCGGCGGCCGCCGCGCGCTTGGGCGCCCGGGTGCGGACCAGACCGCCGAGCACGGCCGGGATTCCGTCCGCGCGGTTCTGCAGGGCGCGGGCGTCGACCCGTACCGGCACGAGCGCGGCCGCGTCGGTGCGCAGGGACGCGTCCAGGAACGCCAGGTTCTCCTCGGCCGACAGTGGCTCCAGGCCCAGCTTGGCGATGCGTTGCAGGGCGGCCGCGTCGAGGGCGGCGCCCATCCCCGCGTCTCCGGTCCACAGGCCCCAGGCCAGGGCGGTGGCCGCGCGGCCCGTGGCGGCGCGGCGGTGGGCGAGGGCGTCGAGGAAGACGTTGGCGGCGGCGTAGTTGGCCTGCCCCGCGCCGTCGAGGAACCCGGCGGTGGAGGAGAAGAGGACGAACGCCCGGTAGTCCAGGCCGAGTTCGCTCTCCAGCTGGTGCAGATGCCAGGCGGCGTCCGCCTTGGGCCGCAGGACTCCGTCGATGCGCTCCGGGGTGAGGGCGCCGATGAGTCCGTCGTCGACGATGCCTGCGGCGTGGACGACGCCGGTCAGCGGGTGCTCGGCGGGGATGTTCCCGATGAGTGCCTTGAGGGCCTGCTTGTCGGATACGTCGCAGGCGGCGAGGGTGGCTTCCGCGCCCAACTCGGTCAGTTCCGCGTGCAGTTCGGCGGCTCCTGGGGCGTCAGGGCCGCGGCGGCTGGTGAGGACGAGACGGCGTACGCCGTGCTCGGTGACCAGGTGCCTGGCCACCAGGGCGCCCAGGCCGCCGGTGCCGCCGGTGACGAGGACGGTGCCTTCGGCGTCCCACGGCGCGGTCCTGTCCTCAGCCGGGCCCGGGCCCGCGGTGAGCCGGGGCACGCATATCTGACCGTCGCGCAGGGCGAGTTCGGGCTCGTCGGTGGCGAGCGCGGCGGCCAGCGGCGCTTGCGCGGGGTCGAAGTCCGGGGCGTCGGGCGCCAGGTCGACCAGGACGATCCGGCCCGGGTTCTCCGCCTGCGCGGCCCGCACCAGACCCCACACCGGGGCCTGCGCCAGATCCACGGTGTCCGTATCGCGCGCCGCGACCGCGCCCCGCGTGACGACCACCAGACGCGTGGAGAGCTGCGTGTCGTCGGCGAGGAAGGCCCGCACCCGCTCAAGAGCCAGCGAGGTGTGGGCGCGTACGGCGGAGAGGGTGTCGCCCTCGGCGGAATCAGAACCAGAACCGGTACCGGAATCAGAGCCAGCACCGGTACCAGAACCGATCGACACGACACTCAGAGCGGAAGCGGGGCTGCCGACCGGAGCGTCGAGCGGCGTCCAGGCGATCCGCATCGGCTCGGCCCCGACCTGCGCCGCCCGCAGCTGCTCCGGGTCGACGGGCCGCAGCACGAACGAGTCGATCCGCGCCACCGGCGCACCGGTCGGGTCGGCCACCGACAGGGACACCGCGTCGGTGCCGGTCGCGGTGATCCTCACCCGGATCGCGGCGGCGCCCGTCGAGTACAGGGACACCCCGGTCCACGCGAACGGCAGCCGGGTGCCCTCCAGGTCGGCGTCGGGTGTGGCGAAGTCCGTGGCGTGCAGGGCGGCGTCGAGCAGCGCCGGGTGCAGACCGAACGCGCCCGCGCCGGACGCGGTCTCCTCCGGCAGCGCCACCTCGGCGAACACCTCGCCGCCCGGGGTGCGCCAGACGGCACGCAGACCGTGGAAGGCGGGCCCGTAGCCGTAGCCCTGGCCTGCCATCTCCTCGTACAGGTTCGTGATGTCGAGCTGCTGGGCGCCGGCCGGCGGCCACTGCGTCATGCCGAACGCCTCGGCGGTCACCGCGGCCTGTGCCGATGCGGCGAGGGCGCCGGTGGCGTGCCGGGTCCACTCGGCGTCGTCCGGGGCGTCGTCGGGGCGCGAGAAGAAGCCGATGGTGCGCCGGCCCTCGGCGTCGGGGGCGCCCACCACCACCTGCAGAGCGACGCCGCCGCTCGCCGGGAGCACCAGCGGGGCCTGCAGGGTGAGTTCCTCGACCAGGTCGCAGCCGGTCAGGTCGCCCGCGTGCACGGCGAGCTCCACGAACGCGGTGCCGGGAAGCAGCGCCACCCCGGCGACGACATGGTCGCCGAGCCAGGGGTGCGTGCGCAGCGAGACCCGGCCGGTGAGGATCGCGCCGGAGTCGTCGTCGCCGGCCAGCCTGAGCACCGCGCCGAGCAGCGGGTGCTCCGCGGCGAGCTGGCCGAGCCCGGCCGGGTCGCCGTCGTTCTGCGGGGCGCTCAGCCAGTAGTGGCGGCGCTGGAAGGCATAGGTGGGCAGCGGGATACGGCGCGGTTCGAGGCCCTGGTAGCAGGCGCCCCAGTCGACGTCGGTGCCGCAGGTGTGCAACAGGGCGAGCGCGGAGAGGAGTTCACGCCGCTCGTCACGGTCACGGCGAAGGGCCGGCGCGAAGGTGACGTCGGCGCCGTCGGCCACGCACTCCTGGCCCATCGCGGCGAGCACGGCGTCGGGGCCGAGCTCCAGATAGGCGGTGACGCCCGCCTCGTCCAGGAAGCGGATGCCGTCGGCGAAGCGCACCGCGTCCCGCACGTGCTCCACCCAGTACTCGGGCGAGCACAGCTGGTCGGCGGTGGCGAGGGTGCCGGTGACATTGGAGACGACGGGGATCCGCGGAGGCGCGTACGTCATGATCTGCGCGACCCGCCGGAACTGCGTGAGCATCGGCTCCATCAGCGGCGAGTGGAAGGCATGGCTGACCCGCAGGCGCTTGGTCTTGCGGCCCTGCCCGGCGAGTGTGGCCGCCACGGCCAGGGCCCGCTCCTCGTCACCGGAGATCACCACGGACGAGGGGCCGTTGATCGCGGCGATGGACACCAGGCCCGTGTGCTCGGCGAGCAGCGGCAGCACCTCGTCCTCGGCGGCCTGTACGGCGATCATGGCGCCGCCGGCGGGCAGTTCCTGCATGAGGCGGCCACGGGCGGCGACCAGGGTCGCGGCGTCCTCGAGGCTGAAGACCCCGGCGACATGTGCGGCGGCGATCTCGCCGATGGAGTGCCCGGCCACATAGTCGGGCCGTACGCCCCACGACTCGACCAGGCGGAACAGCGCCACCTCCACGGCGAACAGCGCGCACTGCGCGTACCGCGTCTGGTGCAGGAGCTCCGCCTCGGGGGATCCCTCGTCGGCGAACAGGACGTCCCACAGGGAGAGTTCGAGCTGCAGATCGAGATGGCCGATGGCGTCCTCGAGGGCCTTGGCGAACACCGGGTAGGCCCGGTACAGCTCGCGGCCCATGCCGAGGCGCTGGCTGCCCTGGCCGGTGAACAGGAACGCCAGGCGCCCCGTGGTGTCGGCGCTGCCCTGCGGGTTGACGAACAGGCCGGGCGCCGAGTGCTCACCGGCCACCGCGCGCAGGCCGCGCTCGAAGCCGTCCCGGTCGTCGGCGAGGACGACCGCGCGGTGCGACAGGGAGGCACGGGTGGTGGCCAGGGAGTGGCCGATGTCGGTGAGCGAGGCCGCCGGCTCGTCCGCGAGGAACTGCAGCAGCCGCTCGGCCTGGGCACGCAGGGCGGCCGAGCCACGGGCCGACACCACCAGGGGCAGCGCCTCGGGGGCGGCGGCCGGCTCCTGCGGCTCCGCTTCGGCCGCGGGCTCCTCGGCCGGCGGCTCTTCGAGAATCACATGGGCGTTGGTGCCGCTGATGCCGAACGCGGAGACACCCGCACGGCGCGGCCGGTCCTCGCGCTCCCACGGGCGCGCCTCGGTCAGCAGCCGCACATTCCCCGCCGACCAGCGGATGTTGGGCGAGGGCGCGTCGACGCCCAGGGTCTTGGGCAGCGTCCCGTGCTTCATCGCCATGATCATCTTGATCATGCTGGCGGCGCCGCCCGCGGCCTGGGTGTGGCCGAGGTTGGACTTCACCGAGCCCAGCCACAGCGGCTCCTCGTCGGGCCGGTTCTGGCCGTACGTGGCGATCAGCGCCTGCGCCTCGATCGGGTCGCCGAGGCGCGTGCCGGTGCCGTGCGCGTCCACCGCGTCCACATCGGCGGAGACGAGCCCCGCGTCGGCCAGGGCCTGGTGGATCAGCCGCTGCTGCGAGATGCCGCTGGGCGCCGTCAGGCCGTTGCTCGCGCCGTCCTGGTTCACGGAGGTGCCGCGCACCACGGCGTGCACGGTGTGGCCCTGGCGGCGGGCGTCGGAGAGCCGCTCCACCACGAGGAGGCCGACGCCCTCGGAGAAACCGGTGCCGTCAGCGGCCGCCGCGAACGCCTTGACCCGGCCGTCGCGGGCCAGGCCCTGCTGGCGGCTGAACGACGTGAAGATACCCGGGCTGCCCATCACGGTGACACCGCCGATGAGCGCCAGGTCGCACTCGCCGCGGCGCAGCGCCTGCGCCGCCAGATGCAGCGAGACGACCGCGCCGGAGCAGGCCGTGTCCAGGGTCATCGCCGGGCCTTCGAGCCCGAGGGTGTACGACACCCGGCCCGAGGCCACACTCGGCGCGTTGCCGATCATGAGATAGCCGTCGAGGCCCTCGGGCGCCTCGTGCGCCTTGACGCCGTACTCGTGCACCTCGGCGCCGATGAACACGCCGGTGCGGCTGCCGCGCAGGGAGTTGGGGTTGATCCCGGTGTTCTCCAGGGCCTCCCACGCCGTCTCCAGCATCAGCCGCTGCTGCGGGTCCATGGCGAGGGCCTCGCGCGGGCTGATCCCGAAGAAGTCCGCGTCGAACTGGGTGGCCGTCTCCAGGAAGCCGCCCTTGTTCACATAGCTCTTGCGGGGCGCCGACGGGTCCGGGTCGTAGAGGTTGTCGAGGTCCCAGTCGCGGTCCGTGGGGAAGCCGGAGAGGACATCCCGGCCCTCGGAGACCAGCTCCCACAGGTCGTCGGCGCTCTCGACCCCGCCCGGGTAGCGGCAGCCGATACCGACCACCACGATCGGATCGCTGTCGTCGACCCGGGCGACCGTGGCCGCGGGCGCCACGAACTCGCCCTCGACACCGAGGAGTTCACCGCGCAGGAACGCGGCGAGCGCGGACGGCGTGGGGTGGTCGAAGGCCACCGTGGGCGGCAGGGCGAGACCGGTCGACTCGTTCACCCGCAGATGCAGGGCGACCAGGCCGAGGGAGTCAAGGGCCTGCTCCTTGAACGGCTTCTCGGGGTGCACCGAAGCGGGCGGCTCCGGACGGATGCTGCGCAGCACCGCGAGGGTCTCCGCGCGCACCAGGTCGAGCAGCACCCGCAGCTGCTCGGCGGCGGGCAGCGGCTCCAGACGGTGCACCAGGGCGGACCGGACGGCCGCCGCTTCCTTCGGCCCGTCGGCCGGCCCGTGCTCGGTCGGCCCAGGTTCGGTCGGCCCGTGCTCGGTGTCAGAAACGAAGCTTCCGGACCCGCTCATCTGCACACCCCACACCTAATTACTCTCGACAAAGGCAGAATTCGTGAATGCACCGAGATACACCCGGAGTTGTGACTCTAAGACCGGCGCGAAGTACGGCCACACCCCTAGCGGCCCCCTACGCACGCCGACCGTGGACCAGTTCCGCACCGGAGTTCACATCGATTTCCTGATTCGGTTCGTCGAACGACCGCCGCACATGGTGGAGATCGCTCAGCAAGTCGGCGGAACCGACCTTCCGCGAAGGCCCGAGCTCCGCGATACCGGACAGCGGAAGAGCGCCGAGATCGGCCCAGCGGAGTCTGCCCGCGGAATCGATATGGCTGCGCGCCCGGCCGGCGTTGTCCGGGTGCACGCAATAGGGAACATCGAGATATCCGCGGCGGAACGCGAGCAGCAGCGCCTGCCCGATGTCCTCATGGAGATTGAGCACGGCCTCCACCAGGGCGCGGGCCTCGACGTAGGTCTGCGAGTCCCGCTCCACACAGGAGTCGTCGCCGGTGTCCGCGTCCGCCGCCGCCCTGGCCGCGTGCTCAAGGGCCAGGGTGTTCTCGAAGACCGTGGGGATCCGGCGGGCCTCGGCGGCCGTCTTCACGATGAGCCGCTGCGCCCCGGTGCTCACGGCCAGCTCGGCGGCCTTGCCGAGCAGCCGGTAGGCGCCCCGTGACGTCTCCGGATACACGCCCATGTAGGCGTAGATGACGATGTGCCAGTTACGGGTGGGCAGCAGCTCCGTGCAGAGCCTGCGCAGCGCCCGTACCGCCTCCTGGTCCTGGCCCATGTCCGTCTGCTGCGCATAGCTCAGGGACAGGGAGCGGATGCCGTGCTCGGCGAAGAACAGGGCTTCCAGGAAACTGATCGCCACCAGCTGGCTCGGCGGGCACAGCTGGCCCATCATGCAGCCGCCGAACGTCTCCAGGTGCGGCTCGACACCCACGTCCCGCATCCGCACATACAGCTCGCAGCAGTGCTCCCAGTTACGGATGCCGTCGGCGAGCGGGGTGCGCCCGTAGGGCAGGCAGTACGAGACGGGCCCGCCCTCGGTGGCGTTCAGGCGCAGCCGCATCAGCGCCCAGAAGATATCGATCGGAGTGGCCGAGCCGTGCCGCACCTGCACCGGGAATCCCGCGTCGCGCACCCCGTCGAGTACGGCGGCCGTGGTGTGCGGGGGATGGCTGACGACCGGGTAGCCGTTCAGGTCGGTGCCGTCGCGCAGGGCGGCCTCCACGGCGTCGAGATCGCCGACCCTGGTGTAGCTGTCGAGGGTGAGGGTGCCCACGGTGGTGGCGTCGGCGGCCTTGGTGGCGAGCAGCCCTTCACGCATCTTCGCCGGGTCGCCGAAACCCATCCGCGGCTGTACGACGAGCCGCCCGCCGCCACCGTTGGTGCGCACGAACTCGCCGAAGTCCACCGGCTGCTGGCTTCTCAGTGCCCGGTCGCGGGGCAGTACGGGCCGGGTCATGCCGCGAGCCGGTCTCGGTCGAGCGCGGGGGCCTCGGGGAGCGCGGCCAGGAACGCGTGGAACGCGGCCACCGGGTCCCGGCCGTCCTCGAAGACGGCGTCGAAGCCCGCCGCCATCAGCTCACCGGTGCGGCTGACGCCCTCACCGCCGTCCGTGCCCAGCTTCCCGCCGATCACGATGGGTGTGGCGGCCAGCGGCGGGCAGTCGCGCAGCTGCCCGATGACCCGCATGCCGTCCTGGTAGCCATGGCCGTTGACGCTGCTGACGACCACCATCTGCGGGTTCAGGTCCCGGCACGCGGAGACCAGGATCTCGTCGGGCACACACGGGCCGAGGTTGATCACCTCGTATCCGCACTCCTCGATGAGCAGCTGCAGGAAGACCAGGTTCCAGGTGTGCGAGTCGGAGGCGAGCGAGGTGACCACCACCGTCCCCCTGGTCCCTTCGAGCCCTTTGTGCCCCGTCACCTCGGGCAGTTCGCACTCACTCACCGGCACGCTCCTGCGGTACGGGGGTGCGCGTCCGCTCGATCCGGGTCAGCGACACCAGCTCACCGCCGCTGACGGCGGCCTCGGTGGGCGAAGGACGGCCCAGGAACATCAGCAGGCTCGAAGTGGGCCCGTACGCACCGGTGTTGGGGATCGTGACGACATCGCCGGGGGCGAGCCCGGCCGGTACCTCGATGCCGCGGCCCAGCATGTCGCCCGGGGTGCACAGCGGGCCGACCAGGCTGGCCTTCTCCGTCTCGGTGTCCGCCTCCACCTGGACCGACACCGGAAGCAGCCGGCCGAGTCCCGACATGCCGCCGAAGGTGTTGATACCGGCGTCGACGATGACGAACTTCTTGCCCCGGCTGACCTTCACATTGGTGACCCCGGCCACCAGGGTGCCGCTGTCGCCGGACAGATACCGCCCGGACTCCACCGCGAGCCGCACCCCGCCCGTACGCCAGCGCGGGAAGTGCTCGTCGAGGGACGACTCGAGGGCGGCGCGCAGACCGGGATAGCGGGCCCGCTCGCCCAGTTGGGCATACGGCACGGAGAAGCCGCCGCCGATGTCGAGCAGCCGCAGCTCCACCCCGAGGTCCCGCTCGATCTGCGCGGCCACCTCGATGGTGTGGGTGAGCTCCCCGATCAGGGCCGCCTCGTCACGGGCGTTGGACTGCGAGAACAGATGCAGCCCCGCGACGGAGGTGCCCGGCACCGAGCACAGCCGCTCCGCGATCTCGGGGACGGTCTCGCTGTCGATGCCGAACTGGGTGGGGGTGCCCGTCATCCGGATGCTGGTGGTGGCGCTGGCCGTGGCGCTGTTGATACGCAGCAGACAGTCCGCGACCACCCCGTGCTCCAGGGCCACTTCACCGATGTGCGTCAGATCCGACAGGGACTCCGCCGAGAAGGTCCGCACCCCGCAGGCGATGGCTTCGCGCAGCTCACCGTAGGTCTTGCCGGGGCCGGTGTAGAGGATGTCCGAGCCCGGATAGCCCGCTTCGAGCGCGGCCGCGAGTTCACCCGTGGAGCTGATCTCGGCCTTGCAGCCGGGGCCTTCGCCGTCACGCAGCGCCCGTACGAGATCGACGTGCGGGTTGGCCTTGAAGGCGTAGAACACCTCGAAGCCCGCGGGCAGCCAGCCGAACAGATCTTGCCGCGCGGCCCGTACCCGGTCCAGGTCGTAGACGTACAAAGGCGTGCCGTAGCGCCGGGCGAGCTCCGCGGGCGCGGTGGCCGTGCCCTCGGCGGGAGCGGTCACCTCACTGGTGGTCACCTCACTGGTGGTCACGGTCACTTCGCACCCCCGTCGAGCAGCAGCGCCAGTTCTTTGCGGGCGTTCTTGCCGTGCTGGGTGAGCGGGAACTCCGCGAGCACCCGGCAGATCGCCGGCACCTTCGCGGGCTCCAGACGCTCCTTGAGTTCCTTGAGGACCGCGGCAGGCGCGAGCTCGCTCTCCACGAAGACCGCCAGGTCGTGCCGCTCGCCCGGCGGCAGCGCCGCGGCGGCCCGCACCCCGGGGATGTCCATCGCGGCGGCCTCGATCTCCAGGGTGCTCATCCGGAAGCCCTTGCGTTTGAACATGTCGTCCCTGCGGCCCTCGAAGTAGAGATAGCCGTCCGCGTCGAGGCTGCCGTAGTCACCGGTGTGCAGCCGCGGCTCACCGGTGTCCGGGTCGGGCCTGAAGGTCTTCGCGGTGACCTCGGGACTGTTCCAGTAGCCGGGCATCACATGGGGGCCCGCGGCCACGATCTCGCCGACCTCACCGGCGGGCACCGGGTTTCCGTCCGGGTCCAGGATCAGTACGCGCGTGCCGGGCAGCGGCAGGCCGACCGCGCCGGGCCGCTCCTGGTCCTCCTGCGGCGGCATGACCGTGATGCGCTTGGCCTCGGTCTGCCCGTACTGGCGCACCACCCGTACCCCGGGAAAGTGCTCGCGCAGCGCGTCGATCACGGACTGCGGCAGCGCCGCACCGGTGTTGGTGAACATCCGCACCGGCGGCGGAGCGTCCTTCTCACGCCGGGACAGACTGACGATCATCGAGGCGAGCGAGGGCACGATCGGCACCACGGTCGCCCCGGTCTCCCGCATCCGGCGCAGCAGCACCAGATCGGCCTCGCCGTCGGCGAGCACGATCTCGCAGCGGGCGATACAGGTCATCAGGACCTTGTAGAGGCCGTAGTCCCAGGACATCGGGAACCGGCAGAACACCACGTCGTCCGCCCGGTAGCCGAGCGCCTGCGTCAACGCCCGTGAAGCGAAGGTCACTTGGGCGTGCGGGCAGATCACCGCCTTGGGCGCGGCCGTCGACCCCGAGGTGTAGATCAGCGTCGCCACATCGTCGGCGCGCACCGGCTCCGGCTCGAACCGGGCGCCCTGGGCGTACAGCTCCTCGACCTCGGCCCACAGGCCGTCGAGCAGATGCACCGGGCCCGCGACCTCACCGAGCCGCCCGGCGCTCGCCCAGTCGCCGATCACCAGCGCCGGCTCGGAGTTGGCGACGATCTGACGCAGGTGGTACGCCTTCATCGCCGGGTTGAGCGGCACGAACACCGCACCGCAGCGGGCCGCGCCGTAGAACAGGGCGGCCAGGGTGCGGTCGGTCGGCAGCTGGAGCAGCACACGGTCGCCACGCCCGACGCCGCGGCCGCGCAGCCAGAGCGCGAACGCCTCGCTGTACGCGGCCAGTTGCCGGTAGGTCCACACGCCGGTCCCGTCACGGACCGCGGGAGCGTCCGGCACCTCGGCGACTGCGTCGTCGAGCAGACGGTGGACGAGTTCTCCCCCGGCGGACCGGCCGCTATTGATTCCAGTTTCTTCGCGTGTCGAAATCGAGTGGCTGACCAACGCCGCACTCCTGCCTCGAGTTGTGGCCCGGTTCGTCGAAATGCCGGATCGAAAACCTTGGCGACCACGGTATGGGCGGCGCGGCGGCGGTCACACCCCTATCTCCCCCTATGAAATCGGCCAGGCCACCCCGCGCGGGGTAAGGCCTGGCCGGTATTTCTGCGGCGGTCTCCGGTATTCATCACGGGGGCGGCAGACCACCCTTGAATCAGCCTTGAGTGGCACCGGAAAACGCGTTGTGCACGGCACCTTCCGTGGAAATCCCGTAGTCCTTGAGCTTGATGTTGTTCGCCGCCTTGAGCGTAAGCCGCTCGAAGATCGAGGACAGAAAGCGGGAGTTGAGCATCCGGTAGGTGCGATTCCGGCCGCGGATCTTCTTCTCGGTGGGCGGCGCCAGCATCGGCCCCGCACCCGCCGCGGTCTTCTGGCAGCCCTTCGCGAACGCCCGGATCTCCGCCTCGTACCCGGCGAAAGCGGCCCGGTGATCGCTCTGCGTCGCCAGCTCACCCGCCAGGACGTACGCGCACACCAGGGCGAGCCCGGTGCCCATGCCGCCCATCGTGGCGCCGTACCCGGCGTCGCCGAGCAGCACCACACGGCCCTTGGAGAACCGCTCCATCTGGATCTGCGCGAGCGCGTCGAAGTACACCTCGCCGGCGTCCTCCAGGGCCTCCAGGGCCTTCGGCACCTCCCAGCCGAGACCCGCGTACCGCTCGGCGAGCAGCCGCTTGTGCTCCGCGGTGTCGTAGCGGTCGTAACTCAGCTCCTCCGGCTCGGTGAACACCATCGTGACCTGCGACCACGACGGGTCGCCGCCGTAGTGCGCAAAGCTCACGGCCCGGCCCGGCGCGTTGTACCAGCGGGCGGAGCGGTCGAGACCGAGGTGGTTGGGGGCCTCGAAGACGGCGACGTAGTGACCGTGGAAGCGCAGGAACTGCGCCTCGTCGCCGAACACCAGACGGCGTACGTTCGAGTGCAGCCCGTCGGCGCCCACCACCAGGTCGAAGCTCCGCGGCGCCGACCGCTCGAAGGTGACAAGGACATCGTCGGCGCGCTCGTCCAGGGCCGTGATCGAGTCACCGAAGAGATACTCCACGTCGTCCCTGGTCCGCTCGTACAGGATCCGGGACAGATCGCCGCGGAAGATCTCCACCTCGCCGCTCATCACCTCGGAGGGCAGCCGCACCTGCTCGACCCCGTCGGCGTCCACGAAGCTCTGGCCGCCCATGTGGGTCTGGTTCTGGTGGATCTCGTCCCAGATGCCCATGCGCTGCAGCACCGTGCGGTGCGCATCGCCCCTGAAGTCCACCGCGAAGCCGCCCGCCCGCAGCCGCGGCGCCTTCTCGACCACGGTCACCGACCAGCCGTAGCGGGCGAGGCAGAGGGCGAGGGCCGGGCCCGCGACGCTCGCGCCGGAGATCAGAACGGAGCGGGGAGCGGCGGCGGAGGAGTGGGAGTGGCTCGTGGCGTTCATGGCGGTCTCTCTTCCAGTCGGAGGACCCGCTCGGCGGATCCGCGTCTCAGGCGCTTTCTGCGTCTGGAAAGAGCTTCGCCAAGACCCCTGACCGCTCAGGCACCGTCCGCTGACCGCGCCTGACCGCTGCCGGTGAGCGGCTCGCCGAGCGCGGTCAGCGCCTCCTCATGACTCAGGGAAAGCCCCTGGTCAAAGGCCTTACGGAAGGCGTCGGGGCCGGTCAGCTCGCGGGCGCCCGCGGCGATCCGCGCCGTGTCCGGGCCCTGCGGCACCACCACGCCCCGCAGTGTCGCGCCCACACCCAGGAGCAGTGCGGCCCGCTCACCCGCGCCCTCCAGGACGGCCAGGCCCGCCAGGCCCTCCGCCGCGTCCGCGAGCGCGGCCGGGGTGCGCCCCTCAAGGGCGAGCCCCACGGCCTGCTCGTGCCACGACCGTGCCTCCTCAAGCAGGCCTTCCGCCTCCGCGGTGCGGCCGAGACCGGTGAACACGAGCTGTATCTCCGCGACGCTCGACCAGTTGTCCGCGCACGACGCGAGGGCCCGCTCGTACCAGTCACGGGCGTCGTCCTGTCGCCCGGAGAGCCGCGCCAGATCGCCGAGACCGCGCTGCGCCGCCGCCAGCTTGTCCGGGATGCCCAGACGCCTGGCCAGCTCCGCGGCGCGCTCATAGTGCGCCCTGGCCGCCTCCAGATCACCGCCGTGCAGCAGCAGGTCCGCGCGGCGGCGCAGCAGGTCCGCCGTCTCCTCCGGCGCGTCCAGCTGACCCACGAGCGTCAGCGCCTCGTCCAGATGCGCGAGGGCGCGCTCCCGCTCGCCACGCCAGTTCGCGAACATCGCGAGGGGGTCGAGACAGTTCGCCATCCCCCAGCGGTCCCCGGCCTCCCGGAACCCGGCGAGGGCCGTCGCGAACAGCTCCTCGGCCTCGTCGGGCCGCCCCTCGAACCAGGGATGGAACCCGCTGCCCATCAGGCTCACCGACCGTGACCAGGCGTCCGTACCGGTCTGTTTGCGCCGCGTCGTCTCACTGCCGGCCCGCCCGGGACCGCCGACCAGGGCCCACAGCACCGTCAGGATCGGCCGCCGCAGCGGCCGGTCGATGCCGAGCAGCACGTCACCGGCACGGTCGAGATGGGACTCGTCGGCTGCCGAACTACCGCGCTCCATATGGGTGTTGAGTACGCAGAGGGCGTACTCCTCGTCGAGTTCACCGAGTGCCGCGGGGGGCCCGTCGCCAAGTGCTGTGGGCGGCCCGTCGCCCAGCTTCGCGAGCAGCGCCGCCGCCAGCGGCCCTGTCTCGCCGTGCAGGCCGCGCAGCCACCAGTACCAGGTCAGTTCGGCCGTGAGCCGGAGCGCGAGCGTGGGGTCCGCGGCCACCGACCAGCGCAGCGCCGACTGGAAGTTGCCCTGCTCGGCCGCGAGTACGGCCAGCCACTCCACCTGCTCCGTGCGGCGCAGATACGGCTCCGCTTCCTGGGCGAGCCGCAGGAAGTACCCGGCGTGCACACGGCGCAGCCGCTCCTGCTCCCCGGACTCGGCGAGCTGCTCGGCACAGAAGGCGCGCACCGTCTCGAACATCGTCAGGCGGCCGTCGCGCGCCTCCAGGAGCGACTTGCCGACCAGCGAGTCGACGAGGTCCTCGGTGTCCGCGAGACCGCACACCGCCTCGGCCGCCGGCAGCGTGGCACCGCCCGCGAAGACGGTGAGCCGTCGGGCCAGGGCGCGTTCGTCGTCGTCGAGCAGCTCCCAGCTCCACTCCACGACCGCGCGCAGCGTGCGATGCCGGGGCGCCGCCGTACGGTCGCCGCGCGAGAGCAGCCGGAACCGGTCGTCGAGCCGGGCGGCGATGTCCTCCACCGACAGCGTCCGCAGCCGTGCCGCGGCGAGTTCGAGGGCGAGCGGCAGCCCGTCGAGAGCGGCACAGATCCACTCCACCACGGCCGCCTGCTCGCCGTCGGCCGTGAAGTGCGGCGACACGGCGGCCGCCCGGTCCGTGAACAGGCGTACCGCAGAGGGGCGTTCCAGGGGTGACAGCGGGCACAGCGCCTCACCGGTGAGCCCGAGCGGCTCACGGCCCGTCGCGAGCACCCGCACCTCGGGGCACTCGCCGAGCAGCCGCCGCACCAGGCGCGCCGTCGGCTCCACCAGGTGCTCGCAGTTGTCCAGGACGAGCAGCAGCCGCCGCGAGGCGAGCGCCTTCACCAGGCGGTCCTCGGGGCCGGGGCCGCCGCCCGCCGAGGGCCGCAGACCGAGCGCGCCCAGGACCGCCGCCGGGATCTGCGTACCGTCGTCGACGGGCGCCAGCTCCACGAAGCACACATCGGTCCGCTCGCGCCCCGCGGCCTCCACGGCGAGCCGGGTCTTGCCGACACCGCCGGGCCCGACGAGCGTGACCAGACGCGAGGACGAGATCAGCTCGCCGATCCGGCGCAGCTCGGTGTCCCGGCCCACGAAACTGGTGAACTGGGCGGGCACCCCGCGCGGCACCAGCTCCGCGGCCGGTGCTTGCGTCTGCAGCAACGCCAGGTGCACGGCGGCCAGTTCGGCCGAAGGGTCGGCGCCCAGCTCCTCGGCGAGGGTGGTCCGTGCCCGCTCGTACACGGTCAGGGCCTCGGCCTGCCGACCGCTGCCGTGCAGGGCCCGCATCAACTGCCCGCACAGCCGCTCGCGCAGCGGATGCGCCGCCACGAGCTGCTGCAACTCCGGTACGAGCGGCGCCGCTTCGCCCAGGGCGAGCTCGGCCTCGAACCGGTCCTCGGCCGCGCTCAGGCGCAACTCCTCCAGGCGCACCGCCTGCGCGGTCTCGGCCGGGCCGCGCCACAGGCCGAGCGCCTCGCGCAGCAGCGCCGCGGCCCGCCGGTGGTCCTGCGCCGCGAGGGCCTCACGGCCCTGCAGCGCGAGCTGCTCGAAGCGGTGCGCGTCGATGGTGTCCGGGTCCACGTCGAGCCGGTAGCCGGCCGGCAGCGACTCGATCTGCACGCCGAGCCGGCGGCGCAGGCGCGAGATCTGCGACTGCAGGGCGTTGGCGGCGCCGACGGGTGGATCCTCGCCGTACACCTCGTCGATGAGCCGGTCGGTGGTGACCATCCGGCCCGGCTGCGCAAGGAGCAGCGCGAGCAGCGAACGCAGCCGCGGACCGCCGAGGTCCAGCGTCTCGCCGGCCGCGTTCCGCACTTCCATCGGACCCAGGATCGTGAACAGCACACGCAGATTGTGTCCCATTCCGGATGAGGGGTCAGTGGGCACAGCTCCACCGGGGCGGTGGTGCTGGGTGCCCTTCGGCCTTGATCCGGGGATCACGCCTGGGCCTTGGGGCCGAAGTCGCGCTTCACGGGCGCCAGTTCCCGCTGATACGGATCAGCTCGGCAGCCCAGGCGTCGAGCAGCCGCCGCCCCTCGTCGGCGTCGGCCGCCGTCGGATCGCCGAGCACCCCGGACGGCGCCACGGCCCGCACCCCGCCCGCCCGCAGGGCACCCATGACCTGGGACAGCGGCCGCAGTTCGCCGGTCACGGCAAGGTCTTCGCGTACGGCACCGGGGCGCAGCGCCAGCATCGCGGAGGTCTCGGCGCGCCCCGCGTGGCTGTCGGCGGGGTCACCGGAGGGTTCCCAGAAGTGCACGGTGCGCCCCTCGCGCCGCAGCCGGGCCACGGCCCGGCGCACGGGGACGGCATTGCCGCCGTGCGCGGAGACGAGACCGACGGCGGCGAACGCGTCGGCGGACCGGACGAGTTCGGTGAGCAGCAGCTCGGTCGCCTCCCGCCCGATGGACAGGGTCCCGGGAAACCCGGAGTGCTCCCCGCTCGACCCGTACGCCACCGGTGGCGCGAGCACCACCCACTCCCGCGCCCGCGCGAGCCGCTCCGCGAGGGCGCCCGCGATATCGGTGTCCACGGTGAACGGCAGGTGCGGGCCGTGCTGTTCGGTCGCCCCGAGCGGCACGACGAGCACACTGCGCGCGGCGGACTCGGCGAGCTGCGGCCAGGGGAGGTCGGCGAGGCGGCGGGGTGGCGGGGTCATGGCGCGGGGTGCCCGCTGCGAGGGCCGGGACGACGGGGGCCTTGCGGGCTGCGAGGGCCGGTACGGGGTCGGCGGCCGGGCGTGACGCGCACGGACGCCAACTCCCGGCGTTCTGAGGGCATGTGAACGCCAGGCCGTCCTGCCCGAGCGGCGGGGGCCGGGCCGTGAGAGCGGAGCGTCATGTGCGGCGCACTCCGTCACGTCCCGGCCAAGGGCTCGCGTCCGGACGCAGCGGTGCCGTCGTGCGGTGCCGTAGCGCTCCCCACCACACGCCGGCGCCGTAGGCCAGGTCGTCGGCGATACGGGCCGCGAGCCACGGGGAGAGGCCCAGTGGGGGCCGTTCCTTGCGCCAGTCGACGGCGTGCCGGGCGAAGGCCGCGGTGAGCAGCAGCCGGCCGCGCGGCGAGGCCGCGAGCGCGGGTACGGCCGCGGGCCACCAGGAGCGGGTGACGGCATCCGCGAGCAGCCGCCCCGCGCCCCAGTGCCCGCGCAGCGCGAGGGACAGGGACTCGCCCGCGGGTACGCCGACGGGCCGCAGCTTGCGGGGCAGCAGGGCCGCCGTGGCCAGGGCGGTGGCGGCGGCGGTCTTCGGCCGTCCCGCCGCGAGCGCCGCCCAGCAGGCCAGGGTCCACGGCGAGGCCTTGACCGGTGCGACGGCGGTGCCGTGCCGCAGGGCGAGGGGCGCGGCCGATGTGCCGTAGCCGAACCGCTGACGGGCCCAGGCGGTCCAGTCGCGGCGCGGTGTGTGCCGGACCACCGAGGCGGGCTCGTAGCGGACTTGGGCCCCGGACGCGGCGAGCCGCCACACGAAGTCGACGTCCTCGCCGTACCGCAGGGCCTCGTCGAAGCCGCCCAGGCGGTGCAGGGCGGAGACACGTACCACCAGGGCCGCCGTGGGGACGTAGGAGACCCGGCTGCCGGGCCGGACCGGGGCGGGCAGCGGGCCCAGGTCCAGGGGCGACCGGTGCATTTCGTACCGCTCCAGGGCCGAGGGACCCGGACGGCTGCGCACGCGCGGTGCGACCGCGGCGACATCCGGGTCGTCGAAGTGCGCGAGCAGCGGCGCGAGCCAGCCGGGCTCGGGTGTGACGTCGGCGTCGAGGAAGACCACCAGATCGGTACGGGCGAGCCGCCACCCCGTGTTGCGGGCGGCGGCGGGCCCGCGGGACGTGTCGTGCCGGACGGTGGCGCCGGGCAGCGGCCGCGCGGAGCCGTCATCGACGACCACGCACCCCGCCAACTGCTCCAGTTCAGGCGGCAGTTCGGCTGCCCCGGCCTCATCCCGCACCGGGACGACCGCCGTGACATCGGCCGCCGTGAGCCGCGTCCCGGTGCGGGCGGGATGCGCCATCCCGCAGCGCACCAGCTGCCCCGCGAGCCGCCGGTGCCCCGGCACGTCCCGCACGGGGCCGCCGGCCAGCCAGCCGTCCACGAGCCGCGCGCCCGTCTCGGTCAGCCGCAGCACCCGGTACGGAGAGCCACCGAGCAGCGTGCGCCCCTCGGCGAGACGGCGCAGGGCGGGGTCGGGGGTGAGGTGCAGGGGCATGGGGGCAGGCCTCCGGGCGCGGCAGGTGGTCTGCCCAGGGTGGCGGTCCGTACTCGCGTCCCGGCCGACTCTGCTTGGAACGGGGCCCGCCGCCCATTCCCCGAACTGCGGCGCGCCTCACCTTCACCTGCTACATCAACAACCTCTATTGTCGACGGCGTTACGCCGCTGACCAGGCGGACAGAGTCGGGGGATTCACCACATCATGAGCAGTACTGACGGGGACGAGCGGGACGGCTATGTCAACGGGGGCATCAAGCCGCTCGCGGTGAGCGATCCCGCGCGCATCGGGCCGTACCTTCTGCTCGGGCGGCTCGGGGCCGGTGGCATGGGGAGAGTGTTCCTCGCCCGGTCGGACGGCGGCCGGACCGTCGCCGTGAAGGTCGTGCACGAAGAGCACGTGTCCGACGAGCAGTTCAGGGCGCGGTTCCGGCGGGAGATCGAGGCGGCACGGAGAGTCGGGAAGCAGTACACGGCGCCGGTGCTCGACGCGGGCCCGGACGACGAACCGCCGTGGGTCGCCACCGGATACGTCCCCGGGCTCTCACTCGAACAAGTCGTGCGGCGGCACGGGCCGTTGCCGGCCGCTTCTCTGCACGCCCTCGTCGACCAGCTCCTGAAGGCGCTCAAGGACATTCACGGTGCCGGGATCGTGCACCGCGACCTGAAGCCGTCCAACGTGATGCTCACCGTGGACGGCACGAAAGTCATCGACTTCGGGATCGCGCGCGCCCTCGAGACCTCCGTCGAGTCCTTGTTGACCAGTACGGGCATGGCCGTGGGCTCTCCCGGGTTCATGTCGCCGGAGCAGGTACTCGGGCAGCGCGCGGGCGTCAAGAGCGATGTGTTCACCCTCGGGTGCGTGCTGACGTATGCGGCGACCGGGCAGCTGCCGTTCGGACAGGGGGCGAGCAATCAGCACGCCGTGATGTTCCAGATCGTGGAGGGCGAGCCCGGTCTGACGGGTGTCGAGGACGCCTCACTGCGGGCGCTCATCAGCCGCTGCCTGGAGAAGGACCCCGGCCGACGGCCGGATGTCGACGAGCTGTTGGAGGACCCCGGGCGGACGCGCCCCCGCGCCGCGCCCGGCTCCTGGCTGCCCGCCGACGTGGTCGCGCACCTCGCACAGCAGTCGGCACAGCTCCTTGACGCGGAGGCGGCGCCGCTGCGGGAGGAACCCGTGGACCGGGCGACCGTCGGTCTGCGGCCGAAGGACGGCACCGACGAAGCCGCCCCGGCGGGCGGCGCCGCCACGACGCGGGACCGACGCGAACGGCGGCCCCGCCGGCGCCGCACGCTCATCGCGCTGCCCGTCGTCGCCGTCATCACCGTCGGAGGCGGCACGGTCGCCCTGCTCCAGCCCTTCGGCGGCGGGGACGGAACGCACGCCCGGCTGCCGGGCAGCACCGCGAGCGCCACACCCGGCGGCAGCAACTCACCGGACACCCCCACCGGTTCACCCTCCAAGGGAGGAAAGGGCAAGGGCGAGAAAGACGACAAGGACGGTGGGAAGGAGCAGGACAGCGACGGCAGGGGTGGCCCGGACGAGCCAAACGACCCGGAGCGCGAGGGCAGTTCGAGTCCGCCGGACAGTGACGGCGGCAGCAGCTCGACCGCAGGCGACAGCGGCTCCGACAGCGGCTCCGACAGCGGCTCCGACAGCGGCTCCGACGGCGGCGACACCGGCTCCGACGGCGGATCGGGCTCCGACGGCGGATCCGGCTCGGGCGGCTCGTCCACCGGCTCCCCGCCGCCCGACATGAAGGCCTACAAGCTCGAGTACACCAACTCCTGCGTCGGCGCGTGCGACATGCCGGTCAAGGTGAGCTGGCCGGCGGTCTCCCGAGCGACCCGCTACGACATCCACTACACCAACAAGGGCAGCAACTTCACCGAGAAGAACGTCAACACCACGTATTCGACCGGGGGCACCACCTACACCATCAAGGGCCCGTACTCCGGTGACGAGATCTGCGTGACGGTACGCGCGGCCAACAAGTACGGGGCTTCCGCGTGGGCGGAGACCTGGTGCGACACGGTGCCCTACTGAGCGGTGCTCAGTGACGGGCCGAGCCGTACCCCGAGCTTCCCGCCGCCGGCTCAGGCCGTGAAGCCGCCGTCCGCGTGGACGACCGTGCCGGTGATCGCCGATGAGGTCGGGCCGCAGAGCCAGTGCACTGCCGCTGCCACCTCCTGGGGGTCGAGGAGGCGGTCCACCAGTTGGTGGCGGGCGAACTCCGCCGGGTCCGCCAGGTCGTAGAGGTCCGCGCTGGCCGACAGCATCGCGGTGGCCGTCGAGCCGGGTGAGACCGCCGTCGCGGTGACGCCCGTGCCGCGCAGATCCGCCGCGAGGCCGCGTACCAGGCCCACCACGGCGTGCTTGGCCGCGCTGTAACCGGCCAGATGCCACAGGCCACGGTGCGCGGCCGCCGAGGCCAGGGCCACGAATCGGCCCGTGCGCGGCTCCGGTTGGTCCAGGAGGAGGGGGACCGAGGCCCGCGCCAGGTTCGCCACACCTCGTACCCCGACCTCGAACAGCGCGTCCCACTCCGTGTCCGACGTCTCCCACAGCGGCCTGCCGCCCGCCATCACCGCCGCCGCCGCGACCGCCGCGTGCAGACCGCCGAACTCCCGCCTGGCCAGCTCCACCGCGTCCTCGAGGGCATCCCGGTCGCGTACGTCGGCCACGACTGGGAGCACGGTGTTGCGCGGCCAGCGTTCGGCCAGTTCGTGCAGCTCCTCCTTGGTGCCGAGGCGGTACGCCGCGCCCTCGATGTCCGCGCAGACATCCACGGCGACCACTCGCCAGCCGTCCCCCGCCAGCAGGTCCACCACGGCCGCGCCGATGCCGCGCGCCGCGCCCGTGACGACCGCGAAGCGCTCACCGCTCCCGCCGCTCACCCCTCGTCCCCGGACTTCTCCGCCCGTACGAAGGCAAGGAGCGCCTCCGCCGCCTGAGCCGCCGTGTCCGGGGTGAGCAGTCGCGGGGGCGTACGGGGCGTGGTGTGGGCGCCGGTCAGGGTGAGGAGGCGAGCGCGGGGTGTGTCGCCCTCGGGGGGCGTGAGTACCCGGGCACGGGGGCGGTAGGGGCGGGGGCGGCCCGTCCGCACAGGGGTCCCTTCCCGGCCCCTGGCCGCGACCGTCGCCAGATCGATGTGCGCCGTACGGGATGACAGGACCGCCGGAAGGGGCGCCCGGCGGACAGTGGTCGTGTCCCGTTCCACCGAGCACACCGCCGGCAGCGGTACGGAGAGCACCTCGCGGCGGCCCCCGTCGAGGCGGCGCAGCGCCTTCAAATGGCCGTCGACCGGGGTGAGTTCCACCAGGCCCAGGGCCTGTGACGCGCCCAGCAGGCCGGCCAGGTGCGCGGGTGTCGCGCCCGTGCCGCGGTCCGCCGAGCGGTCGCCGCACACCACCACATCGGGGAGCGGGCCGCGTTCGGCGAGAGCCGTGTGCAGGGTGCGGGCGGTGGCCGCGGAGTCCTCGTCGGGGCCCTCGACGCGCAGCGCCTCGTGCGCGCCCGCCGCGAGCGCGTCCCGCAGCACCCCTTCGGCATCGACGGACCCGACCGTGACCGCGAGGCAGCGCCCGCCGAACGCCTCGGCGATCCGCAGCGCGTGCTCCAGGGCGCACAGATCGGCGGGGCCCGCCCCGGCGGCGTAGGCCTCGGCCCGTACCTCACCGGTCAGCGGGTGCACCGCCGCCCGCGGGTCCACGCAGCGCAGGGCCACCGCCACCAGCACGGCGCTCACCCCTGCCGGAAGGCGACACCGTGGCCGCCGTCCGGGTACGTCCAGGTGATCGCGCCGTCCGCGTCGCACACCTGGTAGCAGGTGCCGCACTCGAAGCACTGCTCGTAGTTGAACAGGATGCCGCCGTCGCCCGTCGGCACGAACAGGTCGGCCGGGCAGGCATGGACGCACGTACGGGCCGAACAGCCCTGGCAGATCTCGGAGTTCACCGTGATGTGGGCGCGCTCCGAGACCCGGAAGTCGACCGTGGCCATCCGGTCCTCGAAAGCCGGGACGGAGGGGGTTGCGGGCGTGGCGGGCGTGGCGGGCGCCGCGGGCCAGGAAGGGGTGGCGGTCACAGGAAAGACCTCGATCCGGTGAGTGCGTCGGAGAGCAGATGGCGCAGCTTGACGCCGCGCTCGCGGGCCGCCGTCAGGAACAGCCGGCGCAGGCCGGGCTTGGGGCGCGGGTTGTCGACCGTGAAGAAGCCCTGCGCGACATCGCAGACCAGGCCCGGGTAGGCGTTCTGCATCCGCTCGGAGAAGACCAGGCCCGGCACGCGGCGCAGGCGGCGGTGGTCGGCGAGGACGAAGGAGTCCTCCAGGGCCCGGCGGTATCCGGCGAGGCCCGAGCGGGACGTGTCACCGGCGGCGATCGCGGCCGCCGCCGCCCGGCCCGCGTACATGCCCGCGCCGAGCGCGTAGTTGACACCCTCAAGCCACACCCCGGCGGCCAGGCACATCGCGGCCGCGTCCCCGGCGACGAGCAGACCGTCGGCGGACAGTTCGGGCATCGTGCGGTAGCCGCCCTCGGGGATCAAGTGGGCCGAGTACTCCTTGAGTTCGGCCCCCTGGACGAGAGGGGAGATGGCCGGGTGCGCCTTGAGGGAGGCGAGCACCTCCTCGGGGCGGGTGCCGCTCGCGGCGAGCGACGGCAGGGACAGGACCACTCCGATGCTGAGCGAGTCCAGATTGGTGTAGAGGAAGCCGCCGCCCGCGATGCCCCGGGTGCCGCCGAGGATCTCGATGTCCTGGCCGTGCCTGCCGCTGAGCCCGAACCGCTCCTCGATGACCTCGCGCGGCAGGGCCAGGGTCTCCTTGACGCCGAGCGACGTGTGCTCGGACTGCTTTCCCGGTACGCCGTCGAAGAGCCCGGCCTCCTTGGCGAGGAAGGAGTTGACGCCGTCGCAGGCGATCACGACGCGGGCCGTGAGATCGCCGTCGGGCCGGTCGGTGCGCACTCCGGTGATACGCCCGGCGCCGTCCCGCAGCAGGCCCGTCGCGGTGGTGGCCGGCACGAGCACCGCCCCGGCCTCGACAGCGCGGCTGGCCAGCCAGCCGTCAAGCTCGGAACGGTGGGCGGTGGCGCCGTTGTAGGGCGGCCGGCCCCAGTCCTCGGTGCGGAAGTCGACGGTCAGGGCCTGGGTGTCGGTGAGCAGCATCGTGGAGCGCCGGGTCACCCAGCGCTGCACGGGCAGCTGCTCCTGCCAGCCGGGGATCAGCTCGTCCAGGATGCGGCCGTACACGACGCCGCCGTACACGTTCTTCGCGCCCGGGTAGGGGCCGCGCTCCAGGAGCGCCACGGACCGCCCGGCGCGGGCCGCCTCCAGGGCGGCGGCGGAGCCGGCGGGGCCGGCGCCCACGACCACGACGTCGAAGTCCGGGTCGGCGGCGGGCGGCTGCTCAGGCGTCGTCGACGGTGGCATGACCGTCACCACCCTCCGCGTCCTGCATCGTCAAGTGCTGTGTCAGTACGGCCAGTTCGCTCAGTACCTCGCGGGCGTCGGCCACGATGCCCAGATCCGCCATGGCGGTCATCGGGCAGTACGGGTCCGTGTTGACGCTGACCACGCGGCGCGGCGAGCCGAGGCCGCCGGTGTGGTGCGGGGCGCCGGAGATGCCGAACGCCACATACAGGTCCGGGTCGACCTCGACGCCGGTGGTGCCGATCTGCCGCTCGTAGCCGAGCCAGCCCGCGTCCGTGACGACGCGTGTCGCGCCGAGGTCCGCGTCGAGCGCGGTGCACACCTCGGCCAGCTGCCGTACCGCGTCCGGCCCGCCGAGCCCGCCGCCGGCGGCCAGGATGCGGCGGGCGGACGACAGGTCACCGCCCGCCGCCCCGTCCAGGACCGCGAGCCGCCGCGCGTCCGCCACGGGTGCCGCTTCAAGAACCTCAAGCTCCGTCAACTCCGGTTCGCCCGGGACGGGTTCGACGCCGCGCAGGCCCGGCTCCAGGGTCGCCACGAACGGCCCGTCCACGGTCAGCTCCACCAGCACCCCGCCGTCCTGCCGCAGTACGTCGGCGCCGTGCGTGAAGATCTCCAGGGCGCCCGCGAGCAGCGGGCGGCGCAGGGTGTCGGCGAGCCTGGGTGCCAGATCGCGGCCGTCGGGCGACGCGGGCAGGATCACGGTGTGCACGGGGGCGAGCAGCGGCGCGAGGACGGCGGCCAGGGCCCCGGGCGCGCTGCCGGTCTCGGCCGTGCACACCCGCAGGGCCGAACTCAGCGCCCCGCAGGCCTCCTTGGTGCCGGAGCCGACGAGCAGCGCCGCACCCCCGGCCTCGGCGGTGGCCTCGCCGGCGCCCACCGGCAGCCGGCCTTCGCGTACGACGACGACGGCGATACGAGCGGGAAGCGGCGCGGGAATGTTCACAGGGCCGCCCCCGCCCGGTGTCCCTCGACGACCGCCGCGTGCGCACGGCGTGGTGTCAGGCAGTCGCCCGCTCGGTGCACCGGGAACGGCGCGTCCTTGAGGGCGTGCCACAGCTCGTCGGCCGGGGACTGCTGGGCCGCGCACACCACCCAGTCGTAGCGCTCGTCGGCCATGGCGCCCGTGGTGTGGGTGAGGATCTGCACCACCACACCGCCGCCGGTGCCGTCATCGGCCGCGGACGCGCCGAGGACCACTTGGTCGGTGGCGTGGGTGATGCCCTTGGTGTGGGCGCGTACGGAGTATGTCTCCAGGTCGAGGGTGATGCCGAGGTCCTGCCCCACGACCATGCCGGGCGTGCTGAGCGTCACCGCGCAGCCCCGGTCGGCGAGGAACTCCGCGACCGAGGTGGCCTGGTGGAAGCCGAGTTCGTCGACGACAAGGACCCGGGCGCCTTCGGGCGGTCCCGAGCGGCCCTCCAGGACGTCGCGCACATCCACGACCCGCTCCAATTCGCCTGCCCAGTACGGCCGTTGCGGCCGCGCTCCGGTGGCGAGGACCACCGCGTCGGGCGCCTCGGCGCGCAGCGAGTCGGCGGTCGATTCGGTGCCGGTGCGGATGTCCACGCCGTGGCGTACGCACTCGGCGAGGAGATTGCGTACGACGTCCAGGAACTCGGCGCGGCTCGGGGCCGACGCGGCCGTGGTGACCTGCCCGCCGGTGGCCGCCTCCCGTTCGTAAAGCGTCACTTGGTGCCCGCGCCGGGCCGCCGTCGCCGCGGCCTGGAGCCCCGCGGGACCGCCGCCGACCACCACGACACGGCGCGGGCGCGGGCCCGGCGTCGGCAGCGGCACGGCCTCACGCCCCGCGCGCGGATTCTCGATGCAGCCCAGCCAGCGGTTGAGGCCCATCCGGCCCACGCACTCCTGGTTGCAGGACAGACAGGTCCGGATCGCCGGGGTCCGCCCGGCGCGGGCCTTCGCGGCGAAGTCCGGGTCGGCGATCTGGCCGCGCACCACCCCGACCAGGTCGCAGTGGCCCTCGGCGAGGGCGCGCTCGGCCTGCACCGGGTCCTTGATCCGGCCCACACCGATGACCGGCAGCCGCACCGCGCGGCGGATCGCGTTGGAGATGAACAGGGCGTACCCGGGCGGCACGGCCATGGACGCCTCGATCATGTAGAGCGTCGAAGTGGCCACGCCGATCGAGGTGTTGATGTAGTCGACCTGCCCTGTGGCCTCCACCCGGCGGGCCACCTCCACCGCCTCGTCGATGGTGGTGCCGCCCTCGATCAGCTCGTCGCCGCACAGCCGTACCCCCAGGGCGAGCGAGGGCCCGAGCGCCTCGCGGACCGCGGCGACTATCTCCAGGAGGAGCCGCATACGGTTCCCGAGGGAGCCGCCGTAGCGGTCGGTGCGCAGATTGGTGGCGGGGGAGAGGAAGCCGCGCACGATCGAGGAGTGCGAGCACTGCAGCTCGACACCGTCGAAGCCGCCCTGCGCGCAGTGCGCGGCGACCTCCGCGTACCCCGCGACGATCTCGGCTATCTCGCGCTCGGTGACCGCCTTGGGCACCTCGCGGAACAGCGGGTCGGGCACCGGCGACGGCGCCCACACCGGAAGGCGCGAGTACATCGACGAGGCCTGGCCGCCGTTGTGGTTGAGCTGCGCGAGTATCGGTGTGCCGTGTGCGTGCACGGCCTCGGTGATCCGCCGGTAGCCGGGAACCGCCTCCTTGCGGAAGCCGTGGATCAGCTTCTCGTACGGCCAGTCCGTGGCATGCGTCGAGTGCTCCTCGGTGATGATGAGCCCGGCCCCGCCCGCGGCCCGCGCCGCGTAGTACGCGGCGTGCTGCTCGCTCGGCAGACCGTCCTCGGCGTAGTTGGTGAGATGCGCCGAGAACACGATCCGGTTGGCGACGGTGAGAGGGCCGAGGCGCAGCGGCGAGAACAGATGGCGGTAGGCGGTCAACTCGCTCCACCTCCTGGGGAGTTCACGAGGACTCCGGCCGTCGGGGCGGCCACGGGGACACCGGCCGCCGGATGCGCTTCTGCGGTGCGCTCAAGTGCCAGGGCCGCGCGGCGGCCCTCCAAGATCGCCTCGTGCACGGTGCGCGGCGCCACACAGTCACCGGCGCGCGGCGTACCGGGCGACTCGCTCGCCAGGGCGGTGTCGGGCAGGCGGTGACCGCAGTGCACGACGGCCGCGCAGTCCACCGTGTGCCGTTCGCCGGTCAGTACGTCCTCCACGACCGCACCGGCGCGCCCCACGGACCGCAGCGCCGACCGCTTGAGCAGCCGCACTCCCGCCTGCTGCAGCCGCGTGTTGGCGTCGGCGAGGTCGCCGGTGAGGGCCAGCTGCGTGCCGATCACCTGGTCCTGGGTGAGGATCGCCGTCGTACGGCCCGACGCGGCGAGCCGCTCGGCGACCGCCGTCCCCGTGGCGTCCCCGACCGGGTCGTACACCAGGACCAGGCCCTCGGGCAGCTCGGCCGTGCCCCCCAACACCTCGGCGGCCTCGACGACTTGTACTCCCTCTTCGACCGCGTACGCACGCGGGCCCGGCACGGAGCCGGTGGCCAGGAGCACCCGGCGCCCGGCCAGATCGTCCCGGGTGACCTCGACGCCGGTACGGACCGTCACTCCGAGCCGCAGCACCTCGGCCGCCAGCCAGTCGGCGAGCCGCGCCCACCGCTCACCGGCGCGGTGCAGCGTGCCGCCGAGCCGGGGCGCGCGCTCGGCGAGCCCGACACGGTGACCGCGCAAGGCGAGCACCCGGGCCGCCTCAAGGCCCGCGGGGCCGCCGCCGACGACCAGGACGTCAAGGGGTGGCGACGCGACGTGCGCGGCTTCCCCCTTCGCGTGACTCGCACCCGGCTCCACGCTCTCGTGCCCCGCGCCCGGCTCCACCGCGCACGACACCACCGGATTGCGGCTGTCCCGCACCCGGCACTTCTGGTTGCACAGCACACACGGCCTGATCCGCTCCGGCCGCCCGGCGCGCACCAGGGCCACCAGACGGGGCTCGGCGATCTGGGCGCGCGTCATCTCCACCAGATCGCACACGCCCGCGTCCAACGCTCCCTGGGCCGCGTCCGGTTCGACCACCGAGCCCTGCAGGACCACCGGCACGGCACCGGCGGCCGAGGCGCGTACCGTCGCGCACAGCTCGGTGTTGAAGCCGGGCGGCGTATGGAAGTCGGGGCGGGTCGCGGCGGTGCCCATGGCCGAGCCGCGCACCACCACCAGATAGTCGATACGGCCGGTCAGGCCGGCCACGATGTCGGTGGCCTGCTCGGGGGTGATCCCCGCCCAGGGGGCCAGCTCGTCGCAGGACAGACGCAGACCGAGGACCCGGTCGGCGCCGATGGACTCCCGTACCGTGTCGAGGACTTCACGAAGGAGGCGGACCCGGTCCGTGCCGTAGTCGTCGGGCCGCTGGTTGGTCAGGCCCGACAGGAACTGCCGCAGCAGGCTGTACTGCCCCGCGTCGACCTCCACGCCGTCGAGCCCCGAGCCCGCCGCGACCTCGGCCGCCGCCCCGAACCCGGCCACAAGGGCCGCGAGTTCGGGCTGCTCCATCTCCATGGGCAGCTCACGGCTCGCCACGTCCGCGACCCGCGAAGGCGCCCACAGGGCCCGCTGGTGGTACGCCGACGAGCCCTGCGAGCCCGCGTGCCCGAGGGAGGCGATGACGAGGGTGCCGTGCGGCCGGCAGGCCCGGACGACCGAGGCCCATCCGGGTCCGCAGTCGGCCGCCAGCGGGGCCCGCTCGTAGGGCCAGTCCGAGGGGTGCACGCTCGCCGTCTCGGTGACGATCACGCCCGCGCCGCCGGCCGCGCGGCGCTCGTAGTACGCCGTGTGCCGGGCCGAAAAGGCCCTGTGCCGGGCCAGGTTGGTCTCGTGCGGCCCGAACATCACCCGGCTGGGCGCGGTGCGCGGGCCGAGCGTCACGGGCTCGGTGAGGAGCATGGCTATCGGGCCGCCTTCTGGTGCGGTTGCCCGTGGGCCTGCGGCCTGAACCCGGCCAGCGGGCTGGTGTCGCAGGCCGTGTCCGGCACGGTCACCTCGCGCGGCGGACGGCGGCCGATGGTCACCGGGACCGGCCCTGGGCCGCCCCGGCGGCCCGCACGGCCAGGGCGGTGCGAGTGGTCGCCGGTGGGCCGGGGCACGGCGCCCGTGTCGACCTCGGCGAGCGCGAACTCCGCGTTTCCCTTGACGCACTCCGGGTCCGGACCGTCCAGGGGCAGGCCCGTGAAGAACTTCGCCGCCATGCAGCCGCCCCGGCACACGTCGTACGCCGAGCACCGGGTGCAGGCGCCGCCCGTCTGCGGGGCGCGCAGCTCGGCGAACAGCTCCGAGCCGCGCCACACCTGCGTGAAGCCGCCGGGAGAGCGCACATTGCCCGCGAGGAAGGAGTCATGGATCGCGAACGGGCAGGCGTACACATCGCCCACCGGGTCGATCAGACACACCACACGGCCCGCCCCGCACAGGTTCAGGCCCGGCAGGAGACCGGGGCCCAGGGCGTTGAGATGGAAGAACGAGTCGCCGGTCAGGACCCGTTCGCCGTGCGCGAGCAGCCACTCGTACAGCTCGCGCTGCTGCTCCTGGGTGGGGTGCAGCTCGTCCCACACGTCGGCGCCGCGGCCCGCGGGGCGCAGGCGCGTGATGCGCAGCTGCGCGCCGTGGGCGTCGGCGAGTTCCTTGAACGCGTCGAGCTGACCCGCGTTCTGCCGGGTCACCACCACACTGATCTTGAAGTCCCGGAAACCTGCGTCCGCGAGATTGCGCATCGCGGTGACCGCCGTGTCGTACGAACCCGCCCCGCGCACCGCGTCGTTGACCTCGGCGGTCGCACCGTCCAGGGAGATCTGTACGTCGACGTAGTCGCTGGCGGCCAGCCACTTCGCCCGCTCGGGCGTGAGGCGTACGCCGTTCGTGGAGAACTTCACCCCGACCTGGTGCGCCGTCGCGTACTCCACGAGCTCCCAGAAGTCGGGCCGCACCGTGGGCTCGCCGCCGCCGATGTTGACGTAGAACACCTGCATACGCTGCAACTCGTCGATGACCGCCTTGCATTCGGCGGTCGACAGCTCGCGCGGATCGCGCCGCCCGGACGACGAAAGGCAGTGCACGCAGGAGAGATTGCAGGCGTACGTCAGCTCCCAGGTCAGGCAGATGGGGGCGTCGAGGCCGCTTTCGAAGTGGTCGACGAGCTTCATGCGGCGATGCCTCCCGGAGGCGTCTGCTCCGTGCCGGATTCGGGCTCAGGCGTACCGGATTCGGGCTCAGGCGTACCGGACCGGGGCAGCGACGTGCCGGACCGGGTCCGCGGCTGGATCATGTCGCCGTCGGCCAGGCCCTTCAGGGCCCGCAGATACGCCGGGCGCTGCTCGGCACGCACCTGCGCGGCGTCGAGGGCGGCGTGCACATCCGGGTGGTCGGCGAGCGTACGGACCACCCGCACCATCATGTGCGTCTTCAGGAAGCTCAGACGGCGCGTGCCGAAGTGGTAGGCGAGCGCACCGAAGGGCTCGGGGCGCAGCGCGACACTGGGTGAACACCGGTACGGGCGGGCTGGGTTGAACACGTCGGGGCCCTTCGTCTAGTAGACGCCGCACATGCCGTCGATCGAGACCTCTTCGACAAGCAGTTCCTCGGCGGGCTCCACGGCCGCCGGGCCGGCCACGTCCGCTGGCGTCTCTTCGGTGTTCGCTGCCGGTTCGGAATCCATGACCGAACTCCCTTCGCTGACCGGATGAGTTGTGGGCCTGCCATAAATGGTGGTCAGCGCGCAGTAGCAGGAACACCCCTAAGAAGGCCTGCCGGGTTAGGGGTTATGTGTCCCGCAGGCCCGGCGCACGATCGCTTCCATAATGCGGAGCATTGTGCCCCGTGCACTCCGCAAGGAATCTCCGCAGATATTCAAGGAGGACCGAATGGGCCGGGTAGCAGGAAAAGTCGCGGTGATTACCGGCGCAGGACGCGGACAGGGCCGAAGTCACGCCGTGCGCCTGGCCGAAGAGGGCGCCGACATCATCGCCATCGATCTGTGCGAGGACATTCCCGTCGTCGAGTACCCCATGGCCGGCGCCGACGACCTGGCCGAGACCGCGCGTCTGGTCGAGAAGACCGGCCGCAGGATCGTCACCCGGCAGGCCGACGTCCGCGACCGGGACGCCGTCAAAGCCGCCATCGACGAGGGCGTCGCCGAACTGGGCCGTCTCGACGTGGTGATCCCCAACGCCGGGATCCTGCCGATCGGCCCGACCCGGCCCATCGGCGCCTTCACCGACACCGTCGACATCAACCTGGGCGGCGTCATCAACACCGTGCACGCTGCGCTCCCGCATCTCGGCGAAGGCGCCTCGATCATCGTCATCGGCTCGATGACCGCGCTGCAGCCCGGCCACGGCGATGTCTCCCCCGCGGGCCCCGGCTTCGCCGGCTACCGGTTCGCCAAACACACCCTCGTCGAGTACGTCAACACGCTCTCCCAGCTGGTGGCGGGCGCGGGACAGCGCGTCAACGCCGTCCACCCGACGAACGTCGACACCCACATGCTGCTCAACGACGCGGTCTACAAGACCTTCAGGCCCGACCTGGAGGAGCCCGCGCGCGAGGACGTCGACCCGATTTTCACCGGGATCCAGTCGATGCCGATCCCCTTCGTGAACCCCGCCGACGTGTCCCACGCCGTCGTCTATCTCGCCTCCGACGAGTCCCGCTATGTCACCGGGCTCCATCTGAAGGTCGACGGCGGCGCCATCGTGAAACAGGGCCTTTGAGGGGTGCTTGCTACAGAACCCTTAGGAACTCGCTTGAGAGTAGGGGTGGTTGGGGTGGGTTTAGGGGGTCCATCGGATGGCGTTCCGCGGGATGCGGCCGCTTCAATGGGGGACTGGTCGACATCCGAGATGCCGGCGCAGCTCCGTAATTCAACGACTGCGGCCAATCAGACCAACGACGCTACGTATCGGGAAGTTCCCGACCGTGGGCCCCGGCACCGCGATTCCTGAGCGGCGCACCGTGTCCGACCGTAATTCCCGCGACAAAGGAAGCTTGTTATGACCCTCACCGACGTCAGGGCGGGGCGTAAGGAGTGGATAGCGCTCGCAGTTCTCACCCTGCCGCTGCTCCTGGTCTCGATGGACATCACGGTGCTCTACTTCGGAGTTCCGTCCATCGCGGCGGATCTGGGCCCATCGAGTACGCAGCAGCTGTGGATGATCGACATCTACACCTTCGTGCTCGCCGGGATGCTCATCACGATGGGCAACATCGGTGACCTGGTCGGCCGCCGCCGGCTGCTGCTGATCGGGGCCACCGTCTTCGGTGCCGCCTCGGTCGCCGCGGGTCTCGCCGACAGCGCGGAGATGCTCATCACGGCGCGGGCCCTGCAGGGACTCGGCGGCGCGACGCTGATGCCGTCCACGCTCGCCCTGGTCACCAACATGTTCCGCAACCCCAAGCAGCGCAGCACAGCGATCGCCGTCTGGTCGATCGGCCTGTCGGCGGGCGCCGCCATCGGACCGGTCGTCGGCGGCAGCCTCCTCAACAACTTCTGGTGGGGCTCGATCTTCATGATCAACGTCCCGGTCCTGGTGCTGCTGCTCGTCGCGGCGCCGTTCCTGGTGCCGGAGTTCCGCGGCGGGACCGGTTCCAAGTTCGACGTCCTCAGCTCGCTGTACTCCCTCGGCGCCGTCCTGTCGCTGATCTGGGGCCTCAAGGAAGGCGCCGTCCACGGCTTCGCCGGACTGCCGCTGGCCGCCCTGGCCGCGGGCGCCGCCCTGACCGCCGTGTTCCTGCGCAGGCAGAAGCAGTTGAGCCAGCCCATGATCGACCTGAAGCTGTACCGCAACCGCGGCTTCGCACCGGCGATCTGCCTCAGCCTCATCGCGTTCTTCTGCCTCATCGGCTACGGCATCTTCACCACCCAGTACCTGATGGACGTCCTGGGCATGAAGCCACTCGAGGCCGCCCTGTGGACCATGGCATCGCCGGCCCTGACCTTCCTGCTCGTCCCGTTCGCGGTGGTCTTCGCCCGCAAGGTCAGGCCCGCGTACATCATCGCGATCGCCTTCGTCTTCTGCGCCACCGGCTTCGCCGCCATGACGCAGATCAGCACCGACCGCAATATGGCGCTCCTCGTCTACGGCGTCGTCGGCATCGGCGTCGGCGCGGCCATCGTGCTCACCATGGTCACCGACCTGGTCGTCGCCTCCGCACCGCCGGAGAAGGCCGGCTCGGTCTCCGCGCTCACCCAGACCCACCAGGAGCTGGGCGGCGCACTCGGAATCGCCGTCCTCGGCACCGTCGGCGCCGCCGTGTACCGCGGCGCCTTCGACGACCGTGTCGGCCACGGCGTCCCCGGCCAGGCACTCGAACCGGCCCGGGAGACCCTCGGCAGCGCCACCGCGGTCGCCAGGAACCTCACGCCCGAACAGGCCGACAGCGTCCTGGGCGCAGCCCACGGCGCGTTCGTCGAAGCCATGCACTCCACGGCCGCCCTCGGCATCGCAGTCGCCCTGGGCGCCGCCCTGCTCGCCGCGCTGCGGCTGCGGCACATCCCCACGTCACAGGAGAAGACCGAAGATCCCGGCCTGGCCGAAACCGAGCCGGGCGCGGTCGAGGCACCGGAGAAGGCGGTGAACACCCCCGAACCGGTCGCCAGACTCCGCACGGCGGAGTGAGCGCGCAGCACCCCACACCCAGCACTAACGAATAGAGGTGGAATCCGTGGATGTACACGGCAACGGAGCGGCAGAGACCGTACAGCTCAAGGCGGTTCAGAAGATCTACACCCGAGGTGACAACAGCGTTGCCGCGCTGGCCGGAGTCACGCTCGGATTTCGCAAGGGAACGTTTACCGCCGTTATGGGCCCGTCCGGTTCCGGCAAGAGCACACTGCTGCACTGCGCCGCCGGCCTCGACGCACCGACCTCCGGTTCGGTGTTCCTCGAGGGCACGGACCTCGGCGGCCTCAACGAGAAGCAGCTGACCCTGCTGCGCCGTGACCGGATCGGGTTCATCTTCCAGGCGTTCAACCTGATGCCGGCCCTGACCGTGCAGCAGAACGTGGTCCTGCCGCTGCAGCTCGCGGGCCGCAAGCCGAAGAAGAACTACGTCCAGGAGGTCATCCAGCGCGTCGGGCTCGCCGAGCGCAGCCACCACCGGCCCAGCGAACTCTCCGGCGGCCAGCAGCAGCGCGTGGCCATCGCCCGCGCCCTCGCCACCCGGCCCTCGGTGGTCTTCGCCGACGAGCCGACCGGGGCGCTCGACACCAAGACGGCGCGCGAAGTGCTCCTGCTGCTGCAGGAGTCGGTGCACCTGTCCGGGCAGACCATCGTGATGGTCACGCACGACCCGGTGGCCGCCTCGTACGCCGACCGCGTGGTCTTCCTCGCCGACGGCCGGATCGCCACCGAGATGCAGCAGCCCACCGCCGCCGCCGTGGCCGAGCAGCTGACCCACCTGAGCGACGCCGTGGCCGCCGCGCCGCCGGTCGCCATGACGGGGAGCGTGTGATGTTCCTGCTGTCCCTGCGCACCCTCCGCTTCCGCTGGCGGGGCTTCGTCGCCACCTTCATCGCACTGCTCGTCTGCGGCGCCATCATGACCGCCGCGGGCAGCATGATGGAGACCGGCGTACGGGCCGTCATGCCGGCCGAGCGGCTCGCCGCGGCACCCATCGTGGTGACCGGAGACAACGCCTACAAGGAGCACAACAACCCCGTCGCGTCCCTGGCCGAGCAAGTCCCGGTCGAGGAGAGCCTGGTGGACGAGGTGCAGAACGTACCCGGCGTCGCCAAGGCGGTGGCGGACACCTGGTTCCCCGCCGTCGCGCTGCGTGACGGCAAGCCCGTCACCGGCAAGGACGACGAGTCCTTCGGCCACGGCTGGGCCTCCGCCCAGCTCATGCCGTACAAGCTGAGTTCCGGCACCGCCCCGAAGGCCGCGGGCGAGGTCGTCGTCGACCCGGACGTGGCCCGCGAGGCCGGCGTCAAGGCAGGCGACAGCATCGAGATCGCCGCCGCGGGCGCCACCAAGACGTACAAGGTCAGCGGTATCGCCGACCCGTCCCGCAAGCTCGACCGGCAGGCGATCTTCTTCTCGCCCGCCGACACACAGCAGTTGATCCCCGAGCCCGGCAAGGTCGAGGCCATCGGAGTCTTCCTGGAGCCCGGCGCCGATGTCGCCGCGACCAAGAAGAAGATCGCCGCCCAGACGGGCGAGGGCATCTCCGTGCTCACCGGCGACGACCGGGGCGCCGCCGAGCGCTCCGACATCGACATGACCGACCTGGTCCTGGTGCCGGGCCTGCTCGGCGGACTCGCGATCATGGCAGGTCTGCTCGGCGTCGCCTCCACCCTGTCGCTCTCCTTCCAGCAGCGGCACCGCGAGGTGGCCCTGCTGCGGGCGATCGGCGGCACCCCGGCACAGCTGCGCCGCATGATCGTGGGGGAGACCCTGGTGGTGGCGGTCATCGCCACCGCGATCGCCATGGTGCCCGGCCGTGACGCCGGTGAGTTCATCTTCGACCGGCTGGTGACGATCGGGATCGCACCCGAGGGCGTCACCTACTACCGGGGTTGGACGCCCGTCATCATCGCCGGCATCGTGGCCGTCCTGACCTCCGTGGGAGCGGCGGTCATCGCCAGCCGACGGGTCGTCAAGACCCGGGCCGTGGAAGCCCTCGGCGACGACGAGGGGCAGCAGTTCAAGCTCGGCAAGGTGCGGCTGACCTTCGCGATCCTGTGCTTCGTGCTCGCCGCCTCCTGTGTCTACTCGGCGTTCAACTTCGTCACCGGACCGTTTATCGCGACCCCCGCGACCTGGGCGTCGATCCTGTTCGCCGTCGGCCTCGCGCTGCTCGGCCCGTCCATCACCAAGGGCATGACCCGGCTCATCGGGCCGTTCGTCCGGGCCGGTTCGGGTGTTCCCGGCCAGCTGGCCAGCCTCAACGCCCGGGCCCGCGCGGTACGGATGGCGGCCGTCATCACCCCGGTGATGCTGCTGACCGGTATCGCCACGGCCAACCTGTATCTGATCGCCACCGAGTCCAGCGTCAGCAGCGTCTACACCGAGAACCTCAAGAGCGACGTGGTTCTCAAAGCGGGCCAGGACGGCTTCGCGCCGGGCACCGTCGACAAGGTGCGGGCGCTCGACGAGGTCGGTGCCGCCTCCGAGTTCGTGGCCAGCTCCGGATTCATCGAGAAGCCCGAGGACCCCTGGAAGAACAAGGACCTCGCCGGCTGGCAGCTGCTCGGCTTCAACGGCGAGAGCGCGGCCGCGGTCGGCGGCGCCACCGCCGTCAAGGGCAACCTGTCCGACCTCACCGGCAAGAGCATCGCCATCGCGGACACCTTCGCCAAGGAGTTCAAGGGCACCGTCGGCGACACCATGACCGTGCGGATGGGCGACGGCGCCAAGGAGACCCTGAAGATCGTCGCGGTGGTCAAGGCCAAGGAGAGCTTCGAGTCGCTGATCGTGCCGGCCGACCTCCTGGCCAAGCACACCACCAAGGCCCTGCCGACCCATATCGTGACCGTCCCCAAGAAGGGCGTCAGCGAGGCGGCCGCGACCGCCGCACTCGGCAAGCTCACCGCGGGTCTGCCGGGCGCCGAGATCGTCGACCGCAAGGAGATGACCAAGGCGTTCAACCACCACCTGGGCGCCCAGGCGATGGTCAGCTACATGATGATCGGCACCCTCTTCGGCTACATCACCATCTCGGTGCTCAACAGCCTCTGGCTGGCGGTCAGCCGGCGCAGCCGTGAGTTCGGCCTGCAGCGTCTGACCGGAGCGACCAAGGCGCAGATCATGCGCATGATGGCGATCGAAGGCGGTATCACCGCGGTCATCGGTATCGCGCTCGGCTCCCTGGTGGCACCCGCCACGTTCGTCACCTTCAGCAAGGCGCGGGCCGGCGATCTGATTCCGGCGGGCTCGCCGTGGCTCTATGTGGGCATGGTGGCGTTCGCCCTCGTGCTCACAATGGGGGCGACGCTGCTGCCGACCTGGCGGGCGCTCAAGAACAGCCCGCTGGAGGCTGCCGTCCTTGCCGCTTAGCGCTCCGCGGGAATTCCGGTTCGACTGTGCCGGGATCTGGGCGCTCGGCCGCGGCCTCGCCGTGGCCGGGCGCGCCCGGAGCCCGCACGACGACCCGCTGAGAAATTCCTGATTCGGCCCCCGTCCGCGACCCGGACGGGGGCCGAATTGTCGTGCTGGAATTGGCCGGTTAGGGGGTAGCTAGGGGGTCTTCGGTGACACCGCGCTGGCTAGCATTTCCAGGGAATTCGACCTATCCCCGGAGCTGACGCCGTGATTGAACTCCCCGAGGAAAACGGCGCGTTGACGCCCTATATGCCGAACCGAGAGCCGTACGGGTTCACTTCCGACAGCACTCCGTTCCGCAGCCGCTCCGTCCTGGCCGCCGCTCCCGTCGTCGGTGACCGCTTCGCCGCCAACGAGCCCTTCGGCCCGCCGCTCGGACCGCCCCCGCCGCAGGCACTCGACTGGGACGCCACCCTCGCCGTGCGGCGCCACCTGTGGGCCCACGGCTTCACCGTCGCCGAGGGACTCGACACCGCACACCGCGGCGCCGGCCTCGACTGGCCCACCACCGCGGAGCTGATCCGCCGCACCGGCGCGGCCGCGGCGGAGACGGGCGGGCAGTTCGCCGCCGGAGTGTGGACCGACCAGCTCGACCCGTTCGCGCCGCACACCGCCAAGGAAGTCGTCGCCGCCTACCAGGAGCAGCTGGACGTCGTCGGCGAGGCCGGCGGCCGGCCCATCATCCAGGCCAGCGCCGCACTCGCCGCCGCCGTGCAGAGCCCGCAGGAGTACGCCGAGATCTACGCCGAACTCATCGGCCGCTCGGCGCAGCCCGTCATCCTGCACTGGCTGCTGCCCGAGTGGATGCCCGGGCACGCCGGCTACTGGGGCCACCAGGACCAGAACGCCGCCACCGACGCGTTCCTGGAGCTGATCGCCGAGCACGCCGAGAAGATCGACGGCGTCAAGGTCGCCCCGCTCAGCCCCGCCGCCGAGACCGAACTGCGCCGCCGGCTGCCCGCCGGAGTGCGGTTCTACACCGGCGACTACGACACGTACACCGATCTCATCGCCGGCGACGCACAGGGCCACAGCGACGCCCTGTCACCGGTGTTCACCCCCATCGCGCCGCTCGCCGCACAGGCCCTGCGGAGCCTGGACGCCGGGGACACCGAGGCCTTCCGCAAGCGCCTCGAACAGAGCCGCGAGCTGTCCCAGCACCTCTTCCAGGGGCCCGGGCGCAGCACCCTCTTCTTCAAGAGCGGCCTGGTGTTCCTCGCCTGGCTGGCCGGGCACACCGACCACTTCCGCATGGTGTGGGCCGAGCAGGGCGCACGCTCCGTGCCGCACCTCGCCACCGCCTACCGGCTCGCGGACCGGCTCGGACTCTTCCCGGACCCCGAACTCGCCGAACGGCGCATCACCAGCTACCTGACCGTCTCCGGCATACCGCAGTGAGCAGCGCAGACCAGGAAGGCAACAGGCCATGACCAGTGCAGTGGTGCTCGGCGGCGGTATGGCGGGGATGCTCTCCGCCGCGGTGCTAGCCGACCACGCGGACAACGTGACCATCATCGAGAGCGATCTGTTCCCCGCCGCGCCCGAACTGCGCAAGGGGCTGCCGCAGGGCTACCACAACCACATGTTCATGAGCGGCGGCGTCAGCGCCGTCGACAGCCTGCTGCCCGGCACGTCGGACGCGCTGTACGCCGCCGGCGCCAAGCGCCGCGGCATGCCCGCCGACCTGCTCACGCTCTCCGCCGAAGGCTGGTACCGGCGCCACCGCGACGGCCGCTCACATGTGCTCCTGTGCAGCCGCGCCCTGCTCGACCACACCCTGCGCGAGAGGGTCCTCGCCAACCCGAAGATCAACGTGATCGAGGCGGCCAAGGTGACCGGGCTCGCCGGGACCGCGGCCCGGGTCACCGGCGTCCGTGTCGAAAGCGCCGGATCCGAGCCGCAGACCCTGGACGCCGACTTCGTGGTCGACGCCACCGGGCGCCGCTCCAAGGCCCCCGCCTGGCTCGCCGAGTTCGGCCTCCCCGACGTCGAGGAAGAACTCGTCGACGCCGGTTTCGCCTACGCCAGCAGGCTGTACGAGGCACCCCCCGGCACCCCAGAGTCCTTCCCCGGCGTCCTCATCCAGGCACAGAACGGCACCGGCAAGCCGGGCCGCGGGGCGGCGCTCCTGCCCAACGAGGGCAACCGCTGGATCGTCGCCCTGATCGGCACCCGCGGCGGCCAGCCGCCCACCGACGAGGCCGGGTTCACCGAGTTCGCCCGCTCCCTGCGCGACCCCGCCGTGGCCGACCTGATGGCCGCCGCCACCCCCGCGGGCCGTATCCAGGCCTACCGCGGACTGCCCAACTGGCGCCGCCACTACGAGAAGCTGCCGCTGCCCGAGGGCTTCGTGGTGATCGGCGACGCCGCCACCACCCTCAACCCCAACTACGCCACCGGCATGTCGCTCGCCGCACTCGGCGCCATAGCCCTGCGCGACGAACTCGCCCGCACCGGCCTCGTCCCGGGGCTCGCCCAGAAGGCCCAGGCCGGCATCGCCAAGGCCTCGCTCGGCGCCTGGCAGATGGCGACCGGCACCGACCAGTGGTTCCCGGACGTCAAGTCCACCGTGAAGCGCGCCCCGGACCTGCTGCGCCGCTTCACCGCCCGCTTCGCCCGGATGACCACCGAGAACGCCGCCCTGTCCGACGCGTCGTTCAAGACGGCCGCCCTGGAGGCACCGCCGAGCAGCATGATGACGCTGCCCGCCCTGATCACCGTATTCCGCGGGCCCCGAGCACGCCCCCTGAGCCGGCAGGAAGCCATCGCGCAGTATCCGGAATTCGGAGATCTGCTCAATCCGCGATCCAGCGGCGACGACACCGGCGACAACACGGCACAAGCCGCCTGACCGGCCCGCAGGACGACAACAGGCAGAAAACCGGGCCGCGTTGTAGGGGTGCCGGACCAATTAAGGGGTTGGCGGGCCCACCGTCCGGCTCAAGGATTTATGTCCGAAAGCATCTGTTCGACGCGCGTGGTTCCTGGCGCGTGATTCTTTACCAATTCAAGGGGTGTCCTGGGTGAGCGATGTGGAAATGCCACCGGTGGTGCCGTGGCTGATTTCGGGAAAGAGCGCGCAGGCACTGCGGGCCCAGGCCGCCCGGCTGCGCACACACCTGGCGGACAATGCCGAGCGCCCCGCCGACGTGGGCCTGTCCCTGGCCACCACCAGGGCCGCGCTGCCGCACCGCGCGGTGGTGCTCGGCGCCGGCCAGGACGCCCTGCTCGCGGGGCTCGACGCGTTCACCGAGAACCGCGCCACCGGCGTGTTCATCGCCGGCGAGGCGGGCCCCGAGCCGCGCGTGGCGTTCGTCTTCCCCGGCCAGGGCTCGCAGTGGGCCCGCATGGGCGTCGAACTCCTCGACACCTCACCGGTGTTCGCCGCCCGCATGCGGCAGTGCTCCCAGGCACTCGCCCCGTTCGTCGACTGGGACCTCGAAGGCGTCCTGCGCGAACACGAGGGCCAGCCCACCCTCGACCCCGTCGACGTCGTACAGCCGGTGCTGTGGGCCGTCATGGTCTCCCTCGCCGAACTCTGGCGCTCCTACGGCGTCCAGCCCGCCGCCGTCATCGGCCACTCCCAGGGCGAGATCGCCGCCGCCAGCGTCGCCGGGGCCCTCAGCCTCGAGGACGGCGCCCGCGTCGTCGCCCTGCGCAGCCGCATCATCCGCGAGGAACTCGCCGGCAAGGGCGGCATGATCTCCGTGTCCCTCGCCGCCGCACCCCTGCGCGAACGGCTGCTTCCCTGGGAGGGCCGCATCCAGCTCGCCGCGGTCAACGGCCCCGGCACCGCCGTGGTCTGCGGCGAGACCGCCGCCCTCGAAGAAGTCTTCGAGCTGCTCACCGCCGACGGCGTCCGCGTCCGCAAGATCCCCGTCGACTACGCCTCGCACTCCCACTACGTCGAGTCCATCCGCGACCAGCTCCTCGACGCCCTCGCACCCGTGCGCCCCCGCACCTCGACGACCGCCTTCTACTCCACGGTCACCGGCGCGCCCCTCGACACCGCCGCCCTGGACGCCGAGTACTGGTACACCAACCTGCGCCAGACCGTGCGCTTCGAGGAAGCCCTCGAAGCGCTGCTCGCCGACGGCTTCACCCTGTTCGTCGAGTCGAGCCCGCACCAGATCCTCCGCGTCGGCATCCAGGAGACCATCGACGCCGCCGGAGCCACCGCGGCCACCGTCGGCTCGCTGCGCCGCAAAGAGGGCGGCCTGCTCCGGTTCACCGCCTCGCTCGCCGAGACATACGTGCGCGGCGTGCCCGTCGACTGGCGGGGCTTCTTCCCCGGCGCCGAGACCGTCGACCTGCCCACCTACGCCTTCCAGCGGCGCCGCTACTGGCTGAACGTCCCCACCCCCGGCGGCGAGGTCGCCGGTGTCGGCCAGACCGCCCTTGACCATCCCCTGCTCGGCGCGGCCCTCGAACCCGCCGAGTCCGGCGGCCACTTGTTCACCAGCCGCCTCTCCCTGCAGACCCACCCCTGGCTCGCCGACCACGAGGCGCTCGGCAGCGTCCTGCTGCCCGGTACCGCCTTCGTCGACCTCGCCATCCGCGCCGGCGACCAGGCCGGCTGCTCCACGCTCGAAGAACTCACCCTGCAGGCGCCGCTGGTGCTGCCCGAGCGCGGCGGCGTCGCCCTGCAGGTCCTGCTCGGCGCCGCCGACACCTCCGGCTCCCGCACCGTCACCATCCACTCCCGCGCCGACGGCGAGAACACCCCCTGGATACGGCACGCCACCGGCGTCCTCACCGACAGCGCCGCCGACGCGGGCTTCGACCTCACCCAGTGGCCGCCGCAGGGCGCCGAACCCCTCTCCCTGGAAGGCGCCTACGAGCGGCTCTTCGGCCGCGGCTACGCCTACGGGCCCGTCTTCCAGGGCCTCACCGCGGCCTGGCGGCGCGGCAGCGAGATCTTCGCCGAGGTGTCCCTGCCCGAACAGGCACACGCCGACGCCCAGCGCTGCGGGCTGCACCCCGCGCTCCTCGACGCCGCCCTGCACGCCGAACTCGTCGCCACCGAAGGCGAGCAGGGAGCCGAATCCGGCGCCACCGTGCTGCCCTTCGCCTGGACCGACGTACGCCTGCACGCCGTCGGCGCCACCGCGCTGCGCGTGCGGCTCAGCGCCGAGGGCGACGGCAACACCGTGATCGAAGCAGCCGACGCGAGCGGGCAGCCCGTCCTCAGCGTCGGCTCCCTCGTCGCCAGGGCCGTCTCCACCGAACAGCTGCAGGCCGCGGGCGGCCACCGCGAGCTGCCCTACCGGCTGCGCTGGAACACCGCCAAGCCGCAACAGACCGGACAGACCGCACAGGCCGGACAGGCCGGGCAGGAAGCGCCCTCGTACGACTGGTTCGCCGACGTGGACGCGGCACGCGCCGCCGACGCCCTGCCCGACGTCACCCTCATCGAGGTCACGCGGGCGCCCGAGCCCGGCGAACTGCCCGACGCCGTCCGCCACACCGCCCACCGCGCCCTGCACCTGGTGCAGGAGTGGCTCGCCGACGAACGCCTCGCCCAAGGGCGCCTCGGCCTGGTCACCCACAACGCCGTCGCCGCCACCGACGACGACCCGGCACCCGACCTGGCCCTGGCTCCGGTATGGGGCCTGGTGCGGGCCGCGGCGGCCGAGAACCCCGGTCTGTTCACCCTGATCGACCTCGACGGCACCGAGGCGTCCACGGCCGCACTGCCCACGGCCCTCGCCACCGGCGAAAGCGAACTCGCCCTGCGCGCAGGCGAGATGCTGCTGCCGCGCCTGGCCCGCGCCGAAGAGCCCGAGACGCCGCCCGCGCGCACCCTCGACCCCGAGGGCACCGTCCTCGTCACCGGAGGCACCAGCGGACTCGGCGCCCTCGTCGCCCGGCACCTGGTCGCCGCCCACGGCATCCGCCACCTGGTGCTGCTCGGCCGCCGCGGACCCGACACCCCAGGGGCCGCCGAACTGCGCGCCGACCTAGCCGAGTCGGGCGCCGACGTCACCCTCACCGCCTGTGACGTCGCCGACCGCGACGCCCTCGCCGCCGTGCTCGACGCCATCCCCGCCGCGCACCCGCTCACCGGCGTGGTGCACTCCGCGGGCGTCCTGGACGACGGCGTCGTCGACGCCCTCACCCCCGAGCGTCTGGACACCGTCCTGCGCCCCAAGGCCGACGCCGCCTGGCATCTGCACGAACTCACCCAAAGCCACGACCTCGCGCTGTTCGCGGTGTTCTCCTCCGCCGCCGGCACCCTCGGCGCGGCCGGACAGGCCAACTACGCCACCGCCAACGTCTTCCTCGACGCACTCGCCGCCCACCGCAGGGCCGCGGGGCTGCCCGCCACCTCCATGGCCTGGGGACTGTGGGCCGAAGGCACCGGCATGACCGGGCAGCTGGACGAGACCGACATCGACCGGCTGCGCCGCCAGGGCTTCCCCGCCATGGCGACCGACGAGGGCCTCGCCCTGTTCGACCACGCCGTCACCGCCGACGAGCCGCTCCTGCTGCTCCTCCGCCTCGACCTCGGGGCGCTGCGCACCCAGGCGGCGGCAGGACAGACCCAGAACATGCTGCGCGACCTGGTGCGCGTCCCGGTCCGCACGACGGCCCGCACCGGCGGCTCCGCGGGCGGCGCCTCCCTCGCCGACCGGCTCGCCCGCCTGCCCGAGGCCGAGCGCGACAGCCTGCTCCTCGACCTGGTCCGCAGCCATGTCGCCGACGTACTCGGTCATGACTCCGCCGAATCCGTGGCACCGGACCGCGCGTTCAAGGAGCTCGGCTTCGACTCGCTCACCGCCGTCGAACTGCGCAACCGGCTCGCCGGCGACACCGGTCTGCGCCTGCCCGCCACCCTCGTCTTCGACCACCCCACGGCCCGCGCCGCCGCCCAGCACATCAAGGAAGCCGCACTCGGCGCCGCGGGCACCACGGCCGCCACCGCAGTGACCGCCGCCGCACCCGACGAGCCGATCGCCGTCGTCGCGATGGCCTGTCGCTTCCCCGGCGGCGTCGAGACCCCCGAAGACCTGTGGCGCCTGGTCGCCGACGGCACCGAGGCCGTGTCGCCGTTCCCCACCGACCGCGGCTGGGACATCGAAGGCGTCTACGACCCCGAGCCCGGCACCCCCGGCAAGACCTATACGCGCTCCGGCGGATTCCTCTACGACGCGGGCGAGTTCGACGCCTCCTTCTTCGGGATAAGCCCCAACGACGCCCTCACCATGGACCCCCAGCAGCGCCTCCTCCTGGAGACCTCGTGGGAGCTCCTGGAACGCGCGGGACTCGACCCCGCCACCCTCAAGGGCAGCCCCACCGGCGTGTTCACCGGCGCCATGTACCACGACTACGCCCGCTCCAGCGCGACCGGATCCATCGCCTCCGGACGGCTCTCCTACACGTACGGACTCGAAGGCCCCGCCGTCACCGTCGACACCGCCTGCTCGTCGTCGCTCGTCGCCCTGCACCTGGCCATCCAGGCGCTGCGCTCCGGCGAGTGCACCCTCGCCCTCGCCGGCGGCGTCACCGTCATGGCCACGCCCGAGGTGCTCGTCGAGTTCGGGCTGCAGCAGGGCCTGTCACCCGACGGCCGCTGCCGCTCCTTCGCGGCCGGCGCCGACGGCACCGGATTCTCCGAAGGCGTCGGCCTGCTCCTCGTCGAGCGGCTCTCCGACGCCCAGGCCAACGGCCACCCCGTCCTCGCGGTCGTCCGCGGCTCCGCCGTCAACCAGGACGGTGCCAGCAACGGCTTCTCCGCACCCAACGGGCCCTCGCAGCAGCGCGTCATACGGCAGGCGCTCGCCAACGCCCGGCTGACCCCCGCCGACGTCGACGCCGTCGAAGCCCACGGCACCGGCACCGTACTCGGCGACCCCATCGAGGCCCAGGCGCTGCTCGCCACCTACGGCCAGGACCGGCCCGACGACCGGCCCGTGTGGCTCGGCTCCATCAAGTCCAACATCGGCCACACCCAGGCCGCCGCCGGAGTCGCCGGGCTCATCAAGATGATCGAGGCGATCCGCGCGGGCGTGCTGCCCAGGACCCTGCACGCCGAGGAGTCCTCACCCCAGGTCGACTGGGACGCGGGCCGCCTCGAACTGCTCACCGAGGCCCGCGACTGGCCCACCACGGGGCGTCCGCGCCGCGCCGCCGTGTCCTCCTTCGGTATCAGCGGCACCAACGCCCACGTCATCGTGGAACAGGCACCGACCGCCGATGCCGGGACCGCCGCAGCGCCCGCACCGGCAACCGATGCCGGGACCGCCGCAGCGCCCGCACCGGCAACCGATGCCGGGACCGCCGAAGCGCCCGCGCCGGCGACCGGGGACACGGCCGCCACGCCCTGGCTGCTCTCCGCCCGCTCCGCGAAGGCCCTGCGCGCCCAGGCCGCGAAACTCGCCGCCTATCTGGAGAGCGGCCCCGGAGCCACCGCACTCGACATCGGCCATACGCTGGCCACGCGCCGCACCGCGCACGAGCACCGGGCCGCCCTCGTCGTCACCGACCAGGACCAGGCCGTCGCGGCCCTGACGGCACTCGCCGACGGTGAACAGCCCGCCGGCGTCGTGCAGGGCACCGCCCGCGCCACCGGCGCCAAGACGGCGTTCCTCTTCTCCGGCCAGGGCGCCCAACGCCTGGGCATGGGACGGCAGTTGTACGAGACGCAGCCCGTCTTCGCCCGTGCCTTCGACGCCGCGGCCGAAGCCATCGACCCCCACCTGGACCGGCCGCTGCGGGACGTGGTGTGGGGCGACGACGCGGCGCTGCTCAACCGCACCGAGTACGCACAACCCGCCCTGTTCGCCGTCGAGGTCGCCCTGTACCGCCTCGTCGAATCGTGGGGCGTCACCCCCGACTACCTCGCCGGGCACTCCATCGGCGAACTCGCCGCCGCCCGGGTGGCCGGTGTCCTCTCCCTCGCCGACGCGGTGAAACTCGTCACCGCGCGCGGCAAGCTGATGCAGGCCCTGCCCGAGGGCGGCGCGATGGTGGCCCTGCAGGCCACCGAGACCGAGGTCGCCCCGCATCTCACCGCCGGTGTCACGGTCGCCGCCGTGAACGGCCCCGCGTCCGTCGTGGTGTCCGGGGACGAGACCCACGTACTCGCCATCAAGGCGCACTTCGAGGCCGAAGGCCGTAAGACGACCCGTCTGAAGGTCTCGCACGCCTTCCACTCACCGCTGATGGACCCGATGCTCGACGAGTTCCGTGCCGTCGCCCGGTCCCTGACGTACCACGAGCCCGCGATCCCGGTGATCTCCAACGTCACCGGGCAGCCCGCCACCGAACTCACCGACCCCGACTACTGGGTACGCCATGTGCGCGACGCGGTCCGCTTCGCCGACGCCATCGCCCACCTGGACGGCCTGAACGTCGGCACGTACCTCGAAATCGGCCCCGACGCCGTGCTGACCCCGATGGGCGACGCCAACGTGGCCGAGGACGGCGGCGCCGCCTTCGTGCCGCTCATGCGCCGCGACCGGGACGAGCCGCGTGAACTCGCCACCGCACTGGCCGCCGCGCACTGCCGTGGTGTCGCCGTCGACTGGGCGGCGTACTACGACGGCAGCGGAGCCAAGGCCGTCGATCTGCCCACCTACGCGTTCCAGCGCCGCCCCTACTGGCTGGCCGAAGTCCACGGCGGTGAGATCGTCGCCCTCGGCCGGAGCGGCGGAAGCGACGGAAGCGACGGAAGCGACGGCGAGGACACCGCGCCCGGCACCGGACGCTGGCGCGAGATCCTCGCCCTGCCCGGCGCCGAACGCGACCGCGCCGCCCTGAAGTTCGTCCGCCGCCAGATCGCGGACACCCTCGGCCACGACAGCCTCGACGAGGTGGAGGCCGACCGGGCCTTCACCGAACTCGGCTTCGACTCGGTCGCCGCCGGTGAACTCCGCAAGCGCCTCACCGCCGTCACCGGCGCGGGACTGCCCGCGACACTCGCCTTCGACCACCCCAACGCCCAGGCCGTGACCGCTTATCTCCTCGCGGCCGCCGACCCGTCGGCCGACCCCGCGGCCACCGACCCGGCCCGGACGATCCTCGCCGAACTCGACCGCCTGGAAGCCGCGTTGACGGCCGCGTCCGACCTCAACGGTGACACCGCCAGGGTCACCGCACGCCTGGAGGCCGTTCTGCGCGGCTGGCGCGACGCCAACGGCGAGGAGACACAGACGGCACCGGACGCCGACTTCGAGACCGCATCCGACGACGAGCTCTTCCAGGCCCTGGACAACCTCGAGATTGGTTCATGAGCGATGGGGAACGTGGGGAACGACGACAAGCTTCGCGACTACCTCAAGCGCGCCACGGCCGAACTGCAGCAGACCAAACGCCGGCTGCGCGAGGCCGAGGCCAAGGACCACGAGCCGATCGCCGTCGTGGCCATGGCCTGCCGCTTCCCCGGCGGCGTCAGCACCCCCGAAGACCTGTGGCGCCTGGTCGACTCCGGCGGCGACGCCATCTCGTACTTCCCCGACAACCGCGACTGGGACAACGAGAACCTCTACGACCCCGAGCCCGCGACCCCCGGCAAGAGCTACGCACGTGAAGGCGGATTCCTGCACGACGCCGGGGAGTTCGACGCCGACTTCTTCAAGATCAGCCCGAAGGAGGCCAAGGAGACCGACCCGCAGCAGCGCCTCCTTCTCGAAACCGCCTGGGAGGCCTTCGAGCGCGGCGGCATCGACCCGGCCTCGCTCAAGGAGACCCGCACCGGCGTCTTCACCGGCGTCGTCTACCACGACTACCTCGTGGGCGGCGGCACCGGCAGCCTCGCCAGCGTCGCCTCGGGCCGGATCTCCTACACCCTCGGTCTCGAAGGCCCCGCCGTCACCGTCGACACCGCCTGCTCGTCGTCGCTCGTCGCCCTGCACCTGGCCATCCAGGCGCTGCGCTCCGGCGAGTGCACGCTCGCTCTCGCCGGCGGCGCCACCGTCATGGCGCACCCGCACTCCTTCGTCGGCTTCAGCCAGGACCGCGGCCTGTCCCCCGACGGCCGCTGCAAGTCCTTCGCCGACGCCGCCGACGGCACCGGCTGGGGCGAGGGCGTCGGCCTGCTCCTCGTCGAACGCCTCAGTGACGCCCGCGCCAACGGCCACCCCGTGCTCGCCGTCGTCCGCGGCTCCGCCGTCAACCAGGACGGCGCCAGCAACGGCATCTCCGCACCCAACGGGCCCTCGCAGATACGGGTCATCCAACAGGCCCTCGCCAGCGCCCAGTTGACGCCCGCCCAGGTCGACGCCGTGGAGGCGCACGGCACCGGCACCGTCCTCGGTGACCCCATCGAGGCGCAGGCCCTGCTCGCCACCTACGGCAAGAACCGCCCCGACGGGCGGCCGCTGTGGCTCGGCTCCATCAAGTCCAACATCGGCCACGCCCAGGCCGCCGCCGGAGTGTCCGGCATCATCAAAATGATCGAGGCCATGCGCCACGGCGTGCTGCCCAGGACCCTCCACGTCGATGAGCCGAGCACCAAGGTCGACTGGACCGAGGGCGATATCCGGCTCCTCACCGAGGCCCGCCCCTGGCCCGCCACCGACGGCCGCCCACGCCGCGCCGCGGTCTCCTCTTTCGGCTTCAGCGGGACGAACGGTCACGTGATCCTCGAAGAGGCTCCGCCGGTACCCGAGGAGGCTCCGCCCGTAACCGGAGACGCCACGGCGGCCGCCGACGCCCCGGAGGGCGCCTCGGCACCCGTCCCCGTCCCGGTCACCCTCTCCGGTCAGGGCCCCGACGCCCTGCGCGCCCAGGCCGAACGGCTGCTCGCCCGCGTCACCGCCGACGACAACGGTGACGGCAACGGTGACGCACCCCCCGTACTCGACCTCGGCTACTCCCTGGCCACCTCCCGCACCGCCTTCCAGAACCGTGCCGCGATCGTCGCCGAGGAGCGCGCCGAACTCGTCCGTGGCCTCACCGCCCTGGCCGAGGGCGCCCCGCACCCCACGGTCGTCCAGGGCACGGCACCGCGCACCGCGGGCGCGACGGCGTTCCTTTTCACAGGTCAGGGTGCTCAACGGCTCGGTATGGGCCGGGAGTTGTTCGGGGCGTTCCCCGTGTTCGCCGAGGCCTTCGACGCCGTACTGGCCGCCCTCGACGAGTTCGGCGGCGGGCTGCGGGACGTGATCTGGGGCGAGGACGAGGGCAAGCTGAACCGTACGGAGTTCACGCAGCCCGCGCTGTTCGCGATAGAGGTCGCCCTGTACCGCCTGGTGGAGTCGTGGGGCATACGGCCCGACTATCTGGCCGGGCATTCGATCGGGGAGATCGCCGCCGCGCATGTGGCGGGGGTGCTGTCCCTGGCCGATGCGGCCCAACTGGTCTCGGCACGCGGGAAGTTGATGCAGGCCCTGCCCGAGGGCGGCGCGATGGTGGCCCTGCAGGCCACCGAGGACGAGGTCACCCCGCACCTCACCGACACCGTCACCATCGCCGCCGTCAACGGCCCGGACTCGCTGGTCGTATCCGGCGACGAGACCCAAGCCCTCGCGGTGAAGGCCCACTTCTCCGCCGAGGGCCGCAAGACCACCCGCCTGAAGGTCTCGCACGCCTTCCACTCGCCGCTCATGGAACCGATGCTCGACGAGTTCCGGACCGTGGCCGCCTCCCTCACCTACCACGCGCCCGCCGTCCCGCTCCTCGCCGACGCCACCGACCCCGAGTACTGGGTCCGCCACGTCCGCGACGCCGTCCGCTTCGCCGACGCCGTCCGGCAGCTGGCGGACGAGGGCGTCACCGCCTTCGTCGAGATCGGCCCGGACGCCGTCCTGACCGCGATGGGCAAGGAGAGCGCCGAGGACGCCGCGTTCGTGCCGCTCCTCCGGCGCGGCCGTGACGAGCGGCGCGAACTCGTCGCCGGGATCGCCGCGGCGCACTGCCACGGCGTGCCCGTGGACTGGCAGGCGTTCTACGCCGGGCGCGGCGCGCGGCGCGTGGAGCTGCCGACATACGCCTTCCAGCGGCGCTGGTTCTGGCGCGACCCCGAGCCCACGGCCGTCGCGGGCGCCGGTACCGACCCCGCAGGGGCCGCCTTCTGGGACACCGTCGAAGGCGCCGACGCCGATGAACTCGCCACGCGGATCGGCGTACCCGCCGACGCGCTCGGCAAGGTGCTGCCCGGCCTGACGGCCTGGCGGCAGCGGCAGCGCGAGCAGGCCGTGACGGACTCCTGGCGCTACCGCATCGCATGGCAGCCGGTCGACGCCCCCGAGCAGCGGGTGCCCGAGGGCACCTGGCTGCTCGCCGTGCCCGCGGGCCGCGCCGACGACCCGCGCATCCGGCAGATCACCAACGGCCTCGCCGAGCAAGGCCTTTGGACCGTACGACTCGACGTGGGCGACCAGGACCGCGCGAAGCTGAGTGAAGAGCTGCGGGCCCACTCCGAACTGGCCGGAGTCCTCTCCCTGCTCGCCCTCGACGACCAGGCGCACCCCGGCCACCCCGCGCTCTCCCGTGGCGCCGCCGCCACCGTCACCCTCGTCCAGGCACTCGGCGACGCCGGAATCACCGCGCCCCTGTGGTGCGTGACCGCGCAAGCCGTGGCCGCAGCGCCCGGCGACGAGATCACCGAGTCCCTGCAGGCCGCCGTCTGGGGCATGGGCGCCGGACTCGCCCTCGACCAGCCGGACAGCTGGGGCGGCCTGGTGGACCTGCCGCACACCGTGGACGACACGGCCACCCGGCTGCTCTGCCAGGTGCTCGCCGCGCCCGGCGGCGACGACCAGGTGGCCCTGCGCGGCGACCGTGTACTCGGCCGCCGCATGGTGCACGCCCCGCTCGGCGGACAGCCGCCGCAGCGCGAGTGGACCCCGCGCGGCACTGTCCTGATCACCGGAGGCACCGGCGGCCTCGGCGCCCATGTGGCACGGGCACTCGCCGACCGCGGTGCCGAACACCTCGTCCTGACCAGCCGCCGGGGCAGCGCAGCCGAAGGGGTCGCCGAACTCGTCGCCGAACTCGCCGGGCGCGGCACCCGCGTGAGCGTCGAGGCCTGCGACGTCGCCGACCGAGACGCGCTGCGCGCCCTGCTCGACTCGCTGCCCGCCGGGCAGCCGCTCACCGCCGTGGTGCACGCGGCGGGCGTCATGCAGCGCATCGCCCCGCTGTCCGAACTCACCCTGGACGAGTTCGCCGCCGTCGCCGACGCCAAGGTCGGCGGCGCCCGTAACCTCGACGCGCTCCTCGCCGACCGTGACCTGGACGCGTTCGTCCTGTTCTCCTCCGGCTCCGCGGTCTGGGGCAGCGCGGGCCAGGCCGCCTACGGCAGCGCCAACGCCTGCCTCGACGCCCTCGCCGCGCAGCGCAGGGCCAGGGGCGCCGCGGCCACCTCCATCGCCTGGGGCTCCTGGGACAGCGGCATGGTCGACGCCGAACTCGGCGCCGCACTCCGCCGCATCGGAGCACCGCCCATGGCACCGCGCCGCGCCCTCGACGCACTCGGCCAGATCCTCGACCACGACGAGAACGGCCTCGTCGTCGCCGATATCGACTGGGCCCGGTTCGCGCCCGTCTACACCCTGGCCCGCCCGCGGCCGCTGCTCGACGCCCTGCCCGAGGCGCGGGCGGCACTCGACGGCTCCGCCGACGACGCCCAAGAGGCAAGCGGCGGCGCGGAGTTCACCGAGCGCCTCAAGGAGATGCCGGCGGCACAGCGTGGCCGCGCTCTCCTCGACCTGATCCGCACCCACGTCGCGGCCCTCCTCGGCTACGACGACCCGGGCACCCTCGACGCGGCCCGCACCTTCACGGACCTCGGGTTCGACTCGGTGGCCGCGACCGATCTGCGGGCCCGCCTGTCCGCGGCCACCGGGCGGAAGCTGCCCAGCACGATGATCTTCGACCATGCGACACCGACGGCGCTCGCCGAGTATCTGCGCGGTGAGCTCTGCCCGGACGGCGGCGACGGGTCCATGGCCGTACTGGCGGAACTCGACCGGCTTGAGGAGACCATGGCCGCACTGCCGACGGAGGAGCTCGAACGCCACCGGATTCCCGAACGGCTGCAGACGCTCGCGGCCAGGGTCGCGGGCGTGCCCCAGGGAGAACAGCTCACCGCCGACGCCACGGCCGACGACGTCTTCGACTTCATCGACCGCGAACTCGGCCTGGCCTGAGGGACCAGGGCGACAGGGGACGACACGGGCACGGGCCCGGCCGGAGAGGCCGCACGGGCACGGGCCCGGCACACCACCGGAACAACCACAAGATCCAGAGGATGCTGCGAGGCGGGGAATGGCTGACGATCAGAAGCTCCTGGACTACCTGAAGCGGGTCACCGCCGATCTGGCGAAGACCCGGCAGCGGCTTCAGGAGTACGAGGCCAAGGACCAGGACCCGATCGCCGTCGTGGCCATGAGCTGCCGCTACCCCGGAGGCGTCGAATCGCCCGAGGACCTGTGGCGCCTCGTCGAGGAGGAGACCGACGCGGTCGCCCCGTTCCCCGCCGACCGCGGCTGGAACGTGGACCCCGCCGACGAGAGTCCCGACTTCGCGCGGGTCGGCGGATTCCTCAGCGGCGCGGCCGAGTTCGACCCCGCCTTCTTCGGTATCTCGCCGCGCGAGGCCCTCGCCATGGACCCCCAGCAGCGCCTGATGCTCGAAGTGTCCTGGGAGGCCCTGGAGCGGGCCGGTATCCCCGCCGAGAAGGTGCGCGGCCAGCAGGTCGCCGTCTTCGCCGGATCCGGCTTCCAGGACTACGGCGACCTCCTCAACGCCGCCCCCGAAGCCGCCGGACCCTACATGGGCACGGCCGCCGTCGCCGCCGTGATCGCGGGCCGGGTCTCCTACACCCTCGGCCTCGAAGGCCCCGCCGTCACCGTCGACACGGCCTGCTCGTCCTCGCTCGTCGCCGTCCACCTGGCCGCCCAGGCGCTACGGGAACGCGAGTGCTCCCTCGCCCTGGCCGGCGGCGTCATGGTGATGTCGACACCCGGGCCCTTCCTCGGCATGAGCCGTCAGGGCGGACTCGCCCGCAACGGCCGTATCAAGGCCTTCGCGGACGCCGCCGACGGCACCGGCTGGGCCGAGGGCGCCGGCATGCTCGTCCTGGAGCGCCTCTCCGACGCCCGCGCCAAGGGCCACCCGGTCCTCGCCGTCATCAAGGGCTCCGCCGTCAACCAGGACGGCGCCAGCAACGGCCTCACCGCGCCCAACGGCCCCTCCCAGCAGCGCGTCATCCGCGAAGCGCTCAGCAGCGCACGCATCAGCGCCGCCCAGGTCGACGTCGTCGAGGGCCACGGCACCGGCACGACCCTTGGCGACCCGATCGAGGCCCAGGCCCTGCTCGCCACCTACGGGCAGGCGCACTCCGACGAGCGGCCGCTGTGGCTCGGCTCCCTCAAGTCCAACATCGGCCACGCCCAGGCCGCCGCCGGAGTCGGCGGCATCATCAAGATGGTCATGGCGATGCGGCACGCGACGATGCCGCGCACCCTGCACGTCGACCGGCCGAGCAGCCATGTCGACTGGACCGCGGGACATGTCGAACTCCTCACCGAGGCCAGGCCCTGGCCGGAGGCCGACCACCCGCGCCGCGCCGCCGTGTCCGCGTTCGGCGTCAGCGGCACCAACGCGCACATGATCCTGGAAGAGGCACCGGAGCCGGAGCCGGAGTCGGGGTCGGAGCCTGATTCGGGGCCGGAGTCGGCTGCGGGCTCGGGTGCGGAGCGGAAGACCGTCGCCGCTGCCACTGCCGCGCCGCGTCCCGTCGCCGAACTGCCCCTGCCCTGGCTGGTCTCGGCCCGCAGCGCGGAGGCCCTGAGCGGCCAGGCCGCCCGCATCGGCGGATATGCCGCAGCCCACGAGGAGCTGTCCGCCCTCGACCTCGGCTACTCCCTCGCCACCACCCGCGCCGCCCTGGAACACCGCGCGGTGATCCTCGCGCCCGGCCGGGACGCCGCCGTCGAGGCCCTCACCGCCCTCGCTGCGGGCGAATCCCGCCCCGACATCGTGCAGGGCGTCGTCTCTGGCGGCCAGACGGCGTTCCTGTTCACGGGTCAGGGTGCCCAACGCCTTGGTATGGGCCGTGAGTTGTACGACGCGTTCCCGGTGTTCGCCGAGGCCTTCGACGCCGTACTGGCCGCCCTTGACGAGTTCGGCGGCGAGCTGCGGGACGTGATCTGGGGCGAGGACGCCGAGAAGCTGAACCGTACGGAGTTCACGCAGCCCGCCCTGTTCGCGATCGAGGTCGCGCTGTACCGGCTCGTCGAGTCGTGGGGTGTACGGCCCGACTATCTGGCCGGGCACTCGATCGGGGAGATCGCCGCGGCGCATGCGGCCGGGGTCCTTTCGCTGTCCGACGCCGCCCAACTCGTGGCCGCACGCGGCAAGTTGATGCAGGCCCTGCCCGAGGGCGGCGCGATGGTGGCGCTGCAGGCCACCGAGGACGAAGTCCTGCCGCACCTCACCGACCAGGTCGCCATCGCCGCCGTCAACGGGCCGAAGGCCGTGGTCGTCTCCGGTGACGAGTCCCAAGTACTCGCCATCAAGGCGCACTTCGAAACCGAGGGCCGCAAATCCAGCCGCCTGAAGGTCTCGCACGCCTTCCACTCGCCGCTCATGGAGCCGATGCTCGCGGACTTCCGTTCCGTGGCCCGCTCCCTCACGTACCACGAGCCCACCGTCCCGGTCGTCTCCAACGTCACCGGCGCACTGGCGACGCAGCTCACCGACCCCGAGTACTGGGTACGCCACGTCCGCGATGCCGTCCGGTTCGCCGACGGTATCCGCGCCCTGGAGGCCGAAGGCGTCACCCGCTTCCTCGAACTCGGCCCCGACGCCGTCCTGACCGCCATGGCCCGGCAGTCCGTCGAGTCCGGTACGGCCGTCCTGGCCCCGGCCCTGCGCCGCAACCGCCCCGAGACACCCGCCCTGTTCAGGGCGCTCGGCCAGCTGTACGTGCGCGGCGGCGCCGTCGACTGGGAGTCCGTGTTCACCGGCCACGGCGCGCAGCGCGTCGAGCTGCCGACGTACGCCTTCCAGCGCGAGCACTACTGGATGGCGCCGGAGAACGGCACCGGCGATGTCGCCTCCGCCGGTCTCGACGCCGCCGACCACCCCCTCCTCGGCGCCGCCGTCATGCTCGCCGACTCCGAGGGCGCGGTCCTCACCGGACGGCTCTCCGCCACCACCCACCCCTGGCTCGCCGAGCACGTGGTCGGCGGCACGATCCTGTTCCCCGGCACCGGCTTCGTCGAACTGGCGGTACGCGCGGGCGACCAGGTCGGCTGCGACGTACTCGAAGAACTCACCCTCGAAGCACCCCTGGTGCTGCCCGAGCGCGGCGGCGTCCAGGTGCAGGTGGCCGTGGGCGCCGCCGAGGCCTCCGGAGTGCGGTCCCTGACCGTGCACTCGCGCCCCGGCCCCGACGAGCCCTGGACCCGGCACGCCACCGGCGCCCTCACCACCGGCGCGGCGCCCGCCGCCTTCGACCTCGCCCAGTGGCCGCCGGCCGGAGCCGAACCCCTCGACGTGGCGGACCTCTACCCCGGACTCGCCGGGATCGGCCTGCAGTACGGCCCCGTGTTCCAGGGGCTCAAGGCCGCCTGGAAGTCGGGCGACGACGTATACGCCGAGGTCGCGCTGCCCGAGCAGGGCCACCGGGACGCCGGGCAACTCGGCCTGCACCCCGCCCTCCTGGACGCCGCCCTGCACGCCGTGAGCTTCACCGGAGTCACCGGCGACCAGGCCGCCCTGCCCTTCGCCTGGTCCCGCGTCACCCTGCACGCCGCCGGGGCCGCCGCCGTACGGGCCCGGCTCACCCCGACCGGATCGGGGATCGCCCTGGCCCTGGCCGACGGCAGCGGCAACCCCGTCGCCACCGTCGAGTCACTGGTCCTGCGGCCCATCACCGACGACCAGCTGGCGGCCGCACGCGCGGCGTTCCACGACGCGCTGTTCCGCCTGGAGTGGACACCGGTGCCGGTGCCCGCGGACCTGCCCGCCGTGCCGGACGGGACGGTGGTGCTGCGCAGCGAGCCGGGTACGGACGCGGACGCCGCGCGGGCCGCGCTGAACACGGCCCTCGCCCAACTGCAGGGCACGCGCGGCCAGTTGGTGGTCGTCACCCGGGGTGCCGTGGCGGCCGGGGAAGGTGAGGACGTCACCGACCTGGCGGGCGCCGCGGTGTGGGGCCTGGTGCGCTCGGCGCAGTCGGAGGATCCCGGCAGGTTCGTGCTCGTCGACTCCGACTCCGACTCCGACACCGACACGGGCACCGATGGCCCTGCGGACGCGGTGGCCCTGGCGCTCGCGTCGGGGGAGCCACAAGTCGTGGTGCGGGGCGGAACGGCGTACGGCGCCCGCTTCGCCCGCGTCCCGGTGGCCGAGGAAGGAACCGGGGCGGCGGCGGGCTTCAGCGGTGACGGCACGGTCCTGATGACGGGGGCCAGCGGCACCCTCGGCGGCCTCTTCGCCCGCCACCTCGTGTCCCAACTGGGCGTAAGCAAGCTGCTGTTGACCAGTCGCAGGGGTGCTGATGCTCCGGGCGCGGCCGATCTCGCCGATGAGCTGACCGCGCTCGGTGCCGACGTGACCTGGGCGGCGTGCGACGCGGCCGACCGCCAGGCGCTCGCGGCGCTCCTCGCGGACGTCGACGACCTGACCGGCGTGGTGCACGTGGCGGGCGTCCTGGACGACGGTGTGATCGCCTCCCTCACCCCGGAGCGCATCGACACGGTCCTGCGCCCCAAGGCAGACGCCGCGCTCAACCTCCATGAACTGACCGCCGACCGTGACCTGGACGCCTTCGTCCTGTTCTCCTCCGGCTCCGGCACGCTCGGCGCACCGGGGCAGGGCAACTACGCCGCCGCCAACACCTTCCTCGACGCCCTCGCCGCGCACCGCCGCGCCCACGGCCTGCCCGCACAGTCACTCGCCTGGGGCCTGTGGGCCGGAGGCATGGCCGGCGCCCTCGACGAGTCGGACCGCACCCGGATATCCCAGGGCGGGGTGTACGCGCTCGCCCCCGAGGAAGGACTCGCCCTCTTCGACGCGGCGCTCGCGTCCGGCGACCCCCTGCTCGTACCCGCCAAGTTCGACCTGGCCGCGATACGCGCCCAGGGCGACGGCATGCCCGCGCTGTTCCGCGCACTGGTCCCACGGGCCGCGCGCCGCCGCAGTGCCACCGACGCGGCCAAGCCCGAAGCGGGCACCCTGCAACGCCAACTGGCCGCACTGCCCCGCGAGGAGTGGGAAGCGACCCTGCTCGACCTGGTGCTCAACCGGGCCGCGCTGGTACTCGGCTTCGGCGGCGCCCAGGCCATCGAGCCCGAACGCGCCTTCCGCGACCTCGGCTTCGACTCCCTCGCCGCGGTCGAACTCCGCAACGGCCTCAACGACGACACCGGCCTGCGGCTGCCCGCCACCCTCATCTTCGACTACCCGAGCCCCGTCGACCTCGCCCGCTACCTCCTGGAAGAGGTCTCGGAGGCCTCGGACATACCGGGCACCCCAGGCGAGGGCGGTACCGCCGCCGCACCCGCCGCCGTCGCCCCCGACGACGACCCGATCGTGATCGTCGGCATGAGCTGCCGCTACCCGGGCGGCGTCGAGACGCCGGAAGACCTGTGGCGGCTCGTCGCGGACGGCGTGGACGCCGTATCGGAATTCCCCGCGAACCGCGGCTGGAACGTCGACGAGCTCTACGACCCCAACTCGGAACGCCCCAACACCAGTTACGTCAAACACGGCGGCTTCCTGCACGACGCCGGCGACTTCGACCCGGCCTTCTTCGGTATCTCACCCAACGAAGCACTCGGCATGGACCCGCAGCAGCGGCTGCTCCTGGAGACGTCGTGGGAGGCGATCGAGCGGGCCGGTATCGACCCGGCCACCCTGAAGGGCTCGGCCACCGGTGTCTTCGCCGGGATGATGTACCACGACTACGCCGCCAACAGCGGCACGGGCGCCATCGCCTCCGGCCGTATCTCTTACGTCTTCGGCCTGGAAGGCCCCGCCGTCACCATCGACACGGCCTGCTCGTCGTCCCTGGTCGCCCTGCACTGGGCGGTACAGGCGCTGCGCTCGGGCGAGTGCTCCCTCGCGCTCGCCGGCGGCGTCGCCGTGATGGCCACACCCGAAGCCTTCGTCGAGTTCAGCCGCCAGCGCGGACTGGCTCCCGACGGCCGCGCCAAGTCCTTCGCGAACTCCACGGACGGTACGGCGTGGGGCGAGGGCGTCGGCATGCTGCTCGTGGAGCGGCTCAGCGATGCCCGCGCCAACGGTCACCCCGTGCTGGCCGTCGTCCGTGGCACCGCTCTCAACCAGGACGGCGCGAGCAACGGCCTCACCGCCCCCAACGGCCCCTCCCAGCGCCGGGTCATCCGCCAGGCCCTCGCCTCGGCGGGACTCACGGCAGCGGAAGTCGACGCGGTCGAGGCGCACGGCACGGGTACGACTCTCGGTGACCCGATCGAGGCGCAGGCGCTGCTTGCGACGTACGGCCGTGAACGGTCGGAGGATCAGCCGCTGTGGCTGGGCTCGATCAAGTCGAACATGGGGCACACGCAGGCCGCGGCGGGAGTCTCCGGGATCATCAAGATGGTCGAGGCGATCCGTCACGGGGTGCTGCCCAAGACGCTGCATGTGGATGAGCCGACGCGCCAGGTGGACTGGACGGACGGTCATATCGAGCTGCTGACGGAGTCGCGGCCCTGGCCGGAGACGGGCCGTCCGCGCCGGGCGGGCATCTCTTCGTTCGGGATCAGCGGCACCAACGCCCACGTCATCATCGAGCAAGCCCCCGAGCAGTCCGAGACGGCCCTTGAGCAGGCCGAGCGGCCCGAGCGGCCCGAGCAGGGTACGGACAGCTCGGGCAGCCCTGAATCGATCCCCGTTCCCGTCGTGTTCTCCGCGAAGACGGAGGAGGCCCTGCGCGGCCAGGCCGCCCGACTGCACGCCCACCTGCAGAACGACCCCACGCTGCGGCCCCTCGACGTCGCCCACACCCTCGCCACCCGCCGCTCCCTGATGGAGCACCGCTCCGCCGTCGTATGCGCCGACCGCACGACGCTCCTGGACACCCTCGCCGCGTACGCCGAGGGCGGGACGGCAAGCGGCACGGGAGCCGTTCACGGAACCTCACGGGACAGGGGGCGTACGGCGTTCCTGTTCACGGGTCAGGGTGCCCAACGCCTTGGTATGGGCCGTGAGTTGTACGAGACGTTCCCGGTGTTCGCCGAGGCCTTCGATGCCGTACTGGCCGCCCTTGACGAGTTCGGCGGTGAGCTGCGGGAGGTGATCTGGGGCGAGGACGCGGAGAAGCTGAACCGTACGGAGTTCACGCAGCCCGCCCTGTTCGCGATCGAGGTCGCGCTGTTCCGCCTCGTCGAGTCGTGGGGTGTGCGGCCGGACTTCCTGGCCGGGCATTCGATCGGGGAGATCGCCGCCGCGCACGTGGCCGGGGTGCTGTCTCTGCCGGATGCGGCCCAACTGGTGGCCGCGCGCGGGAAGTTGATGCAGGCGCTGCCCGAGGGCGGGGCGATGGTGGCGCTGCAGGCCACCGAGGCCGAGGTCACCCCGCACCTCACCGACACCGACACCGTCACCATCGGCGCGATCAACGGACCCACCGCCGTGGTCATCTCCGGTGACGAGACCCAGGCATTGGCCATCAAGGCGCACTTCGAGTCAGAGGGACGTAAGGCGACCCGTCTGAAGGTCTCGCACGCCTTCCACTCGCCGCTCATGGAGCCGATGCTCGACGAGTTCCGGACCGTGGCCGCATCGCTCACCTACCACGAGCCGTCGATCCCGGTCCTCAAGGACATCACCGACCCCGAGTACTGGGTACGCCACGTCCGCGACGCCGTCCGCTTCGCCGACGACATCAGGCACTTGGCGGCCGAAGGCGTCACCACCTACCTGGAACTCGGACCGGACGCCGTCCTGACCGCCATGGGTCAGCAGACCGCCGAGGACGCCGTGTTCGTACCGCTGCTCCGTCGCGGGCGCGACGAGGTCCCCGAGACCGTCACCGCACTCGCGCGGGCAGCCGTACGGGGTGTGGGCGTCGACTGGGCGGCGTACTACGACGGCAGCGGTGCACGCCACGTCGACCTGCCCACATACGCCTTCCAACGTCAGCACTACTGGCTCGACGCCCTGGAGTACTGGGCCGACGCCTGGGCCGGAGCAGACACCGGCGGGGTCGCGTCCGCCGGGCTCGACCGGGCCGAACACCCCCTGCTCGGTGCCGTGGTGGCTTCACCGGACTCGGACGGTGCGGTGTTCACCGGCCGTCTCTCCGTCGCCGCGCAGCCCTGGCTCGCGGACCACGCGGTGGGCGGCACCGTCCTCTTCCCGGGCACGGGACTCGTCGAGCTGGCCGTAGCGGCCGGTGACCGGGTCGGCTGCGACGTACTCGAAGAACTCACCCTCGAAGCACCCCTGGTGCTGCCCGAGCGCGGCGGCGTCGCCGTGCAGGTGGTCGTGGGCGCGGCTGACGACGGCGGTGCCCGCACGGTGACCATGTACGCGCGTGCCGACGACGGCGATCCGGGCGCCGAGCAGACCTGGACCCGGCACGCCACCGGCACGCTCACCGCCGGTGCGCCCGCGTCCTCCGTCGACCTCGCGCAGTGGCCGCCCGCCGGCGCCGAACCCGTCGACCTGAACGGCCTGTACGACACCCTCGCCGAGGCCGGTCTCGAGTACGGCCCGGTGTTCCAGGGCCTTACGGCGGCCTGGAAGTCGGGCGCGGGCGACGAGGTGTACGCCGAGGTGACGCTGCCCGATGACACCGACGTCGACGGCTACGGCGTCCACCCGGCGCTCCTCGACGCCTGCCTGCACGCCACCGGCCTGCTCGACGGGGGCGCCGAGTCGGCGCGGCTGCCGTTCGCCTGGACGGATGTCGCGCTGTACGCCACCGGCGCCTCCCGGGTACGGGTGCGGCTCACCCCCTCGGGTGCGGACGGTGTCGCCATCGCCGTCGCCGACGGTGAGGGCCGCCCCGTCGCCGAGATCGGCGGGCTCGTCCTGCGGGCCGTGTCCACCGAGCAGTTGGCGGCGGCCAGGACGGCGTTCCACGACGCGCTGTTCCGCCTGGACTGGACGCCCGTGGCGGTGCCTGTGCAGGCGTCGTCGAACCCGGGCGCGCCCGCGGACACGGTGGTGTGGCGGAGCCAGGAGGGCTCGGACGCGGTCTCGGTGCGTACCGCCGTGCATGGCGCTCTGGAGCAACTCCAGTCAGTGGAAGGACGGTTGGTGATCGTCACCCGTGGGGCCGTGGCGGCCCTGGAGGGCGAGGACGTCACCGATCTGGCGGGTGCGGCGGTGTGGGGGCTCGCGCGGTCGGCGGAGTCCGAGGACCCGGGGCGGATCGTCCTGGTCGACATCGGCACTGACGACGCAGACGACGCAGACGACGCAGACGACGCAGACGACCAGGACGACGCGGATGCGGTGGCTCTGGCGCTCGCGTCGGGGGAGTCGCAGCTCGCCGTGCGGGGCGGAACGGTGTACGGCGCGCGGCTCGCCCGCGTCGCGGTGGCCGAGGAAGGGGCCGAGGCGGCTTCGCGCTTCGGCGGCGACGACGGCGTGGTGCTGCTCACGGGCGCGAGCGGGACGTTGGGCGGTTTGTTCGCCCGGCATCTGGTGTCCGAACTGGGTGTACGCAGGCTGCTGTTGACCAGTCGCAGGGGTGCTGATGCTCCGGGCGCGGCCGAGCTTGCCGAGGAGCTGACGGCGCTCGGCGCGGAGGTGTCGTGGGCGGCCTGCGACGCGGCCGACCGTGAGGCGCTTGCCGTCCTCCTCGCGCCGATCGAGAACCTGGCCGGCATCGTGCACATCGCGGGCGTCCTGGACGACGGTGTGATCGCGTCCCTCACGCCGGAGCGCATCGACTCCGTGCTGCGACCCAAGGTCGACGCGGCCCTGAATCTGCACGACCTGACCGCCGATCGTGACCTGAGCGCATTCGTCGTGTTCTCCTCGGCCGCCGGCACACTCGGCGCGCCCGGTCAGGGCAACTACGCCGCTGCCAACACCTTCCTCGACGCCCTCGCCACCCACCGCCGCGCCAACGGTCTGCCCGCACAGTCCCTGGCCTGGGGTCTGTGGGCGGACGAAGCGGCGGGTATGGCGGGGGAGTTGAGCGAGGCGGACATCGAGCGGATGAACCGCACCGGCGTACACGCGATCACCGTCGCACAGGGCCTGGCCCTGTTCGACACCGCGAGCACAGTGCCCGCGCCGGCCCTGGTCCCGATCAAGCTCGACCTCAAGGCACTCGGCGGCACGGGCGGCGAGGTGCCGGAGCTGTTCCGTGGTCTGGTCAGGCGCCCCGCGCGCCGGGCCGTGAACTCGACGGCCGCCACGGCCGCGGCGTCCTCCCTCGCCCAGCGGCTCGCCGGTCTGGCACCGGCCGAGCAGGAGGCCGCGCTCCTCGACCTCGTGCGTACGCAGGCCGCCGCGACACTCGGCCACGCGGGACCGCAGGCCATCGACCCCGAACAGGCCTTCAGCGAGCTGGGCTTCGACTCGCTCAGCGCCGTCGAGTTCCGCAACGGCCTCAGCGAGACAGTGGGCAGGCGACTGCCCGCCACGCTGGTCTTCGACTACCCGTCGCCCGCCGCCCTCGCCCGTCACCTCGCCGACGAGGTGGCAGGCAGCGGCACCGGCGCCGGCACCGCCGTCGTCAGGGCGGCCGCCGTCGCCCCCGACGACGACCCGATCGTGATCGTCGGCATGAGCTGCCGCTACCCGGGCGGCGTCGAGACGCCGGAAGACCTGTGGCGGCTCGTCGCGGACGGCGTGGACGCGGTGTCCGAGTTCCCGGTCAACCGCGGCTGGCGCCTCGATGAGCTCTACGACCCCAACTCGGAGCGCCCCGGCACCAGTTACGTCAAACACGGCGGCTTCCTGCACGACGCCGGCGACTTCGACCCCGACTTCTTCGGCATCTCACCCAACGAGTCCCTGGCCATCGACCCGCAGCAGCGGCTGCTCCTGGAGACCTCGTGGGAGGCGATCGAGCGGGCCGGTATCGACCCGGCCACCCTGAAGGGCTCGGACACCGGGGTCTTCGCCGGGATGATGTACCACGACTACCAGGACAACACGAACACCGGAGCCGTCGCCTCCGGCCGCGTCTCCTACACCTTCGGGCTCGAAGGCCCCTCGGTCACCGTGGACACGGCCTGCTCGTCGTCCCTGGTCGCCCTGCACTGGGCGATCCAGGCGCTGCGCTCGGGCGAGTGCTCCCTCGCGCTCGCCGGCGGCGTCGCCGTGATGGCGAGCCCCGAGGCGTTCATCGAGTTCAGCCGCCAGCGCGGACTGGCTCCTGACGGCCGCTGCAAGTCCTTCGCGAACTCCACGGACGGTACGGCGTGGGGTGAGGGTGTGGGCATGCTGCTCGTGGAGCGGCTCAGCGATGCCCGCGCCAACGGTCACCCCGTGCTGGCCGTGGTGCGGGGCATGGCGGTGAACCAGGACGGTGCGAGCAACGGCCTGACCGCGCCGAACGGGCCCTCGCAGATGCGGGTGATCCGGCAGGCGCTCGCCA
>NZ_JBHTCF010000033.1:0-67462 GCF_042665355.1 Streptomyces monticola | reverse complement strand
TGACGTCCTTGATCCCCACCTGGTTGTAATCGCCCCTGTCCTGGGGGTCGTCGGTGAGGATCTTCTGCTCCTGGCGCCACTGTCCTGCCGGAATCCACACGCACTCGATGGTGCCGTTCTGGTCGGCCGTCACGGCCTTCTGAAGGGCGGCGGTGTCGTCGATGCCGTCGTTCGGGATCGCTCCGTACTCGGTGATCGAGGTGCACGCGGACGGCTTGGCCGCCGCCGGTGCCACCTGCTCCAGGTCGATCAGGTCGACGATGTAGTACGCGGCGTCATCACCGGAGTCGCGCTGCAGACGGAACTTCGTGCCCTCGGGGTAGGTCTGTGCCAGCAGTGCGTGGGACTCGTCGAAGAGCCGCCGCGCGTCGCCGCCCGGGGTGTTGGTCAGGCCCTCCGGCTGGTCGGTGTTGCCGTACAGCCAGCTGTGCTTGGAGGAGAGGGTCACCTTCTGCACATACTTCCCGTCGGCGTACAGGCTCAGGGTCTTCTCCTGGCCACCGCCGCGCGAAGAGTCCGGGATGGAGTTGCGTACCACGATCGAGTTGGACGCGCTCTTCGATGTGAACTCCACATACTGGCCGGTCGAGTTGAGGCGTACGGACTTGCGGCCCGAGGACTCCGTGGCGAAGTTGGTGTGCCCGAAGGTGCGCTTGGCGTCGGATTCGAGGAGCGTGCCCTCGTAGGTGCCGTCCTCCGCCTCGTACTCGGTGTACGGCACGGCCGCGCCGCGCCCGACCACGACGGAGCGCGCGAAGACGTTGTTGTCCTCGTTCGTCTCGGTCACGACATCGGTGGCGTCGGCGGTCGCGGTGAGTGTGGCGCCGCCGCTGGTCGCGGTCCAGCTGCCGGCGATGTCCACGGTGGCGCTCGCGCCGGCGGCGATGGCCGGAGCGGTGCCGCTCAAGGTGGTGCCGCCCACCGTGAGGCGGGTGACGGAACCGGCGTTCACCGCGCTGGTGCCGCGGTTGTGCACCTTCACGGCGAAGGTGACCTTGGCGCCTACGGCCGGATTGGCCGGGTTCGACGTGATGCCGGTGACCTCCAGGTCCGGTCCCGGGCTCTGGCCGACCGTCAACTTGCCTTCGGCCGTACGGCTGTTGTTGCCGTTGTCCTGTTCGGGGATGGTGTCCGCCGGGTCGACCACCGCGGACACGGTGTACGCGCCCTGCGCCCGCTTGCCGACCGTCACCGGCACGGTCGCCGCCTCACCGGCGCCGAGCCCTGCCACCTTGGCGCTGCCCGCGACCGTGCCGTCCAGGCTGACGTTCACGGTCGTCTCGCCCGCGGCCGCCGAACCGGTGTTCCGCACCGCGGCGTTGACCTTGATCTCGTCGCTCTCCGTGGGCTGTGCCGGCTCCCAGGAGAGCCCCGTGAGCGTGAGGTCGGGGCTGGGCGCGGGGGTGCCCATGACCTGGAACTCCGCGGCCTGGCCCGCGTATCCGGAGCTGTTGCCGTAGATCTTCAGCTGTACGTCGGCGTAGCGGCCGGAGACCGGGATCGTCACGGTGTTCTGGTTGCCCGAGGGGCTGAAGGTGTAGTCGGCCCGCGCCTTGATGGACGTGAGGCTCTGCGCGGACTGCTGACGCCCGAGCACCTCGATGCTCTGGGTCCGTGTCGACCAGGCGGGGTCGGGGTTGAGCTTGACGACGACCGACTGCAGATCGGCGGCGGCGCCGAGCTTCACCGTCAGTGTCGACGGATTGCTGCTCGCCTCCCAATAGGTGTGGGTGTTGCCGTCGTTGGCGTTCGTGGCGAAGTAGTGCTGCGTCGACGACGACGCCTCGATCGGCTTGTTCAGGGCGAGATTCGTCGCCTCGGCGGCTTTGGCCGCCTTGCCGGCCTTGGCCGCGTGGGGTGCGGGGGGCTCGGCGGCCGAGGCGGCGGGCGCGGGCAGAAGCCCGAGCCCTGTCAGGCCGGCGCTGAGCACGACGGCGAGGAGCCGTCCGCGCCCTGCTCTGCCGTGCCGGGTCCGTCTTGGACAGTCCCGTTTCGGTCTCGGGCCGTGGTGCTTCCGTCTCATGGCGTCCTCTGTTCCACAGGGGGTGCGGGGTGCCGCCGGGGAGTTGCGCCTATGTACTGCTGAATCTGAGAGATTCAGTCAATATTTTGCGCATGCGGCATCATAGATTTACCAGGAGGTTGAAGATTGTCAATGTTTCTCACACGACGGCCGCCGCACACCGAACTACCTGGGCACAGCAGGGCAGTTCAGCGCGCGGCGCCGTCCTTGATCGCCTCGCGGATGCGGGCGTAGGTGCCGCAGCGGCAGATGTTGCGCAGGGTGTCGAGGTCGGCCTCGGTGACGGTGCGGCCTTCGGCGGCGACCCGCCGGACCAGGTCCACGGCGGCCATGATCTGACCGGGCTGGCAGTAGCCGCACTGGGCCACGTCGTGGTCGAGCCAGGCCTGCTGCATCGGGTGCAGCTCCCTGCCGACCGTGGCCGCAAGCCCCTCGATGGTGGTCACTTCGTCGCTCGGCCGCAGATCCCCCACGGGGATCGCGCACGGGTTGACCGCCTTGCCGTTGAGGTGGCTGGTGCACGCTTTGCAGACGTTGATGCCGCAGCCGTACTTCGGTCCGGTGACGCCGAGAAGGTCACGCAGCACCCACAGCAGGCGTACGTCGTCGGCGACATCGACGGTGACCTGCTCGCCGTTGACGCGGAAGGTGTGCTCGGGCACGGGAACTCCAAGCTCTCAGCGGATGTGGTCCAGGCCGTCGGTGGGGGACGGGGGCACGGGCGGGACGGTCGGTTTGGGGGTGAAGGAGAGCGTGCCGTGGTTGATGGGGAAGCTCGTCGGCATGGCGCCGGTGGCGCGGCCGTACGCACACGCGACGGCGGCCATCGACGCGGCGACCCCCAGCTCCCCGGCGCCGCCGGGCTCGTCGGACGTGCTCGGCATGACGATGATCCGGAGCTCGGGCGGAGTGTTCCACTGCCGCGTGTAGAAGTAGTTGTCCCAGCTGGCTTCGAGGAAGTACCCGTCCCGCAGATGCAGACTGGACGTCAGGGCGAGCGCGATGCCGTCCGAGATGCCGCCCATCATCTGCGCCTCCAGGCCACGCGGGTTGACGGCAAGACCGACATCGACGGCGAAGACGGCCTTGGTGACGCGCGGCCCCGTGACACCGTCGCGGATGGGACGCTGCACGGTCTCCGGCCGGCAGTCGATCTCCATCAGCGCGGCGCTGACCGCCTTGTACTCGGCGTGGAAGGCGATGCCCTGCGCCATGCCGGCCGGCATGGCCCGGCCCCAGCCGCCCGCCTCGGCCACCTTCTCCAGCACGGCGCGGGACCGGTCGTCGCGCAGAAATTCATGGCGGAAGCGGTAGGGGTCCTTGCCCATCCTGGCGGCGAGCCGGTCGACGATGAGCTCCCGGGCACAGGTGACGTCGGGCGAGTAGACATTGCGCATGCTGCCGGTGTTGAAGCCCTTGTCGGTCTCGCTCAGGAGTCTGCTGTGCACCCCGAAGTCGTAGGACATCGTCTGGCTGAGCTGGAAGAACGTCTCGGAGAAGCCGATGTCACCCACCGGGAGCCGAGCGGCCATGGCCGTGATGATCTCGCCGAGTCCGTGGCCGAGGTCCGTGGAGACGCTGGTGTGCCGCTGTTGGTAGCCGAGCACGGTGTCACCGGCGTAGGCGACACGTACGCGCGAGGTGGCCATCGGGTGGGTGCGGCCCTGGCGTGAGTCGTCGGCGCGGTGCCACATGAGTTTGACGGGCTTGCCGGTCTTCCGGGAGACCTCGGCGGCTTCGAGTGCCGCGTCGAAGAACAGCTTGCGCCCGAAGGAGCCGCCGCCTTCGGTGACATGCACGGTGACCCGGCCCGGTGGCAGACCGAGGCGGGCGGCGATGGTCTGCCGGGCGACGATCGGTGACTTCAGGGACGCCCAGATCTCGGCCCGGTCCGTACGGACGTCGGCTATCGCGCAGTTGGGCTCAAGGGCGCTGTTGCTGCGGAAGTGGAAGGTGAATGTGCCCTCCACGACCGGAGTCGGCGGCCGCGGCCCGAGCGGCAGTTCCGCGGCCTGCAGTTCCCTGAGGACGTCGGCGTCGGACTTGCCTTCGGCGGTTCCGGGTCTCCAGGACACGCGAAGGGCGCGTACGGCGTCGATGCACTGGCCGAAGGTCTCGGCGCGCACCGCGACCCCGGTGGAGATCTCCACGACATCGGTGACACCCGCCATGGCGCGGACCTCGGCGAGGTTGGCCACCGAACCGACCTTGCCGTTGATGGTCGGCGGGCGGCACACCATGGCCGGCTTGGCGTCCGGAACCTGCAGGTCCATCGCGAACTTCTTGCGCCCGGTCACCGCTTCCAGCGCGTCGACGCGGCTGTGCGGCCGGCCGATGACGCTGAAGTCCGTGCGTGCCGTGAGTTCCACGTCCACCTGCCGGGTCCGCGCGCTCGCGGCCTTCTCGGCGAGCGCACCGATACCGACGGCGCGCCCGGAGCGGGCGGTGATCACGCCGTCCTTCAGGGTCAACTCCGCGGGCCGTACGCCGAGTTCGGTTGCCGCGGCCGCGAGGAGCCGGCCCCGGGCGACGGCGGCGGCGACGCGGATCGGGACGTACGTCGCGATGGTGGTGTTGGAGCCGCCGGTGAGCTGGTTGAACACCAGCTCGGGGCGCGCGTCGGCCAGTGACACCCGTACCCGGTCGAGGGGGACGGCCAGCTCCTCGGCGATCAGCATCGCGGTCGAGGTGGTGATGCCCTGTCCCACCTCGGCGCGCGGCAGCGCGAACGACACCGTGCCGTCCCGGTGCACCTCGACCGTGATCAGGTGCGCGGTCGGCAGAGCCGCCGCCGTCATCATGTCGTTGAGGTCGAGCAGCTCCGTGACGTCCGGCGACGGCAGCCCCGTGCCGACGGCCTGCCGCCCCGTGCCGCCGGGGGAGACGGGCCCGCCCGCCGTGGCCGGGGCGGGTCCTGCGGCGGCCACCAGGGTCGGGGCCGCGAGCACATAGCCGAGGAACCGCCGCCGCCCGAGTGCCTCCGTCATTGGCCGCTTCACTCGGGCCGGTTGACGACGGGGATATCGATCTTCGTCTCTTTGCCCTTGGTCAGATAGAACAGGATGTACTGCCGGGCGGCTTCGTCGAGCGCCCAGGCGGCCTCGGGCACCAGCGGCAGCGGCAGCAGGCCCTCACGGAACTTCACCAGGGCCGGCCACGCGGTCCTCACCGCCGCGCCCCAGAACGGCTCGCGCGGGATCTCGTCCCAGTCGGCGACCTCGTCACCGACCAGGTAACGGGCGAGCGCGTTGCACAGCGGCCGGCTGACGCTGCCGGGGCTGGTCTGCTCGGCGAGCTGCCCGAGCAGGATGTCGGTCAGTTCCACGCCTTCACGGGTCGGGCCCATGGCCGGGGGCAGCACCTGGTCCGACTGGGCCTCGGCCGCGTCCCAAGTGGCCGGTATGTACTCGCCCTTGATGCCGAGCATGTGCGCGGTCACCTGCCACACATGCAGATACGCCTCGGACTCGGCCTGGGTGATGGGGACCTTCCACTCGCGCATCTTGCGCATGGCGAAGGTGGGCAGGGTGTGCCAGGTGACCAGCATGTCGTTCTGACTGATCGGAATGTCGCCGCCCCAGTGCGGGGACTGCTGCAGCAGATGGCGTACCGCCGCGTGCACCAGGCGCGTCTTCACGGAGTTGACCATGCAACTGCCGTCCGGGCGGTACGCGTTGAGGGAGCCGACGGCGAAGCCGAGGATGCTGGTCTTGGCGACACGGTCCTCCATGTCGGCGCCGCCCTTGGAGTAGTAGACCGCGCGCGCCTCTTTGGGGATGGCGGTGCTGAGCATGCCGCCGCCGACGCCGTTGAGCAGATTGAGGTACAGCCCTCGGGACTTGTTGAACTCGGCGGCGGCCTCCAGCTTGCTCCGGTCCGCCCACGAGGGCAGCTGACGTGCCTTCTCGATGAACGCCCGCAGATCCCGCGGCAGTCCGGCCGGCAGTGGCTGGTCGTTGCGCTCCCAGTCCCACAGGAGCCGGTTGACCTCGGGGATCGCGCCCCGGTCCAGGAGCGAGGCGAGCAGCGGATCGGCCTCCTCGTCCCATACCCACCGCGGATCGGCGCCGGCGCCGGAGCCCGCGACCGAACCACTCGGCGCCCAGGTCCAGTTCATCAAGGAGCGCGCGTGCGCGGGCGAGGCCATACTCAGTGCTCCGAGCGCCCCCAGGGTCCCGCCCGAGACCAGCATTCTGCGCCTGCTGAGTTCCGACATGTCCTTGAATCCTCCGTGATTCCTCGCGCGCTGAAACTCTGTGGTTCCGTTGGCGCTTCGCGTGATTCGCCCGTACTTGTTTTCCGCGGCTCTTCCGCAGAGTTCCAAGCCCCTGTACCGGACTTCCCGCGGAGCGCTCAACGGCCCTCCGCGGACATCTCAGGACGGGCAGTTGGCCTCCGGGATCTCGATGCTGATCGGCCGCGCTTCGGACAGGAAGAGCAGAGTGGCCCTGCGCAGGAACTCGTCGAAGGTCCAATACGCCTTCGGCGCCAGCGGGAAGGGCAGCAGTCCCTCGCGGACGGCGACGAAGGGGCCCCAGGACACCTTGAGGAGCGAATCCCAGACCGGCTCCTCGCGGATCTTCAGCCACTCGGCGATCCGGTCGCCGAGCATGAAGCGTGTGAAGGCGCCGAGTATCGGCTTGCTGAGGAGGCCGCCGTCGACCTCGGAGCCGAGGTTGAGGAGGATGTCGGCCAGCTTGATGCCCTCGGGCGTGGGGGCGAGCACCGGGTCGAGCACCTGCTTCGCCTGGGCATCGGCCTCGTCCCACGACGCGGGGATGTACTCGTCCATGATGCCGAGCATGTGGGCGCCCACCTGCCAGGAGTGCAGGAAGGCCGTGGACTCGGCTGCGGGGATCGGCACCTTCCACGCGGCCAGCTTCTGCATGACGGTCGTGGGCAGGCTGTGCCAGGTGACCATCATGTCCCGCTGGCTGATCGGGATCTCCTCGTCGGCGGCCTCCGACCAGTACGGGGACTGCGGCAGCAAGTGCCGTACCGCCGCGTGCACGAGGCGGGTCTTGAGGCAGGTCACGATCATCTCGCCGTCGGGCTCGAAGGCGTTGCGGGAGCCGATGTCGTACCCGAGCTTGGCGGTCTTGGAGATGCGGTCCTTCATGTCCGCGCCGCCCTTGGAGTAGTAGACCGCGCGCGCCTCCTTGGGGATGACCGTGCTCATCATGCCGCTGGCGAGGCCGTACAGGACGCCGAGGTAGAGGCCCCGCTTTTCGTTGAACTCGACCGCGGTGGCGAGCTTGCCGCGGTCCGCCCACGACGGCAGGCGACGGGCCCGCTCCATGAAGTCCCGCAGATCCGCGGGCAGTCCGTCCGGCAGCGGCTGCGCGTTCTTGGTCCAGGTCCGCAGCAGCGCGTTCACCTTGGGTACGTCGCCGCGGTCGAGCAGCGAGGCGACCAGCGGGTCGGCCTCCGGGTCCCACACCCACCTCGGGTCCGCGCCGGCGCCCGAGCCCGCCACCGAACCGCTGGGCGCCCACGTCCAGTTGGACAGGGCGCGGGCCGGCGACGCCGCCCCGAGGGCCCCGAGAGCGCCGAGCGTGCCGCCCGCGATCAACATCTTGCGCCTGCTGAGCTCGTCCATGGTCTGAACTCCTCCTTGAGGCCCGGACTCGCTGGCTGGTACTGTGATACACGAACTGATACTGCGTATCTCATAGAAGAGCACAGTCCGGGATGCAGGGCCAGACCCCATTCCCCGCCGATTCAAGAAAGTTCGGTCGCTGATGGTGGAACCAGTACTGTCCGCCCTGCTGGGGAGTTCCGGTCCTGAGTCATTGCTGGAGCGCGCGTTCGCCGAAGCCGTGGAACGCTCCGAGCGAATCGAAGGTGCCGCCGACGGCAGCGGCGGCGATGGCGGGGGCAAAAGCAGCGGCGAAAGCAGCAGTGATAGCAGGAGCGGAAGCGCCGGAGAAAGCGACGAGATCACCGGACGGGTGCTCGACGCCGCGTACGAGCAGTTCTGCCGTATGGGTATCCGGCGCTCCACCATGGAGGATGTGGCCCGTCGTGCCGGGGTCTCCCGGATCACGGCCTACCGCCGCTTCGCCACGAAGGACGCGCTCGTCGAGCAGGTCGTACGACGTGAATTCCGGCGCTACTTCGACCAGTTCCTGATCGACATCCAGGAGGCCGAGACCGCCGCCGACCGGGTCGTGCTCGGCTTTGTCAGCTCCCTGCGGGCCATCCGGAGCAACCCCCTGATCGGGGGCCTGATGGCCGCCGAGCCCGATCTGCTCGTGCCCTCGATGGTCGGCGACGGCGGCCGGACGCTCGCCACGGTGCAGCGGTTCGTCGCGGGCCAGCTCGCCCGCGAGCAGCAGGCCGGCCATGTCCCGGGCGAGGTCGACGTGCAGCTGGTCGCCGAGCTGATGACGAGGCTCTCCACCTCCTTCCTCGTCACTCCGAGCCATCTCATCGACCTCGACGACGACGAGCAACTGCGCGCCGTGGCACGGAACTTCCTCGTGCCGATGCTGGAGGCGCGGCCGGGGGAGTGAACACCGCCGCCCCGCACACCCCGGGCCCGCGCACCCCGGGCCCGCACACCCGGGGCCCGGATGGCCCGCCTCAGTCCCGGTCCAGGCCGAGCGCCCCCCACAGCGTCCGCGCGCACAGATCCCGCACCCGCTCCCTGCTCGTGCCCGGTTCGTCCAGCCACTCGAGGCAGACCGAGATCATGAAGGCCAGCCAGCCGTGCACCGCCAGGCGCAGGGCGGGGTCGTCGGCCGGGAGGCTCCGGGTGTGCGTGAGCGCGGCGAGGATCTGGTGTTCCTGGGCGGCGAGGCCCGCGCGGTAGACCTCGCGGACGGCCGGGTCGCCCGCGGCCTCGGCGCGGTGGAAGGCGCGGAAGCCCTCCGCGTGGTTCTCGACGTACGCCAGGAAGAGATCGATGCCGGTGTCGATCTGCTCGCGCAGCGGCTTGCCGGGCACCGCGGCGGTCAGCCGCAGCATGCGCTCGCTCTCGCGCTGTACGACGGCGGCGAAGAAGTCCCTTTTTGTGGGGAAGTAGTGGTACAGCAGACCGCGTGACACTCCCGCGATCTCGGCGACCCGCTCGACCCACACATCGTCATAGGGGCTCTGTGCGAAGAGCTGGGAACCCACCGAAAGCAGCTGGTCCCTGCGTTGCTCGGTGCTCAGCCGGCGGCGGGTGCGGTCGCTCGGATTCGCTGCCATGTCAGCACCGTACTTGACGGCGGTTCAGTGCTTGGCCCGGTGCTTGGCTCGTTGCCCGGCCCGGCACTTGACTCCGCTCCGCTGCCGCCGAGACACTGGCGACGGCTATTGAATTCGCGTCCAATAAGGCAAGGCGCGGGCACGGAAAGGGAGTTGGGGCAGATGGCACAGGTGGCGGAGGGCGCCGCGGCGGAGGGTGCCGCGGTGCCCAAGGGATTTCGCAGCGCACACCACGGCTGGCCGGCCCTGGACCGTATTCCGCATCCGTCGTACCGGGTGCCGGTGGTGGGCGATGTGCTCGGCGCCAACGTCCGTACGCCACTGCAGGACTCGATGCGGGTGGCGGCCCGCCTCGGGCCGATCTTCCGGCGCAAGGCCTTCGCCAAGGAGTTCGTCTTCGTGTGGGGCGCGGACCTCGCCGCCGATATCGCCGACGAGTCGCGCTTCGCCAAGCATGTCGGCCTCGGGGTCGCCAATCTGCGGCCGGTGGTCGGGGACGGTCTCTTCACGGCGTACAACCACGAAGCCAACTGGCAGCTGGCGCACGACATCCTGGCCCCCGGGTTCAGCCGGGACGCCATGGCCGGTTACCACCCGCTGATGCTGGACGTCGCACGGCGTCTGACCGCCCGCTGGGACGAGCGGGAGCGTGCCGGGGCGGCCGTGGACGTGCCGGGCGATATGACCAAGCTGGCCCTGGAGACCATTTCCAGGGCCGGGTTCGGGCATGACTTCGGTTCGTTCGAGCGTGAGCGTCCGCATCCGTTCGTGACGTCGATGGTCGGCATACTCGCCTTCGCGCAGCGCCGCAATGTGATCCCCTCCCTGATCGCCCCGATGCTGCTGCGCGGTGCGGCCCGCCGGAACGCGGCCGACCTGGAGTATCTGAACCACACCGTCGACGAGATCGTGACCGCCCGCAGGGACGGGACCGCGGCGGGCGGCCGTGGCGACCTCCTGGACCGCATGCTGGACGTGGCGCACCCGGACACCGGTGAGCGGCTCTCCGCCGAGAACATCCGGCGCCAGGTCATCACCTTCCTGGTCGCCGGGCACGAGACGACGTCCGGGGCGCTCTCCTTCGCGCTGCACTATCTCTCCCGCCACCCCGAGGTCCTGGCCCGCGCCCGCGAGGAGATCGACCGGGTGTGGGGCGACAAGGAGGAGCCCGCGTACGAGGACGTCGCCAAGCTGCGCTACGTCCGCCGGGTCCTCGACGAGGCCCTGCGCCTGTGGCCCACCGCCCCCGCCTTCGCCCGTGAGGCCCGCGGCACCACCGAACTCGGCGGCGCGCACCCGATGCTGCCCGGCGCCTGGGCGCTGGTTCTGACGATCATGCTGCACCGTGACCCCGTGGCCTGGGGCCCTGACCCGGAGGCCTTCGACCCGGACCGCTTCGAGCCCGCGGCGGTGCGGTCGCGGCCCGCGCATGTCTACAAGCCCTTCGGTACCGGGGCCCGCGCCTGCATCGGCCGCCAGTTCGCCCTGCACGAAGCCACCTTGGTGCTCGGTCTGCTGCTTCGCCGCTACGACCTGCACCCCGACCCCGGCTACCGGCTGCGGATCTCCGAACGGCTCACGCTGATGCCCGACGGGCTCACCTTGAAGCTCGGTCGGCGAACGCCACAGGCCGTGTCTCGGGAGGAGAGCGGGGCGGCGGGCTGACGGTGGTCCGACGGTGGAGCCGGTCCATGCCTGCCGCACCGTCGGCCGCCGTCCGCAGGCGTGTGACCTGCGCCGCATCCCGCCGGCCCGGATAGGGCAACGGCCGCCCATGATCAAGACCGATCCGGAGAGGGCAAGGTCACAGCCGTTCCCCCTGCTGCTCATCCGGGGCTCTGCCCTAACATCCGAGCCATGACGGTCCTGCCTGACGACGGGCTTTCGCTGGCCGCCGAGTTCCCTGATGCGACCCACGAGCAGTGGCAGGCCCTTGTATCGGGCGTACTGCGCAAGTCGGGCAAGGAAGTCTCGGGCACGGCGGCCGAAGCAGCCCTCTCCACCGCACTCGAGGACGGGCTCACCACCCGCCCCCTCTACACCGCCCACGACGCCGCCGCCGACCCCGGCTACCCCGGCTTCGCCCCCTTCGTACGGGGCGGCAGGCCGCAGGGCGGCGCGGCCGGCGGCTGGGGCGTACGCCAGCGGCACGCCGGCGCCGACCCCGCGGGCGTCAACGAGGCGCTGCTCGCCGACCTGGAGAACGGCGTCACCTCGGTGTGGCTGGCCGTCGGCGGCAGTGGTCTGCCGGTCTCCGGGATCGCCCGCGCCCTGGACGGCGTCTACCTCGACCTCGCGCCCGTCGCCCTCGACGCGGGCGCCGAATACGCGGACGCCGCACGGGAGTTGCTGCGGCTCCACGCCGAGCGCGGCATCACCGGCGAGCAGGCCCGCGGCACCCTCGGCGCCGACCCGCTCGGCCACGAGGCCCGTACCGGCCAGGAGTTGGACGCCGCGCCCGCGGCGGAGCTCGCCGCACGCTGCGTCCGTGACCATCCGGGTGTGCGCGCCCTGACCGTGGACGCGCTGCCGTACCACGAGGCCGGCGCCTCGGCGGCCGAGGAGCTGGGTGCCTCGCTCGCCACCGGGCTCGCCTACCTGCGGCAGCTCACGGACGCGGGACTGAGCGTCCAGGACGCCTGTGCGCAACTGGAGTTCCGCTACGCCGCCACCGCCGACCAGTTCCTGACCATCGCCAAACTCCGGGCCGCGCGTCGGCTCTGGGCCCGGGTCGCCGAGGTCTGCGGCGCCGCGGGCGACGGTGCGCAGCGCCAACACGCCGTCACCTCGCCGGTGATGATGACGCGCCGTGACCCGTGGGTGAACATGCTGCGCGGCACGATCGCCTGCATGGCCGCGGGTGTCGGCGGCGCCGACGCCGTCACCGTGCTGCCCTTCGACGACGCGCTCGGCCTGCCCGACGCGTTCGCCCGCCGGATCGCCCGCAACACCTCCACGATCCTCATCGAGGAGTCGCATCTGGCCCGGGTCATCGACCCGGCCGGGGGCTCCTGGTACGTGGAGCGGCTCACCGACGAACTCGCCCACGCCGCCTGGGAGTTCTTCCAGGAGATCGAGCGCGCCGGCGGCCAGGGCGCCGCCCTGCGCTCCGGACTCGTACGCGAGCGGATCGCCGCCACCTGGGCCGAGCGCAGCAAGCGGCTCGCCGAGCGCCGCGAACCCATCACCGGCGTCAGCGAGTTCCCGCATCTAGCCGAGAAGCCCGTCGTCCGCGAGCCCGCCCCGGCCGCGCCCGCCGGCGGTCTGCCCCGGGTGCGCCGCGACGAGGCGTACGAGGCGCTGCGGGCCCGCTCGGACGCACACCTCGCCGAGAGCGGGGCGCGCCCCAAGGTGTTCATCGCCGCGCTCGGCCCGGCCGCCGCGCACACCGCGCGCGCCACTTTCGCCGCGAACCTCTTCCAGGCGGGCGGCATCGAGCCCGTGCACGACCCGGTGTCGGTGGACGCCGCCACGGCCGCCGGGGCGTTCGCCGCCAGCGGTGCCACGGTCGCCTGCCTGTGCTCGAGCGACGCCCTCTACGCCGAACAGGCCGCCGAGGTCGCAGCCGCCCTCAAGGCGGCGGGCGCCCGCCGTGTGCTGCTCGCCGGCCGGCCCGGCGACCACCAGGACGTGGACGAGTACGTCTTCGCCGGCTGCGACGCGGTGGCCGTCCTTTCCTCCCTCCTCGACCGCATGGGAGTGGCGTGATGACTGCCCCTCAGATTCCTGACTTCTCCGAGGTCCCGCTCGGCGCGGCCCCCGCCGCGGGCTCCGACGACGAGTGGCGCACCGCCGTCAAGGAGACCGCGGGCGAAGCCGTCGACGACCTGGCGTGGGAGACCCCCGAAGGCATCACGGTCAAGCCCCTGTACACCGGGCGCGACCTGGAGGGCCTGGACTTCCTGGAGACGTACCCGGGCGTCACGCCGTATCTGCGCGGCCCCTACCCGACGATGTACGTCAACCAGTCCTGGACGATCCGGCAGTACGCCGGTTTCTCCACCGCCGAGGAGTCCAACGCCTTCTACCGGCGCAACCTCGCCGCGGGCCAGAAGGGCCTGTCCGTCGCCTTCGACCTGCCCACGCACCGCGGCTACGACAGCGACCACCCGCGCGTGACCGGCGACGTCGGCATGGCGGGCGTCGCCATCGACTCCATCTACGACATGCGCCAGCTCTTCGACGGCATCCCGCTGGACAAGATGACCGTGTCGATGACGATGAACGGCGCCGTCCTTCCCATCCTCGCGCTCTACATCGTGGCCGCCGAGGAGCAGGGCGTACCGCCCGAGAAGCTGGCCGGGACCATCCAGAACGACATCCTCAAAGAGTTCATGGTCCGCAACACCTACATCTATCCGCCCAAGCCCTCGATGCGGATCATCTCCGACATCTTCGCGTACACCTCGCAGAAGATGCCGCGCTACAACTCGATCTCCATCTCCGGCTACCACATCCAAGAGGCGGGCGCGACGGCCGACTTGGAGCTGGCGTACACCCTCGCCGACGGGGTGGAGTACCTGCGCGCCGGGCAGGAGGCCGGGCTCGACGTGGACGCGTTCGCGCCGCGCCTGAGCTTCTTCTGGGCGATCGGCATGAACTTCTTCATGGAGGTCGCCAAGCTGCGCGCCGCGCGCCTGCTCTGGGCGAAGCTGGTCAAGCAGTTCGACCCGAAGAACGCCAAGTCCCTTTCCCTGCGCACCCATTCGCAGACCTCGGGCTGGTCGCTGACCGCGCAGGACGTCTTCAACAACGTCACGCGTACCTGCGTCGAGGCGATGGCCGCCACCCAGGGCCACACCCAGTCCCTGCACACCAACGCCCTCGACGAGGCGCTCGCCCTGCCCACCGACTTCTCCGCGCGCATCGCCCGCAACACCCAGCTCCTCATCCAGCAGGAGTCCGGCACCACCCGCGCCATCGACCCGTGGGGCGGCAGCGCCTACGTCGAGAAGCTCACCTACGACCTCGCGCGCCGCGCCTGGCAGCACATCCAGGAGGTCGAGGCCGCCGGCGGCATGGCCCAGGCCATCGACGCGGGCATCCCCAAGCTGCGCGTCGAAGAGGCCGCGGCCCGCACCCAGGCCCGGATCGACTCCGGCCGCCAGCCCGTCATCGGCGTCAACAAGTACCGCGTCGAGACCGACGAGCAGATCGACGTCCTCAAGGTCGACAACTCCTCGGTGCGCACCCAGCAGATCGAGAAGCTGCGCCGGCTGCGCGAAGAGCGCGACGAGCAGGCCTGCCAGGACGCGCTCGCCGCCCTGACCCGCGCCGCCGAATCCACCGGCAACCTCCTCGAACTGGCCGTGAACGCCGCCCGCGCCAAGGCCACCGTCGGCGAGATCTCCGACGCCCTGGAGAAGGTGTACGGCCGGCACGCGGGCCAGATCCGTACGATCTCCGGCGTGTACCGCAACGAAGCAGGGGAGTCGCCTTCCGTGGAGCGCACCCGCACCCTCGTCGACGCCTTCGAGGAGGCCGAGGGCCGCCGCCCGCGCATCCTGGTCGCCAAAATGGGCCAGGACGGACACGACCGCGGCCAGAAGGTGATCGCCTCCGCCTTCGCCGACCTGGGCTTCGACGTCGACGTCGGCCCGCTGTTCCAGACCCCGGCGGAGGTCGCGCGCCAGGCCGTCGAGGCGGATGTGCATATCGTCGGCGTCTCCTCGCTCGCCGCCGGGCACCTCACCCTCGTACCCGCCCTGCGGGCCGAACTCGCCGCCGAGGGCCGTGAGGACATCATGATCGTGGTCGGCGGTGTCATCCCGCCGCAGGACATCGAGGCCCTGCACGAAGCGGGCGCCACCGCGGTCTTCCCGCCCGGCACGGTGATTCCGGACGCGGCGTACGACCTGGTGAAGCAGCTCGCGGACGAGCTCGGTCACGAACCCGCCGCCGAGTCCTCCGCCGCCGAGCCCCCCGCCGCGCCTGCTGCCGATTCCGCCGCCTCCGCCTCCGACGAGCTGTGAGCCGATGGCCAAGGCGATCGACCTCGACAGCTATGTGAAGGGCGTACTCGACGGGAAGCGCGCGCCGATCGCGCGCGCCATCACCCTCGTCGAGTCCACCAGGCCCGCCCACCGCGCCCAGGCCCAGGAGCTGCTCACCCAGCTTCTGCCGCACTCCGGGCGGGCCCGGCGGATCGGCATCAGCGGAGTGCCGGGCGTCGGCAAGTCGACGTTCATCGACGCGCTCGGCACGATGCTGACATCGCTCGGTCACCGGGTCGCGGTGCTCGCCGTCGACCCGTCCTCGACCCGCACGGGCGGCTCCATCCTGGGCGACAAGACCCGGATGGAGCGCCTCTCCGTCGACCCGGACGCCTTCGTACGTCCCTCGCCGACCGCGGGCACGCTCGGCGGCGTGGCCAAGGCGACGCGCGAGTCGATCGTGGTGATGGAGGCCGCCGGGTACGACGTGGTGCTTGTGGAGACCGTGGGCGTCGGGCAGTCCGAGACCGCCGTCGCCAATATGGTCGACTCCTTTCTGCTGCTCACCCTGGCCCGCACCGGTGACCAGCTGCAGGGCATCAAGAAGGGGGTCCTGGAGCTGGCCGACGTGCTCGCCGTGAACAAGGCCGACGGGCCGCACGAGCGGGACGCGCGCTCGGCGGCGCGGGAGCTCGCGGGCGCGCTCCGCCTGATGCACCCGGCCGACGCGGCCTGGACCCCGCCTGTGCTGCACTGCAGTGCGCGCGAGTCCTCCGGGCTCGACACGGTCTGGGAGCGGCTCGAGCAGCACCGGGCGCTGCTCGACTCCCAGGGGCGGCTTGCGGCGAAGCGGCGGGATCAGCAGGTGGAGTGGACCTGGAACATGGTCCATGACGAGCTGCTCGGGCGGCTGCGGGCCGATCCGAAGGTACGGGAGCTGGCTCCCGGGCTTGAACGGCTCGTCCGGGACGGGGAGTTGACGGCCACGCTGGCCGCGGAGCGGATCCTGTCGGTTTTCCGGGGGTAGGTTCGGCGGTTCGATCGCGCACCGTCGCGGTGCGTGCCGCGCATCGCCCTGCGGGCTCGTCCTCAAACGCCGGACGGGCTGTACTTGTCACCCGTACGGACCCCGTCGGCGCCCCTCCCCGTCCCGCCCACGGCACATTGCTGTGAAGGGGCCGAAACCGACGGACGGGGTGCCGTATGGCCGAGCCACCCGTTCCGGACGGGGAGCGGCGGGGTGTGCATCCGTTTTCGCGGGGGACCGCGCGGCACTCCTCGTCGGCGGCACGGCACCGGCTGCGGCGGCTTCGTACCTTGTTGCGGGCGGAGGCCGTGCTGCCCGAGCACGATGAACCTCCGCCGCCGCCACAGGAGTTGATCGCCTTCCTGCGGACCTGCGGCGCCGCGCTCGTGCGTGCGGGGGAGCCCGCGGCGGATGTGCAGAACACCGTCAACCGGCTCGGCGCCCGCTACGGCGTGCCCAAGGTGCACACCTTCGTCGTGCCCACCGGTGTCTTCGTCCGCGCGGGGGACGGCCCGGACTCCGTCATCGACTTCGCCCCGGTCGAGGGCTCCGACCTGCGCCTGGACCAGATCGACCGGCTCTACCGCTTCATCGACGACACCTACGCCCACCCCGAGCCGCCCGACGAGGGCGCCCGGCGGCTCGCCGAGATCGACGCGATGCCGCCGCGCTTCCCCGTGGCCGTACGGATCCTCGGCTATGTGGTCCTGACCATGGGCCTCGGGCTGCTCACCCTGCCCAACACCATGGCCCTGGCCGGGTACGCCGTGCTCGGGCTCGTCGTCGGGCTGCTGCGGGAGCTGGCCGAACGTACCGGCCGGGTGCTCTCCCTCGCCCTGCCCGTGGTGGCCGCGGTCCTGGTCACCGCCGTCGCCTACCGCTACAGCGGCCCGCTGCTCGGCGAGGACCCGACCAAGCTCCTCATCCCGCCGCTGCTCGCCTTCCTGCCGGGGTCGGCCCTCACCATGGGCACCATCGAGCTGGCCACCGGCTCCATCGTGTCGGGCGCCACCCGCCTCGTGTACGGCCTGAACGTGCTGGTGCTGCTCGCCTTCGGGATCGCCGTCGGCAGCCAGCTGGTCACCGCGCACCCCGTCACCAAGGACGCCACGATGCATGCGCTCGGCCCGGAGGGGGCCTGGGCGGGGGTGGCGCTGCTCGGCCTCGGATACGTCCTGAACTTCTCCGCCGCGCTCCGCTCCCTGCCCTGGCTGCTGCTCGTGCTGTGCGTGGCCAGGCTCGGCCAGGACGTGGGCGGAACCCTGGCGGGGCCGCTGTTCGGGGCCTTCGCGGGCGGGGTGACGCTGCCGCTCGTCGCCCGGCTCATCGAGCGCAGCCCGCACGCACCGCCCGCGCAGGTGGTCTTTCTGCCCGCCTTCTGGATGCTGGTGCCGGGGCGTCTGGGGCTCACCGGCGTCGGCACGCTCCTCGTGGAGCACCAGACCAGCGGTATCGGCACCACCGTCGACGCCCTGCTCACCGTGGTGGCGGTGGCCCTCGGCGTCCTGGTGGGGGCGAACGCGGTCAGGCCCCCTGCCCGAGCCGCTCCAGCTTCGTGATGTCCACCGAATCGGCCTTCGACGGTGTCTCGGGCGCCACCGGCTCGTCGTAGTCCGTGAAGGTCGTGGTCTGCTCCGCGCCACCATCCTTCAGCTGCACCTTCAAGGGGTAGGGCTTGCCCTCCGTGGCGACGTACATCGTCTCGTCCTTGCCTTCGTCGCTCTTCTGCCGCAGCTCGATGGCGTCCTTGCCGCCGACCTGCGTGACCTCGCCCTTGCGCAGCTGCTTCCCCTTCGACTTGTCGGCGTCGATCTCCTTCTGGATCGCGGTCAGGTCGCAGGCCTTGACCAGTTCCTTGAACATCGGATGGGTGGTGCGCCCGTAGAGATGGCGGCCCTTGTACGTCCGGGCCGCCGCGTCGCCCGCCTTGCCGGGGGCCAGGGCCTTCCACATGGCGTCGTCGGGTTTGATCCAGGCCTCGTCACCGCGCTTGACCAGCTCGAAGCTGCCCTGCTTCTGCGGTCCTGTGAACGTCCCGGTGCAGTTGCCCTCGCGGTCCACGGCGAAGTCGAAGGACTGCGGCTCGTCGCCGGCCGTTTCGGTGCCGCTCATCTTCATGCGCAGCGACTTGGCGTCGAGGAGCGCCTTCTTCGCCTCGTCCGAGATCTCCTGTGCGCTCTTGTCGGCGAGGCCGCCGCCCGGCTTGTCGCCGTCGCCGTTTCCGTCCCCGCAGCCGGTCAGACCGCCGACCAGGGTGATGGCACACAGCGCGGTGAGGGCACTCGCCCTCCGGGTCCTGGACATGAGGTCTCCTCACGACGGGGTGCCGGCGGGACGGCACGGCCGGCTGCAGGCACCAGTGACGCACGGAACGGGCCGTACCGCGAGTACCCGCGGTACGGCCCTCCAGTCAGTCCGGCTCAGGCCTCAACTCGGCTTCGCAGCGCGGCGATCCGCTCCTCGGACCAGCCCGCTTCGGCGAGCAGTTCACCGGTGTGCTCGCCGACGCGCGGGCAGTGCCGCCGCATCGGCACCGGCTCGCCGTCGAACCGCACGGGGTTTCCCACCGCGCGGTAGTCGCCCTCGCTGGGGTGGCGCACGGTGCGCAGCATGCCGCCGTCCGACCAGTACGGGTGCGAGTCGACCCGGTCGATGTCCAGGACCCGGCCGAAGGGGATGTTCAGCCCGGCGCAGATTCCGGCCCATTCGTCGGTGGTGTGCCGGCCGGTCTCCTTGGCGACCTCGTCGTAGAGGGCGGGGGTGTTGCGGCGCACTCCGTCCGGTGTCGCGAACCGCTCGTCCGCCATCACCTCGGGCCGGCCCACGTAGTCGAAGAAGTCGGTGAAGTTGCGGTGCGAGTACGGCAGGATGCACGCCCAGCCGTCCTTGGTGGCGTACGCCCGGTGGCCGGGGGAGAGGGAACGGGCGAAGCCGGCGCTGCCTGCCGCCCGCTCGTCGTGCTCCGCCGCGTAGGCGCCGCCCGCCAGATGCTCGACCAGGGTGAACGCGAACATCGTGTCCGTCATGGGAACTTCGACATGCTGCCCGCGCCCGGTGCGCTGCCGTGCCACGAGCGCCGCGAGCACCGAGTAGGCGATGGTCAGGCCGCACACCTTGTCCGCGAGGATGGTCGGCACGTAGTGGGCCTCGCCGGTGGCGCGCCGCATCAGGTCGACCATGCCCGAGGTGGCCTGCACCACTTCGTCGTACGCGGGCAGGTCCGCGTAGGCCGAATCGCTGCGGAAGCCCTGGGCGTTGCAGTAGATGAGCCCGGGGTGGGCGGCGGCGAGGTCGTCGTAGGTCAGGCCCAGCTTCTTGAGGGCCTTGGGGCGCATATTGGTGATCAGGACATCGGCCGTGCCGACCAGGGCGAGCGCGGCCTCGCGGCCCTCCGGGGTCTTGAGGTCGAGGGCGGCGCTGCGCTTGTTGCGGTTGAGGTTGAGGGAGATGCCGCCGATGTCGCTCTCGCTGTCGCGGCGGTTCATCATCCGCATCACATCGCCGTCGGGCGCCTCGATCTTGATGACGTCGGCACCGAGGTCGCCGAGGATCTGGGCGGCGTACGGGCCCATGACGACGCTCGCGAGGTCGATGACGCGGATGCCGTCCAGGGGGCGGGGGGTGTGGGTGTCGGTGGTGGTCATGGAGCAGCTCCTGCCGTGGAGTCGGGAAGGGAAGGGGCAGGTGAGTTCGGAGAGGCTGGTGAGGGTCAGACGAAGGCGCTGTGGCCCGTCGCCGCCCGGCCGACGATCAGGGCCTGCATGTCGCGGGTGCCTTCGTACGAGTAGAGGGCCTCGGCGTCGGCCCAGAAGCGGGCGATGTCGTGGTCGACGAGGATGCCGTTGCCGCCGAACACCTCGCGGGCCAGCTGCACCGTCTCGCGGGCGGCGGTGGTGCAGAACATCTTCGCCACCGAGGCCTGCGGGTCACTGAGCCGGTGCTCGTCCTGCAGCTGCGCCATGCGGACCAACAGGCCCTGCGACGCGGTGATGTTGGCGAGCATGCGCGCCAGGTTGTCCTGCACGATCTGGAAGCGGGCGATGGGGCGGCCGAACTGCTCGCGCTCCACGGCATAGCGGCGGGCTGCCTCATAGGCGCCGATGGAGCAGCCGAGCGCGTTCCAGGCGACACCGCCGCGGGTGGTCTTCAGGACCCGGGCGACGTCCTTGAAGGTGTGTGCGTTCTGCAGCCGGTCCGCCTCGGGCACGCGTACGCCGTCGAGTTCGATCAGCGCGTTCTGTACGCCGCGCAGCGACACCTTGCCCTCGATCTTCGTGGCGGTGAAGCCGGGAACACGGTCGTCGCCGTGATTGCTCTTGTCCACGACGAAGCCCTTGACCTGCCCGTCGGCCACGTCGCGGGCCCACACCACGATCAGGTCGGCGAAGGTGCCGTTGCCGATCCACTTCTTGCGGCCGTCGAGGATCCAGGTGTCGCCCTCACGCCGTGCCGTGGTGGTCAGGCCGCCTGCCGCGCCCGAGCCGACATCCGGCTCGGTCAGTGCGAACGCCCCGATCCTGCGCCAGGCGAGGAGGTCCGGCAGCCACCGGCGGCGCTGCTCGTCGGAGCCGGTGAGCATCACCGAGCCCAGGGCGAGCCCGCTGTGCACGCCGAAGAAGGTGGCGAAGGAGGCGTCGACGCGGCCCATCTCCATGGTGAGGAGCCCGGCGAGGAGATTGCTGAAGCCGGGGCAGCCGTAGCCGTGGTAGGCGCTGCCCGTGATGCCGAGGTCGGCGAGGCCCGCGGCGAGATGCACCGGTGTGGTGGCGTCGGCCCACTGCTCGTTGGCGAGGGGCCGCACCTCGGCGTCGAGGAACGCCCGTACCCGGTCGAGGATTTGGCGCTCCTCGGGGTCGAGCAGATCCTTGACGGCGTAGAAGTCGCCTTCGACGGCTCCCGGGTCGGTGCGCTTTTGTGCGGTGCCGGTGCCGGTGCCGGTGCTAGGGCTGGTGGTGCCGTTGGTGGTGGTCATGACGGAGTCCTTCGTACGAAGAGGGGGGGGGGTGGCCGGCGCCGCCGGTCAGCGGGGCAGCCACTCGGGGCGGCCCGAGCCGCGGGGCACCAGGACGGTGCGGAAGGAGCCGGGGGTCGCGGACATCCGGACCTGGTCGGTGACGCCCTGGTAGTGGCCGAGCGGAGTGTCGGCGGTGAACAACTCCGGGTCGAGGTAGGCGTGTTCGCCGCCGCTGCCCGCCACCTCGTGGGCGTACGACCGGTCGAAGACGCCGAGCGAGAGGATCCACAGGGCGACCCGGGTGAGCGAGACGTGGACGCGGTAGCTGCCGCCGTCACGGGCCCGGCGGGTGAGGGCCTCGACGGCGCCCGCGGTGGCCAGCCAGGACAGGACGTAGTCGTTGACGACCTTGACGGGCGGCAGCTGGGGCCCGTTCCCGTCGCCCTCCATGAGCATGGTGCCGGTGACACAGCCCGCGGTCTGGTCGAAGCCGGGGCGGTTCGCCCACGGCCCGCTCTCGCCGTGCAGGGACACGTTGACATGCACGATGCCCGGCCGCACGGCGGCGGCTTCCGCGGCGCTCAGGCCGATCTTGTCCAGGAAGCCGTGGCGCCTGTTGGCGTAGAACACATCGGCCCCGCCCAGCAGTTGGCGGATGGTGCGCTGCCCGTCCGTGGCGTACGGGTCGACGGTGGCCGAGCGCACGCCGGCGTTGGCGGTGCAGTACGTGACGTCGTTCTCCCACTCGGTGGGCCGCCACAGGTTGAGGGCGTCGGCGCCGTGGAAGGCGAGGTCGCGGCCGATACCCGCGCCCGCGATGACATGGCCCATGCCCAGTGCCCGGATGCCGTCGAGGGGCTGGCGCGCCCCGGCCGGCAGCGGCTCGGGTGCGCTGTCGCCGATCTTCTCGATCTCGATCAGCGGAAGCGCCGCCAGGTGGTCGCGGTACTGCGGCTCGGCGAGAAACTCCCCGGTGGTGCGCAGCATCGGCATCACCACGCCCGCCTCGGCGCCCGCGCGTTCGAGGTCGGCGGCGTTCCAGCGGGCCACGGCACGGGCCACCGCCTCGTGCTCGTCCCAGGTCCGCAGAAGCTTGAGGGTGCGCTGCTTGAGCCGGGGATAGATGTTCAGGGGCATCACCCAACGCCCGTCGCCCGCCTGGAAGAAGGAGAGCGAGAAGGGGTTGGCGGGGTCGCTGGGGGTGCCCGGTGAGAAGCCGTTGAGCTTCTCCCACTTGCGGTCGTAGAACGGGCACAGGCGGTGCGGCATCCGGCGCAGGTCGACGTCGATGTCCTGCCCCGCGCCGCCGCGCAGCCGCCACAGCTTGGCGAGGGCCACGGACTTGGCGGCCATGCCGATACCGGGCACCGCACCGAGGCGGAGTGTGGACGGCACGATGGGGTCGGCGCCGCGGAAGGTGAGGGTGCCGCCCGCGTCCTGCTCGGTCATCCCCAGGCAGGCGAGTACCTCGCCGAGAGCGGTGTGCGGGTCGAAGGGGTCGTCACCGGTGACGGGGTGGGCGACGGCGTGGCTGATCTTTTCGGTGAGCGAAGGCATGGGAGGCCTGCACTCCTTCCGGATACGGGTGAGGGGGCTGTCGCGGAGGTCCTTCGCGGGGATCTGTCGCGGGGGTCTGTCGCGGGGTCTGTCGCGTGGCGCGTCAGGCGGAGGGCGTCGGCGGCGCGGGCCGCAGGGTATGCATCAGCCGGATCTGCGCGGCGTCGCGCTCGTCCTCCAGGGCGGCCACGGGGCGGGCGCCGAAGTCCCGCTCGGCCTGCTCCGACAGGAGGGCCACGGTCTGCTCGTCGAGCCGCGGACGGCCGAGCTGGTCCCAGCGCTTTTCCAGGCCCGCGCCGAAGTGGTCGAGGAAGTGCGGCAGTCCGCCGGGCCCGCCGCCGAGGTGGAAGGTGCGGAACGGTCCGGCCACCGCCCAGCGCAGGCCGATGGACGAGGTGACGATCGCGTCGAGCTCCGCCGCGGTGACGACACCGTCGGCGACGAGGGCCACGCACTCCTGGAACAGGGCGGACTGCAGCCGGTTGGCGACGAAGCCCGGCACCTCCTTGCGCAGCACCTGGGGCTGCTTGCCGAGGGAACGGTAGAAGGCGACGGCGCGCTCCACGGTCTCGGGCGAGGTCCGCGCACCGGGCACGACCTCGACGAGCGGCACGAGGTGCGGCGGGTTGAAGGGGTGCCCGACGACGAGACGTTCCGGCTGCTCCAGGGCGCCTGCGATGTCGGTCGCCGGAATGCCGGAGGTGGAGGTCGCGAAGAGTGCGTGGGCGGGTGCGTGGGCCTCGATCGTGGCCCACAACTGCCGCTTCAGGTCGAGGCGTTCGGGCCCGTTCTCCTGGACGGCGTCGGCGCCGGTGACGGCCCGCGCCACGTCGGGCTCGAAGGTGAGACGGTGTTCGTACGCCTCAAGCGGCCGGCCGAGCGCCGCCATCGCGGGGGCGATACGGAGCAGCCCCTCGTGCACCTCGCGGTCGATGCCGGGGCGCGGGTCGCTGACGGTGACGCGGTGGCCGTGGGCGAGGAACAGGGCGGTCCAGGAGATACCGATGACGCCGCCGCCGATGACGGCTGTCCGCACTGCAGGGGCCGCGGGTGCCGCCTGCGCTGCGTGCTGCGGCTGTGTGAACTCCTGGCGTTGGTCCGGGTCTTGCATGGTGGTGCGCTTCTTTCGGACGTGAGACGTGAGGGGTCGAGCGTGGGGCGAGGCGCGGGTCAGGCGTCGGCCTCGGGTTCCCCGGGGTGGTTGTAGCGGTGCAGGAGCCGGGCGAGCGTCACGATGTCGGCGCGGCTCCAGGAGGAGACCTGCCGGGCCACGCCCTCGTCCATCACGGACTCGGCGGCCGCGAGGCGCTCGCGTCCGGCGTCGGTGAGGCGGTAGACGATGGCGCGGCCGCCCTCCGGGGCGGGGTCGCGCTCGACGAGCCCTTCGTGCCACAGCTCGGTGAGCTGTCTGCTGGTGGTCGACTTGTTGAGCCCGGCGGCGGCGACGAGGGTGCCGAACGGCACGGACTCCTCACCGTCCATGCGGGCGAGCAGGAAGTACGCGGCGAAGGACAGGCCCGGGTGCAACTGGTCGGCCTGGGCCCGGAACCGCCGGGACATCCGGGACAACTCCCCGCGCAGCTCCTGGACTTCCGGTCGGGCGGTCATGAGCGGCTCCCTGGCGGCTCCCTATGTTGCAATCTGCAACATCGATCGATGTATCGACCATAGACCTGCGCCCGGCGGGGCGCAAGTCCCGGCGAAACGGACTTCTGCCCGGGCGGGCTCCGCTGCGGCGGGCGGGAGCGGGCTTGGCAGAATCTGTCCCTATGTCAAAGAACCCGCAGGCCGTGAGCTCGCAGTCCGTGACTCCTGAGCCCGTGAGCTCGCAGTCCGTGCCCCCTGATGCCGTGGAAGCCCTGATCGTCGTCGACATCCAGTCGGCCTTCGTCACCGGGGACGGTGCCGTCCCCTCGGCCGCCCCGCTCCTCGTGCGGATCGAGGACCTCATCGGCCGTGCGCGGGACAGTGGCGCCCTCGTCGTACATCTGCAGAACGACGGCCCCGACGGCGCGCCCGACGAGGCCGGGACGCCCGGCTGGGAACTGCACTTCCCCGTCGAGCAGGGGCCGCGCGAGGTGACGTACCGCAAGACCGAGGACGACGGATTCGCGGAGACGGAACTGGGGGCGTTCCTGGAGAAGCACGGCGTGCGGAGCGTCGCCGTGTGCGGAGTGATGTCCGAGATGTGTGTCGGGGCCACGGCGCGCACCGCGCTCGCGCGCGGCTACCGCGTGGTGCTGCCGCACGACGCGCACGGCACGTACGACATCCCCGCCGCGCCCGGCATCAGCGACCTGGTGCCCGCGCCGATGGTGTCGCGGGTGGCCGAATGGGCGCTCGGCGACGAGGTGGAGATCGTGGCGCACGCGGCGGCGGTGACCTTCCGCGCCGTGTGACCTTCCACGGCGGACGGGCTTCCACGCCGTACGACCTTCCCTGCCGTATACGACGCGACGTGCGCCAGCTGAGCAAAGCGCGGCAACGAACCATCATCGAGAGCGAATTCACGCCGAAGGAAGCAAGAAGGAACCAAGAACGATCACGTCACGTCACAGTTCCGCCGTATCGTCACCTTGCGGCACAGTCCTCAACTGACCACCCTCATAGCGACACAGAACTCAGCGGCACAACCCCCCACAGCACCCCCCACAGGAGCTACTTGTGTCCGGCGCGACCACGTCCCACCCGTCCCGTATGCCCATACGCGAGCACAGCGCATCGAGCGCATCGAGCGCCGTGAGCACCCGAAGTACCCGCTCCCGCAGAGAGGGGACCGCCGCCCACGCATTGTGGGCGGCATGACGCCCGGAAGGCGGCTCGGACGCCGCAACCGCCCGGTCTTCATTGAGCGTTCGGGACATCGCAGACGGCTCATGCGGTCCCTGGCGGCGATGCTCGGCTGCGCCTGCGCCGGCTATCTGGTCTTCTTCTTCGTCGTCTTCGACGCGCTGCAGCAGCCCGCGGGCAAGGCGCCGCCGAGAATGGACGAGCCGTTGCCGACCAGCAACGCACGCCATGACTCCCGGATCGACGCCGACGAACCGGGCGGCAGCGCGAAGCCCCGCCCGCGGACCTCCCCTGCCACGCCCACCGACCGCCCCTCGACCCGTCCCGCGACGCCGCGGGCCGAGCGGTGAGCCCCCGGCACGCGCTGCGCCGGCCCCCGCGCGGACACTGGGTCCTGCTCTTCCTCGTTCTCCCGGTGGTCACCACCGCCCTGCTCTTCGAGGGCTGGACCACCCACGAGGTCGATGCCGCACGGTCCAAACGCCCGTGCACCCGACCCATTCCGCGGGCGGCCGACGACGGCCGGCCGGTGCTCCGTATCGCCGGCGACCGGATCGAGACCGCGGGCATGCCGCCGCGCACCGCGGCGCTCACCTTCAACGGCGGCCCCGACCGCCGCTGGACCCCGCGCCTGCTCGACCTGCTGCGCGCGCACGACGCACGGGCCACGTTCTTCCTCTACGGCGCCAAGGCGGCACGCCACCCCGACCTGGTGCGCCGGATCAGGGCAGAGGGGCACGAGATCGGCTCGTACACCTACACCGGCGGCGACCTCGGCACCGCGTCCACCGTGCGCTCCCGCCTGGAGCTGTCGCTGACGCAGACCGCGCTCGCGGGCACGGCGGGAGTGCACACCCGGCTCCTGCGCCTGCCGCACACCACCGCCGCCGACACCCTGTGCGGCGCCGAATGGGGCGCGGCACGCCGCGCCGCCGCGCAGGGCTATCTCCTGGTCGCCGTCGACCACAAGTCACGGCGGCCGTCCGAAGGCGTGATCCGGCAGTACAGCCACACCGAACTCGGCCACCGCGAGGCACAGGCGCTGCTGGGCAATCCGCGCGTCGACAAGTTCACCACCGTCACCGCCGGGCTCGGGCGGCCCACGCTCACCACCCCGGCGCCGGCGGCCGAACGCCTCAAAGGCGAAGGCCTGTTGTGGGCCGGGACACTCGGGCACGCCTTCACCCGCCTGATGGCGTGGGTTCTCGGCGTCGCCGGGGCACTCGGTGTGCTGCGGCTCGTGCTGCTCGCCCTGTTCGCCCGCGCCCATGTGCGCCGCGCCGACCGGATCAGGCCCGGCGCGCCCCGGCTGCGGGAGGTCACCGAGCCGGTGACCGTCCTCGTGCCCGCGCACAACGAAGAGGCGGGCATCGTCGCCACCGTGCGCTCCCTGCTCGCCTCCCTCTACCCGCAGCTGCAGATCGTCGTCATCGACGACGGCTCCACCGACGGCACCGCGGACCTCGTCGAGGCCATCGACGACCCCCGCGTGACCGTCGTGCGCCAGCCGAACGGCGGCAAGCCCAAGGCCCTCAACACCGGCCTGGGATACGCGGAGCACGACATCGTGGTGATGGTCGACGCCGACACCGTCTTCGAACCCGACGCGCTGTACCGCCTCGTCCAGGCGCTCGCCCACCCGGCCGTCGGCGCCGTCAGCGGCAACACCAAGGTCGGCAACCGGCGTCATCTCCTGGGCCGCTGGCAGCACTTGGAGTATGTGATCGGCTTCAACCTGGACCGGCGGATGTTCGAGGTCCTGGAGTGCATGCCCACCGTCCCGGGCGCCATCGGGGCCTTCCGCCGCGACGCGCTCATGGGCATCGGCGGCGTCAGCGAGGACACCCTCGCCGAGGACACCGATCTGACCATGGCGCTGTGGCGGGCGGGCTGGCGGGTCGTCTACGAGGAGTCGGCCGTCGCCTGGACCGAAGTGCCCAGCAGCATCGGCCAGTTGTGGCGCCAGCGCTACCGCTGGTGCTACGGCACCCTGCAGTCGATGTGGAAGCACCGGCGCGCTCTGGTGGAGATGGGCCCGGCCGGCCGCTTCGGGCGCCGCGGCCTGACGTATCTGCTGCTCTTCCAGATCGTCCTGCCGCTGTTCGCCCCGGTCGTCGATGTCTTCGCGCTGTACGGGGTGTTCTTCCGCGATCCCACACAGGCGCTCGCCGTGTGGCTCGGCTTCCTGGCCGTCCAGCTGATCACCGCGGGGTACGCGCTGCGCCTGGACGGGGAGCGGCTGCGGGAGCTGTGGGCGCTGCCGCTGCAGCTGTTCGTCTACCGGCAGCTGCTCTACCTGGTGGTCATCCAGTCCGTGATCACCGCCCTGCTCGGCACCCGGCTGCGCTGGCAGCGCATGCTGCGCTCCGGCACCAGCGAACAGCACCTGCTCGACGAGGCCACGGGGCAGCGCCCCCTGACGGCCGCCAAATGACCTGAGAAAGAGGGGAGTCACGCCATGCAGGACCCGCCTGACCAGTGGGTCGCGGACGGCCGTGGACAGTACGGCCGTGGACAGTACGGCCAGAGGGAGTACGGCCAGGGGGAGTCCGGCCGTGTGGAGTCCGGCCGTGTGGAGTACGGCCGGGGGGAGGGCGGCCGGGGGCCGTCCGCGCGGACCGGAGGCGCAGCTGGAGCCGGACCCGGGGGGCGTGCGGGTCCTGTGGTCGCCGTGTCCGGGCCGCTGTGGCGGCAGGAGTCCGCGGTGCTGCTGCGGCCACCGCCCAAGCGTCCGCGCACGCGCCGCCGCAAACGCCGCCGCCCCGTGCGCCGGCTGCTGCTCGTGCTGCTCGCCGTCGTCCTCGCCACGCCCGCCGGCACCTACGCCTGGGCCGAGAACCGGCTCAACCGCGATGTAGACCTGGGCGCTTACGGCCACCGGCCGCCGCCAGGGGCCGGCACCACGTATCTGATCGTCGGCTCCGACAGCCGCGCGGGACTGACCGCGGGCCAGCAGCAGGACCTGCACACCGGTGCCGTCTCCGGGCGCCGCACCGACTCCATGATCCTGCTGCACACCGGTGCCTCCGGGGCCACGATGGTGAGCCTGCCGCGCGACTCATGGGTGACTGTGCCGTCGTATGTGCGCCCCTCCACGGGCAAGCGGTCGGGCCGGGTGAAGAACAAGCTGAACGCGGCCTTCGCGGACGGCGGCCCCGAACTCCTCGCGCGTACCGTCGAGTTCAACACCGGGCTGCGCATCGACCACTACGCGGAGATCGGCTTCGCCGGGTTCGTGAACATCGTCGACGCGCTCGGCGGGGTCCGGATGTGCCTGGAGCGGGACATCAGGGACGAGAAGTCGGGCGCCGACCTGAAGAGGGGCTGTCAGCGGCTCGACGGCGCCGACGCGCTGGCCTTCGTGCGCCAGCGCCACCAGGAGGCGGACGGAGACCTGGGCCGCACCCTCAACCAGCAGAAGTTCCTGTCGGCTCTGGCCCACCAGGCCGCCACGGCGGACACGGTGCTCGACCCGGCCACGCTCTATCCGGCCCTGAGCGCGGGCCTTGACACCCTCGTCGTGGACGAGGAGATGGGCCTGCGCGACCTGGCCTCCATGGTGCGCGCGGTCCAGGGCGTCACCAACGGCCGCGGCAAACGCATCAACGTCCCCGTGGCGGCCGTCGGTATCCCCACCCCGAAGGGCAGCGCGGTGCGCTGGGACACGGAACGGGCGCGTGCGCTGTTCGACGGACTGCGGCGGGACCGGCCGGTCTAGGTGCTGGGCGCGACGTCGCCGTCCCGCCCGAGTCGCAGGGCGCACAAGGTCGTTAGGGTACGTCCGCAGCAGTCGGCCGACGGGACCCGTCACCAAGAGCAAGCCGACGGGACCCGTCACCAAGAGCAAGCCGACGGGACCCGTCACCAAGAGGAAATGGAGCGTATGGAGCGCGCAGGTGCCATCGAGGCACACCGGATATTCATGGTGGACTCCGATACGGAGGACCCCTGGTTCCCCATGCCGCTGGGGGAACAGCACGACGACTGGCGCAAGGACTGGGCCGAGCAGTGCGCCAGGGCGATGCTGCTCATGCACGGCGAGCGGCCGAAGCGGCGCAGAGTCAAGAATCTGCGCGACTGGCTCGTGGACTACTCCCGAGGATTCGCCTCGTCATCGGCGCACTTCGCGTACCTCTTCGCTCCCACCATCGACACGGTGCCGCACCCCGCCTTCGCGGTGGTCGGCGCGAGCGAGGGCGACCGGGAGACGGAACTCCGTGCGACGGTGCGCGGCGACGCACAGCAGTTGCTGCATCCGTTCGAGCCGACGGTCTTCCCGGGCGGCCGGCTCGGTGAGGGGATGCGCGCCGTGAACCACTGGAGCGACCGGCGGGCGGGGCCGGTGGTCTCCGCCCGGTACGGCTGGCGTGTGGAGGAGTCCGCGGTCGACGTGGCCTTCTACGTCGTCGGCGACGCGGACTTCATGACCCCGCATCTCGACGCCTTCGACGCATACGCCCGCACGCTGTATCTGAAGCCCCTGTGAACACCCTCTGAGCCCGTCGGTCCCTGTGCCCGTGCTCAGGCCACCGTGATGCGCGAGAAGCGGCCCGCGATCCGGAGTTCCTCCTCGATCGCGGCCGCCGTCCTGCGCAGTTCGGGCAGGACTTCGGCGCGGCACCGGGCGGGTGTGCGGCGGCTGCTGTGCATGGCGACGTTCAGCGCGGCCACCGCACGGCCGTCCGCGTCGCGCACCGGCACGGCGAGCGAGCGCAGGCCTTCCTCCAGTTCCTCGTCGATCAGGGCGTGACCGGCCGCGGCCACCTCGTCCAGGAGCGCAGCGAGCCGCTCCCGTCCGGTGACCGTGCGCGGAGTCAGCGGCCGGATGTCGCTCCGGGCCAGGAGAGCGGCGCGCTCGTCGGGCGGCAGATCGGCGAGCAGCACCCGGCCCATGGACGCGGCGTAGGCCGGCAGGCGCGTGCCGATGGTGATGTGCACGCTCATGATGCGGCTCGTCGCGACCCGCGCCGTGTACCGGATGGCGTCCCCGTCGAGCACCGCGAGGGACGCCGAGTCATGCACCCGCCGTACCAGCGCGGCCAGATGAGGGGCGGCGATCTCGGGCAGTGTGGTGCGCGACAGGGGTGCGTGGCCGAGACCGAGCACCCCGGGGGTGAGGCTGAAGCTGCGGTCGTGCGCGGTGACCAGGCCGAGGTGCCCGAAGGTGATGAGGGCGCGCCGTGCGGTGGCGCGGGCGAGCCCCGTGGCCTCGGCGACGGCGGAAAGCGTCAGGTCCGCGCGGCCCTCGCCGAACGCCGTGAGCACGGTCAGGCCACGGGCCAGTGACTCCACGAAATCCGCGCCGAGCTCCTGCTTGGACGCCGTGGTCCAGGCCGCGAGGCCCGCGGCGGGCGGCGCGGCGACGGGTGAGGCCGGTGCGGGTGAGGGGGCCGCGAGCCGGTCCTCCATCGCGGCGACCGCTTTGCGCGCGCCGGGCAGCAGTGAGCGGCGCAGGGACGCGGCGCTGTGCCGGCTGGTATGGCTGACGACGCTCAGGGCGCAGACCGTAAGCCCTCGCGGATCACGTACGGGCAGGGAGAGGGCCACGAGTCCGGGTTCGATGAGCTGGTCGTCGAGGGCGAGTCCGGCCTTGCGGGCCTTGGCTGTACGGGACTTGAAGGCGCCCTCGCCCTTACCGACGCCACCGTCGTCCTCGCCCCCACCCGCGCCTTCGTCCTCGTCCTCGCGCGGTGGTACGGCCGGAAAGCCGCTGTCGTTCGGGTCGGCCGCACGCCGCGCACGCCAGCGCGCCCACTCCTCGTCGCCCCAGGCGGCGGCGAACAGCGCTCCGGGCGCGGTGCGTTCGGCGGGCAGCAGATCGCCGATGCGGAAGCTGAGGGACATGGCGCGGCGGCGCGTGGACTGGTGGACGAAGCGCACGGCGTCGCCGTCGGGCACCGCGAGGGAGACCGACTCGTCGAGTTCGTCGGCGAGTTCCTCGGCGAGCGGACCGAGCAGGCCCGGCAGCCGGACGGCGGCCAGATAGGCGTTGCCGAGCTCCATGAGGCGCGGGGCGAGGACGGCCGTGTGGCTCTCCAGGCGCAGATAGCCCATCCGGGCCAGGGTGGCGGCGACCCGGTCGAGGGTGGCGCGGGCCAGACCGGTGGCGCGGACCAGTTCGCCGAGGGGCAACCGGCCGTCGGCAGCGCCGAGTTCCCGCAGCACGGCCACCCCGCGCAGCAGCGGTCCCACGGCTTCGGCGGGCGGATCGGTGTGCGGTGCCTTGACGGCCATGGAGGTCTCCGCTGCGGTTCGACTGTGGCGGGTCCGCCGGGGGCGTGGCGGCGCAGAGGCGTTGACATCGGCTTCCGGCGACCGCACACTCAGGGCGCTAAAAAAATGAACGAGAGTTCACTTGGCGAACAACGAGCAGCCTAACACCCAGGCGCCGCTCCCGAGGAGGTCCACTGATGCCGCCCGAGCAGACCACTGTCGCCATCGTCGGGGCGGGGCCCGCTGGCCTCCTGCTCGCCCGGCTCCTGCACAACGCGGGTGTCGACTGTGTCGTCCTGGAGAGCCGCGACCGCGCCTACGTCGAGCGGCGCCAGCGCGCCGGGATCCTCGAACAAGCCACGGTGGACGCGCTCAGGGCGGCCGGGGCGGGGGAGCGCCTGGACCGTGAGGGCATCCCGCACGACGGCATCGAGCTGCGCTTCGGCGGCCGCTCCCACCGCGTCGACTTCCCCTCCCTCGCCGGCGGCCGGCGGGTGATGGTGTACGCGCAGACCGAGGTCGTCAAAGATCTGATCGCCCTCCAACTCGCCGACGGCGGGCCGCTGTTGTTCGATACGGAGGTGCGCGAGGTCACCGGCGCCGACACGGAGCGGCCGGTCGTGCGTTACGTCCACGAGGGCCGTGAGCGCAGCCTCAGCTGTTCGTACGTCGTCGGCTGCGACGGCTTCCACGGCGTGGTGAAGCAGGCGATACCGGAGGCGGTGCGCAGCACGTACGAGCGCGTCTACCCGTACTCCTGGCTCGGTGCGCTCGCCGAAGCTCCGCCCGTCTACGACGAGTTGATCTACGCCCACTCCTCGCGCGGCTTCGCCCTGGCCAGCATGCGCTCGCCCACGGTGAGCCGTCTCTACCTCCAGGTCCCGAACGGCACCGACCCCGCCGAATGGCCCGACGAGCGGATCTGGGACGAGCTGGACGCCCGCTTCGCACTCGACGCCGAACCCGGCTGGAAGCTGGAACGCGGCCCCGTCACCGCCAAGTCCGTGCTCCCGATGCGCAGTCATGTCACCGAGCCGATGCGCCACGGCCGGGTGCTGCTCGCGGGCGACGCCGCCCACATCGTGCCGCCGACCGGGGCCAAGGGCCTCAACCTGGCCGCCGCCGATGTGATCGTGCTCGCCCGCGCGCTCGCCGAGTGGCACAGCACCGGCTCGACGGAGCGCCTGGACGCGTACTCGGACACCTGCCTGCGCCGGGTGTGGCGGGCCGAGCACTTCTCGTACTTCATGACGACGACCCTGCACGCGGACCCGGCCCAGTCCGCGTTCGACACCCGCCTCCAACTGGCCCAGCTGGAACGAGTGGCGACCTCCCCGCACGCGGCGGCCGAACTCGCCGAGAACTACACGGGGTTGCCCATCCGCTCCTGAGGCGCGGCGATGGCGCCGCGGTTGGCGTGTGGGGTTCGTCGTGCCCCAAAGGGGCGCGGGGCTGTGTCGATATGCGGCTCCGCCGCGGGGCGCGACCAGCCACGACGCACCCGCAGATGCCATACCGGCCTCCCCGCGGAGCGCTCAGACGGCGTTGTCCATCCGCGCCTGAGGACCGCGGGCGGTGCCGCGGGTTCCGATGCGGGAGGCGAGCGGTACGAGGGCGATGGCCACCGCACCGATGACGCCCGCCAGGGCGAACGCGGTGAAGCCCAGGCTCTCGTTGCCGGCCGTCATGACGGCGCCGCCGAGCCACGGCCCGAGCACGGCGCCGGTGCGGCCGACGCCCGTGACCCAGCCGAGGCCCGCGGCCCGCTCGGCGCTGCCGTAGACGGAGTTGGTGGCGGCGTAGACCATCACCTGGGCGCTGAACAGCCAGATGCCGGTGAGGGCGACGACGGCGTAGGTGACGCCGAGCGGCAGATGCGACTTGAGCAGCAGCGCGCCCGCGGCCGTGAGCACGAACCAGATCGCCGCGACCTTCACGGCCCCGAACCGGTCGGCGGTGCGGCCCGCGATCAGCATGCCCACGATGCCGCCCGCGTTGATGACGAGCAGGAAGCTCACCGAGGACGTCAGTCCGTAGCCGGAGGCCCGCATCAGCTGCGGCAGCCAGGTCGAGACGCCGTACACGAGCAGCAGTCCGCAGAACGAGGCCAGCCACAGCAACGGCGTGGCCCAGCGCGTGCCGGGACGGAAGAGGGCGAGCACCGCGTCGAAGCGGCCCTTCGCACCGGCCGCCGGGGCTTCGACGGGCGTGGGGCGCGGCAGTCCGAAGCGGTCGGAGACCGCGGCGGCGCGCTCGCCCTGGCCACGGGCGAACAGCACACCCGGCGATTCAGGAAGGAACTTGAGCAGCAGCGGCACCGCTATCAGGGCGGGAAGGACGCCCGCCCAGAACACCCAGCGCCAGCCCGCCGAAGGCGCCACGGTCAGGCCGAGCGCCGTGGCCGTCATGCCGCCCGCGTGGTACGAGGTCATCAGGAGCCCGGTGGTGAGGGCGACACGGCGCGGCGGGGCGAACTCCATCACCATGGCCAGACACAGCGGCATCAGGCCGCCGAGCCCGAGCCCGGCCAGGAACCGCCCGCCGCCGAACAGGGCGGGCGAGCCGGCCGCGGCGCACAGGGCGCTGCCCGCCGAGAACAGCACCACGCTGGTCACGAGCAGCGGACGGCGCCCCAGCCAGTCGGTGAGATTGCCGGCGGCCAGCGCCCCGATCAGCATGCCGAACGTGGTCCAGCTGCCGATGGTGCCGGCCGTCGCGGGGGTCAGGCCGAGCCCCGGGTCGTCGAGCATGTGCGGCATGACGGCGCCGTAGATGTTCACGTCCATGCCGTCGAAGAACACCGCGAGCCAGCACAGGCCGAGCACGGGGAAGACGGTGCGGAAGGTGTGGGGGCGCGGAGCCTGCGGTGGAGCGGTGGAGGTCATGTCAGTCCCTGGGGGAGCGCGGGGTGTTCGCGTGGTGAACTGCACTTCACTGAATTGGGCGGCATGAGTGTCGGGGTGGCCCGTGCGGGTGTCAATGCGTCTGACGAGGTGGGTGCGCGTACCCGGGTCCGTATGTGTCCGTGCCCGTGCCCGTACGGGTGCGGCCCCGTGCGTGTCCCCGTGCCCGTACCACCGGGAATAGCCGGGCCAAGATCGGCCTTGGAATGCGATATGACCGCCGCACAGCCCTCGCACGCCCCGCACACCTCGGTCCCGGACGCCCCGCACCCCCTGGACAACCCGGCCCTCGCCTCCCTCGCGGGCCCGCACGCCCACTTCGCCGAGCGCCGCGGGCGCGTCCTGCGCTACCCCGTCGACGTCTCGCCCTGGCTGGCCCTGCCCGACGACCCGGACGCCCGGGACTGGGCCGATGTCGCCGCGCTCGCCGGCCCCGGCACGGAGCTCGCGCTCGCCGCGAGCGAGGCGGTGGCGCCCGACGGCTGGGAGAGCACCTTCCACGTCGAGGGCGTCCAGCTCGTCGACGACGGGATACGGGCGGCCCACGACCCGGAGGCCGTACGACTCGGGCCCGACGACGTCCCGGAGATGCTCGATCTGGTGGCCCGTACGCGGCCGGGACCGTTCCTGCCCCGCACCGTCGAGATGGGGACGTATCTGGGTATCCGGCGCGGCGGGGCGCTCGTGGCCATGGCGGGGGAGCGGCTGCGTCCGCCGGGGTACACCGAGATCAGCGCCGTCTGCACTGACCCGGACTTCCGCGGACAGGGGCTCGGCGGCCGGCTCGTCCTCGCGGTCTCGGCCGGCATCCGCGAACGCGGCGAGATCCCCATCCTGCACACGGGAGCACAGAACACCGGCGCCATCCGCCTCTACGAGAACCTGGGCTTCCGGCTGCGCAAGTACACGGCGTTCGTGGGTCTGCGGGTGCCGGAGTGGATGACCGGTGAACCGGGTCAGCCGTCGGCGCCGGTGCCCGTCTCCTCGTAGACCGTCGCAGTCTCTTAGGCCGTCGCCGTCTCGTTGGGCGCCGCTGCCTCGTAGGCCGTCGCCGTCTCGTTGTAGCGCAGCAGATACTCCGCGAAGCGCTTCAGGTCCGCTTCGTCCCAGTCGGCCAGGCGCTCGCCGAAGGCCTGACGGCGGCTGTCGGCGGCCTGCGCCAGGACCTCGGCGCCGCGCGGGGTGAGGTGCAGGACCTGAATGCGGTGGTCGTCGGGGTCGGTGCGCCGCTCGACGTAGCCGAGCCGCTCCAGGCCCGCGACCTGCCGGCTGACCGTCGACTTGTCGAGCAGGTAGTGCGCCGCGAGGTCCGTGGCGCGGCAGCCGCCCCGGTCCTCCAGGTGCGCCAGGAGCGTGAAGGCGACCAGGGACAGCTCGGGATGGGTGCGGGCGGCGGTGGCCCTGGCCCGGCGGGCGAAGGCGGTCATCTCGCGCTGGATGACGGCGACCGATGCGTCCCGGCCGGCTCTGCTGTCGCTCATTGGCTGTGTCCCTGCTTGATTGGCTCCCGCGCTGAATTGGTTGTACAGTACAACGTAAGCCAAGAGTTGTAAAACACAACCATCCCGTGTCGAGCGCCGGACGCGCGCCGGACGGGCACCGAGAGAGAGCGAAGCGAGCCAGTCATGAGCGTGAGCGGAACATCCAGTCAGACGGGGGCACGGCTGTGGGGGCCGACGCCGCCCGGCGCGCTGCGGCACGTCCTGACCCATCTGCTCACCCCGCTGCTGATGTGCATCGGCATGGGCCTCGCCTACCTCGGCGCCTTCGCCACCCCCGAGCCGCACCACATGCCCGTCGCCGTCGTCGGTTCGGGCCCCGAGGCCAAGGTGCTCGCCCAGACCCTGCACGACAAGGCGGGTGACGGCCTCGACGTACGCACCCTGAGCAGCCGCGACGCCGCCGTCGACCAGCTGAAGTCGCGGGCCGTCAGCGGCGCCTACGTCATGGACGCCAAGCACCCCGAACTGCTCGTCGCCACCGCCGGTTCCGACACCAGCGCCTCCGCCGTGCAGAAGGTCTTCACCGCCGTCTCCGACCACCAGGGCACCCCGCTGAAAGTCACCGACACCGTGCCCTCCAGCTCCGACGACCCCACCGGACAGGGCATCTTCTTCCTCCTGGTGGCGCTCAGCATCGGCTCGTACGCCTCGGTCGCGGCCCTCGGCGCCGCCGGCGCGGGCCTTTCGCTGCGGCTGCGCGGACTCCTCGTGGCCGGGACGTCCCTCGCGGTCAGCCTGATCGGTGCCGCCTTCGCAGGCCCCGTCTTCCACCTCGTGCACCAGAATCTGTGGGGCGTATGGGCGCTGTCCTGGCTGTACTCGGCGGGCATCCTCCTCATCGGCACCGGCCTGCACACCTTCCTCAAGCGCTGGACCACGCTCGGCGTGATGGTGCTGTTCGTGATGCTCAACTTCACCAGCTCGGGCGGGATCTTCCGGCCCGAGCTGCAGAACGGCTTCTTCGGCTCACTGCATGCCTTCTGGAACGGTGCGGGCTTCGTCGAGGGCGTCCGTGGCCTCGTCTACTTCGGCGGCCACGACCTGGCCCGCAACGTATGGACGCTGGTCGCCTGGCTCGGTGCGGGCCTGGTGATCCTCGGCGCCGCGGCGATCGCCGAGCGGAAGCGGCGCGTGGCGGCCCGCCTCGAGAAGGCCGCGCCTGTACGTGAGCAGGAGTCCACGCCTGTACGTGAGCAGCAGGCCGCGCAGGCCGCGCAGGCCGCGGAGGCCGAGGAGGAGATGGAGGAGGCCGTGGCCGTCTGAGTCGCCGGTCGTCCCCTCCCCGACGTGCGTGGGGCCCGGTCGCCGTCCGGCAACCGGGCCCCACGCACGTCTCCTGTGTCTCTGGCTTGTCTCCTGTCTCCTGTCTCCCTCGCTCACTCCTTGCGGTAGGAGTACGCCTCCTTGGCCGCCGCTTCCACCGCGTCGAGGTCACCGCCGGCCGAGGCCGTGACCAGGGCCGCGACCGCGCCCTCCACGAACGGGGCGTCCACCAGGCGGGCGCCGTCGGGCAGTTCGTCGCCCACGGCGAGCAGCGCCTTCACGGTGAGCACCGCACTGCCCAGGTCCACCAGTACGGCGACGCCCGCGCCCCGGTCGGCCTTGCGGGCGGCCGCGCCGATCAGCTCGGAGCTGGTGCCGAGACCGCCGTCCTCCGTGCCGCCCGCGGGCGCGACCGGGGCCGTGGCGCCACCGCCCGCGAGACCCGTCGCGAGTTCCGCGACCGAAGCGGCGACGGCCGCGCTGTGCGAGACGAGTACGAGGCCCACCTGCGGGGCGCCTTCCGGCCCGCTCATACGGCGGCCTCCGCGGTCTGAGCGAGCGCGGCGACGAGCAGCGCCGACGACGTGGCGCCCGGGTCCTGATGCCCGATGCTGCGCTCGCCCAGATAACTGGCCCTGCCCTTGCGGGCCTGCAGCGGCGTGGTCGCCTCCGCGCCCTTGCCTGCGGCTTCGCGGGCCGCGTCGAAGGAGGTGCCGAGCGCGTCGACGGCGGGGACGAGGGCGTCCAGCATCGTCTTGTCGCCCGGCGCGGCGCCACCCAGCTTGGCGACCGCGTCCACACCCGCGCGCAACGCGTCGGCCAGCTGTTCACGGGTCACTTCGGGCGCGTCGCCGAGTGCCTTGCCCGTGGTGCGCAGGAGCGTCCCGTACAGCGGGCCCGACGCACCGCCCACCTTCGAGATCAACTGCCGTCCCGCCAGGGTCAGTACGGCACCCGGAGTGGCGGTGTCCCCCTCGGCGAGCGCGTCGGTCACGGCGGCGAAGCCGCGGCGCAGATTGCTGCCGTGGTCGGCGTCGCCGATCGCCGAGTCCAGTTCGGTCAGCCGGTCCGCCTCGCGGTCCACGGCCGTGGCGGCCGCGGCCAGCCAGCGGCGGAAGAAGTCGGCGTCGAGCACAAGTCCTCCAGATTTCAGGGTCGTCCGGTCCGTGGGCGCGGTGCTCACATGCCCCAGCGCAGGGCGGGCGTACGCACCGGAGCGTCCCACAGGCGAAGCAGCTCCTCGTCGATCTGACACAGCGTCACCGAGGCGCCCGCCATGTCGAGCGAGGTGACGTAGTTGCCGACCAGTACGCGGGCTACGGCGACATCGCGCTCGGTCAGCGCACGCTGTACCTCTGCGTGGAAGCCGTACAGTTCAAGGAGCGGGGTCCCGCCCATGCCGTTGACGAGCAGCAGCACCGGGTTGCGCGGTCGCAGGTCGTCGAGAATCGCGTCCACCGCGACGTCGGCGATCTCCCTCGACGTCATCATGGGGCGCCGCTCGCGCCCCGGCTCACCGTGGATGCCGATGCCCAACTCCAGCTCGCCCGGCGGCAGATCGAACGTGGGACTGCCCTTGGCGGGCGTCGAGCAGGCGCTCAGGGCGACTCCGAAGCTGCGGGAGTTCTCGTTCACCTGCCGCGCGATGGCCTCGACCCGCTCCAGCGGCGCACCCTCATCGGCGGCGGCGCCCGCCAGCTTCTCCACGAACAGGGTCGCGCCGGTGCCGCGGCGGCCCGCAGTGAAGGTGCTGTCCGTGACCGCCACGTCATCGTTGACCAGGACCTTGGCGACCTGGATGCCCTCGTCCTCGGCGAGTTCGGCGGCCATGTCGAAGTTGAGCACGTCACCGGTGTAGTTCTTGACGACGAACAGCACACCCTTGCCGCTGTCCACGGCGGCGGCCGCCCGCACCATCTGGTCCGGCACGGGTGAGGTGAAGACCTCACCCGGGCAGGCCGCCGAGAGCATGCCGGGCCCCACGAACCCCCCGTGCAACGGCTCATGCCCGGAGCCGCCACCGGAGACGAGCCCCACCTTGTCGGCGACGGGTGCGTCTCTGCGCACGATCACGCGGTTGTCGGCGTCGACGGTCAACTCCGGGTGGGCGGCGGCCATTCCGCGCAGGGCGTCGGTGACCACGGACTCCGGCACGTTGATCAGCATCTTCACGGGTACCTCCTGGTGACGCTGGCGGTTGCTGCGTTGACCTGTGTCTTGCCTGGTCGGATTGGTCGTATCCAGTTATAGATCTTGGCGAAGGTGCGGGCGGGCGGCGTGGGTGGCGCGGCTGGTCGTGGGCCAGGATCAGTATCGGCGGGCGTCAGCGCCGCGCACATGCCGCGACATGAACTCATGGTGATCAGGAAGCCGAGCGCGCCCCGGGCCCCGGCGTCACGACTCGCTTTCGGGTTCCCCGGCGGCACTCGGACTGGACCAGAAGGGGTGGGGGGCAAGCGGTTGAGCTGGCGGGCGGCCGGGGCGCCGGAGACGACTGCAGGTTTCAGGCGACGCCGCCCCCACGGGAATGCCGCGCCTGCGGTAGGGCGACAGCGGGCGTCTCATGTCGACGACTCGGGCTCTCGTCCTGGCGGTCGCGCAATGAGTCGGCGCACGTTCCGGCCGACGCCTCTGTCTGAACCCGACGTCTGACGGGGCCGGCTGGGAGCTGGGCAGACGCCCGGCAAGCTCGAGTGGCTCCTCATCGAGCCCTTGGGCCTGTTGTGAAAAGTGCTGGTCGCAGCCACTCGTTGAGGGCTGCGACCAGCACAGTCGCGTCATGGCGGACGGCGAGCCTGTCGTACCTCGTTGCCACCACTGCGCGGTGGCGCTTGAGGCGAGTGATCCCGCACTCGACCGCATGCCTTGCGCGGTAGTCGGCTATCGCAACAGGCCTAAGTGTTGCCGCCTCGGTTGAGCCAGGCCCGGACGGATCCGCCGTCGTAGACGACGACGTAGTCGGCCTTGCCGTCACCGCTGATGTCGCGGAACGTCGACTTGGCGCCGGGATAGCCGGTCTCCTTGACGAAGTACCGGTGTTCCTTGAATCCGCCGTTGCCGCGGCCGCCCCGGTTGAGGCAGTTCCCGCCGCAGGGCGACGGCAGCCGTGGACCGACCGTCCCGGGACCGGCGGGACGGTCGGCGAAATCCCCCGTCACTTAGGCGACTTGGGATCCTTCAGCCGGATGGCCTGGGCTCCTTCAGCCGGATGGCCTGGGATCCTTCAGCCGGATGGCCTGGGCTCCGTCAGCCCGATGGCCTGGGCTCCTTCAGTCAGATGGACTGAGCTCCTTCAGCCCGATGACTTGGGCACCTTCAGCAGATCCCAGCTGACCTTGCCGGGGATGCCGTCGGCGTCCTTGCCCTTGAAGCCGAGGTCCAGTTGGTAGGCCTTGTACGACTGGCGGTCCGCGTCGGTCCACTCGGGGCTCGGGCCGTGCCTGTAGTGGCTGTGGCCCAGCTTCACCAGGCGCCGGCCCATGGCGGTGATCATGGGGTGGTTCTGGCCGACATGGAAGAAGCCGGCGCCGGGGAACTCCTCGAACTCCGGCTCGGGCCGGGGCTTGGGCCTGGGCTTCGGCTCGGGGGAGTCGTCGCCCGAGCCGCCCGAGCCGCCGGAGTCCGGCTTGCCGTCGAGACGGGCCGCGATACGGCGCCGCATGCCGTCCATCGTGAAGCCCCGCGGGTCGACCTTGCCCGGCTGCCACTCCTTGTGGCCGATCACCGAGCGCTCGGTCCAGCCGTGGGCACGGCAGATCGCGGCGGAGACCTTCTCGATGGCCTCCTTCTGCGCCTCGGGCCACTCGTCGCTGCCGTTGCCTTTGTTGATGCACTCGAAGCCGTAGAAGTGCCGGTTGCCGTCGGTGTCGGCCTCGTTGTCCGGCGGGAGCTTCGTCTCGTTGACGACGGCGCGCAGCACCTCGCGGTCGCCCAGGCCCGCGTGGTTGGCGCGCCCGTTGCCGACCAGATGGACATGGCCCTTCTTGTCGATGACGCCGTGGCACAGCGGTCCCGGCAGGCTCGAGTAGCCGTCGTAGCACAGGGCCACGGACGAGTCGGTGCCCGCGGACGCCGTGTGATGGATCATCACGCCGTTCATCGGGCCCCATGCGCCCTTCGTATTGCGGTTGTGGCGGCGCCAGTTGCGCACCTCGTGGACCGTCAGGCCCTCGGCGCGCAGGATCTCGACCAGCTTCGACGCGGACAGCGGCTTGGCCATCAGCGGTCCTCCTCGTCCACGGCGGCCTCCGCTTCCGCGGTGGTCTGCGACCGGGAGGCGGACGGCGCGGCGTTCTCGCTCTCGGCCGCCTGCTCCTCGGCGCGGGCCTGCTCCTCGGCGGCCAGGGCGGCGTCGTCGGCCGCCGGTATGCGGTTCGCGAGCCGCGAGAAGCCGAGCCGCAGGTCGACGGCCGCGTTCTCGGCCTTGACCAGGGCGAGCGGTGCGTAGTGGTACACGATGCCCGCCGGGTCGCAGAGCAGCGGCCGGCGTGCGGCGTCGGTGGGCCACTCCACGTCACCGGTCGCGGTGCGCGCGGGAATGGTCCAGTAGTCGCCCGTGCGGTACGTGGCCTCCTTGGCGAAGTACACCTCCACGCCGTCCTCCAGCGGGATCCACGCGCCCTCCTCCACGCGGACCGCGCCGTTGCGCAGGGCCGCCTTGCGGCCGCGGCGCTTCGGTCCTTCGTGGTGGTCCCAGCGGCGCAGGAACGGCTGCAGTTCGGGGCGGCGCCCCACGCGCGGATCGGGCTCCGCGGAAAGCCGCACGCGGCGGCCCGGCAGGTCGAGTTCCTCGACCCGGAGGAGCGGCAGAGCCTCCAGGCGGGAGGTGTAGGCGGTGTCGGTGAACTCCACCCGGTCGCCGACGTCAAGGTCCAGCTTGTCGTCCTGGCCGAGCGAGCCCAACTGCACCCAGGTGCCGTCGAGTTCATCGACCGGGAAGACCACCGAGCCGTTCTCGCGCGACCACTTGAAGGTGGCCTCGCCCGCGTCGCCGCCGTCGTGGATCTCCACCCGGTACAGCTGGTTCTCGGGGCCGCGGTAGCGGGCGTCAGGGGTGACCAGGCACGGGTCCTCGTCGGCGTGGTCGGGGCGCCGGCTGCGGGCGCCGAGGCTCGCGGTGGAGGCCTGGTCGACGGCCCACTTGTCGAAGGCGGCGCGTACCCGCTCCGCGTCCAGGTCCTCGATGCCGAGGTCGGCGAACGGCAGCGGCAGGACCTGCCAGACGACTTTGGCCCTGGCCGCCGTGTCCGGCATCGCCGAGCCGAGGGCGACCTCGCGCAGGGCCGGGTCCTCGGCGGCGGTGACGGCCCGCTCCCACACCTTGAGGTAGACCACGAACGGGAAGTCGGTGGGCAGCCGGTCGGCGGGGTTCTCCTGGTCCCGGTAGGCGTCGGGCTGGTTCCAGTACGTCCAGACCGAGGGCCGGGTGCCGGGCGCGTCGTCGCCCGGCTCCTCGTCCTCGTCCGGCACCGGCACGCCCTGCCACGGCATGTCCGCGTCGCACAGGATGCCGTGCACGTAGTAGCGGCCGCCGTGGATGTCCAGGTCATCGATGTCGCGGCCGCGCCCGACGTGTTCGATCTTGAAGCCGGCGGCGTCGCGCGGTCCGCCGTACGGGCCGATGAGGTCGGCGGCGAGCGTACGGGCCTGGTGGAGCTGGATGGCGGCCTGCTCGTTGGCGTCGGCGTCGAGCTGGACACGGCCCTGCTGGGCGATGACCGCGGAGTAGTGCCGCTCCGGGCGGAAGGTGGAGCGGGAGAGATCAGCGTGCATGAAGGGGGTCCCCCTGGTTCAGGAAAGTGCGGTTCAGCGAGTCGGTGGGGCGCGCCGCCCGGTGCGGCGGCGCTGCGGGCGGCGGTGGCGCTGCGCGGGGCGGCGGCGCTGCGCGGGGCTCAGGTCACGAAGAAGATCCCGGCGTCCGTCCCGGCCGGTACGTACTCCGCGAGCCGGGCCCGCAGGCTGTCCTCGCGCTGCGGCCGGTACAGCTCGTGGAAGGCGCCGAGCTCGGCCCCGTCCTCGGCGCCGCGCCTGATCTCCTCGGCGCAGCGGTCCGCCAACTGCCCGTACCAGGGCGTGCCATAGCGCTCGGAGACGAACAGCGGACGCACCCGGGCGGCCTCGCCGGGACCGGCCAGATCCGGCTGGCAGCGGTGCCGGCGCGGGGTGCGCGAGCCCGGCGGCACATAGCTGAAGCGCACACAGCCGATGCCGCGCCGTGCCACGTGCAGGCGCCCCGTGAAGACCGAGTTCTCGGCGATCTCCACGGCGTGCGTATGCACTTCGCCGATCACCGTCGTGCGGTGCGCGTGCAGCACGGCGTGCGCATGCCGGCAGTCGGGCGCCGACAGGGCCTCGCGGTCGCTGCCGGTGGAGTCCAGGACGCTGTCCCGGATGTGGATGTCGATCGGCTCCTCGGACACCTCGTCGCCGATCACCTCGATCGTGCCGAGGACGGAGTCCTCGATCTGCACGCACGCCGTGGTGCGCTCCAGGACGATGCTGGGCTCCTCGGGCGAGTGCGGATCGCACTCCGGCTCGAGGGACCATCCCGGTACGAGCGTCGAATGGCGTACGACGACGGCGCCCATCGGGCCCGTCACGTTGATGCCGCGGCCCGCCACAAGGAGTCCGTCGAGCACGATCCGCGGCCGTTCGGCGGGCGGGCAGTCCTCGGACACAGCACGGATGTTGAGCGCGTCGGGCCGGTTGCTGTACCAGTCCAGGAGCCGGATCACCGGCCGTGCGCCTTCCGCGGCCCGCAGTTCGAGACGGTCGCCGGGGTCCAGGTCGAAGTCCAGCTGCTCCTGGTAGGCGCCGCTGTGGGTGATCTCGATGATGCCCTCGGGCCCGCACCGGCCGGCCCGCCGCTCGTGCTGCCAGGCCCGGTAGGCGTCCATGATCTGGCGGTAGGTCTCCCCGGGGCCGACGCGGTAGAACGTGGCGTCGGGCCGCTCCTCGCGCACCCGCGGATACTCGCCGCCGCCCATGTCCGCGCCGAACGCGTAGTGGTAGTCCACCCACACGCCCTGCCGGGGCGCCGAGCGCGAGCCGAACGCGATCCGCCCGAGCTCCGGATCGACCGCGATCTGCCCGCGCTTGGGCCGGTAGCGCCAGTCCGACAGATCGGCGACCACGATGTCCGACGGCGGCACCGGGCGGTCCTCGCCGTCGCGCCGGATCACAAAGCTCTTGCCGGGGCCGTAGTAGTCGGCGAGCCGGTCGTGCAGCTGGCGGCGGCGGATGAACGCCGGGACGTTGTCGATGGTCGCCACATGGGTCGGCGACGGCTCCGGCACCGGCTTGGTGACCAGCGGGCTGTCATTGCCGAGGATCGAGAACGTGTACAGGTTGCGGGCCCGGTCGATGCAGTACGCGGGCGACGACGTCAGCGAGTACGCCTTGAGCCGCCATACGAACAGGGCCACGCCCGCCGGGCCCCAACCGCCCTGCCTGCGACGGGAGTCGGCGCGGCGCACATCGACCGTGCGGGCCGCGGCGCCGAAGGGCCCGCCCGCCAGGTCGAGGGCCGATCCGTCCCGCAGATCGGCGAGCCGGCCCCGCTGGGTGCGGTGCCCGGCCCCGTCGGCCTGGAGCTTCACCGGCTGCTGGTGCGCGACCTGCCGGGACAGCTCCACCGCCCGGGCCGGCCATGCGGCCACCTGGTCCGACAGCTCCTCAAGGAGGTGCAGGGTGCCCTTGCGGCGCCGGCTGGCGACCGTCGCCGCCACGTCGCGGCGCGGCGCCAGGGCCTGGGCGAGCGCGGCCGGGCTGCTGCCGCGCAGACCGGTCGTCAGGACCCGCTCGTAGCCCGGCAGCGGCCGGTAGCCCACCAGATCACCGAGATACGGCAGCACCCAGGGCGCCGCGGTCTCCACGAACAGATCCTCGTAGCCCTGCTCGACGCCGTCGCGCACCCGGTCGAGCTGCTCGGCCATGACGGCGAGCAGGGCCCGCAGCGGTTCGCCTTCCGCGCCGTCCCGCAGCCGGTGCCACTGCGGAAGGAGCTCCGCGAGCCCGTCCGGTTCCCTGGACATCACTTGACCTCCGTGAGGATGAGGGTGTCGGCGGCCCGCGCCGAGAACATCGCCAGCTGAGCCGGCCGGACTCCGCGGAACACGAACACCGAACGGCCCTTCTCCAGGCGCCGGGTGTCGGTGATGTCCGGGTTGAGGCGCAGCAGTTCGGCGAGCGGCACGCCGTAGCGGGCACAGACCTCCGAGAGCGTCTCGCCGTTCTCCTCGCGCACCGTGTGCACCCGCTCGTCGTACGTCGCCGTCCGCGCCGGGACCACGGCCTTCGGCGCGCCGGGCGAGCCGACGATCTCGACGAGTTCCCCGGGTGTCGCGGACGCCGGGACCCCGGTGAACACATCGACGTCCACATAGTCGACGCCGGGCACCGAGTGCGCCGTGGCGGGGACTTCGGACAGGGCGGCGGGCCGCCCCAACTCGCGTCCCTCGAAGCCGAGTCGGCGCAGCAGCGCGTGGCGCAGGCGCGGCTCGACGAACTCCCAGGCGTGGTCGGGCGCCACCTTCACGCGCGCCGCGAGCAGCAGCAGGACGAGCTCGCGCACATCGACCCGTACCGCGAGGCCGGTGTCCCCGTACTCGGTCAGTGAGGAGCGCAGGGCGCGCAGCACGTCCGAGCCGGGGGCCATCGGCACGTCGTCGGTGCCCGCGACCGTCACGTGCAGCACCCGGCGCCGGCCGTCGAACAGCTCGCGCGCCGAGGCCCGTCCGATGCCGGCCCGGGAGCGGGCGAAGTCCTCGTAGTCGGCGGTCGACACGAGCCGGTCGAGGGCCGCCACCGCAAGCGGGACGGTGCGACGGGTCAGGGCGGGCCCGTCCGCGTCCGAACCGCCCGTCGCGGCAAGGGGGTTGGTGACCGAGGTGACACCGAGCGGACGTGTCACGGCTTGCGTGATGCGTCCCGCCGCGACGTTGGCGGCCTTGCCGGTGCCGAAGCGGTAGCGGGCCCGCACGTTCTCGTGCCCGCTGGGCAGCCGGGCGCCGTGCACCCCGTCGCCGAAGGTGACCGTCGTGCGGCCGTCCGCCGTCGCCCCGGTGATGTACACGCGCTCGCGCGGGCCGCGGCCCGCGAGGCTGTCGACCTCGTGCCACAGGAGACCGTCGACGCGTATCTCCAACGCCGGTGTCGCGCCCAGCGGGTTGTCGGCGGCGGTCCAGGTCAGCGGGGACTGCCACAGGGCGAACGTCTGGTTCGTACGGTCCGAGTCACCGCTGCCGATCGGCTCGTCCCGGCCCTCGCCGTGGGTGGCCTCCACCACGTTGCCGAGGACCTTCACCGTGTCGCGGCGGTAGCGGTACGCCAGGTCGGTGGTCAGGGTCAGCAGGGTGTGCGGATGGCCGCCGGGCGGCAGCAGATCGACGACCGGGCGGGCTTCGTCGATCACCACCACCTCGGTGGCCTCGACGCCCGCCGTGCCGGGGATGTCGGTGCGCTCACCGCTGACGATGAGGGTGCGGCCCGGCTGCAACCCCTCGTACAGCTCGGCCAGTTCGAGCTCGTTCCCGTGCACGTCCTCGCCCAGCGGCTCGTCCGCCATCCGCAGCGGCTCGCCCGCCGCGTGCACCGTGGTGTCCCTGATGTGGGAGAGGAGTACGTCGAACTCGTCGAGCCACGGGTCGGCCAGGACGAGTTCGGTGCCGCGTCCGGTGATCCCGTAGTTGGTGTACGCGGCCGTGCGCACCGCCTTGACCTGGGTGGTGACGAACGACAGCTTCGGGTCGCCGGGGATGCCGTTCTCCTTCTGGTCCCGGCCCTTGCGGGGCCGCTGGATCGCCACCCAGCTGCCCACCGTGATCCGGTCGTGCACCGTGTCCAGCTGCAGCACGCTGCGGTTGAGCTGCTCCGGCTTCGTCGCGATGACGATCTCCACGTGCGCGGGGGCGCCGCCCACGGTGTACTTGACGGCCACCTCGAACTCGCCGTGTGTGAACTGCTCCGACTGGCCGGGCCGCAGGTTCTTCGTCCGGGGCGTGCCGTTGTGCACGATCACCTCGACGACGCCGTCCTCGTCCGGACGGGACACGAACAGACCGCGCTCGGGCAGACCCGCGAGCAGCCGTGCCGTGACGCCCGGCTCCTGCGAGTCCGTGGGGCGCCGGCCGAGCCAGCTCAAATCCCGGCTCTGGCCCGCCCGCGCAGAGAGCACCACCCGGCCGGGGCCGAGCGGGAACTCCACCGACTGCGCGCCGATCAGGTTCTCCGAGCGCTGATCGGAGCTGCCGCCCTCGACGTACTGGAACTCGGCCTTCTCCGGGACCTTGCCGGAGCTGTCGAAGACGACCCGCATCGAGGTCAGGACGGCGCCGGTCAGCGGCCAGTCCGCGGTACGGATGACCCTTCCGCGGTCGTCCTGCACCGGCTTGAGCGGGGCCGTCGCGCCGAAGGGTGCCGCTGTGACGCCCATCTTGAGGATGGCGCGCAGGAGGTTCGGGGTGCCGCCGGGGGCTTTCGCCCTGCGCCAGGCCGAGGTCAGGGCGGCGCCCTGGTCGGGGTGGAGGGCGGCGAGCAGCCCCGCGAGGTTCGCGCCCGGCGCGCTGGTGCCCGTTCCGCCCTGTGCCGGGGCCTGCGCCTTTCCGCTCAGCGCGGACAGGAGCCGGCCCAGGGAGTGGAGTGCCGCCTCCTGCGACGAGCCGGTCACGCGTGGGCGCTGTGCCGTGGCGGCCTTGGGTTCCTCCGGCTGTGCGGGCGCCAACTCCAGGGCCCGCTCGGCCAGTTCGGCCAGGACTGCCTCCAGCTGCTCGAACCACGCCGCGACGTCCTCGTACGGCTCCGCCAGGACCTGGGCCTCGCCGAGGCGGGCGACGGGTCCGGCGAGGCGGGCCGCCAGACGTTCCGGGGTCCTGACGGCGGGCAGGTCCTCGCGCAGGGGAGCCAGGACCTGGGTGTCGAAGTCCTCGATGAGACGGCTGATCGGCCGCGGATTGGGGACCTCGGGGGTGGGCGACCCGTCGTCGGGCTCACCCGGCGCCTCGGGCAGGGCCGTCCAGCGCAGCGTCTCGTCGACCAGTTCCTTCAGGGTCGGCGGGGCGGAGCGCGGCAGAGAGATCGCGGTCACGTCGTCGTCGCGGTCGATGCGCACGCGGGCCACCGGAAGCAGCTTGCGCTCACCGCCCGCGGCCTCACCGAAGACGAACAGCAGCTGGTCACCGGTCTGCAGGGAGGTGGCGGTGCCCTCGACGCTCAGCTCCGAGCGCCGCTCCAGGTCCGCGGGGGTGAGCAGGGTGGGCCTGCGGCGGCGCACCTTCAGCTCGTTCCAGTCCCAGCGGGCCGTCAGATCCCTGCCGGTCTCGAAGGTCTGCGCGTCCTCGTCGGCGGACGCCGGCACGCTGTGGCTGCGCGCGCCGCGCGGCACGAGCACCGGCAGCGTCTCCGCGCGCGGGTCGCGGTCCAGGCGGTACGCGAGATGCGTCGAGGCGGCCACGCCCGGCCGCGGCCGGTGGCCCACGAGACGGCCGAGGAGGACCAGGGAGCGGTGTTCGTTGGCGGTCCGCAGATACGCCTCGTCGGCGATCCGCTCCGAGTGGAACGTCAGCAGGTCACCGAGGACGGCGGTGGCGTCGAGCAGACCGACCGCCGGGTCGTCGGGCGTGCGCACGGTCAGCCCCGCGAGGGCCGGATGGGCGGGCGAGGCGAGCCGGTCGAGCTGCGCGGCGAGGAACGAACCGTACGCGCCGACGCGGTAGTCGAGGGCCGTGCGGCCCGGCGGGTTGTGCGGCGCGACGGGCGCCAGGCGCTCGTCGTGGCCGCCGCCGGCCGCGCACGCGCCGCCGCAGGTGCAGTCGTCGCTCATCGGGCACCCCCAAGGGATATCTCAAGGAGGCCGTTCTCCGGCCGGTCCGGGTCGTTGTCGCACGTGGCGATCTCCAGCGGGCCGAGCCGCAGCACGCCGTCCTCCCTCTCTCCTCGGTCCTCGTGGAACAGCCTCTGCAGCCGCGTGACCTGGACGCTCTCGACTCCGGGCACCGCGGCCGCGACGGCGACCAGACGGCTGAGCCGCACCGGCTCTCCGAAGGTCAGCGCGTCCGGGTGGAAGAAGCCGAGCCGTCCGCCGGGCAGCCGGCCGCGGCCCAGGACGCGGTACAGCTCGGCCAGGATCTGCCCGTGCTGATGGCCCGGCAGCGCGCAGACGCTCAGGGCGATGTCGACCGGCACCAGCCGGGCCGGGGCCACCACCAGGTCGTGGCCGATGCGGCGGTACGCCTCCAAGGAGTGCGCCACCGCGTCCAGGAGCTGCTGTGACGGGGTGCCCGTGCCGTACGCGTCGACGGCGACATGGGCCTCCTGGACACTGCCCGTCCAGCGGATCTCGGCGGCCGCACGCTGCACCCCTGGCAGCTCGGACGCGAGCGCCGCGTAGTCGTCGGCGGTCACCGCCCGCAGCCGGGAGCGGCGCAGATCGAGCGGCGCCAACTGCCGTACCTGCTCGATGGGTTCGGGTTCGCTGCCACCGGTCGCGGGCAGCGGGTTGCGCACCCCGGCGACGGGCAGCGGCGCCCCGCTCTCCTCGTCCTCGGGGGAGCGGCAGACGATCAGGTGGTTGATGGCCTCGGCGCCGACGTTGCCGCCGGTGCCGCCGCCGAGCCGGTAGTACAGCTCCAGACGCGCACCCGGAGTGGGCCGTGCCCCGTGCAGACCGTCGCCGAAGCGCAGCGCGAGCCGCCCGTCGTCCTCCAGCTCACCCACGAAGTGCCGCTCCCGCGGCCCGCTTTCGAGCAGATCGCGGCGCGGCTCCCACACGAGTCCGCCGTGCTCGCCGTGCTCACCGTCCTGCCCGGGTACGCCCTCGTGCAGGCGTACGGCGGGCAGGGCGCGGCGCGGATCCTGGTCCTGCGCGGCGCTCGCCGCACCGCGCAGCACCGGCTCGTCCGGGTGCAGGCCCGCCGCGTACCCGGGACCCCAGCTGTGCGCGATCTCCCAGGCGATATGCCCGTCGAGGACCGTGCCCGCCCGCGCCCGTGCCGTGAGCACCTCGATCCGTCGCCGCTTCGGGGCGAGCAACGCGTCGCTGCGGTGCAGGAGTTCACGCAGCGCGCGCACCGGGTGGGCGTGCAGCTCCAGCTGTTCGAGGACCTTCAGGCCGAAGACGACGGTCAGTTCGGCGATCTCCTCCTCGCCGAGGCCGTCGCGGTCGCGGGCGCTGCGCCACAGCTCCACCAGGCGCTGCTCCACCCGCTGCGGGATGACCGCGAGCCGGTCCGCCTGCCCGGCCGCGACCAGCGCGGGGTCGGGGAACGGCACGGCCTGTGCGACGGGGGAGCGGCCGAGCCGGGGCCGGAAGCGGGGTTCGATCCCCGGGTACACGGACTGCGCGAGCAGCGTCCGCAGCGCGGCGGCCTGGGCGTACGCCGTGCCGGGCAGCACCTTCTCCTGCCGCTGCCCGGCGAGTTCGATGCCGAGCCCGGCCCGCGTGGTCTCCGCCTCGCCCACCACGTCGAACAGCTCACGGATATCGGCGGCGGTCAGTCGCGTACCGCTGTCCGCCCTGTCTGTCAGGGAGTTGATGAGCCGGCCGGGCGCGTTGCCCTCGTCGCGGTCCGCGCAGCCGAACGCGGGCGGTGCGCAAGAGCCCGCCACTGCGGGCGCGTTCGGCACCCGCACCGTCTCGGGCAGCCCTTCGCCGCACCAGTTCAGGGAGCGGCCGTGGTCGACGAGGACGACATTGCCGCGCGCCAGCGTCACATCCTCGACCGGTTCGCAGGCCCGGCCTGCGGGCGTGGTGAGCTGCAGCGGGAAGCGCAGCGCGTCCCCCGCGGCCCAGGTGACCTCCAGGACCGGCTGGTCCTCGATCCGGTCGACGCCCGGCGTCACGGAGGTCAGGCGGACGGCCTGCCGGTGTACGGGGTCGGCGTCGCCCGGGGTGCCGGTGCGCGGCCCCTTCACCTCTTCGAGGATCAGCACGTCGCCGGGATGCAGATCGAGTTGACGCTCCTCGCAGGTCTCCCGGTCGCGCCACTCGTCGCGCAGGGTCGCCGCCGTGGCGCCCTTCGGCAGGGCGCAGATCTCGCCGCCCCAGGTCCACAGGCGGATGGCGTTGTGCGCGGCGCGCAGGCGCAGCGGCTCATCGGCGGCGACCGGTTCGAAGACCTCCACCTTGCCGCGCTCGTCGAGCTCCACGAGGTCGCCGTCGTCGATGACCGTGCCCGGTTCCGGCCGGTCGTGCGGATCGAGGCTGCGCACGTCGACGGACGCGAAGCGGAAGCTTCCCGGCAGCAGGGTGTGCTCGCCGGCGGTCTCCACCGTGACGTAGGCCCGGGCGTTGCAGCCGTCGTGCATCGCGTAGTCGATGAGCCGCACATGGCGGCGTACCGACACCCGGCGGCGCGCGGTGTCCAGATACGCCTCGGTCGCCACGGCGTCCTGCTGATAGCTGATCTGGTCACCGGTGTACGCGAGCAGCTCGACCAGCGTCATGCCCAGGTCGGCCGGGTTGCGCTCCACCCAGTCCGGGGTGGTCAGGGCGAGCCGGTCCAGGAGCAGCTTGCGGATGGTCTCGTAGTCGCGTGCGGTGTAGTCGACCACCGGGGCGGCCGGGAACTCCGGTGCGTCGCGCGGCTCGTCCTTGCAGTCGAAGGGTGTCGGGCAGTCGGGCCTGAAGGCGAAACCGGCGCTGTGATAGCGCTGGTCGAAGCCGCGGAACGGCACATCGCCGGGCCGCCCGTAGGGATCGGCCTCCACGAGCGAGAGCCGGTAGCGGGAGGTGTCGCCCGCCTTGTCGAGGGTGACGTAGAGCCGGTCGTCGAGCTCCGGATCGTCCTCCCGCTCCACGCTCACATCCACCGCGGTGATCCCGGTGATCCGCCGGCCGCCGTCGATCCGTACGTTCTCCGGGCACAGGCCGTGCGGTGCCTTGCCGAGGAACGTGACGGTCAGGGTGAGCCCGTCGTCGCTCACCTCGACCGCGTCCACGCCGTTGAGGCGGGCCGCTCTGACCTTGGCCCGCCGGGGGCTGATCGCGTTCGTCACGCCGCGGCCCTCCCTTCGAATACGTCCTCGCGTACGGCGCCGGTGGCACGTACCGCATACCTCAGCTGCACCCGTACGACGTTCTCCTCGCTGTTCACGTCCAGGGCCTCCACCTCGATCAGATCGCCGAGCCAGCGCTGCAGGGAGGCCTGCACGGACAGCTCGAGCGTGCTGGTCAACTCGGGGCTGCTGGGCGCGAAGACCAGGTCGAGGAGACCGCAGCCGAAGTCGGGGCGCATCACGCGCTCACCCGGGCTGGTGAACAGGACCTGCTCGATCAGGTCGCGTATGTGCTCGTCGCGGTCCGCGTGCGCGCTGCGGCCCCGCCGGTCGATCCGGAAGGGAAACGCGAGATCGCTGCGGAGCCGACTGCGGGTGCTCACTGGAGGGTCACCTTTCGCTGCGTGGGCCTGACGACGGGCGGGCCCTGCGGCAGGAACGCCGCACTGAGGCACTCGCCCGCCGAGCTGTCGAGCAGCACCGGCACCCCGCCGGCCGTGACGCCGCCGCCGTGCGCGGTCCACCGGACCGAGACACACGGCGTCGGCACCCCGTCGACGGTGTGCGGGCAGCCGGTGACGACATAGCCGTGTGCGGCCGTGGCCACGGGTGCACCGTCGACAAGCAGCGCGCCGGTCGATGTGTTCGGGGCGCTGACGCGCCCGCCGTGCGGGCAGCTGATCACGGCGTCGGCGCCGAGCAGGCCGCCTGCTGCCCCTGATATCCCGGACAATGTCCTGTTCCCCCGTCTGCTATCGCTTCGCGATGGCGGTCAACACGCCCTTGTTGATGTCGACTTTGTCGCCGCGCAGAATGACCTCCGCGCCGAGACCGTTGGCGATGACGATCTCGTCCTTGGTGATCCGGATGTACGCACCGCCCTGCGCCTGCAGCAGGATCCCCTGATCGGGCCCCGGCGGATCACTCATCACGATCTTGTGCGCCTCGGGTGTCTGCACGACGACCGGCTTGTCCTGCGTCGGCGCCTGCGTCAACCGCCGTGCATCCGGCGGCAGTTCGTCCTGCTCCCCGTACCAGCACCCGGTCCAGACGGGGAAGCTCGGATCGCCCTGCTCGAACTCCACCCACACACCCGCCCCCGGAGAGGGCACCACGAACTGCCCCGCCTGGGGCCCGGTGAACGGCAGGCAGGGCAGCGCCCAGGTCGAGGGCTCGTCGCCCAGGACGTCCGGGACCTCGACGGTGATCCGGCCGATGTGCAGCGGGTCGTCATTGCTCACGACTCGGCCGCGGAATTTGCCGAGGTAGCGATTGCTGGGTGCCGCCATCCTTCAGTGCTCCTGTTTCTGTTACTGGTTGTGGTGCTAGGGGCGGACGGTGGTACCGCGCGCCTCAAGACCCTCACGGGTCAGGGTGAAGTTCTGCTGGAACGAGCCGGGGCGCAGGACGTGCGTGACGGACTTGACGAAGTAGTCGCCGTCGTAGGCACGCCCCGAGCCGCGTACGCCCACGAGCTGGCGGGGCTGCAAGAGGTAGCCGTGCCGGTTGACGTCGAGCGAGCCGGAGCCGGAGATGACATCCGCGGACACGGCGGCGCGCGCGAGGAGTTCGGCCTCGGCCTGCTCCGGCTGGTACTTGGCGGTGCCGGGCAGCCTGCGCTGCTTCAGGGCCGGGGTGGGCCGCTTGCCGAGCGGCGGCCGCAGCGGGCTGATCGACGGCTGGGGGAGCGGCGTGGACTGCCGGGTGCCCGGATCCTGCCAGCGCGCCTGCGGCTCTTCGCGCGCGGTCCCGTCGTAGGCGAAGGTCAGCTGGTCCACGGTCGAGTTGGCGTCCAGGTTGACGTTGAGCGCGTGCTGGCGGATGCCAAGCCGCACCTCGGGCCCCCAACGCGCCGACGACTGCCCGGGGTTGGGCCCCGGCTCCAGGTAGAAGACATACCCGTTGGCCCGCGCCAGCTCATTGATGTACTGAAGGTCAGTTCCCGTCTGGTAATGCACCCGCAGGTTCTCGCGCGGCGGCTGGGTGACCGGCTCGGCGTAGACGTCGGGCCGGATGCCGTACCCGGAGTAGCGCCGAAGCAGGGCGAGAACGCGCTGCGAGGGCGGCAGGTTCGGGTACTTGTCGGTGCGCTCCTGCAGATCCATGGCGAGGCTCAGATCCTCGCCGGTGACGGTGAGCGTGGAGTGCCCCGGCTGGTTGCTGGCCCCGACTTCCTGCCGTACGACCAGGCCGTCGAAGAGCACTTCGGGGGTGCCGCGGACGGTGACGGTGACGATCAGCCGGGTCTTCGGGTCGAAGAACCCCTCGTGCAGCAGCCGCTTGTTGATCAGCCCGTTCTTGGTGAGGTCGAAGGCGAGCTGGAACCCGCTGCGTTCGCCCGCGGTGGCCGTGATCTGAGCGGAAAGCAGCGCCTCGGCGACCTCCGCGGGAACGGGCTTGGCGAGCTGCGGCCCCATGTGCAGGGTGATGTGAACGGGGCCACGGCCCACGGGCAGTTCAGCCACGCCGCACTCCCCGGTCGCCCTGCGGGAAGTGCCCGGCGAGCGGAATCTCTATCTCGCGCCCCGGCTCGTCGGTGAGTTCCCGGGGGTCGAGCACGGGGTTGGCGTCGGCGATCTGCCACCACTGGCCGGGGTCGCCGAAGTAACGCTGCGCGAGCAGGTCGGGGCGCTCGCCGGTGCGGACGGTGTGGCGCTGAGTGTCCTCCGCCCCGGCCGGGCCGGCCGTCTCGTGCTCGTCCAGCGGGGGCAGCAACCGGCGCTTGGCGTAGCGCACTTCACTGCCGTCCGGCTGCCGGTGCACCCCGATCTCGGCATCGTGATACCGGCTCGTCCGGGGGTACGGATGGGCCCCCGGTATCGCGTCAAGCGCGCTCTCGTACGGCTCGATGTCAGCCATGGTTGTCCCCCTCAGCCCCTTCCCACCCCGATGTCACCGGGGCTGAGCCCCAACGACCCGAGCCCCGCGGTGCGGGCGGCACCGGCGAGGCGTTCCTTCTGCGCGAGATGCGCGTAATACAGCTCGGCACCGCGGTGCCCCAGCGGCAGATCGCTCACGGTCAGCACCTTGAGCCCGATGCTCAGCGAGGCCCGGATGGGATTCAGATTCACATCGAACGCCGACTCATTGATGGACAGTTCGGTCAGCCTGACCGGCATGACGCGCTTGCTGCCCCAGGTGAACAGGGTCAGCGGCATCTCGATCGGACTGATCTCGATGGTCCCCTTCTTCGACTGCCGGCTCGCCTCCCGCAGTTGCGCGGAGGTCGGCTGCACGAGCATCTCGAGCACGGCCAGCTGCGGATGGATCCCGTCCGGCGCCGGTATCTCGAACTGATCGGTGGCATCGATCTCGGCAGTGAACTTCCAGGTCTCCTGAGCGGGCCCCTTGAGCCGCAGAGCCTCATTCCGATCCCCGCTCCCACTCCCGCCCCCACCGGAGTCCCCACTGCCTCCTGCGGACTGCGGCGAGAGACTGCGTTCCAGGGTGTCGGGATTGAACTGCAGCACAATGATCCGCTGCGGCGTCCCGCGCTCGGGGTCGACGAGGACTATTCCGGCGCGGATGGGCTTGGGGATGTTGGCGTAGCGGGTCATAGACGGGCCTCCAGGCGGGCTGCCAGAGACGTGTAGTCGTGATCGGGGAAGTGCTCGGGGAGGACCTCAAGCATGGTCCTGAGGCTCTCCAGGGTGGAGCCGTACTCCTGGGCGGACAGGGGCACATCGGCGAAGAGGTACTGCCACCCGGTCACGCCCTTCGTGATGATGAGGTTGTCGAGGTAGGCGCGGTAGTCGAGATCGAGTTTGACGATGGTGTTGAACCTGTCGAGAAACCAGATCTCCGGACTCGCTACGCCTGGCAGGAATCTCATGGTGGCCAGTTGGCCGCCACCGCCTCGTGAGATGTCATCGAGGATGGAGAGTTCCGAGAGAAGCTTCTCGTCGCTCTTTTCCCAGGCGAAGTCCTGTACCGGCAGCCGCTCTTCGCTGCTGGAGTCGATGTTCATTACGTTGAACTCCCCGAAGAGCGGCACCTCGGAATCCGCGGCACGCCAGTGAAGTGCCTTGTACCGGTACGGGAAGTAGGCCTCCTTGAGTCTTTCGGTCAGCGGAAAGCCGTCCTCCGCCATCAGCTCGAAGATCGCCGTCGGGTCCTTGTCCGGGCCGCCGGGACCCACTTCCTCGTACATGACGTCGAAGAACGGTGATTCGCGCACTTCGCTGATGGTCTGGGACAACCGACGGTCATACGGGAACATTCCGTCCTCACTTTTCCTTGTGCAGCGGGGCCCAGCCGACCTTGCCGTTGCGCTGGAGATATTTGAGCTGGGTAATCGCGTCCTCCAGTTGGGATAGCGTCCCACCCCCCGGGGTGTCCCGCCGTGTGCGCATGGTCGTAATGAAGTCCGCCACTCCGGTGAATTGGCGACCGGATTGCTTGGACCGCTCATCCACGATGTGATCACCCACCGACTGAGGGACCTTTAGCCATTTCCGGATCTGGGTGGCTCCGTAAGTGTTGATATGGAGCTTGCCCTTCTCGTCCCGCTGTGGTGGTTCGAGATCCAGGCCAAGGGACTTGGTGGCACCCTTGCGTTGCCAGTCGCTTCGCTTTGTGCCCGTTCCCTTGATCTTGGTGTACCGGCCGAATGTGGAGCGTATGTATGTCGGGATGTCCGCGACGGGCCCCGAGTTTTCGAACTTGACTCTGGACTCGTACCAGATGGGGGCCTGGAACTTGTTCCCGAAGGCTTTCCAAGCAGGCTCCTCGATACCGAGTTCGAGGTCCTTGTTCACTCCGCGGCGGGCCGGCACGAGATTGTTCTCGGTTCCCTTGCCGCCGAGGCGCTCCGGGAGGAGGTGAGCCCTGACCCAGGCTCCGCCCTGCTGAAGCTTGCGGGTGGGATCCGTGATGTAGTCCCAGCCGGGCGGCTTGGTGTGGGGCTTGCTGCCCTTCGTGGCGCGCCGCGCGCTCAGGAACTCCGCGCTGATCGCACTGGCCCTGCCACCGTGGAAATCGGGGAGCTTCGGCTTCGGCATGTCGTCGATCGCTCGGGGCGCCCCAGGCGGGTTGGGATAGGCCGACGGCTGGGACCTGGGCTCCGAATAGTCTCCGCCGAGGACGGGCCGTGACGGGTTGAGGGAGGCCACAACGGTGAACGGGTCCCCTCCGACAGGGCCCAGACCGGTCAGGCGGTAGTAGAGCTTCATCGACTTCAGGAGGCCGAGGAACGGCGACTGGGGAATTCCGTTGCGCATCCGCTCGTACAGCTTGGGCCGGATGCGCGCCACGATCTTCTTCAGCCGGTCGTCCTTGGACTCTCTCGAGTTCTCGTCCTGCTTCGTCCTGTCCTTGTCCGGCTTGGACTTGGGCCTGCCCGGCCTGCCGGGGCCGCGCCTGTCGGGGCGAGGGCCGCGCTTGCCGGGACCGTTCTTTCCGTCCTTGGGACGGGTCTTGCGCGGGCCGTCCCGGTCCGGCTTGGGCTTCTTGCCGGGACCGTCCTTGTCGTCCCTCGGCTTCTTTCCGTCGCCGTACTTGCCGTCCTTGTCCTTCGGCTTGGCCGGCTTGTCCTTGCCGGGGCCGTCCTTGTCGTCCTTCGGCTTGTTGGGGTCCTTGGGCTTCGTCGGGTTCTGGTCCTTGGGCTTGCCCGGTGCGTCTTTGTCGCCGTCCTTGTCTGTCGGTTTGCCAGGAGCGTCCTTGTCGTCCTTCGGCTTGGTGCTGTCCGGGCCGTCCTTGCCGTCCTTCGGCTTCTCCGGCAGCTTGTCCTTCGGCGTCGGCTTCGCGTCCTGGTCGGGCTTCGGCTTCGGCTGAGGTTCGGGCTTCGGCTTGGGCTTCGGGGAAGGGGTCGGGCGGGTGGTGTCCGGCCTGGTGCCGTCCCTGTCCTTCGACGCCCCCGGCTTGTCCGTGTCCTTGGGCTTGCCCGGCGTCCCCTTGTCGTCCTTGGGCCTGCCCGGAGCCGCGTCCCTGTCCGGGGGCTTGGGCTTGCCCGGGCCCGGAGTTGTGTCCTTGTCCGGGGCCTTCGTCGGGGGCTTCTTCGGGTCCGCCTTCGGGTCCGGGCGGTCGTTCGGCTTCGAGCCGGGGCCCGTGCCCTTGCCGGGCTTCGGGAGGGTCGAAGTGGGGCGGGGGGTGGGCTGCTTGGTGCCGGGGGGCTCCTTGTCGCCCTTCGGCTGCTCCTTCTTGCCGCCCTTGTCGTCGCCCGCGCCGTCCTTCTTCTTGTCGCCCTTGCCGCCCTTGTCACCCTTGCCGAGCTTCGCCGCGACGCCCTTCAAGCGGCGGCCGACCTTGGCGACGTACTTGCCGATGCCGCTCAGCAGGAACTCGTAGGCGAGTTCGAGGAGGGCGACGATGCCGGCCGCCACCGCCTTCGCGAACAGGATGCCCGCGCCGCCCTGGCGTACCGCCTTCAGCCAGTCGATGACCGCGCCGATCGCGCGCAGGATCTCGCTGAGCGCGCCGATCGCCGTACGGATCGCGTCGATCACCGCCATCACCCAGCCCGCGCCGGGGATCAGCTTCGAGATGACCTTGACGATGACGATCTCGCCGATGATGAAGGGGAGCATGGGCACGACCGCGTCCCATGTCTCCTTGATGATCTTCTCAAGGGTGAAGCCACCCTTGATGAGCTTCTGGATGATCGCCTTCGGGACGCCGATGATCTCCTCGATCTTCGCCTGGAACCACGCCTTGACCGCCGCCTTCACCTCACGGAACAAGTGGTTCTTCGCGCCGTCCACCGCCGAGTTCTTCGCGCCGCTCAGCCAGCCGCCCGGATCGTCCATGAAGTCGATCGCGATCATCATGAACTCGCCCAGGGCGCCCAGGAGTTTGGAGGCGTACTCAAGGACCGTCTTGATCGCGTCCACGACCGCCTTGATGACGTCCAGGAGCATTTTCCTGAGGACGTTCAGGATGTCGCTGAGGAGTTTGGCGATGCGGTTGAGGAGGTCGGTGATGACCTTCTTCAAGTACGCAGCGAGCTTGGTGACCAGGGCTATCGCCGCCGCTATCAGGTCCGTGATGAACTTCCTGATGCGGTTGGCCAGTTCGATGATGGCCTTGACCATGTTCTTTGCGAACTCGATCAGGTCATTGATCAGCTTCGTGATCGTGTCGACGACCCACTTACGGGCCTCGTTGATCCAGCGCTCGACGTTCTCCTTGAAGTTCTTGATGAAGTTGACGACCGCGTCCCGCGCGTCCCTGATGATCCGGACGATCGCGTTCTTGATCTCAAGGACCTTCTCCTTGAGCCAGTCGAAGGCCTTCGTGAGCCAGTTGCCCGAGTCGTTCGCCGCGGTCTCGGTCTTGTTCTTGGCGTCCGACTCCGCCTTGTCGCCCTTTTCTTTTATTTTCTTGTCGCTGTCCTCCTTCTCCTTCTTCGTGTCGTCGTCGGTCTTCTTTTCCCGGTCCTTGACGTCCTTGCGGACCTTGTCGCGCTTCTCCGACTTCTTCGTGCCGAGCTTCTTGAGCTCCTCGTCCTGGGACGTACGCCATTCGGCGCGCTGTGACGTGACCTCGCTCTGCGCCTTCGTGCGTTCGCCCGCCTGCTCCGCCGTGTTCTTGGCGACCTCGCCTGCGACTTGCTGCTTGTGCTTCTGCTGTGACTCGCGGAATCCCTGGTCCTTGGTTTTTCGACCCTCGGACATCTGCTTCTGGCCCTTGCCGAAGGCCGACTGGAACTGCGGCTTCCGGTCGTGCTCGGCCACGGTCGACGCCGCCTCCGCGGGGACCGCGCCCGTCGACGCCTTGCCCGTGCGCACCCCGCCCTTGCCGCCCTCGCGGCCGGGCACCTTGCCCTTCAGCTCCTCCTTGGGGGCGTTGGGGTAGACCTGGTTCTCGCCCATCGGGCGCCCGGCGTCGTCACGGCCCGTCGTGACGGTCTCCTGGCCCTTGGTGTCGACCGCCTGGCCCTGCTCACCGGACTTCTCGTCGGCGGCGCCCTCCATGTTCACGCCCGGCGCGTTGCCCGCCTGGGCCTTCTTGAGCGCCTCGTCCTTCGTCGGGAGCCCCGCGAACTTGGCGGCCAGCTCCTCCTTGTTCACCTTGAAGCCGAGCTTCTCCGCGACCCAGCCGACACCGAAGCCGAGGGCCATCTTGAAGGTGTCCCAGCCGCTCGGCTCCTCCGCCTTCTCCGCCTCGATCTGGCCCTCGGGCTTCTTCTCGCCCTTGACCTCGGCCTTCTCGTCCTTGGGCGCATCGGACTTCTTCGCCGGATCCTGGGAGTACTGGGCCGGGGCGCCCGTCTTCGGCTTGCCCTCCAGGGTCTGGGGCGCACCCGCGGGGCGCTGCATGTTCGGGGGCGCGGAGGAGAGCTGCTTGTGCTCGTCACCGACGGTGCGGTCGACCGAGCCGCCCACGCCGCCCATGGCCTCAAGTGCCTTGTGGGGCTTGAGCCTTGAGGCCGAGGACAGACCGGCCTCGGGGGAGACCTGGGAGAGGTTCGGCGCCGGGCCGGAGTCCTTCTTCTTGCCCTTGCCGCCCGATGCGGCGCCCTTTCCGCCGCCGCCACCGCCGCCAGGAGGCGCCTTCGGCGCGGGCGCGGCCTTCGGCCCGGCGGACTTGGCGCCCGGCTCCTCCTTCGCCCCGGGCTCTTCCTTGCCCGCCTTCGCCTGCTGCTGGTTCTCCTTCGCCGCCGACTTGGGCCCGGGTGCCGGTTCCTTCGGTGAGTCCTTGGCGTCCTTGGCCGAGTTCGGTGAGTCCTTCGGCGACGCCTTCGCCTCCGGCCCCTTCCCGCCATCCGCCTCGGCACCCTGCGCCGCCGCCGACGCCCCGCTGCTCGCGCCGCCCGGAGTGTCCGCGTTCGAGCCGCCCGTGACATGCGAATCCCGTGCGGGCGAAGGCGACTTGCTGTCCTGGTCCTTGGCGCCGCCCTTGTCCGCCGCGTCACCGGTGCCCTGGCCCGCACCGTCCTTGCCCGCGCCGGTCGCCGGCTCCGTCTTCTTCTGGCCGTCGTTCTTCTGCTCGTCCTTCTTCGGTTCCTCGCCCTTGCCCGCCGTCTCGGGTGCGGCCGCCTTGCCGCCCGCCGCCTGCTGCGAGCCCTTCTCCTGGGCGCCACCTGCCTTGTCACCGGCGCCCTTGGCGTCCTTCTCGCCCTTGGCGCCCTTCTCCTCCTTGGCGGCGGGCTCCTTCGCCTCGCCGCCGCCCTCCGTCTTGCCCGGTGACTCCTGCGCCGTCTTCTGCGCGGCGGCGGGACCGGCCTTCGGGTCGTCCCCGCTCTTCGGGTCCTTGGAAGGGGCGCCGGGACCGGTCCGGGTCTCGTCGGGACGTTCCGCGTCCGGGTCACCCGCGAAGGCGTCGTCGGGGCCGCCCTCGGTCTCCACCGAAGGCTCGGACTCCAGCGGCGCCTCGGCCTCCGCCTCTTCCGGCTCGGCCTCCGCCGCCTCGTCCTCGGCGTCCTCCGCGTCCCGCTCGGCCTGCACCTTGTCGGCCCTGGTCGGCGGGGGAGCGGGGAAGGAGGGCGCCGTCTGGGCGGTGGCCGTCGCCGGGTCGAGGTTCTCCGCGGTCGGTACGCCGGATACGTCGATGTCCTGCTCGGGCAGGAAATCATCGGCCTGCAGCTTGGTGTCCCAGGCGCTCTTCTCGGCGCCACCGGCGTCGACCTCGGACTCGCTGCCGGCGCCGAACGGGTCCTCGTCCGCCGCCTCTTCGGAGCCTTCGAGATCCTGGTTGCGGGCGCCGTCGAGCCTGCTGGTGCGTCCGGGCAGCTGGGTGTCCCTGCCGAGCGCCGGTGAACCATCGGCCTTGTCGGCCTGGCCCTTGCCGCCCTTGTCCTCGTGCTTCGGCTGCTGTGCCGCGGCGATCTGCTCGACCGCGCCGGGACGGTTCTTGGCCTCGGACTCCTCCTTGCTCGCGGCCGCCGCGCCCTGCTGCCCGCCCTCCTCCTTGCCCGCGCCCTTCTTGTCCTCCGCGCTCTTCTTCTCGTCCCCGGTCTGCTTCTCTTCGCCGGCCTTCTTCTCGTCCCCGGCTTTCTTCTCGTCCCCCGCCTTCTTGTCCTCGGCGGTCTTCTCGCCCTCCTGGGCGCCCCCGGACTTCTGCTCGCCGCCGCCTTGCGGGTCCTTGGAGCCGCCGCCCGCGGACCCCGACCCCGGCTGCTCCTTCTCACCGGACGGCGCACCGCCGCCCTTCTCGCCCTTCTGCGTCTGCTCGCCGCCCGGCGCGCCCCCGCCGTGCGGAGTGGTCCCGCTCTCCTGCGTACCGCCGTTGCGCGGGGTGCTGCCCGGCGCGCCCTTCGCCTCGGCCCGGTCCTTCTCCGGGCCCGGCGCGAGGGCGGGCTTCTCCGCCGCGGCCCGCTCGTCCGCGGCCGAACGCCGCTCGCCCTCCCGCTCGATGCGCAGCTCGTCGGCCGTGTCGGGCTCCACCGCAGGGGCGTCCTGCGTCGCCCAGTCCGCGGTGTCGGCCCCGAGGCCGCCCGCCGTCTCGATGTCCTCGACCAGGTCGAGTACCCGGTCGTGCTCCGGGCCGAGCAGCCGGTTCTCCAGGCGTACGAGGACGTCGTCGAGCAACTCGTCGGGCAGCCGCGCCAGTTGGCCGCGGGTGCGCTTGGACAGGTCCTCGGGGTCACCGCGCAGCGAGCGTACGACGGAGTTCGCGAGGCGGTCGATGAGGGTCGCCGGGTCGATCTGCTCCGCTCGGTTGCGGTCCGCGTCGACGGTCGCGTACCGCAGCCACCCGGGAGTCCCCTGGCCTTCCTCGACCTCGGCACTCCCGGCGTCGACCGCGTAGGCGACGTCGGCCGACGGACGTACGAGATCCTGTGCGGCCGACTCCGCCTCCTGCTCGATCGCCTGCTGCGGCAGGCTCACCGCGCCCAGGTCGCGGCCGGCGCGCAGGGTGCCGAGGCCGTGCGGGTTCTGCACCGTGTGCAGGAGCTCATGGGCGAGCAGGCGCTGACCCTCGGCCGTGCCCGGCTGGTAGGCGCCCTCGCGGAAGAAGATGTCGCGGCCGACCGCCACGGCGTCCGCGCCGAGCATGTCGGTGAGCGTGTCCGCGTCGCGCCCGGTGTGCAGCCGGACCTGGCTGAAGTCGTGGCCGAGCTGCTCCTCCAACTCCCGTCGTGCGCCCGCGTCCAGGGGCTGTCCCGCGCCGCTGACGATGTTCTTCGGCTCGGGGGCGCGGTTCTTGTCGGCGCGCTCCTTGCGCTTACGACGGCGCTGGGCCGCCTGCTCGGCGGCCTGCGTGTCCTGGGATGCGGAGGTGGTCATCGCGTCACCTGCCCCCGGCCCGTGAGGCCCGCGTGCACCGTGCGGGCCAGCTCCTGGCCCAGGCGCCGCGCGGAGAGCCCGGCGGGCAGCGGCGGCAGGCCCGAAAGGGCGTCCACTCTCAGGGCGCCGCCCGCCGCCAGGGGCACTCCTCGCTCCCGTACGAGCCGGTCGAGCTCCCGCTCGAAAGCGGCCGTCACGTGCTGCGGGTCCACGCCGAAACCGTCGAGGACGAGCTCGCCGATCTCGATACGGATCTCACGCGGCCGTTCGGCACGTGTCTCGCGCGGCCGCTCGGCCCACCGGTCACGGTCGACGTCGGCCGACCGGTCACGGTCGAGGGGCGGCTGCCCGTTCACACCCATCCGCGGACCTCCGTCGGCGTCAAGGAGCGCTCCAGCTTGAGGTATTCGGTGCGGGCCGCCGCGAGCATGTGCCGCATCTGCAGCCGGTCGCCCTCCTCGGCGGCGAGGAACGCGCCCGAGAGGGCGATATTGCGGATCGAGCCGCCCGCGACGGTGAGCTGGGCGAGCAGCTCGGGGTCGATGCCCTTCGTCGGCGTCTGCGGCGGCAGCACCCGGCGCCAGATCTCGGCCCGCTCGTGCTCGGCCGGGAAGGGGAAGTCGACGACGAAGCGGATCCGCCGCATGAAGGCCGTGTCCAGGGCCTTCTTCATGTTGGTGGTGAGGATGGCCAGGCCCCGGTAGGCCTCCATGCGCATCAGCAGATAGCTGACTTCGAGGTTGGCGTACCGGTCGTGGCTGTCCTTGACCTCGCTGCGCTTGCCGAAGAGGGCGTCGGCCTCGTCGAACAGGAGCAGGGCGCCGCCGCGTTCGGCCGCGTCGAAGACCTTGCGCAGGTTCTTCTCGGTCTCGCCGATGTACTTGCTGACCACCTGGGAGAGATCGATGATGAACAGGTCGAGGCCCAGCTCCTTGGCCATCACCTCGGCGGCGAGGGTCTTGCCCGTGCCGGAGCCGCCCGCGAACAGCGCCGTCACGCCGAGGCCGCGGCGCAGCGTCGCTGCGAACCCCCACTCCTGGTGCACCGTGGCGCGCTGGCGCACATGCGCGACGATCTCGCGCAGGACACTCGTCTGCCGATCGTGCAGGACGAGATCGCCCCAGCCCGCCTCCGGCTCGATCCGCCGGCCCAGTTCGTCCATGCCGAGGCGGGCCTCGCCCAGGGCGGCCCGCCAGGCGAGCTGGGCGGGCTCGAAGTCGTCCTCGCCGGGTGCGTCACGGCGTACGGCGGCCGCGGCGGAACGTACGACATGCGGCGGCAGCTGGAACTGGGCCACCAGAGTGCGCAGTTCGTGTTCGTCGATGCTGCCCGCGTCCACGAAGTCGTCGAACGCGCCTGCCCACAGGCCGAGTTGTTCCTCATCGTCCAGGTGCGGGACGCTCACCCGCTCGCCGCGGGCCCGTTCCGTCTGGCGCGGGTCCTCGCTGGAGACGACCACCGGTACCGCCGCGCCCGCCAGGAACGCCTCAGTCGTGGCGTGCTGGTCACGGTCGAGGGCGCCGGCCTCGACCAGGAGCGCGGCCGGCAGCAGGATCGCCTCGCGCTGCCAGAGGCGGGCGAGCCGGTCGCGTTTGGCGGGGTCGGTGGGGATGTCCTCGGCGCTCATCGCGTACAGGCCGAGACCTGAGCGGGCGGCCGCCGCCGCGGCGATGTCGGCCCGGCTGCGCAGATCGCCGCCGACCAGCTCGACCAGGAGCGGCGCGTCCGGGCGCGCCCCCGTCGTCCAGCCGGTGGCGAGCCGGGTGGCGGCCAGGTCGTACGACGGCGGCAGCTGCTGCGGCACCGGGGTGCGGCGCAGCTGCCCGTGCAGACGCGCGTCCAGATAGGGCGAGCCGAGCAGGAAGTGCAGGATGCGCTCGTCGAGCCGCAGCCGGGACATGGTCAGGCGGGACTCGTCGTCGAGTTCGAGCAGCCGCCAGCGGCGCAGCGGCGCGACGGGGGTGAGGGCGCTCCAGTGCGGTTCGGCGAGCGCGGCAAGGGCGAGCGAGAACGTGGGGTACGCCCGCTCGGGATTCCCGCTTGCGGCCGCGCACCGGGCCGCGGTGGTGGGGTCCAACTCGTAGGCGGCGGTGAGGAGTACGAGGTCCCGCTCGAAGGAGCTCAGGCCGAAGCAGGTGGTGAGGGCGGTGAGCGGCGCGGCTGCGGAGGGGAGGGAGTCGGGCAGGGCGGAGGAGGCGGGGGCTGCCGCCGGGGTGGGGGCGGCAGCGGTGTCCGCCGTGGAGGCGCGCGAACGATCCGCGTCGGCGCGGTCCGCGTCAGCGGTGCGGCTCGCTGCAGCGCGGCCCGTGTCGCTGCGGTCCGCCGCCGTGCCGTCCGTGTCCAGGCCGTCCGGGTCGGCGGCACTTCCGTCCGCGCCAACCCCACCCGTGCCGGTTGCCTGCCCCGCACGTGCCGCGTGCGCGTCGATCCGTGCCAGCACCCGCTGGATCTCGGCGGTCAACGCCAGGGCGCCGTCGCCCCGTACGTCCGACTGCTCGCCGGTCATCGTCTCGCCCGCCCTTCCCTCACCTGCCCGCGAAGTCCGCACGCCGCCTCAGCTCTCCGAGCCTTCGCCCTTGGCGGGCGGGCCGTCGGCCTCGTCGGCGGCTGAGGGAGCCGTTGCGGCATCCGCGGGGGAGTCCGCCGAGGTGTCGGCGCGCTTGGCGGCGGCGCGTGAAGTGCGGGCGGAGCGGCCGGAAGCGGACTGCTTGCGGGCCCGCGCCGAGGGCGCCTTGGCGGGGCTCTTCGAGGCGGCCGCCGCCTTCGCGGGAGCCTTCTCGCCGCCCTCGCCGCCCTCGGCGGCCTCGCCGCTCCCGGCGGCCTCAACCGCCGGAGCGGGGGCGGGAGTTGCCACTTCCGGTGCCGTCTCCGGCGCCTTCATCAGCTCCTTGCCGCCGCCCGCCTGCGTCGGGACGCCGGGCCGCTCCGGCGCTCCGGGCGCCCCGAACGGAATGACCCGGACGCTGCGCCGCTCCACCGGCTTGGCCGGCACCGGCACCTCGCGGCCCTCGATGAAGACCAGGGCCGCCTGGTACACGACGGACAGGCTGTAGGGCGTCTGGTGCAGCATGCCCCACAGCTTCGAGGTCTCGTCGATGTCCATCACGGTGGGCGAGAACCGCACCCGCTGGACCGCGTCGGCCAGATTGCTGCCCGCCAAGTGCGGCTTCTCACCGGCCAGTTCGATGATGTCCTGCGGCAGGATCGGTATCTCGTGCAGCGTGCGCACCACGGAGCCGATCAGACGCTGACCGACGAGCTCGGTCTCCTCGCCGTACGCACTGATCACGAAGTGCAGGTCGAGCGCGGCCGCGGGACGCTTGAGCAGGGTGCCGTCCGATGCGCGCGTGGCCAGGTCGTTGTTGCGCTGCGAGGTGTTGGGCGTGACCTGGTAGAGGAACACGGTGATGGTCGGCTCGGCGGGCGGGTCGGCCGGCGGCTTGCGCGGCTCGACCTTCACGGCCATGTCGATCTCGGGCTGCAGGTTGGCCTCGATGAGCAGGGCGAGGGCCTGGGTGACGTGGGCGATGGCGAGTGCGTTGCTCATACGGTCGTTTCCTCACGCCCTGCGGCTCGCGCCGTAGCTGCTGAAACCTGTGCGATAGCTGCTGAAACCTGTGCGGTGCTGCGTCCTTGGATGTCCGGTGCCGTACCGGGTGCGTCGCTCACTCCCGCCCCCGTGCCAGATAGTCGGCCAGGTTCACGGTCGCCCCGCGCCGCCCGGGGGCGTCGGGGCGCCGGCCGGTCGTCGGGGCGGCGCCGGCGGCGGTCACTTCGAGGCGCCCGATCTGCACCTGCACCACCTGCTCGGCGGGCTTGCCGCCGCGGCGGCCGGTGCTCTGCCGGGCGGCCTCACGGGCCGCCGCCGTGTCGGCGGCGCTCGGCCGCAGGGGAGCGGACACGGCGGCGGACGCGGCGGCCACGGCCGGGGGGCCGGGCGTGGCCGC